>CAZWJE010000044.1:0-20823 GCA_964634395.1 uncultured Gemmatimonas sp. | reverse complement strand
ACTCCAGGGTCACTGGCTCGCGTCTCTCGATCCGCCGGGTCACGGCGAGCGCCGGCCGCGGTGGCGGTCGAGCTTCGCGCGTCGCTCGGGACCCGGGCCGTCGCCGTCGCCGGGCCACGGTATGGCCGTGAGCGGGAAGACGGTACTTCGCGCGGGGCCGATCCGTCCAGTTCGGCGAGGAAACGCGAAGGCCGCTCGCGGTCGGCGAGCACCCGCACACTGAGTCGCCCGCGGGTGATACCGACGTGGAAGACCCGCCGCTCTTCTTCCCGGTCGTTCGCCAGCCTGTGCGGCATCAGGCCCTCGGTCGCGCCGAACACGATGACCCGATCCCACTCCCGCCCCTTGACCTTGTGGATGGTCGCGAGGGTGACACCGCCAGCGGTGTGCTCGCGGCGCAGGACGCGGAAGAGCCAGTCCTCGAAGGTCGTCGCGTCCGGGTGCAGATCGGCCACCTGGAGGAGGCCTTCCAGATCGTCGAGATGCGATCCGGCCGCGCCTCCCGTGCTGTCGAGCAGCGTCATCGCCGAGCCGAGCCCGACTTCATCGCGGACGGCCTGCAGAAGCTCCCGCGTCGACGCGCCTTTCGCCGCGAGCCGGCTCAGTCGCTCGAGGTCGGCGGCGAGGTCCTCCAGTTTGGCGGACACCTTCGGATCGTCGATCCGGGCCGCCGCCCGCCTGATGTCGCCGATCGACCGGCAGTTCTTCAGCCATTTGGTGATCCACCGCGGCATCCCGCGACTGGGGCGGCGATAGACCTCGATGAGATCATCGCCGGCCAGACCACCGGAGGAGATCGCGATGCGGAGGTAAGCGAGAGCCGCGCGCACGCCGAGCCGGCCGAGCACCTCGTCGCCCACCCCCGAATCGATCGGCACGTCCGCTTCGGCCAGCGCCACGTGCGGCGCGAGGAGCAGCGAGTTCGTGCGGGTGAGCACCGCGATCGACGACGGTGTCGCACCCGCTTCACGAAGCCAGCGGCGGATGGTATCGACGGTGGATTCCGCTCCCGTATCGACGTCGTGAAGGTCGATCATCAACGCGGCCGGGTCCGGGTCCGCGGCGGGGCCGGGTCGGATCTCCTTCGACACGCGCACATCGTTGTAGGAGAGCAATGTGCGGGCGGCCTCGGTGATCGGCGCCGCGCAACGATAATTGACCTCCAGCGCATGCTCGCCCGCGCCCGGAAAATACTCCCGGAAGTCGATCAGGAATCGCGGGTCCGCGCCGGCGTGCCCGTAGATGACCTGGTCGTCGTCGCCGACACCGAAGACATCCGCCTGCGGACCGGCGGCCAGCCGGACGAGCAGCACGTGCGCGGGCGTGAGATCCTGGAACTCATCGACCAGGAGATGGCGGTGAAGTTCCTGGACGCGGCGCCGGAAGTCGCCGTCCCGCACGAGCGCCTCGACCGCGCCGTAGATCTGTTCGTCGAAGTCGATCGCGTCACGTCGCCGCAGTTCCTCGCGGTAGGGTTCGAAGGCGCCGGCCAGGCCCGGAACGTCGTCGACCTCATCCTCGACTTCTTCAGGATGACGAAGCCCGAGCCGGATGAGCGAAAGCCCGTCGAGGTAGGGGGCGAGCGGATCCGTATTGACCCGCTGCTGCCGAATGGGCACCAGACCTCGGATGATATCCCGGACCTCGCTCTCGTCGAGCAATCTCGGCCGGAATCCGAGCGACTTCTCCAGGATGGCGTATCCCCAGCTGTTCAGCGTGCGAATCCGCGAATGAAGGCCGCGCAACCGGGAGCTCATCTCCTCCTGTGCCTTCCGGTTGTACGCCACCGCCAGAAGGCCCGATCGCTCATAGCCGCGGTCGGTCAGCAGGTGCCGGTAGCGTTCGGTGAGCACGCGGGTCTTGCCGGAGCCGGCCGGGGCGATGACGCGGGCGGGTCCGGAGGAATGCCCGACCGCCGCCCGCTGGTCCGGCGCGAGGTCAGCGATCAGATCGACCGGCGCGGGCTGGGAAAGCAGATCTCCGAACTCGACGGACTCCCGATGGATGAGCAGCGCGCCATCCAGGACGGCGGCGTATCCCTCGCGCCCGCTCGTCGTGGCGCGTCGTGGACCCGCCTCTCCGAGCGGCGCGCGCGGGCCGCCGTCGATCCACGCGGGGACACCATCCGGCAGGAGGATGTCTGCGGGGCCACCCACGGTCGCGCCCAGTCGGGCCGCCTTCTGGGCCCACCACCAGATCGGCTCGCCGCCGCCGCGAGCGTCATAACTGTTCGACCATACGAGGAAATGGAGATCGTCGGCCGTTGGAGTCCAGCCGGGGCCAAGGCTCCAGAGCGGCAGATCGGAGGTCTCGGGCCGGCGGAACCGGGCCGGGTCGACGCCCATCTCGATCACGACCGGAGTTCGCGTGGTCCATGCGTCGCGCAGCGCGGAGACCACCGGGTCCGGCTCGGCCAGGGCGGCGGCGTCGATCACGATCCGAGGGGCGTCGTCCCAGCCGGAAGGCGCGGCGGCGCCGCTGGCCACGATGATGGATCGTCCCAGCACGACGGCGGAACGCGGAGGATCGGCCGTCATCTCTGGCGACGTCGGCGGTGTCCGATCGAACAGTCTTTCCATCCTGATGTCGAGGTCGTTGTCGTGTACCTGCACGATTCCCCGGACTATAGCGAGGAGACGCCCGCGGGGACACCGTGAACCTCGTCCTCACCGCGGAACGGCCCCGTCGATCACGCCGGCCATGGCGGAGCAAGGCGGCGAATCCGTTTCGCGATGCTACCGAGTCCGTCATCTTACTCGTCAGCGATTTCCGATCGGATGTCGAAATCATGGACCGCGGGACGACCAGCGAGAAACGTGGAACACGCGCTCCACCCCGACGAGGAGTCCCTGATGACACGCGTTCGCGTCGAGAGCTTCAGCATTTCGCTCGATGGATTCGGCGCCGGGCCGGACCAGAGCCTCGACCATCCGCTTGGCGTCGGCGGCGAGGAACTGCACGGCTGGGCATACCCGACCCGGACGTTCCAGCGCAACGTATTCGGCGGCGAGGACGGAACGACCGGGATCGACGAATCCTTCGCGGCCCGCGGGTTCCGCGATATCGGCGCCTGGATCCTCGGACGGAACATGTTCGGACCGGTTCGTGGCCCCTGGCCCGATCTCGAATGGAAGGGCTGGTGGGGAGATAATCCTCCCTATCATGTTCCCACCTTCGTGCTGACCCATCACGCGCGGCCGCCCCTCGTGATGGAGGGCGGAACGACCTTCCACTTCGTGACCGGTGGGATCCACGAGGCGCTCGATCGGGCGCGTGAGGCCGCTGGCGGCGGGGACGTGCGGATCGGCGGAGGCGTGGAGACTATCCGCCAGTACCTCGAGACGGGCCTCATCGATGAGCTTCACATCGCCATCTCTCCGACTCTCCTGGGCGCGGGAGAGCGGCTCTTCGCCGGCGTCGACGCGCGGGCGGCGGGATACGAATGCGCGGAGTTCGTCGCGTCAGAGGCGGCGACGCACGTGATCCTGCGACGCGCGAATGCCTGAAGCGACCCGCGAGTGCTCGAAGCTCCATAAGGTCGAGTCGTGACCGATCCCCGGGGAGTGCCGGTGGATCACCCGCGACCGAATGACCCGCGAACCCACGCCGACTTCGCCGGGGAGCGAGAACGAGATTGATGGAAGATATCCGCGACGCGGAAACCGACGCCGAAATCCAGCGGTGTTTTCCCGTGATGCGCCAGCTCCGGCCGCATCTCGTCGAGGACGACTTCGTCCGGAAGGTTCGACGACAGATGGCGGCTGGCTACCACCTTGCCCTCCTCACCGACGACGGTGAAGTCCGCTCCGTCGCCGGCTACCGGTTTCTGGAGAACCTGTACAGTGGTCCGCATCTCTACGTGGACGACCTCGTCACCGACTCGGCACGACGTTCCCGCGGATACGGCGAGCGTCTCTTCGACTGGCTGGAAGAGAGGGCGCGCGCCGCCGGGTGCCGCACCCTCGAACTGGATTCGGGGGTACAGCGTCACGCGGCGCACCGGTTCTACCTCGTCCGGAGGATGGTCATCTCCTCCCACCACTTCCGACTGATTCTCGACGAAGCGGAACCGTCGGGTCGCTGAGATGGTTCGGGCGGCGACCCGAAGTCACGGTCGCCGCTCCGAGACCTGCGCGTCGCGATCCGTGCACCGCTTCCCCGCCCGACTCAGAACCCGAAACGCAGCCCCGCGCTGAACGACATCGTATGCACCTCGTCGGTACGCGCCCGAACCGAACCGATGCTTCCGAAATCGGCCTTGCCGTAGAGATCCCGGGCGAGCAGTCGGATCGACATTCCAGCGCCGACCGGGATGTCGAAGCCCGCGCCGCCGGCCACCACGAAGTCGGTGCTCGTCGCGTCGATCCCTCCGACACTCAACCGCCTGTCGATCGCGCCGGCGCCCAGCTGCACCACGGGGATCACCCGGGCGCCTCCATCGTCCCAGTCCGGCCGCAACTCGAATGTGCCGTCAAAGAGCCAGGTTTCCGTGTCACCCACGGAAACACCCCCGAGAATCGGAACCCCCGCTTCGAGATCCGCGCCCCCGTACGCCACGGTCCCGACCAGGGAGACCCACCCGCCGAGCGGGAGGCTCAACTGCCCACCGATCACTGGCCCGGAGGCGGATCCAAGCGAGGTGCCGAGGGGTCCTTCAATCAAGGATTCGCTGACCAGGTATCCCGCGAAAGGGGCGAGACCGAACGTTCCGGCGCCCCCTCCGGTCTGGGCGGACGCCACGCCCGCACCCGAGAAGGTGGCGGCGACGACGATCGCGATGGCGAAATTTGAGCGTCTCATCTTGAATCTCTCCGATAAGGTGAGTGTGCCGTGACCCTGCATTGGCAGGGGCCGGTCCATCTCCTTCACTATTTCGTAAGTCGATCCGTTCATGTGACTTACGAAGCATGCTGGCACCGACCGAGCTGGCGATGATGTCCTCTGTAGAGGACAAACATTGCGGGCGGGGATCGGGTGTCCGGGGGTTCCGACCGTTTTCTCCTGGTGGTGGAGAGCCCCGTTACCCGATCCGGATGGGGATGCGCCGAAGCACGCGAGATCCTGAGGTCGGGAGGTGGTTGGTCATCGGACGCCGCGGCCCACCGGACCGGGGCCTTACCCGGAGTTGAAAGTCGATGGACGCATTCGAGCTGAAGGTTCCGCCGCCCGTGGTCATGGGGATCATCGCCGTGGGGATGTGGTTGACGGCCGCTGTTCTCCCCGGCGCCGGCCGTGGATTCCCGGGTCGTGGGGCGCTCGCCGCCTGCCTTGCGCTCGTCGGCGTGGCAACGGCGGCGGCGGGGGTCCGCGCGTTCGTCCGACACGGCACCACACCGAACCCGATGGCGCCCGAAGAGGCCTCCGCCCTGGTGCGTGACGGAGTCTACCGGTTCACCCGGAACCCGATGTATCTGGGGCTCGCGATCATCCTGATCGGCTGGGCGGTCTGGCTGGGCAGCTGGTGGGCGGTGGTGCTCATCCCCGTATATGTCGGCTGGGTCACCCGTTTTCAGGTCATCCCCGAAGAGCGAGTGCTGCGAGCGCGTTTCGGCGGGGATTACGAGGAATACACCGCGAAGGTGCGGCGATGGATCTGACGAGCGACCTCCGGGCCGACGCACTCATCGTCGGCGCGGGGATCGGGGGTCTCGCGGCGGGTATCGCGCTCCGGAACGCCGGCTGGTCCGTGCGTGTGATCGAACGCGCACCGAACCCGCGCGAGCTGGGTTTCGCGCTTCTCCTGGCGCCGAACGCGGTCTGGGCGCTGCGACGACTCGGGGTCGCGGACCGGGTAATCGCGGAAGGCGGCGTCGCGACAAACGGCGCGATCAGCCGGACGGACGGACGCCTCCTGCGCGAGTTCGACCTCGGTCCGGTGACCGACGCACTCGGTGAACCGACGGTCATGGCACTCCGGCGAACCCTGCACGGGGCGTTGCTTGAAGCACTCGGCCCGAATGCGCTGATGCTGGCGAGTGACGTCAGCGACTTCACGGCGGTGGACGGTGGCGTGGAAGCGATGCTAAGCGATGGCCGGCGGGTTCACGGGCGCCTGCTTGTCGGCGCCGACGGCGTCGCGTCATTCGTTCGTCGGCGATTGCACCCCGACGAGACACCGCCGAGGCCGACCGGGGTCTTCGCGCTGCGCGGCGTCGCCACCGGTGTCGCCCACCTGATGGGCGCCGCGAGCGGTCGGCAGTACTTCGGACGCGGGATCGAGGCGGGGCTCGCCAGGGCGGGCGGGTCGACGGTCTACTGGTTCATTTCAATGCCGCGCGCGCTGGCGATGGATGGCCCTTCCGACATCGAGTCCGTACGCGACCGGGCGATTCGCGGGTTCGCCGGTGAGTTCCGCTTGATCGCGATGACGACCCGGCCCGAGGAGATGCGGCTCGACGAACTATTCGATCGTGAACCGATCACCGATTGGGGAGCGGGACCGGTGACGCTCCTCGGCGACGCGGCCCACCCGATGCTTCCACACGCCGGCCAGGGCGCGGCACAGGCACTGGAGGACGCGGTCGTCCTCGCCGATCACCTGGGTGGTCCGGCGCGCCCGATCGATCCAATGGTTCTCGAGGCCGGGCTACGCGCCTACGAGCGCGAACGCGCGGAACGGACCGGGAAGATCGTGCGGCTCGCCCGCGCCAATGCCCGCGCCGGAATGATCACGAACCCGATCGGCAGGTGGCTCGTCGACGGCCTGATCCGGATCGTTCCCCGCCCGGCGATCCTCTCCCGGCTCATCGCCATCGGTCGCCCACCGGATCAAGCGCGAACGAACCTGACCGAACGCCCCGTCCTCGGGATGGATATGGACGGTGGCTGAGATCGATGTGGATGGTGGTCAGCCCGGTCGCGACGGGAACGCCGCCGAATACAGCCTCGCGGCCTGGTCGTCGATATATCGGCGCATCGCGAGCGGCTCCAGCCATTCGCGGGGGATCGACCGCTCCCCGTAGTGGGCTCCCGCGAGCTGGCCACAGACCGCGCCGACGGTATCCGCGTCACCACCCAGATTGACGGCCGCGAGCAGTGCCTCGCGGAAACCGCCCGTCGTCGCGAACGCCCACAGCGCCGCGTCGAACGTGTCCACCACGTGGCCGCTGGAACGGGGTCGCGAGGTGACCGGCACCCCGCGGAGCAATTCCGTCTTCGAGGCCCCGTGGAGCGCGTCGGCCAGGATTCTCGCGAATCGAACGCAGCGATCGATCGCCTCCGCCGCTCCATGGGTCGTCCGGGAGCTCTCGGCGGCTCGGGCGATCGCGGTTTCCGGATCCGCCGCGTAGAACATCGGAACGGGCGCGAGCCGCATGAGCGATCCATTGCCCGCGGTCGCGGGATCGTCCGGGCCGGCGAACGGATCTCCCGTTCTCAGGAATCGGCCCAACGAGCCGCGGACGGTATTCCCGATGTCGAAGCACTCGCCCGTGGACGAGAGATGGCCCTCGCGCCACCAGGAAACGTACCTCGTCATCTGGTCGTGCGCATCGAAGCCGGATCGCTCGAGCAGGCTTTCGGCGAGACACAACGCCATCGAGGTATCATCGGTCCATTCCCCGGGTTGGAGGTTGAATGGCCCGCCGCCTTCCATCCGGGTCACGGGCGGAAAGGTACCCGGCTCGGAGAACTCGACCTGCGCGCCGAGCGCGTCGCCGACGGCCAGGCCGAGCAGGCATCCGCGAAACCGATCGATCATTCCGTCCTTTCAAAGAGATGAATGGTCATTCCCGCCCGCCGATCCTTTCCGCGTGCGGGTCCGATGCCGGGGGACGCGGCCCCGCGGTGACGAAAATGTGGAGGGCTGCCGAGGCTGTCCACAGGAAGCGGACGATTCCGCCGTTCTCACCTTTCGACCGGAGTAGAGCCATGGCGTTCCGTATCCTTTCCATCGACGGTGGCGGGATCCGGGGGATCATCCCCGCGCTGATCCTGGCCGAGATGGAACGACGATCCGGCAAGCGAATCTCGGACCTTTTCGATCTCATCGCGGGAACCTCGACCGGGGGC
The DNA here is from genome assembly GCA_964634395.1 of uncultured Gemmatimonas sp. Taxonomy (GTDB): domain Bacteria; phylum Gemmatimonadota; class Gemmatimonadetes; order Longimicrobiales; family Longimicrobiaceae; genus WHSP01. The sequence continues at coordinate 12,813 of CAZWJE010000044.1, read as the reverse complement.
ATCCTGGGCCTGGGTCTGGTCGCGGCGAACGAGGACGGGCGTCCGGCGTTCACCGCCGAGGAACTCGTCGGCTTCTATGAAAAGGACGGACCGGAGATCTTCAACCGATCGGTCTGGCACCGGGTGCGCTCCGTGGGCGGGCTCGGCGAAGAAAAGTACCCGAGCGAAGGGATCGATCGAACGCTGAAGGACCGGTTCGCCGAACGACGACTTTCAGAGACGCTGACCCACGTGCTCATCACGTCGTACGACATCGAGCTGCGGGAACCGCATTTCTTCAAGAGCCTCTCCGCCGCGAGCGACAGTCGCCGTGACTTCCTCCTCGCGGACGCGGCCCGCGCGACCTCGGCCGCCCCGACCTACTTCGAGCCGGCCCGGATCAGCGCGAAGCCGAACGAGCTGCCCGTCTCGCTCGTCGATGGCGGTGTGTTCGCCAACAACCCGGCGGCGTGCGCGCTCGTCGAGGCGATCTGTGACCACGGGGCGAACCCTTCCGACCTCGTCATGCTCTCCCTCGGCACGGGTGAACTGACCCGTCCCATCCTGCACGAGGAGGCCGCCTCATGGGGGCTCGCGAGATGGGCACAACCGATCCTCAACGTCGTTTTCGATGGCGTCAGCGACACCGTCAACTACCAGGTCGAGAACATCATGAAGATGCTCAACGGACCTGGCCGGTTCCTCCGACTGCAAACGACGCTCAATGAGGGGAACGACGACATGGACGACGCCAGCGCGACGAACCTTCGCGTCCTGCGGCTTCTCGCGAAAAGTCTCATCAACAAATACGATGACCAGATCGACGCGATGCTGACGCTGCTCGCTCCGGAGGATCCTCTCGCGGGGAAACCGACTCCCTACCCTCTCCCGGGGAACTGACGCTTCCAGGCGTGAGCGACCCCCGCTCCCGTGACCAAGCCGAAACCGGGGCCAACCTCTCCGGTGACATCGCTTCGCCAACTTGATCGAGTTCGCTTCCTTCGACCCCAACGATGGGCGCCCGGCGACCCGGTCGCTCGTCACCGAGACCCGGAGGGCATCCAGTCTCAGACTGTCACGACAATGACGAATCCGTAATGACGAATCCGTACCCGGCGCCGATCCTCCGGCGCACTCCGGACGGCCAGTGGAGTATCGATCTCCGCGAGCCACCGCGACGTTCGGCCGCCGATCGAACCGGCGACACCGAAGAAGCGGAGGGACGAACCGTCCGGCACGGTGCCGGGCAACGCCCCGGCGGAGAGTCGCCGCACCCATCAACTCCGGATACTGAACCTTCATGCCTCCCCTGATCCTCGTCGCGTTCGGCGGTGCTCTGGGCTCCGTCGCGCGATGGGCTCTCTCCGGTTGGGTGCTCCAGCAGACCCCGGGATGGCGGTTCCCCGCCGGTACCTTTGTCGTCAACCTGACCGGCTGTCTGGTGATCGGGGTCCTTGGCGGACTCGCGATCAAACAGGGATGGTTCTCGTCCGATGTTCGCCTTTTCCTCTTCACGGGAATCTGCGGCGGCTTCACGACGTTCTCGGCGTTCGGCCTGGAAACGTTCTATCTGATCCGGCGGAATGAACCGCTCATGGCGGGAGGCTACGTGACGGCGAGCGTCTTGCTCGGACTCGCGGCCGTCTGGCTGGGCTACTCGCTCATTTCGTCTCCCGCGTAGCTCCGCCGGGGTCGAAGGGTATCGATGGGCGGCGCGCCCCAAGGGACCCGGGCGGCACGACCTGGTGGATCGCCACGCGAGAGGCATAACGAACGCCCTGAAGCCATGTGAGGCCGACCGCTTCCCCAACGAAGAAACGCGCGTAGCTTGTCGCCGGTCCCGAAGTCATCGTCACCGCCGGCGCTGAGAGTTCACGTCGATGTCCGTCTTCGTTCGCACCATCAGTCTGCTCACGCTCTCCAACATTTTCATGACGTTCGCGTGGTACGGGCATCTCCGTGAGCTCGGCCATCGCCCGTGGTACATCGCGGCACTCATCAGCTGGGGAGTCGCGCTCTTCGAGTACCTCCTGCAGGTTCCGGCGAACCGTATCGGCTTCACCACGATGACGCTCCCACAGCTCAAGATCCTCCAGGAGGTCATCGCCCTGACGGTATTCGTCCCTTTCGCGATCCTGTACATGCGGCAGCCGTTGTCCCTCAACTTTCTCTGGGCGGGGCTGTGCATGGTGGGCGCGGTATACTTCATCTTCCGAGGGTGAGGGGGGGGCCGGACGTCCCGGGTGTAGAGGCACTTTCCCCGGATTCGCCGTTCGACGGCCCCGTTCCCCCTGGCTCGCCCTCACGGCACGGCTCCTGAAGGAATCGCTGGAGACACCGCCCGCGGCATCACGGACCGTTGGGCCAGGTGGCCTTCAACCGATTCTTCAGGAAGGACGGCCCCCCGGTGACGGAGCCCTCGAAGCCACCGCCGCGCGTTACCACGCCGGTCGCCCTGGCCGTACTCCCCGCGCTGCACGAAGGCGCGGACGGAGGATACCACCTGGATCTACGCCTGGAAGCGACCGCCGCTCACACGCTGATCGCGCGGATCGAACCGGTGATGGCGGAGGCCCGCGCCCTCGCGGAGGACGCCATCGCCGCCTACCCGGTGGAGAACCCGGGAGATGACATACCCGCGGCGGAACGTCCGACCGTTCCCCGCCGCCGTGACCCATGGACCGAAGAGAAGGATGGCGGATTCATCTTTCGGGGGATCCGGTCGGATCGGCCGCCGCTTCTCTTCGACCGTGTCGGCGCCGGCCTCACGCCGGAGACCCGGGTCGGTCACGGCGCGACGGTTCGGGTCTCCATGGAGCTCGAGCCGTATCACGATCCGGGTACTGATGAGTACGGTGTCAGGCTCATCCCGCGGGCCGTGCAGGTGATCGAACCGCGCCCCTGGTTCGAGAGCGGCGACTGGGGCCCCGAGCGCGTCCGGCGCGCGATCGAGGCACTCGGGGAGGCGGCCACTGGCGTGGACACGCCCGCTTCTGAGGAGGACCCGATGATGTTCGCGCTGGAAAATCCTCCGGCGGCGGATCGGAGCGGACGTCCACGTTCGTCTTCGGGGAAGAGCCCGGCCGAGGCGACCGAACCGAGTGACCCGGGGGTAATCCATCGATCCACCGGCTGGCTCGAAACGGGGCATCGGGATCCCGGCGGGGGATCCTCACCCGCGACGCTGGATCCGGCCGGCACTGAGCTGCTGCGGGTCGTTCAGGCCGCCGTGGCGGCGGCCCTCGTCGAGGCGCTGGCCGTGCTCGACCCCACGTCCACCACGATGTCCCCGGATTCCTCGGAACGGACCGGCGACCAGGACTCCTGACATTGGGAGGCGGCTCGAAGCCGACGCGATCGTATCCCCTCTACCGCCTCGGGCAGAGATCCGTCAGAGCGGCCGCCGCCTGAGGACCGGGTTCCTTCCCTCCGGAATCTATCCGGAACATCCCGCGCGAGTCCATCGCTCCACACGCGTTCTTCGGATCATCCCCCAGTGGTATCCAGCGGGCCCACCCTTGCGCGAATTCCGTCGCGAGCATAGGAACACATGCTGCCGACGCGTTGTGCCGTCGGCGGCGGTTTTCTCACCCTCAGCCGTGATCGGAGCCGTGATGGGGCATTTGCTCGACGAGAAACTGGGACCGCTGTATCACGAGATCATTCGCAGGAATCCCGGAGAGATCGAATTCCACCAGGCGGTGGTGGAAGTGCTGGGCTCGCTTGGACCGGTGCTGGCGAAGTACCCGGAACTGCGCGAGTACAAGATCATCGAACGCATCTGTGAGCCGGAACGTCAGATCATCTTTCGCGTGCCCTGGACCGACGACAAAGGCGAGGTGCATATCAATCGCGCCTTCCGCGTCGAGTTCAATAGCGCGTTGGGTCCATACAAGGGCGGCCTGCGGTTCCACCCTTCCGTCAACCTGAGCGTCATCAAGTTCCTGGGTTTCGAGCAGGTCTTCAAGAACGCGTTGACGGGCATGCCGATCGGTGGCGGAAAGGGCGGCTCGGATTTCGACCCGAAAGGACGCTCGGATCGCGAGGTCATGCGTTTCTGTCAGAGCCTGATGACGGAGCTGTATCGACATATCGGCGAGTACACGGACGTGCCCGCCGGCGACATTGGCGTGGGCGGACGCGAGATCGGCTATCTGTTCGGGCAGTACAAGCGGATCACGAATCGCTACGAGTCCGGGGTATTGACCGGCAAGGGACTCGACTGGGGCGGTTCGCTGGTACGTCGTGAAGCCACCGGCTATGGACTCGGCTATTTCGTCCAGGAAATGTTGAAGGTTCGCGGTGAGACGCTGGAAGGGAAAACGTGTGTCGTGTCCGGTGCCGGCAATGTCGCCATCTACACGATCGAAAAGGTCCACAGCCTTGGGGGCAAGGTCGTGGCCTGCTCGGACTCGTGCGGCTACATCCACGATCCGAACGGGATCGACCTGGACGTAGTGAAGCGACTCAAGGAAGTGGAACGGGCGCGCATCGAGTTGTACCAGAACTATCACAAGAACGCGCGCTACGTGCCGAACGGGAATATCTGGGAGGTACCCTGCGACATCGCGCTACCGTGCGCCACACAGAACGAGCTCAACGGCCACGACGCGCGCCTGCTCATCAAGAACGGATGCGGACTCATCGCTGAAGGGGCGAACATGCCAACCACTCCCGACGCGACGAAGATGCTTCTGGAAGCGGGAGTGATGTTCGGACCCGGCAAGGCGGCGAACGCCGGGGGCGTGGCGACCTCCGCGCTGGAAATGCAACAGAACGCGAGCCGCGACTCGTGGTCGTTCGAGCACACCGAAAGGCGGCTGGCCGAGATCATGTCCGGCATCCACAAGTCGTGCTTCGAGATGGCGGAAGAGTTCGGAACACCCGGCAACTATGTAAACGGCGCCAACATCGGCGGTTACATCAAGGTCGCGCGGGCGATGGTCGCGCTCGGACTGGTGTAAGCGGGTGACCAGTGCCGTTTCTTCCCCGAGCGTGCATCGACTCGGCGGACGATCCGGTCAGGATCATCGGCGAGAAGAACATTTCACGGAGATGGGGCGCCCTGGGGGCCGTTCATCGGGAACCCGGCTCCGGAGGCGCCGCACTCCGGAGCCGGGCTCACTCTCCGCAAGGTCGCTCGGATCGACGCGCTGACAACCTTCTAGAAACGGATGGGTGGCGAAACGATCCTCACGGCCACCTCCGATTCATCCAGCAAGAGCGCCGCGGTCACCACTGCCGCGTCGTACCAGAAATGGTGGAACACGGATTCCCGAACGCTGTACGCGTTGCGCCGCGTGAGCCAGCCTTCCCACATCGCCCAGGCCGCCAGATACGCCACGAACCCACGCGAGGGGTTGTTGGGCAGGTGGCCGGCGGTGAAGATCAGTGCCTGCGTCCCGTTCGCGAGCCAGAAGCGGCCGCCCATGTTCTGCTGCAGGAGCGGTAGAAGGTAACCGCGGAAGAACGCCTCTTCGCCAACGGCCGCGTTCATCGAAAGGCTCGCGGCGAACGCCGCGTCGTTCAGGCCGAACGGGTGGTATGGCGGCGTTGACGCATCAGCGTTGAGCGCGACGGCCAGCACTCCCACGGAAGCGGCGAGGTCCAGCCAGGTCGTCCACTCTCGCAGGAACCGGGTGTCGAACGGGGCCGTGAGGAGTTCCCGGACCGTCTGTGGATCTTCGAGGAAGCCGTATTCGCCCCGGGCCTTCCGGAGAGGGACGGCCCGATGGAACGCGTCCCACGCGCTGAGGAATCCGGTGGTGACGACGAGATGCGCGCCTACGCTGGCGAGTTGGTCCCGCGCGAGACGCGGCTTGCCGTCCCCCGAGGCATCCCCGGTACCCATCAGCATATAGCCGGTCAGCGCGGTGCCGGCGAACGCCGCGCCGGCCGCCACGTCTCCGTGGAGGAACTGCCCCAATCCCGGTGTCGCCAGGCTGGCGAATGGAACCCAGAACTCTGACCCGCGCGGAGAGCCGGCCGTGGCGGGCCGGGGTTCAGGGTAGCCGTCCTGGGCGATGAGGCGCGCGGGTGCCAGCACCATCAGTGCGAGAAGGCCGATACGCAACGATTTCATTGAGCCTGACCCCCTTTCACGCGGAATCGGGTTTGCCTCAGCGTGTCGCCAGTAGTCAGGAGGTTCGCGCCTGACTGGCCAGTATCAGGACCACGGATCCGTCGACGAGCGCTCGCGGCGTCCGGGTTGACCGGGCGACACCGCTGACGTGGCGGCCCTCGAGCAGCCAGGCCGCTCCGTGACCGGATGGTGAGCCGTCCGACGGACGACCCGGTCCGTGGACGAGGAGATGATCGGACCCGGGCCCGTGAAGTCGTTGCGGGCCCGACGACGCACGGCCCGCGTCGCCACCCCTCCGAGAACGGGCCAGGTGCGAGTCCAACTTCGTCTGATAGGGTGGGTCGGACAGAAATGTCGATCGCCCGAGGGCTTGCCGCAACCCTCAGCCCCGAGGTCAGACTACCCGCTCATCCTGAACCGGGAGTCGTGATGACCGATCATGCGGTGATGATCGCCGGAGGTGGTCCGACGGGCCAAATGCTGGCGGGCGAGTTGGCGCTGGTGGGCGTGGATGTCGCGCTCGTCGGGCGGCGTGTCAACCAGGATCTCGCGACGTCCGGAGAACGGCATGGCGGACCAGTATCCAATCACCAGGGGCGCCTGACGGCCAGGCGCATTCGTGATCAACGATTGCGTGGATGACGCCTCGCGTGGCGTTCGTTGCCACGCTTGTAGTTCCCGGTGAGGCGGGCCATCAGTCGCTGGGCTTCGGCGCTTCGCTCGTCCGGCGTGTCGTGTCTGAAGTCCTCCGCCCGGGTGCCTCGCAATGTTGTCGCCAGGCGCCCGTGATGGAATATCTCCACGTCCCCGGACTTTCGGGTTCGGTAGGTGAAACCCAGATCACGAGGTTCAGCGCTCATTCGTCAATGCGGCACAGTCAGCGGCGTCCTCGAACGACGAACGATTTTGGCGATGCCCGTCGAGACACGAGTATCGCGATTCGGAACGTCGGACGGCTGGCGCGACTCGACATCGGCGGAACAGGGTCGTACGCCGACCGTCTCCAGCGCGAAATCGTGAGCGTGCCCGCCCTCTCGCCGACACGTGTCAGGCCCGTGCTCTGAGTGCTTTCCCCGGGGAGGCCCTGATCGCCGCAACGCACGAAGGTATCGACGCAATGGTCACGGTCCCCGTCATAAGGAGAGCAACCAAACCCCATATCGAGAGGTCGAGTTGCGGAACCGCTCCTGGCGCTCGGTGGAGGCCGATCCCGAGAAACAGCGACAACCAGGCGCCCAGGCCGAACCCGACAACGAGGCGCATACAGATTCGTGCCGCGAAGTACCTGACAAGATCGGGACGACGCGCGCCGATGGCTTTGCGGACACCGCACTCGAAAAGCATCGATTCAGCCTCTCGTCGGGCGGTGATCGAGCACCCGACGCATACCAGTACGACCGCGATCAGCGCAAGCAGGCTCAAGACCACGCGCGCCCAGTGATACGCTTCGAACAGATCGAGAAGCGTTCGCGCGGCGTCGACGCTGGCCCTTTCCGGAGCCGTGACCATCGTGAGAGATGGATCGCCAGACGACGACTCGAATACCAGTTCGATGTCGGCGGGGGCGGCCTGCCCGACGGGCAGAAAGACTTCGTACTCCGTAAGGTGGCGCGAATGCGCGCGATCGCTTACCACCCCGATGACGGTCATCCAGTCCGAATGGTTGAAGCTGACCTTCCGCCCGACCGCTTCACCACGCTCGAACCGCTCCCTCGCCAAAGTCTGGTTCACGATCGCCAGGCCAGAAGCACCCCCGTCAAGCCGCCAGGAGAAGTCCCTGCCTTGTACCACAGTGCGGTCCAGCTTGGAGAATGTGTCCGGTGCAACCGCGTGGAACTCCGTGCGTACGGCCTGCAGGGGGAGCCACAAGCCCCCACGCGAACATTGACCGCATTCCACGGTGAGCAGGTCCCGCATGCCGGTGCCCCGCGACGTGCCAGCGCTTGCCACGCCGAGCGAAATACCCCGCGAAGCTGCCCGCCGCTGCCACTCCTCGATCACCGCACCCCGTTCGCCCGGATCGTACGCGCTGACGTCAGCGCCCTGGACAACGACTGCCTTCGTCGCGGATGGAGACTCCTCAACGGGTGGATGCTTCACCAGGAGCAGTGTCCCGGACAAAGCCATGAAGCCGATGACCAGGACAACGGTCAGAGGCGAGAGAATATCGCCGAACCGGCTTCTTCGATTCGACATGGGAATGTTCGCGGCCCGCACTTCAAGCCGGCAGATCCAGACGATCAGCCCGGCTGTCGGTACGAGCGCCAATCCATAGCCCCATCCCAGGTGAGCGTCACCGGGGAATGTGTGGGAAATGAGCCTCGGCAGGACGATCGCGATCGACATGAGTCCGGCGACGATAACGGCGAATGATGACCCACCCTCGCCAGCCACCTCGGCCAGTATTTGATCACTTCGCGCGCCAACGGCTCGCCTCACGAAATAGCGCTCGTGATCGAGTTCAATGCGTTGCCTCCAAAGAAGGAGCCCGATCGTTACTCCCAGGATGCTGACGAGCGCCGACGCGAGTGATATGACCGACAATACGACGCCCAACTGCGCCGACTGTTCGATATCGGGGCCTTCGGCCGTCGGGCTCCAGGACATCGTCCACGGACCGACGGGAATCGGGTACTCGGTGAGCGGTCGACCCGGATTGGCGGGCGGAAACGAAAGAAGACCCCAGAACGCCGCCGCGGTCGCCGCGATCAAGGCAAGGAACACGATGGTGGCCCGGAGCGCGATGTCCGAACCCCGTCTTCCTCGGCCAAGGGCGAAGGGCCTCTTCAGGCTGACAAACATATGATCCTGGCGCGTCAGTGCCTCGGTACCACGGGGCGCGGACCACCGAAACACGCGCGGGCCACGGACGTCCGCGCGGAGAACCTACCGGAAAAACCAGCCGGGCCGGCGACCGGTCGCGCCGTAAAAGATGATCGCCGCGGCGACCACGATCAACGCCGCCGCTCCGCGACCCTCCCCTTCAACGACCCCGATCGCCCCGCGGACGACCAGGACGCCGCCGATCACCATGGCGCCGGGCCGAAGAAACGTCGATGCCCACTCGCTCGGCATACCGTTCGACTTCCAGCCCCGGAGCACCTCCACCGGCCCCGCGCGACGACCCAGATACTCACGGCCAAGGCCAATCGCCAAGCCGATCAGAGCGCCGAGAGGACCCGTGATGAAGATCCCGAGCAGGGGTCCCTGGTTGGCTCCGGGCGCGAGGATCATGGGACCCAGGAAACCGATCGAGAAGGAGATCGCGCCGAGAACGAAGGACCAGACGAAGATTCGCCGCAAGGAAGACAGCATGAGGACTCGGTCGATGACGCGCGGAGAAGGGACGGCGGCTCCCTGTAGTTTCGGACAACAAACGCCAGAGCTTCATCGGGGGTGCGTCCGACAGTCACCCTCATCGCGACCCGTCCCCTTCCCCTCCCGTCAGCACTTCATAACCGGAGACGATGTCCAGCAGTTCGGTGGTGATGGCGCTCTGGCGATGCTGATTGAACTCGCCGCGCAGCCCGGCCAGGCGCTCGTCGATATTGCGTTCCGCCGCATGCATCGCCGCGCGCCGCGCCGCGTGTTCGCTCGCGAGCGACGCGGCCAACGCCCGGATCAACGACACGAAGAGGTGCTCGTGGATGACCGCCGAGAAGAGCGGTTCCCAAGCGGTGGCGAGAGCGGGAAGCCCGCGTGGCCGCCAGGGTGCGGCAGCCAGCTCGCGCAGCCACGAAAGATCCAGTGGCAGGAGCACTTCGTCATGGGGACGGTAGATCGTCCCCGGGTGGGGTCGGTTGAAGAACAGATGAACGCCGTCGACCTCGCCGGACGCGCGCCACGAGTCGATCCGCTCCAGAATCTCCCCCACGTGCGATGCCATCAGAGGCGCTGACGCCGGGAGGGTCAGCGCTTCCGCCACCGGCACGCCCCCGTCGGCGAGGCGGTTGGCCACCCGCGCCCCGACCGCGAGCACCGGACCGCCCGCACCGAAGGCTCCACCCGAGGCACGCCGTTCCAGATAACGCGCCGCGATCTGCTCGCTGAACGCTCCACAGAGACCCTGATCGGACCCGAAAACGACGACTCCCGGGCGAATCGCGCGCGACCCGGCCATCCTCGGGAGGGCATCGGGACGGAGGTGGAGGAGTGCCCGCATTCCCAGATTGACGCCGCGCGAATACTCCTCGAGCGAGGTCAGGGCGTCCTCGTACTGGTGGATGCTCACGATCGCGAGCCCCTTCATCGTCCGCACGATCGAGCGCAGGTCCTCGGCGGTCTCGAGGCGGCTCCGGATCGCGTCAGCCGTCCGCATCGGACTCGACGTCGAAGGCGGTTTCGATTCGGTGGGCCACGAGTTCGAGAACCTTCTCCCGGTCCTGGTCCGCCAGGCGATCCCCGCGGTCGATCAGTCTCCAGATCTCGGGTAGCCCCGTGCGCACCACCTCCTGGATGACTTCCTCGGCCTCGGCGATCCGGGCGAGGGGGAGCCGATCCAGGAGTCCCGCGGTCAGGGCGAGGAGAGTGACGACCTGCCCGGACGCCGAAACGGTGGCGTACTGCGGCTGCTTCAACACCTCGCGTACCCGCTCGCCGCGCGCGAGCGTGCGGCGGGTGTCCGCGTCGAGGCGTGTGCCGAAACGGGCGAAGGCCTCCAGCTCCTCGAACTGGCTGTACGAGAGGCGGAGATCGGAAACCACCGAACGATAGGCCGGTAGCTGTGTCTTCCCACCAACCCGGGAAACCGAGAGACCCACGTCCACGGCCGGCAGGATCCCCCTCTGGAAGAGGTCCGGCGACAGGTAGAGCTGGCCGTCCGTGATGGAGATCAGGTTCGTGGGGATGTACGCGGAGAGGTTCTGCGCCTCGGTCTCGACGATCGGGAGGGCCGTCATCGAGCCGCCGCCGAACTCCGGCCGCAGGTGTGTCGCGCGTTCGAGGAGCCGGGCGTGGATGTGGAAGATGTCGCCCGGGAACGCCTCGCGTCCGGGCGGTCGCCGGAGGAGGAGCGAAAGCTCGCGATACGACTGGGCGTGGCGCGTCAGATCGTCATAGACGACGAGGACGTCCCGCCCTTCTTCCATGAAGAACTCGGCGATACTGGTCGCGGCGTACGGCGCGGTGTACTGGAGCCCGGGAGGCTCCTCCCCGAGCGCGACGACGACCACGCAGTAATCCATCGCGTTGTGCCGCTTCAACTCGGCGATGGTGCTGGCGACGGAGGCCGCCCGCTGCCCGATCGCGCAGTAGACGCAGATCACGTCCTGTCCCTTCTGATTCAGGATCGTGTCGAGCGCGATCGCCGACTTCCCCGTCTGCCGATCCCCGAGGATCAGCTCCCGCTGCCCGCGCCCAATGGGGACGAGCGCGTCCACCACCTTGATTCCGGTCCGGAGTGGCACTTCCACGGGCGCCCGGTTCATCACCGGCTGGGCCTCGCGTTCGATGAGGAACCGCCGCGAGGATCGGACGGGGCCGGCGCCGTCGCGCGGGGCGCCCGTCGGATCGACGACCCGGCCCAGCAGACCGGGCCCCACCGGGACGTCGGCCACACGCCCCGTCCGATGCACCTCGTCCCCGGCGGCGATCAGCCGACCGTCGCCGAGAAGGATGACGCCGACCTCGTCGGGGTCCAGATTGAAGGCGAACCCGTTGACGCCGCCGGGGAACTGAACCAGCTCTTCGGCACGGATGCCGGGCAGCCCCACGACCCGAGCCGTCCCCCGCGCCACCGAATGCACTCTCCCGACCTCCTGGATGGTGAGTTCGGGCCGCGAGAGCTCGGCGGCCCGCGAGAGAATCGCCGCCGCCCGCCCGGACTCCCCGCGGAGCACCTCCTCACCCATCGTCCCCATCGTCCCCATCGGCGCCGCCGGCCCCGTTGTCCCCGTTGTCCCCATCAGCCAGGATGTCCCGCATCGCCTCCTCGAACGTCTGGAGGTAGTCCTCGAGGGTCCAGGCGACCTTCATCCCTCCGGCGCTCAACTCGACTCCGGCCACGATCTCCGGGTTCGTATCGAAGCGCGGCGGCACGTCCACCTCGAACGTCTCCGCGAGCGCCGCGGTGAGCGCCGCCCGATGATGATCGGAGACCGGGAACGCGGTCGTCAGACGGAACCCGCCCCCGTTCTCGCGCGCGGCGGCGGCGAGGCGCTCGCGATTCTCCGCGCTCATCGTTCCGACCCGTTCGACGAAGCGCGCCACGACGCGGTCCTCCAGGTCGTCGTCCGCGAGATCCTCGAAGGCCCGGCGGATCACCGCCACACTCTCCTGACCGACGCGCGTCCGCAACTCGCGGAGGAATGCTTCGCGCTCCCGCGCGAGCGCGTGATGCCAGCGCTCCCGCAGCTCCTTGACTTCAGCACGGGTCTCGCGGACCTGTTTCTGTCGAAGCTCGTCCATCTCGGCACGCACACCCGCCAGGCGGTCTTCGCGCTCGGCCGCGAAATCGGCCAGCAGCGCCCGGTACCGCTCGCCCTCCGCGTCGGCGGCGACGCGAAGCTTCCGGGCGGCTTCCACCTCCTCACGGATCCGCGCCTCCCGGGCCTTCATCACCCGGGTGACGGGGCCGTACAGGAGGCGCCGGAGCAGCCAGACCAGCAGCCCGAAATTGACGAGTTGGGCGATGACGATGAACGGATCGATCAGCAAGTTCGCCTACCCGCCCACACGCGCCAGCAGCGTGTTCCAGAATGGGTTCGCGAAGATGAGGACGATGGCGATCACGAAGCAGTAGATCCCGGATGATT
>CAZWJE010000043.1:23910-25548 GCA_964634395.1 uncultured Gemmatimonas sp. | reverse complement strand
TGGCGCGTACGGGCGGCCCGGAAGAGCCGCCCGTACGCATCGCGAGAGATCACCTGCCACTCGAGAACGACGCCCGCATCTTCTCCACGGCCTGATCGATGGTGAACGAGGCCGCCTTCTGGCGCGGTGGATAGTCCTTGAACGTCTCCAGGAACCTCTGCACGATCGCCTGCGCGCCCATGATCATGTAGGCCTTGTTCAGGTACCAGTCCCAATAGGTGTTGGACGTAATGTCGGCGCGCTCGTACGGGTCGGTCCGCAGGTTGTAGAGCTTCGGGATTCGCAGCGGCACGAACGGTTCCGCCCAGAGATCGAGCGTGCCTTTCGAGCGCTGCTCCATGAACACCATCTTCCAGTTCCCGTAGCGTAGCGCGACCAGGTTGCCGTCATCGTCGAAGTAGATGAACCCGTCGCGCGGGCTCTCCTCGTCCTTCCCGGTCAGATACGGGAGGAGATTGTACCCGTCGGTATGCACCTTGAACGTCTTGTCGCCCGCCTCGTGCCCCTTGAGAAGCTTCTCGGGGATATCGGCGTCGCCGGCGATCGCGCAGAAGGTCGGAAGCCAGTCGTGGTGCTGAACGAGCTCGTTGCTGATCACGCCCGCCGGGATCTTTCCGGGCCAGCGAACGAGGAGCGGGACGCGGAACGCGCCCTCCCAGTTCGTGTCCTTCTCGCTCCGGAACGGCGTCATCGCGCCGTCCGGCCAGGTGTTCATGTGCGGCCCGTTGTCGGTCGAGTACATGACGAACGTGCTGTCCGCGATCCCCATCTCGTCCAGGTAGTCGAGCATCTCGCCCACGTTTCGATCGTGGTCGATCATCGTGTCGTGGTAGGGCGACTGATGCTTGCCCGCCTGGCCCAGACTCTCCGGCTTCGTATGGGTTCGGAGGTGCATGTGGGTCGTGTTGAGCCACACGAAGAAGGGTTTCCCATCATCATGCTGACGCTTGATGAAGTCCTTCGCCGCCCCGACGAACTCGTCGTCGCACGTCTCCATACGCTTGCTCGTCAGCGGACCGGTATCCTCGATCTTCTGCTTTCCGACGCGGCCCCAGCGCGGTTCTTCGGTCGGGTCGTCCTTCTCCGACGCCCAGGAATGGATCACGCCTCGCGGACCGAACGTTTCCTTGAACTTCGGGTCCGTCGGATAGTCCGGATCCTCGGGGTCTTCTTCGGCGTTGAGATGGTAGAGGTTACCGAAGAACTCATCGAAGCCGTGAACGGTGGGGAGGAACTCGTTCCGATCTCCGAGATGGTTCTTCCCGAACTGCCCCGTGGCGTACCCGAGCGGTTTGAGCAGGTCGGCGATCGTGGGGTCCTCCGCCCGGAGCCCGACGGGCGCGCCGGGCATCCCCACCTTGGAGAGCCCGGTCCGGAATACGCTCTGGCCGGTGATGAACGCCGCCCGGCCGGCTGTGCACGACTGCTCGCCGTACGAGTCGGTGAACATCATGCCCTCTTTCGCCAACCGGTCGATGTTGTGTGTCCGATAGCCCATCACCCCGTGCGAGTAGCAGCTCAGGTTCGAGATCCCGATATCGTCACCCCAGATGACGAGGATGTTGGGTTGATCCGGCTTCGGCATGAGGCACTCCTTTGGGGTTCGATCCGTGAGGTCCGTGGCCCGGTGACGGCCTT
>CAZWJE010000043.1:11954-23810 GCA_964634395.1 uncultured Gemmatimonas sp. | reverse complement strand
CCTCGCGGATTCTTCGGCGTGCAGCACGACTTCGGCGTCGCGCCGTGGTCCTGGTACCAGTCGGCGGTCCACTCCCAGACGTTGCCGGTCATCTCGTGGAGGCCGTACCCGTTTGGCGGGAATGACCCGACCGGCGCGGTCCACCGGTACCCGTCGCTCTCGAGGTTCCGCCAGGGGAACCAGCCCTGCCAGAAGTTGCAGAGGAGTTCACCACCGGGAGTGAGTTCATTGCCCCAGGCGAACTCGGCGCCGTCGAGCCCGCCGCGCGCCGCGAATTCCCATTCGGCCTCCGTCGGGAGCGCCTTTCCGGCCCACTCCGCGTACGCGGCGACATCCTCCCAGGCGACCTGTACGACCGGATGATCGTCCAACCCGTCGAGGGAACTCTCGGGTCCGCGCGGGTGTCGCCAGTCGGCCCCGCGCACGTACGTCCACCAATTGTAGGGATTGCTCAGGTCGACAGGGCCAGGGGAGGGGCGGAATACCACGGAGGAGGGTTCCAGCAGCTCGGGTTTCGCCCCGGGATAGTCGGCGGGGTCGGCGGGGCGCTCGGCGAGCGTCACGTATCCCGTCGCCGCCACGAACGTCGCGAACGCCGAGTTGGTGACCGCGTGTCGGTCCAACCAGAACCCATCGACCCCGACACGGTGGGCGGGGCGCTCTTCCGGGTAGTGGTCGTCGGATCCCATGAGGAACACGCCACCGGGGATCCAGACCATCCCCGGAAACGGGGCGTCCGCCGGGAGCGGGAACGTTCCGGGCTCGCCGCCCTCGGGCTCCGTATCGACGATCGCGTGGTCCAGCCCCATGCCTCGACGTTTCCGCTGTTCCCGCCGCGTCACCCGGTCGCGTCGGTGGCCGGGACTTCCCCGCTCCGGACGCAGTTTCCGGACCCGTCCGCGCTCCTTTCCCGGCTCATGAAAAGGCGATCCGGCGGTACCTGGCGCGCGATTGAGAGCGGCTGGGACGATTCATCGACCTCCGGGTGCAATTTCTTGCCTCCGGATGATATTATGGGAGAGCCGGGCGATTTTCGGGTCCGGCTCGGGATTCGCTGAGAGGGGAGAGGAAGCGAATGGAGGACAACGACGCGGAATCCACGGTCGGGCCGCCCGAGGCGCCACCCCGCTTGCCGGGCGGTACCGACCCGTTGGGGATCATGTACGTTTTCGCCGCCGCGGCGCTCCTGATCGGCTCTCTGGTCATCGTGGCGCTCATCTTCGTGCCGAGAGACGGTGGGGCGAGCGGAGACGAGGTCTACACGCCGGGTTCGATCGAGGCGTTCCGGCCGCTCGCCGAAGCCGCGCTGCTCGTCGAGGCGAACGGAGTCACGCAAACCGGGCCGTCCAGCTACCGCGTGGTGATGGAGGCGTTCAACTGGGGATTCGACCCCGCGGAGGTCCGGGTGCCGGCGGGGGCGGAGGTCACTTTCCGGGCATATTCATCCCAGGATTTCCACGGCCTGGCGATCGCGGGGACGAAAGTATTCCTTTCGATCACCCGTCACGAGATCGCGGAGGCGACTCACACGTTCACGGAGCCGGGCGAATACCCGTTCATCTGTTCGGACTACTGCGGGGCCGGTCATGCCTCGATGGTCGGCAGGATCATCGTCGAGTAACCGATGATCCGGGGGTGCCGTGATGGACCCACCGAGAATCATCCTGCTCAACCAGGGCGCTGGCGACGGTGCGCGTGCCGAACGACGGATCGAGAGCGCGCTCCGCGACGCCCGCTTGGAGATTCCCGTTCGGGTGGTCTCACCCGCCCGCCTCGACACGGCGATCGATCGGCTGGTTCGTGATGGTGCGTCCATCCTTGCCGTGTCCGGTGGAGACGGCTCCCTGCGGAGCGCGGCGGAGAGGATCGCGGGCACTGGGCGCACACTTCTTCCCGTACCTTCGGGAACCCTCAACAACTTCGCCCGCCGCATGGGCATCACCAACCCCGAGCGAGCGGTCGCGTCGATCGCCGAAGGTTGCCCACGCCCCGTCACGATCGGCATCATCGACGATCACGTCTTCCTGAACACCGCGACCTTCGGGTGCTACGCGAGTGCCGTGCGGGTGAGAGACCGATGGTCACGACGGTTGACACGATGGCCGGCGGCGGCCCTCGGCGTGATGCTGGCGGTCGCCCGTCTCCAGCGGCTCGAGTTCACGATGCTGCTGGATGGTGAGCGCGTGAAACGATCGGCGCCGTTGGTGTGGATCGGGATGGAGGGGTCGACGGCCGCGAACATGCGCCTGGCGGGTCGCGCCGCGGGTGCCGTCGGGCTGGAGATCGCGATCCCGCGTGTACGGAACCGACGACAGGCCGTCGCGTTGCTCGCCCGAGTCTTCGGCCGGCTGGTGATCCGCGACGGGCCAGCGGCCGAACCCGCTCTCGAGGTCGTTCGCGCGCGGAGCGCGATCATCGATACGGGAGGGCCGATAGACGTGACGGTGGACGGGGAGGTGAGGCGAATCGAGTCACCCGTGTTCGTCACTACCCGATCTGAAGGATTGTGTATCCTCGCCCCGTGCGGTACCGGGTCGGAGTGACTCCCGGTCCGGTCCCGCCTGCCGGGGATCAGCGACTCTTCCAGGTGAGCTGGAACTCGACCTCCTCTTCTCCGTCCGACCGCTCGTGCTCGATACTCCATTCGGCCCGGGCCGGTACACGTACCTGTTCACCGGCGATCTCGAGGGTGAACCCGTTATCCGCTTCGATCGCGTCCGCCAACCGTCGCAGGCGGGTGGCGAACTGGAACCGTGAGCATGTCTCCGTCACGTCGCGGTCGACCTTCGTGGACATCAGCGCTCTCGTGGTGGATGTGAATCGCGAGGGCTCCTTCGCGCCGGGTGCCGACGCTGGGGAGCCCCGAGGCCATCAGCGGCGAGGGGCGGGTACGCGAACCCCGCCCGCTCCCCGTGTGTCGGTCATTCCGAGACGCCGAGGTTCGTGACCAGAACGCTCGGAATCCGGTGATTCACCCGAACGCCCCAGATCCCGTCCGTGCGGGCGGTCATGCCCGTCTTCGGCGCGGTGTGGACGACGGTGCCATTGACCACGAACTCGGTCGCCGCATCGCCGACCCGCACCACCAGCGTGTTCATGGACGGGGATCCCTCGAACTTGTTGACTGAAGCATGCTGCGTCCGCCCGACCACGTCGTAGGTGGTCGCGTCGCCCGCGCGGTGCTTGATCAGGAAGCTGCCGTCCTGGGCCACGAGGAAGTAGAGATACTGCTGCTGCGGGCCGTCGAGCGCGGAACCACCGAACACCAGACCGTAGTAGTTGACGTGGTCACTCGGCTCCTGGAGCGTGAACGTACCGCTCAGGGAATAGGAACCGGAAGCCGTATCGGTCGGATTCCAGACGACCGCCGCCGGGCCCGTCCTGATCAGCGTGCCGTTCTGTTCCGAGGTGATGACGACATCGGGCGCGTCGTCCGGATCAGCCGCGCTCGTGCTCTGGTCCAGCCGCAGCTGCAGGTTCGCCGGCGCCTGGGCGGCCAGCGGTACCGCGACCAGCAACGCGGCGAACGTGAGGCTGAATCGAGTCAACATGGGTACTCCTTGGGCTGCGGGAAGGAGGATACTGAGGAAGGCAAGCTACCATGGAAATCGGGAGAAGGTCAATCCTCATGATCTCCAGCGCCCGGACCGGATTGAGCGGGGCGGAAGGGGAACGCGAGGGTGAACGTCTCGCCGGCGCACCGAGGTCGCGCGACTTCGGATCCCGGGACGGGCGGAAGAGGTTCGGTGGTCACCGCGAATCGCGCGCGGAATGTGACCACGCGGCGAAGAGCCTGTCCAAAGGTGCGAAGGAATGTAACTTGGCACGCACGGGGGGTGTCCTCCATCGGCTCTTCGCCAGGTTCGAACGTTCGTTGTTCGCCCACGCAGTACGTCCGCTCGGCCGGAAGGTCGAGATCTGCTCCCAACAGGTTTCCACGAGGACCGCATCATGGCGCGCAAACTGATCGTGGAGGGAATCGGAACCTTCTTTCTGGTGCTGGTAATCGGCCAGGTAGTCATCGCCTCGACACCGGCGGCGGCGGCTCTCGCGCCGCTGGCGATCGGGTCGGCGCTGATGGTGATGGTGTACGCTGGCGGGCACATCTCCGGCGGACACTACAACCCGGCGGTCTCGCTGGCGGCCACGATGCGCGGCGCATTGCCGAGTCGGGATCTCCTGCCGTACTGGGGTGCCCAGGTCGTCGGCGCCGTGCTCGCGGCGCTCGTCGTCGGATATCTGACGGGAGGGCCGAACATCGCGGCGCCCAGCCCGGAGGTGGTTCCGGCACTCATCGCCGAGTTTCTGTTCACCTTCGCGCTCTGCTTCGTCGTACTGAGCGTCGCCACCGCGAAGGGTACGTCCGGCAACTCGCACTATGGTCTCGCGATCGGGTTCACCGTCCTGATCGGTGCCTACGCCGTGGGGAGCATCGCGGGCGGCGCGTTCAACCCGGCGGTCGCGGTGGGGATCACCATGATGGGGCTCTCGCCCGTTTCCGCGTTCTGGATCTTCATCGTCGCGAACTTCCTCGGCGGCGCCGCGGCGGCCGGGGTCTTCAACGCGCTGGACCTGGGCGACGACAGGGCGGAGAAGTCGGCCTGAAGCCCGGTGTGGCGATCACGACGCGAGAAGGGGCTCTCTCGATGAGAGCCCCTTCCGTTCGACCGCCGTCTATTGCCACGTCGGGTGATTCCCTCACCCCACCGTGCGTATGGCCACGGGCGGCGCGGATCACGACGGTGTGATCACCACCCGGAAGCCGATGAATCCTCGTCGAGCACCGGGGTCCGCGCCTCCCCGAACGGCGGCGCGGTTCAGGTTCGCCGGATCGTTGAAGGAGCCGCCTCGCATCACCCAGAGTGCGTCGGCCTCCAGGTCGGGCCCCTGGTCCGCCTCACCATAACGCGTCACCGAGTGCGGGGTGCGCGTCCATTCCCAGACGTTTCCGCTCGCGTCAGCGAGCCCGTTCGCGCAGAGTTCGCACGCGAAGCTGCCGACGGGCGCGGTGGTCCGGCCGCCGATATTCGCGAAGCCCGCCAGCGGCTCATTACCCCAGGGGAAGATTCTGCCGTCGGTGCCTCGGGCCGCCTTCTCCCACTCCGCCTCGGTCGGCAGCGTCACCCGCCAACCCGCGTCCAGCGCTTCGCGCAGCCTCGTCGGCGTCGCGGCCGAGGCCTTCAGCTCCGCCTCCAGCCAGCGGGAGTAGGCGAGGGCATCCGGCCAGGAGACGAACGAAACGGGGTGATCTTCGGGCGCTGAGAGCGCCTGCGGATCCGCGCGGTGGCCGGTGGCTTCGACGAAGGCGCGGAACTGTCCGACGGTCACCTCGTACCGACCGATGAAATAGGTCGGCAGGTCGACCGAGCCCGGACCACCGCCCTCCGCCCAGCGCTCGTTCTCGAAGGATTGCGGGTCGAGGTCGGGGTCACTGCCCATCAGGAACGGCCCGGCCGAGATTTCAACGAAGCCCAGGAGTCCCTCGTCGGGGAGTCCCCAGGCGTCCGCCCGGAAGACGGGCCGGATCGATTCGCGCGCGGGTGCCGACACGAGTGCGGCTCCGGTCGCGCCGCCACCCTGCGCGAAAGCCTCGCCCGTCGTGCCGGGAAGAACGACCGTGCCGGCGGCGAGGAGCACCGAGACGATCATCGCTTCCCGGATTCCGCCCACCCGCGTGGCGTCACGTCGTGACTCGATGAATCGTTCAGTCGGTCCGGGCCTCATGGGATCACTCCCGCGAAGCGCTCGCACGCGAACGTCCATCCATGCTCGCAGGCCCGCGCGTACAGCCTCGGTTCCTCCATATCGAGCAGGTTCAACCCACCCTGGCGAAGCAGCAATCGCAGATCGAACGCGCGAGGGTTGGCGTCCGTCACGCTTCCCGGATCGAGCAGGTTGAGGCATCCCGCCTGGAAGCGCAGTTCGCACGCGCGCGAGTAGAAGCCAAGGGCGAGTTCCGGGTTGGCCTCCGCGAGCCTGCCCTCCGTGTAGTGACGGCCCAGCTCGTTGCACGCCCACCCCGCGTTGTCACCGCAGTAGGTCGCTTCCAGCTGAAGGAGCCGATCGCAGGCGGTCACCCGATCCTCGGCGCACGCCTGCTGCCAGAACGGAAGCGAGTCGCCGGTATGGCGACCGTCCGTCTTCCCCATCGCGGTCATCGCCACGAAGAAGAGGATCCAGACCGACATGTGCGCGAGGTTCCCGCGGTAGGTGAGTGCGTCGAGCCCCAGCTTCTTCGCGCTCGGCAGAGCGGGAAGAGACGCCACCGTCCGATCGATCCAGCGGACGCACAGGTTCAGCAGCGGAACGCAGAGGAGCTTGTCGTAGAAGGTGGGGGCACCGATCACGCCCAGGAGCGAGTAGACCGAGAAAACCCCCAGCCCGTAGAGTACGCCGAACAACAGCTTCCCTGGCGGCGTGCGCGGCGAAGTCGACGGATCGGTGATGAGCAGGTGCACCCCGAGGAAGACCGCCGCCGGAATCTCCGAATCCAGGAAGTAGGGGACGCCGGTGATCGCGAAGTAGGCCGCGCTCAATCCGAACAGCGTGGCTGCCGCCGCACCCACGAGAAGCGTGATCGAGAAGTAGTACATCACGATCAGGCCGCCCAGGAACAGGTAGGTATAGATCCCCGGCGCGAGCGTGAGCGTGGAAGCGATCTCCGGCCCCCACGTCATCCCCGTCGACCCCGTCACGATCAGGATCAGCGCGAAGAGACCCAGCGCGAGCGCTGACGGATTGAAGATGTGGACCTTCCGGCCCTCCCGTTCCCAGCGGATCAGCTCCTTCCCCAGAAGTCCCGCCGCGATCATCACGAACTGCAGATAGAACCAGTCGTCCCGGAACCAGAGGAAGAGGTTGATGCTGAGGATGATCGGGAAAGGCCCGAAGCCGATGATGTACTTCTCGCGCCGCCAGAGCGATATGATCGCGTCCAGGGCGTAGGCGAACGCCAGCTGCGCAACGATGAGCGCCGCCATACCATAGACGGGCCGCCAGTACCATCCCCAGTAGAGGAAGACCGAGACCTGTACGATCGACTGGATGTAATGCTGCTTGCGGGCGATGAACTCGAACGTTCGCGTGGCGCCGGATCGCTTGAGACGGGCGAGCAGGATCAGCGTCAGCAGGCTGACCGCGCCGGCGGCGCCCTGTAGTGAAACCGCGACCGTCGGATTGACCTGGGCGCGGTCCGTGAAAGAGATGGCGAGGATGATCGCCGCCATCGCCAGAGGAAACAGAAGCACCCGTCGGGATGGTGTGTCCGGCGTGGCGGGCGTGAGACGTGACTCCTTATCCGGTTTACCCGGTTGGCGTGGCTGTGGGGCACGCCGTTTCGTGGATGACATGACTGGAGGGCTACTCCCAGGGCGAAATGCTGTATTGGAGCGGATTTACCTTCGTCGGAACCGCCGTGTGAACATATCAGTCTCCGGCCGTGTCCGGGAGGGGTGTGGTCGTCGCCCGCTCCGCGTTCGCGGGAGCGCAGTCTCCGTTCAGCCATTCGGCGGGGATGTCGGGCTCGGGGCGGGTGTCGTTGAAGTGGCGCTTCAGGTAATCGAACGCTTTCCCGAAGTCCTCCAGAGACATCCCGGGGATCGCGTCCCGGTGGGTGGCTTCCACCGCCGCCCACTCCTCAGCGGTCCGTTGGCCGAGCGTCACACAGGCCACGGCGTGACAGGAGGCGCAGTTGTTCAGCACCAGGCCACGGCGCCCCACGTCCGGGAAGATCTCTTCCACCGTCCGTGGACGCGCGGGCGGAGACGGGACCACGAAAGGCTCGGGAACCACGATCACCTCCTCCGCGACACCCGCGGCCGCGCCGTTCCGCTCATCGTCGGCGTCACCTCCACATCCGACCAGCCCGAGCATCAGCATCAGCGAAAACGCGCGGGCCAGCGCGGTCGCGCGCCGGCCGCCCCGCGGCCGTCCATGCCGGCCAGAGGATGGAATCGTTCGAGCCGGTTCTTGCGTTCGCCCGCGAAAAGGGTCTTCTTCCTCCGACCGGGCGGGCGCCGATTCGGCGGCCACGAGGTCGGTTCGCGAGATCCCGCGAATGGGGTTCGTGGCGCCGGCGGTAACGATCCCGGGGACGTGAACACCCCCCGCGTCGGCGGGTGTCAAGAGTGATTCCGAGAGATGCAAACGCGGATGAAGTCGCACTTCGAACTCCTCGGCGGCGAGGAAGGCATTCGCCGGCTGGTGGATCGGTTCTACGATCTGATGGATACGGCGCCCGAGGCGGCCACGGTCCGGGCGCTCCATGCGTCGAGCCTCCGGGTTTCGCGCGAGAAGCTCTTCCTCTTCCTCACCGGCTGGACGGGCGGTCCCCAGCTGTACGTCGAGCGCTATGGTCACCCCCGCCTCCGGATGAGGCACCTGCCGTTTCGCATCGGTGAGCGGGAACGGGACGAGTGGCTCTGGTGCATGGAGCGCGCTCTCGCCGAGCGGGACATTCCCGAAACGACCCGGGATTTCCTTTTCGATCGGTTCAGCGACCTGGCGGACCATATGCGCAACATTCCCGGATAGCGTGTGACGCCTTCCGTGTCCGCGCAAGTGGACGGAGGCGATCCGTCACCGCCAGTGGCCGGCGCGCCGGCGAACTCTCCGCCGCCGGACCCGTCGAACGCATCCCGGGCGCGCGTCTGGGCCGTGCGCGGTTCGCGCTCGATTCGGTGTGGTTCTCGTCATCCCGCGCCGGAGTGCCGGAGTGCCGGAGTTGCCGGGTGGTCGCGTGGCGAGCGCGAGCATGGGCGGCCACGTCGAGTTGTGGCGCCGGGTGTCTCATCGCGTACTCCGGGGAGAACGGCGAGGATCGCCGGAAATGATCCTGGGGCGGTCAGCCGCGGAAGAAAGCCGCCTTCATACGAGCGAGTTCTTCGGGAGCCAGCGAGTCGACGGGCTTGACGTAGAGTTCCTGCAGCTGTTCACGGCGGAGCCGCGCGATCAGGGCCGCCGCATCGGGCCGAAGACGGCGCGAGGGTTTGCGGCGGGGCTCAGTCTCGAGCTCGGTGGGTTGCTTGGACAAGTGCGCCTTTCAACAGGGAAATCGAGTATCGGATGTGCCCGGACTTACGCACACTCCGGGCCAGCCATGGTGGCAGTACGGAAAGGAGCCCACGCCGGGTTCACGAATCATCGAGAAAGGCCGGCGATCGCGCCGGAAAACGCTCCGGCGCGACTTCATTGTGACGGCGACTGTGCTGTCGGGAACGACACCTGAAGGGAAGCCAACGGTTCGCATCGCTACCACACTGGCGCGTCTGATTACCATCGAAGCATCGGTTCGTTCCACGGACGGTGAAGTCCGTCAACCGGTGCCCGCGCCATCGAGGAACTCCACGACGCCGGTCTTCAGCGAGTACTCGGCGCCCACGATCAACAGACGCTGGCGATCGAGCAGGTCACGCAGGATCGGCGACTTCTCGCGAAGATCGTTGACGGATGCCCGGATGTTCGCGCGGACCGCGCGGTCGATGAGCGGTTCCGGGTCGGCGGGGTCACTTTCGCTGATCAGTGCAGCCACGGTGGGACGGATCTTGTTCACGATCGAAGCCAGGTTCGGGGAACGGGCTTCGCTCGGACGTTGCAGTTCTTCCAGGGTGGCCGTCACCGCGCCGCACCCGGAGTGCCCGAGGACGACGACCAGGCGGATCCCGAACCGTTCCGCCGCGAACTCGACGCTTCCGATCTGGGAAGGCTCCACGATGTGTCCGGCGACCCGGATCACGAAAAGATCACCCAGACCCTGGTCGAAGATGATCTCCGCGGGCACCCGGGAGTCCGAACAGCCGAGGATGACGGCGAACGGGTCCTGGCCCGTGGCGAGCTCGGTCCGCCGTTTCGGCCCGATCGGGGCGCCGCCCCCCGCGAGCCCCGCGACGAACCGTCCATTTCCTTCACGCAGCCGCGCGAATACTTCGAGTGCGGTCTTCACGCTTGCCCCGCCCGCGTGACTTGCCCCGCCCGCGTGATTGAGCCGTCACCCACCTTCCACGTCTCGTTCATATCGTATTTCACCGCCCAGAATCGTCAGGTCCACCCGCGCGCTCGGGATCTCCGCCGCCGGTATGGTCAGGATGTCCCTCGAGAGTACCACCAGATCCGCCAGCTTGCCCGGCGTGATGCTGCCCTTCAATCCTTCCTCGAAGCCAGCGTACGCGGCATCGAGCGTGTAGCTCCGCAACGCTTCCTCGCGCGTCATCGCCTGTTCAGGATAGAACGCCGTGCCCTCGGAAGTGATGCGGGTGACCGAGGCGTGGAAGTTGGGGATCGGGTCCACGTTCTCGACGGGAGTATCGGTCCCGTTGACCACCGTCACGCCAGCGTCGAGCAGGTCACGCCAGACGTACGCGCCGGTACGCGCCCGCTCATCACCGATCCGGTCCGGCACCCAGGGGCCGTCCGAAGTGGCGTGCACACCCTGGATCGCGGCGATGACGTGCAGGTCCGCGAACCGTCCGACATCGTCCGGGTGCAGGTGTTGCGCGTGTTCGATCCGCCAGCGGAGCGTGTCACCGGTGAGGCCCGCCGCCGTCCACTCCCGCTCATAGAGATCGAGCAGCTCGCGATTCGCCCGGTCTCCGATGGCGTGGACGTTCAACTGGTAGCCAAGTTCGAGCGCGGCCCGCGCGGTGCCTTCGATCTCTTCGACCGAATCGAGCACGAGGCCGCTCGTGGAGGCGAGGTCGAAATAGGGTTCGAGCAACCAGGCCCCGTGTGAGCCCAGCGCGCCGTCGATCTGGTGCTTGATCGCCCGGACGGTGAGGAAGTTCCCGCCGTAGCCGACCGTTCGATAGTCAGCGAGGCGCTCGGCGAAACCCTCGTCGGCCTGGCCGCGCACCATCACGTAGAGCCGCACGGGAAGCGCGCCCTCGTCGGCCAGTTCGCGGAACCGGTCGATCGTGGCGAATCCCGACCCCGCGTCGTGGAAGGTCGTGACGCCCTTGGAAAGCGCGTCGCGTCCCGCCATCTCCACCTGCAGGCGGAACTCGGCGTCACGTTCGGCGTCGGAGCGGTCCGCGCGGTCGCGGGACATCGCGGCGCTCACCAATCCCTGCGCGGTCTCGCGGAGGAGGCCGGTCGGGTCGCCCGCGGCGGTACGCACGATGGTGCCGCCGGCGGGGTCCGGTGTCTGGCGATCGATCCCGCCCGCTTCCAGCGCCAGCGCGTTCGCGAAGCCGGCGTGTCCGCTCGCGTGCGACAGCAACACCGGGTTGTTCGGTGAAACGCGTGAAAGTTCGGCGTGGAGAGGCACGCCGTCGACGTTCGGTTCAGGGACGGTCGTCCACTTTTCCTGGTGCCAACCGCCTCCGGTGATCCACTCACCCGGCGGAGCGGCGAGTGCGGCCTCCGCGACCATCGCCACGATCTCGTCCCAGGTGGTCACGGTCGTCAGGTCCAGGATCAGCGCTCGCTGGCCCAGGCTCACGAAATGGCCGTGCGACTCGATGAACCCCGGTACGACGAGCCGGCCGGCGAGGTCGACCACCTCGGTGTTCTCGCCGATGTAGCCCGAGATCTCCGCCGCCGACCCGACGGCGACGATCCGGTCACCGCGCACCGCCACGGCCTCGGCTTCCGGTCGTGCGTCATCCACCGTCACCACCCGTCCGCCCGTCAGCACCAGATCCGCCGCGTCCGCCCCTCCGGGAGCGGACTCGCAGGCCGCCAGCATCGCGCACAGACCCACGACCACGAGCGGTGTCGCTCGCGAACCGGAACGGTTTCGCTCTTTCATGGGGCCTCCAGAAGTGGTTTGCCGCGCGGGGACGCGGAAAGGTGGCGGACGGGAGATGAGCCCGCCAGCGGAACCCGGAGTCACGAGGAAGGGTGCTCCTCCGGAAAGACGTC
>CAZWJE010000043.1:0-11854 GCA_964634395.1 uncultured Gemmatimonas sp. | reverse complement strand
GGTCGATCAATCCTCTTTCCAGGGGTTGTTCGCGAACACGGCCAGTTCCGGCCAGAGGGCACGACGCGGCATATCGAGCGCGGCCATGATCGTCGTGGCGATATCCTCCGCGTAGAGCTTGTTCGGGTTGTCGCGACCGGAGCGTCCGTCGAAGTTCGTCTGCACTTCGGATGGGCAGAGCGAGATCACCCGGATTCCATGCGGGCGAAGCTCCGACTGCCAGCACTGGCTGACCCCGCGAAGCGCCCACTTGCTTCCCGCGTACGGGCCGACCCCCGCGCCGCCCTTCATCCCGGACGTCGAGGCGACGTTCACGATGTCACCGTCACCCCGTTCCTTCATCGCCGGGACGACGCGGTTCGTGATGTCCACGAGGCCGAAGAAGTTCACGTCGAACATCCGCCGCATCCGCTCGAGATCGAGATCGCCGATCTCGGCGCGATACGCGTAGCCAGCGTTGTTGATCAGTACGTCGATGCCGCCCATGCGCTCCTGGCAGAACTCGATCGTACGGGCGTTGTCGTCAGGGTTGGCGACGTCGGCCGCGAGGCCGTGGGCGCCGGTGCGCTCGGCGACCTGGCGGATGCGTGTCTCGTCACGACCCGTGAAGACCACTTCATGACCCGCCTCCCGCGCCTGCTCCACTACAGCGGCACCGATCCCCTGGCTGCCGCCAGTGATCAGAAATCGTCTCATCGTCCTGGTTCGTCACTGATGTGAGGGAGGGAAGGGGAGCACGGCCACGCGGACCGGCCCCCTTCGCGAAAAGGTCATCATAGTGGCACGGTCCGGACGGGTCTACCCGGATGGCGGAATTCGTTCGTCGATGGGAAGTCGGCGCCGCGCGGGCCAACGCCCGCAACGGGAAGGTACCGAGGGAGTCCGTCCGTGATTCCTCAGATCATGTCGGCCGGGAGCCCGGCCCCCACGAGCCGCCAGGCGACTCCCTGGCGCTGGAATTCGAGCCAGAAGCCGGAGGTGCCTTCGTTCTGATCGGGGAAGTGCAGGCGGAAGGCGCCCAATCCGACCCAATCCACCTCATGGGCCGGCAATCCCTCGTCGTCGGTGACGCCCGTCCCTCCCGACTGAGCGCGGCCGGACGCCAGGCCGGCGATCACCTCCGGCGTGAGGAGACGGTCGATCGTCGGCTCCATGATCCGTTCACCGAGGATGGCCGCGAACGAGGCGAGCGCTTCG
The DNA here is from genome assembly GCA_964634395.1 of uncultured Gemmatimonas sp. Lineage (GTDB taxonomy): Bacteria > Gemmatimonadota > Gemmatimonadetes > Longimicrobiales > Longimicrobiaceae > WHSP01. The sequence goes on along the minus strand of CAZWJE010000043.1, from coordinate 10,657 downwards.
CCGTCGGGCTCGGCCGCCCGCCGCTGGAACGCGGCCTCGACCTGCGACTTCACGCTCTCGCGAAGCGCGGGGAAATCGACGACTTCTTCGAGCGCGGCGGCGTCACCGCTCCGGGCGGCGGCCCGCAGGCCTTCCAGCGAGCGTTCCGGAGCCGAATATCCCCAGATCACCACCGCGAGCACCGCGAGCACCGCGAACATCACGATCTTTTTCACCATTCCCCCCCTCGGTCTTGCTGACGCTGACCCGCCATCGTCGACTTCGATCTCGCCCAGTACACCGGGCTCACGGTCAGGATCGCGTCGGTTTTCTCTCTCGGCCCGGGCCGTCGGCCGGCGGGGTACGGCGGTCGGGATGCCACCCTCGCTCTACCGGGATCATCGCGTCGCGACGGCGAGATCCTTCAGGCGAGCGCCGGCGGTTGACGGTCGGCTTGAATACGCGAGTATTCCGGGGGCGACCGGACGACCCGTCCCGTGGTTCGGCCATGCGGACCCGCTCGTCACCCTCTGAACCGAAAAATATGCGTATCGCTTCCTTCCTCGCGAGTGGGACCGAGATCGTCGCCGCGCTCGGCCTGGCGGATGCGCTCGTGGGCATCTCGCACGAATGCGATTGGCCGCCCGAGGTGCTCGATCGCCCGCGGTTGAGTCGGCCGCGCTTCGATCCATCGAAGCTGACGAGCGGCGAGATAGACGCGGCGGTTCGTGAAGCGATGCGCGTCGAGGGCAGTGTCTACGCGGTCGACGCGGATCTTCTCGAGCGGCTGCACGCCGACGTCGTTCTCACCCAGGCCGTCTGCGAGGTGTGCGCCGTTCCGACGCCGGGCGTCGTCGAGGAGATTCGTCGTCGCGGATTGTCGGCACGGATCGAGTCGCTGGACGCGCATACGGTCGATGAGATCCTCGGCACGATCGAGAAGGTGGGGAACGCGGCCGGCGTGGCGAACCGGGCCCGGTCTCTCGTCTCCCGGCTTCGTGCTCGCCTCGACGCCGTACGCGTGACAGTCGAGGGTGAGAAGAGACCTCGCGTCCTCGCCATCGAGTGGCTGGACCCGCCTTTCGTGCCTGGCCACTGGGTACCGGAGATGGTCGAACTCGCGGGTGGCGTGAACCTCGCCGGTGAAGCTGGCCGGCATTCAGTGATGGTGGCCTGGCCGGAACTGGAAGGGCTCGATCCCGACGTGCTGCTGATCATGCCGTGCGGGTACGGGCTGGAGGCCTCCCGCGCGGACGCCGACCGCCACGCCGAGAGGTTGCTCGCCGTGGCGCCGCGGGCGATCGAGGAAGGTCGTTCATTCGTGGTGGATGGATCGTCCTATCTCAACCGGTCGGGGCCGCGTGTGGTCGACGGAGTGGAACTGCTCGCGGGCCTGCTGCATCCCGGACGGGTGACGCCTCCAACGGCGGAGAAGGCGCGGCGCTGGCCGCCTCCCGGTCGTTCCTGAACGACGACCCGCCGGCGCGACGGCCCGGCGGGTGAGCCCGGCCCCGCCCGCTTCGCTACTGATACTGCACGTAGGCCGGCACGGGGTGCAGCCGCAGGAGATCACCGGGCTGCATGAGCGGCGCGCCGTCCTTGGTGTCGTTGTGGTAGAAGATCTTGAACCCGGTGAACTGCACCGGCTCGCGGATGATGTAGTCGCGATAGCTGTCCCGCTTCAGCCACGGTGCGCCCCATCCGTCCATGTGCATGACGATCTGGGTTTCAGGGCGAAGCCGGATCTCCCGGTAGTTCGTGACCATCGGCCGGGTGAAGCGGTGGATGATCAGGACTTTCGGTGGCAGCTCGTGCTCACGCACCAGGTTGGCGAGATAGTCCGAGGCGTAGTTGATGTCGGCCGCGTCCATCGTGCCGATCCTGCGGCCGGGGCGCGATCCGTCCTTCATGTAGAACTCGGGATCGATCGCCAGGTGGACGTCGGGGTTCGTCAGGATCCACTCGAATCGCGGAAGGATGTTCCGGATGTCATCGGTGCCAACCTGGATGTCCACGATGAAGATCCCGTTGATCTCCTTCGCCCAGTCATAGACCTTCTGCACGTCCACGTCGCGCATGATGCTGCGATAGTGGCCCGAGGTGCCGGCCTCGCCCTGGGCAACCACCGAAACCATGTGCAGGCACGGTTGCACGGGAGTCTCCGGATCCGCTCGCTCCCAGGCCGAGATCTGGTCTCGCAGCCGGCCGAGCATCTCTTCCTTCGGGTACTGACCCAGCGCGCCCATACGGGTCGAGTTGGGGTTCCCGTAATAGCAGACGATCCGGTTCTCGGGGAGGATCGAGCCCGGCAATAGCGTGGGTCCCTGGACGGGCCAGCCCATTTCCGCGGCGTACCCCGGGTCCTCCCCGGCGTTGTACCGTACCGCCGGCGCCGGCGCGGCGGGGGCGGCCGGTGCGGCGGGGGCGGCGGAGGCCATTTCCGCGGGGTCGACGAGGCCTTCAGCGGGCGCCGTGACCGCTCCGTCCGGGCCGGAGGCCGGTGCGCCCGACGGGTCGCCGGTGCCCGGCATCGTCGCCGCGGCGAGTGCTTCCGCCACGGTCAGGCTGGCGGTATCCGCGAGAGCGATCCCCGCGTCCGCCGCCGTCTCCACCTCCGTGGTCTCGGCCTCCTCCTGTGCGCCGAGTTCCCCCACCTCGTTCCGCTCGCACCCCGCGACCGTCACCAGCAGGACGAGGAGCGGGAACGAGATCCAGGCGAACCTCTCCCGGCGGTTGGCTTCGAGCGAGCGGTGCGTCACCTATAACTCCTTGGAATAAATTAGGATACGACAGTGACTACACTGTACCGTCCAGGCCGCCGGAGGTTCGATCCGGGGCAGGAATCATACCGGTCGTCCCCGGGAAGGTACAGGTTCGTGAGCCCCGGGCGCCCGCCGGCGGTCCTCGCGCGCTCGCGGCGAGCGGCGAGTGGGGTCGCTCTCGCGGTCGGGCCGCGAACGGGTCCCCCACCTTCCCCTTGTCTATCGTCTATCGGCACGAAGCGTCAAATGTACCAGTCCCGGCGCGTGGAAGATCCAGTGGAAGATCCAGTGGGCGACCAACGGCCGACCGACGGGCGACCCGCGGGCGTCGACCGGGGTAAGGAACGTTCTCGCGAAGTTCGCGCGGCGGAACAGGACCCCTCTTCCGGGCGTATCGGTTCCCGTCCGGCCGGACGATCTTCACCACCGCGACATGACTGTCGCGCTCGGGAGCCGTATCATGCTGAAGTTTTCTCGCCTCGCGGCGCTGGCCGCCGCTCTCCTCGTCGTGTCGGCCTGCGGGGATTCCAACCCCGTCGCGCCCCGCATCGAGGATGCCGACTTCGCGCCCTCACTGGGTGTGGACCTTACGCTGATGGAGCGCAAGGCGAGCGGCCTCTACATTCAGGAACTGAATGAGGGGACCGGGACGCCAGCGTCGTTCGGAAACTATGTCGACGTCCGCTACACCGGCTGGCTCGTCAACGGGACTCGATTCGATTCGAATGTCGATCCGGAGGGTGATCTCCTCGAGGTTCTGCTCGGGGCCGGTCACGTGATCGACGGGTTCGGGGAGGGGCTGCGCGGCATCCGGCCAGGAGGACGGCGGAAACTCGTCATCCCCCCGCGGCTGGGTTACGGAAGGCAGAAGCAGGGTGATATTCCGGCCAACTCGATCCTGGTCTTCGAAGTCGAGGCGGTGAACGTTCGCTGATTGGATTCGCGCGGGCGGGGCGGGGCGAGCGGCGGAGTCGCGGAATGATCTGACCGTGGATTGATTCGACGGCGCGTCCGTGCCGAACCGGTTCGGGCGCGGCGGCGGCGAGGGTATACGGGAGAGGAGAGCGACCCATGGAAGAGCTGAAGGGGATGAAGTGCGAGGCGTGCCACTACGGCGCCCCGACCGTGACGCCCGAAGAGGCGAAGGATTTCCTCCTGGCCGTACCCGAGTGGCGAATCGTGGAAGAGGAGGAGATTCCGCGGCTCATCCGTGTCTTCACCTTCAACGACTTCGCTTCCGCGCTCGCGTTCACGAACCAGGTCGGACGAATCGCGGAGGAAGAAGGCCATCACCCCGCGATCCTCACGGAATGGGGTCGGGTGACGGTTCGCTGGTGGACCCACAAGATCCGCGGCCTGCACCTGAACGACTTCATCATGGCGGCGAAGACCGACGAACTGCTCGGGGAATCGCGATGACGGGGGGTGGGTGCAGCCGCTCGGCGCCTTTGCGCCGGCGCTCCCGCGCGGTACTCGTCCGGACAGGGATCGCCGCGGGGCTCCTCGCCATCCCGATCGCGCCGCTGGCGCCGACGGTTCTCGCGGCCCAGGTCGCGGAGACGGAGTATGACGGGGCGGCCGCCCTCGGCCTGGCGCTGCGCCGGTTGGGGACGACGAAGCGCGTGCTGATGATCGCCGCGCACCCCGACGACGAGACGACCCAGCTCCTGAGCGCGCTCGCTCTCGGCCAGGGGGCCGATGTCGCCTACCTCTCGCTCACCCGCGGTGAGGGGGGCCAGAACGGAATCGGGGCCGAACTCCGCGAGGGGCTCGGCCTTCTTCGTACGGAGGAACTCCTCGCGGCTCGACGGCTCGACGGCGCGCGCCAGTACTTCACCCGCGCGATCGACTACGGCTTCTCGAAGAACTCCGACGAAGCGTTCACGCAGTGGCCGCACGAGGAACTGCTGGGCGACGTGGTCGCCGTCGTCCGCCATTTCCGGCCCGACGTGATCCTCTCCGTCTTCACCGGTACCCCGGCGGACGGGCACGGCCAGCACCAGGCGGCGGGGATCCTCGCCCGCGAGGCGTTCGACGCCGCGGCCGATCCCGCGCGATTCCCCGAGCACCTCGCGGATGGGCTGCCGGCTCACGCCGTGACCCATTTCTGGCAGGTCAGCCGGGGAATCGGCGATGGATCGGTCACCAGCGTGGTGACCGGCGCGATGGATCCGCTGCTGGGGCGGTCGCATTTCCAGGTCGCGATGGCGAGTCGCAGTCGTCACCGGTCACAGGACATGGGGCGCGCGCTGACTCCGGGGCCTCAATCGACCGGCCTGGTCAACGAGGCCACGCGGACCGACGCGCCGTCGGTGGCGGGAGCGGACGTCAGCGTTTTCACGGGGGTGGACACGACCTTCTCCGCGCGGGCCGCGCGCGTCATGGGCGAGGACGCGGGCCGGCTTCGTGGCGCGCTCAGCCGCTACCAGGCGACGACGGATGACGCGCGGCGCGTGTTCAACCCGCTTCTCCCGGCGCAGGTCGTCCCGTTCCTCATGGAAGCGACGCGGATCCTCGACGAAGCGGCCGGTCTCGCCGCCAACCTGGGCGAAGGCCCCACGGGCGAGCTCGGCTTCCAGCTCGCCGTCGAGCGCGAGCAGCTCCACGACGCGCTGCGGCGCGCGGCGGAGGTGGAACTCGACGTGATCGCTTCCGATGAGACCCCCGTGCCCGGTCAGACCTTCCAGCTGGAGGTGACCCTCTGGAACGGTGGGTACCAGGCGCTTACCGTCACCTCTCTCGAGCCCTCGTTGCCCGAGGGGTGGAAGGCCGAGGCGCGGGAGCCGGCACCGGCGACGGTCGAGCCGGGCGCGCTCGTGCGGCGGCGGTTCGACGTGACGGTGCCGGTCGATGCGTCGCCGACCGATCCGTATTTCCTCCGCCTCCCACGAAACGGCGCACGCTACCAGTGGCCCGCCGAGGCGGGAGCGGTGGGTGTGGCGTTCGAGGAAGAGGCGATCCGCGTGGAGGCGTCCGTAGCGTTGGGGGGCGTTCCGTTTGAGCTCGCCGAGCGCGCGACGTTCCAGCGCGTCGATACCCGTTCCGGTGAATCGCGGCGACCGGTGCGCGTTGTGCCGGCGGTGGCCGTGACGGTGGCTCCCGAACTCGTGGTGGTCCCGGTCGCGCGACTGGGTGATCCGGTGCGGCTCTCCGTCCGGCTCGCCGCGGAAGACCCCGGTGGCATCGCGGGATCGCTGCGGGTCGAGGCGCCCGGCGGCTGGCGGGTCGATCCGGCCGTGGTGGAGGTCGCGTTTTCCGGGCCGGGCGAGGAACGGGTGTTCGAGTTCGCGGTGACCCCGAGTCCCGGTGTCGAGGCGGGGAGGGCGTCGCTCACGGCCGTCTTCGAGGACGGGTCGGGCCGGCGGTTCGAGCGGGGATATGGGCTCGTCGATTATCCGCACGTCGAACCGCACCCGATCTGGCGCGACTCGCGGGTCGAGGTCGGGGTGATCGACGTCGAGGTGCCGGCGGGCTTGCGGGTCGGCTATGTCGCCGCTACGGGAGATGGCGTGCCGGCGGCGCTCGCGCAGCTCGGTGTCGAGCTGACCATGCTCGGCGAGACGGAACTGGCCACGGCGCCGCTCGACGGCTGGGACGTCATCGTCGTCGGCAGCCGGGCCTACGAGGGACGCCTCGACCTGGTCACCCACAACCAGCGCCTCCTGGATTACGTTCGGGCTGGGGGGACGATGATCGTCCAGTACAACCAGTACCAGTACACGGCGCCGGGTATCGCCCCCTACCCGGTCTCGATGGCGCGTCCGCACGATCGGATCACCGATGAGAACGCCGCCGTCACCATCCTCGACCCGTCGCACCCGATTCTCACGGTCCCGAACCGCATCGGCGACTCCGACTTCGAAGGGTGGGTCCAGGAACGCGGCCTCTACCACCTGAATACCTGGGATGAACGCTACACGCCACTCCTGGAGATGGCCGACCCGGGTGAACCCGCGCAGCGTGGAATGCTGATGGTGACGGAGTACGGTGAGGGGACGTACGTCTATACCGGGCTGGCGCTCTTCCGTCAGCTGCCGGCGGGGGTGCCGGGCGGCTGGCGGCTCTTCGCCAACCTGCTCTCGCTGGGCGCGCGATGATGGTCGGGTTCGGTCGTCGGGTCGGTCGGCTGCTCGTCCTGACGGCGGCGGCGATCTCGCTTGCGGCGTGCGGCGGGGGCGACGGTCGACAGCCGCTCATCGTCTATTCCCCACACGGCCCGGATCTGCTGCGCACCTTCGAAGCGCGTTTCGAGGCGGCAAACCCCGACGTCGACGTCCAGTGGCTGGACATGGGCTCGCAGGAGGTGCTCGACCGGCTGCGATCCGAGCGCGCCAACCCGCAGGCGGACGTGTGGTTCGGCGGGCCCAGCCAGATCTTCCAGGCCGCCGCGGATGAGGGACTTCTGGAGTCGCACTGGCCAGGCTGGGCGAACGCGATCGTCGGCTACAGCGACGTGGAGGGCCGCTATCACGCCGTCTATCTGACCCCGCTGATGATCGCCTTCAACTCGGCGGTCGTGGATTCCGCGTCCGCGCCGCAGGAGTGGGACGACGTCCTCGACCCGCGCTGGGCGGGCCGCGTCCTCATCCGCGACCCGATGGCGAGCGGGACGATGCGCACGATCTTCGGGATGGTCCTCCAGCGATCGATTCGCGAAACCGGGAGTGCCGACGCCGGGTTTGAGTGGCTCCGCCGGCTTGATGGGCAGACACGGGAGTACACGCTGAACCCGACGATCCTCTACCAGAAGCTTGCGCGCGAGGAAGGCGTCATCACCCTCTGGGACCTGCCGGACATCCTCGACATCCGCTCGACCGGCGCCGGCGGCTATCCGTTCGGATACCTCTTCCCGGCGAGCGGGACGCCGCTGGTGGAAGACGGTGTCGCGGTCGTGGCGGGCGCGCCGAACATCGACCTCGCCCGAAGGTTCGTCGACTTCATCGGCGGCGAGAGCGAGGTGATCACGGCCGCACGCGACCACTTCCGGCTCCCGGCACGCGGCGACATCCACTCCGATTCGCTTCCGGAAACCCTCCGCCGCGCCCGCCAGGTGATCAACCCCGAGCCGATCGACTGGGGGATGCTCAACGAGCGCGGCGCGGAGTGGATGCGGTACTGGGACGATAACGTGCGGGGCCGCGGCTGATGCTCGAGCTGGAGGCGCTTTCAAAGCGCTTCGGTTCCACGCTCGCGGTGGACGACGTTTCGCTCGAGGTCCCGCGGGGCGAGTTCCTCAGCCTGCTCGGCCCGAGCGGGTGCGGGAAGACCACCACCCTGCGGATGATCGCCGGCTTCGAGACCCCGACCGACGGGCGGATCGTCCTGGATGGCCGCGACGTGACCCGGGTCCCGCCGCAACGGCGCGGTTCGGGCATGGTCTTCCAGAACTACGCGCTCTTCCCGCACCTCGACGTTTTCGAAAACGTCGCGTTCGGGCTGAGGGCGCGAGGCGAGTCGGGGTCCGAGATCCGACGGAAAGTGGGGGCGTCACTGGAGCGCGTGGACCTGGCGGGCTACGAGAAGCGCGCGGTCCAGGCGCTCTCCGGGGGGCAGCAGCAGCGAGTGGCGCTGGCCCGCGCGCTCGCCCCCGAACCGCCGCTCCTCCTCCTCGACGAACCGTTGTCGAATCTCGACGCGGCGCTCCGCGAGCGCACCCGCGACGAACTGCGCGCTCTCCTCAAGGAAGTCGGGATCACCGCCGTCTTCGTCACCCATGACCAGGAGGAGGCGTTCGCCCTCTCCGACCGGATCGCCGTGATGAGCGCCGGCCGGCTCCAGCAGCTGGGGACGCCGGAAACGCTCTACCGGTCGCCCGCGAACCCGTTCGTCGCGTCGTTCGTCGGTCGGGCGAACTTCCTCGACGGGCGGGTCGTTGAGCGCGACGGAGAGCACGGGGTCGCGGAGGTCGGCGACGGCGCGCGTTGGCGGGTCCGCGTCCGCGGCGAGGGTGTCGACGAGGTCCGGGTGATGGTGCGCCCGGAAGCGCTGCGGCTCTCACCGCTCGAAGCCGCTGGCCGGGGGGATGGATCGGGCGCCGCCGATCCCGGTCGGCCGGGTCACGGGGCGGGTCTCCCCGGGCGGGTCGTCGAACGCCGGTTCGCCGGCGCGGTCACCCAGTACCGCGTACGGCTCAGCGGTGCTCCGGAACTGCTCGTGACCATCCCGGGCCACGGCGGCAGTCACGAGGGCGATGTGCTCATCACCGCCGAGGAAGACCCGCCGCTCTACGCGTTCCCGCGGGACGGCGGGTAAAGCCGGTGTCGCCGCCGTCGCCACCCGCGATCGACGCCCCAGGCACGAAACCGTCCGCGCTCGACGATGGCCGGGCCGTCCGGCCTCCCTCCGATGGGGCGACATCGCGCTTCCGACGCCCCTCCGCCCGCGCCACCACCTGGCTCGGCGTCGGCGTCACGGTGCTCCTCCTCTGGCTCGTCCTCTACCCGAACCTCTTCGTGCTCGCGGACTCGCTGCGCGCGGGCGGCGAGTTCACCCTCGAGCACTACCAGCGGTTCCTGGCGAGCCGCTCCGAGCGCGAGGCGCTCTGGAACAGCGTCTGGCTTTCCGGCACGAGCGTCCTTTTCTCCGGCCTGATCGGCGTTCCGCTGGCGTTCCTCTTCTCGCGCTACGAGTTCCCCGGCCGCACGGTCCTCGGCGCGCTGGCGGCTCTCCCCGTTCTTCTGCCCCCGCTCGTCGGCGTGATCGCGTTCCTCTTCCTGTACGGGGAGAGCGGCTTCCTCGCGCGGGCGATCCAGGAGACGTTCCGCCTCGACCTCCCACCGTGGAGGTTCTCCGGCGCCTGGGCGATCCTGCTCGTCCACGCCTACACGATGTACGTGTACTTCTTCCTCTTCACGACCGCGGCGCTGGCGCGGCTCGACCGCGGCTACGGAGAGGCCGCCGCCGCCCTGGGCGCCTCCCGGCTCACCGCCTTTCGCCGCGTCACGCTGCCGATGCTCGCCCCGGCCATCGCCGGCGCGGGGCTGCTCGTGTTCATGACCTCGATGGGGTCGTTCAGCGCGCCCTACATCTTCGGCGGCGGCTTCCGCGTCCTCGCCACCCAGATCTACGTGAGCAAGCTGAACGGCGAGCTGGCGATCGCCGCCGTCGAGACGGTGATCCTGGCGGCCGTCTCGATCCTCTTCCTCGCGATGCTTCAGCACTACGAGGCACGGCGCGAGTACACGGGGGCGGGGAAGGGGACGGTATCAGGACTCGAGCGCGTTCGCCTCGGCCGCGGCGGGACGATCGCGCTCACCGTGTTCGCCTGGGGGCTCGTCGGTTTCCTCCTCCTCCCCCACGCCACCGTGCTGCTCGTCTCCTTCGTCCCCGAAGGGACGTGGACGACGCAGTTCATCCCCCCGGTCTGGTCGACGACGAACTACACGGCGCTCTTCTCCGAGCCCGAGCTGCTCACCCCGATCATCAACTCGCTGCGGATGGCGACGATCGCGACCGTCGCGAACGTGGCGCTCGCTTTCGCCGCCGCGTACCTGCTGGTGCGGCGAGGTTTTCGGGGGAAACGCCTCCTCGGCGCGCTGGTGATCCTGCCCTGGGCGCTCCCCGGTACCGTGCTCGCCATCGCGCTCGCCACCACGTTCAGCGTCAACCAGCCGCTCGCGGGGCGGTTCCTGCTCATCGGGACGTTCGCGATCCTGCCGCTCGCGTACTTCATCCGTAACATCCCGCTCGTCACCCGCGCGGCGATGACCAGCTTCCGCCAGTTCGATCCCGCGCTCGAAGAGGCGTCGGCGTCGCTCGGCGCGTCGTGGACGATGACGATGCGTCGCGTCGCGCTGCCGATCGTGCTGCCCGGGCTGATGGCCGGGGCGCTGCTGGCGTTCGTCACCGCGCTCGGCGAGTTCGTGGCGTCGGTGCTCCTGTATACCTACCGCACCCGCCCGATCTCGATCGCGATC
>CAZWJE010000042.1:12759-25740 GCA_964634395.1 uncultured Gemmatimonas sp. | reverse complement strand
CCCGTCTGCGACGTGCCCGGATAGTCGCCGGTGCTGACGACCGGGTCCGCCCGGTCGATCTGAACCGTCGAAACGTTGCCCAGCTTGTCCCAGACCCGCGCCCAGACGGACCACTCGCTGTTCGTGAGGGTCTCGGTCAGCTCAGCCGAGCTCGCGCCTTCCGCCCTCGTGCCAAGACGGATCGTGGCGGTGTCGGTGCCCGTCGTGCGCTTCGCGTAAATCACGACCGAATCCTGACCCACGCCGTGAACAGCGTTCGACGGAACCGAAGGCTGAGTGTTCGGACCAAACGCAGTCGAGTTGGCACTGGGGCCGGCCGTACCGACGGCGCCGCCACCGTCATAATACGGTGAGTCGTGCGAGCCGTCCTTGCCCTTGAAGAAGTCCACTGCGTCATTCACCCAGCCGTTACGCGCCCAGACACGACCGACCGTCGGGTGCGGCGGCAGGATCAAACGACCGGCCTCCGGGCTCTCATTGTCGAACCGGAGGATCGCATTGGGAAGGGCGGTGCCGCTCTGCAGATCCGTGAAGAAGCGGACGCGGTTGGCGGCCGTCGGGTTACCCGTGAACGTGCTGTAGACCGTCGCCGGGCCCGGCTGACCACCATTCGTCACGGTGCTCACGTGAAGCTTGGCACCCTCGCGGCCGGTGTTCAGGCTCGCCGACCCCGTGATCGCCGCGTTGCTCTTCAGGAACTTGACGACGAACCCACCCTCATCGAGGGTTCCAGCAGAGTTTGACTTGTCGGTACTGATGCCGGCAACGTAACCTTCGAACTCGATCGTTACCTGCGCCGGATATCCCGAACCCGATACGGAATCGGTGCTGTAGATCACCGGGATCACGGTGAACTGGAGATCGCCATTGCCGAGCCAGAGCAGGCCACCGTCGCCAATGACGCCGGGGCGCGGCACTGTTCCATTGATCGAAGCGACCTCGACGTCCATGCGGTCGCTGTTGGCCAGCGTGAAGCCGGCCCTCTGCGCGGTGCTGAGGTCCACGCCATCCTTCGAAAGCCCGGCGAAGATCTCGAGCGGCCCGTTCCCGAACGTCGGGATACCACGATTGCCCTCCCGCTTGAACGCGCGGGTGTCGAGCGAGCAGACGACGTCGACGTTGGCCGCGCCAATGCGCAGGTTCTCGGCGGTAAGCTCCGCCGCGGACGTGAACGTCTGAGTGCAGGCCTCGATCGTAAGGCCATTGACGACGACGGTCAGCTTGTCCGCGTTGCCGCGCTCGACACCCATCACGATGTCGATCGTGTTGACGACGCTGTCCGGATCGACCGGGGAGATCGTCTCCGACTGGAAGATGCCCTGGATCGTGACGTCAGCCGTGTCGGACGGCGGAAGCACGGCCGGCTTGACGACCACGTTGACGGCCGTCTGCAGGGACGATCTTTCGACCGACGACACGCGGATGGTGGCGCTGCCCTCGCCAACCGCCGTCACGGTCGCGGTGTTGCCGGAAGCGGCCACCGTCGCGACGGACGTGTTGAGCGACTCGAACGCGACGGCCGAGCCATCGCTCACTGAACCAACGATCTGCTGTGACTGCCCCACCGTCAGATCCAGCGATGACGGCGCGGCCGAAATCGTCGGATCCGACGGGGTTACTAAGGTGTCCTCCTTACAGGCCGTCAGACCGACACCCAGAAGGGCGGTCAGGGCCAGTCCGCGGAACAACCCGGTGCGTGGATTCATCCACTCCTCCAAGCAAGTGAAACGAAAATGGACGCGACATTCCGTCGCAGCCCGAAAGTCGAAGATACGTCCCCGTATCTCCCCATCTAACCACCAGCCGATGAATCAACCCAATTACAGCATCGAACCGCCGGAACTTTTTCTTCAGTGCCTCCCATGAGTCTGGTTAGGGGTTTGAATCCGCACCGAGCCGTACGGCTCCGAACACGGACGTAAAACCGGATAACTCAGGCGTGACCGTCCACTCGGGTGCGCGACGCATCAGGGCCGAACACCCACTTCCCATCCCGTCGAGAGGTCGATCGTAGAGACCCAGGTGCTCGAGAGGTCGGAGACCATGAGCACCCGATCCGATCCATCGCCGACGCGGATGCGGATTTCGCGCAGGTGGCGAGGAATGCTCACGGCGTAATCGCCGGTGGCCGAGAGGTCGTTCTCGATGCGCATGCCGTCGGGGAGCACGACGAGATCGACGGGCTCACGACCATCGACCGCGGTCGCGGTGACACTCTCGCTGATCGAGATACCCAGGATGAGCATTCCCGTCTGTTGCGGGTTGGCCATCTCCAGGACGAACGATTCACTCGTGGGGATGAAGCCTATGGTGGCGCCCGCCAGCGGAATCCGGCGGGCCGTCTCGCGGTTCCCGTCGATGGCGGAGCTTCCGTCTCTCTCCACGACCGAGCGCCACGTATCGACGACCGCGTGACGGACGGTGGGCGAGGTGGCGGCGGCCGCCGCCGAGACGACCAGGACACCCCCAGCCGCGGCGGCGCGCAACGCGGCCCTCCGCCCCGTCGCGGGCCTCGTCCGCGCGCGTTCGCCGGCCAGCGCCCGTTCGATCGCGGCGAGCGAAGCCGCGCGAGTAGCCGGATCCATCACTGGAGTCGGCAGCTCCCCGAGAAGCCGCGCGAAGCCAGCGCGATCGGCGCGCAGCGAGTCGAGCGAAGCGGCGCATTCCGCGCATCGCAACAGATGACGGGCCACCGTACCGCGCTCGATCGTCGTCATCTCTTCATCGAGATAACGGACCAGATCGCCTTCCGCGACGTGTCCTTCGTTCGTCATCACGGTGTCGGTCCTCGTCGGTTGGGGGGCGGAAATCTTCGGCTTTATCCGAAGTCGTGCCGCATGCTTTCGGAGGTGTAACGAGTGGGCGGTGTGGTTTCTGACCGGAGGCGGAAACCGCGCCGGAGGCGGTGGGGTCAGCGCAGAGACTCGAACCTTCCGGACGCGGCCTCACCGAAACGTTTGAGCGCCCGCGCCAGCATGGTTCCGACGGAACCGACGGTGGTTTCCACGGCGTCGGCGATTTCCCGATGGGAGAAGCCCGCCTGCTGCATGAGGAGCATGACGCGGTCCTTCTCGGTGAGCGAGTCGAGGATCTCGCGTACGATGCGTGCGCGTTCTCGATCTTCCATATCCCGATCCGGCTCCGGAATCGGCGCGGCCAGGGGGATGCTCTCCGGGTGCTCCCGGAGCAGGGCGAGCCGGCGTCCGGAGACTTTCGCGTCATCGCGAGCGAGGTTCGTGGCCACCTTGAAAAGCCACGCGCGCGCGTTGGAGTCGTCAGGAGCGTGTTTCACCCAGCGGATGAACGTTTCCTGGGCGATATCCGCCGAGAGGTCCGCGTCGCCGGTGAGGCGAACGAGATACGCGTGAAGCTCGTCGTGATGAAGCTCGAACAGACGCTGAATACTCAGAATCCGACCCGTATTCCGAAAAGTGGCAACCGAGGCAGCCCCGCCTTGAGCTCATCGAACACGCCCAACTGTGAACATTCACCGACTTTGAAGGCCGTCGTCCACTCTTCCTGGCAGCGACTACCCGAATAGGTGATGCGGTTGGCCCGGTTGAAAACGTTCAGGAGCTGCGCGTAGAGTTCCACCTCCCATTGGCCAATCGTCTTCGCGTAGTTCAGGACCATGTCGAAGCCGATATAGGAGGGCGTCCGGCGTGCGTTGGGCTCACCGAGCGCGGGAACGTCCGCGATGAGGACACGGGTGTAGGGAACACCGGTCGAATACGCGAAAGCGGCACCGATCCGCAATCCATTAGGGAATCGATATCCTGCGGTCGCGTCAACGGTATGTCGTACATCGCCCTGGCTGGGATACTTGAAGTCGAGCACCTCCGTCGTGGCTTCTCCGTACGCGTAGCCCAGCATCATGGTCCAGTCGTCGGCCAGTTTGCGCGCGGAAACCTCGATTCCTTGGGCGACCTGTTCCGCCGCGAAGAACACGGCGTCCGGGCGGATCACGCCGGGGGTCGGGTCGGGTTCAGCGACGCCGTCGACGACTCGGTGATAGGCGTTCCCGGTCAGGAGCCAGTCGCCGGAAATCCAATGTTCCGCTCCGACGACATGGATGTTCGACCGCAGCGCCGGAAAACCGATGTTCGAGAGGATCCAGAGGTTGCCGATATGCAGCTGCGGTCCCAGCGGTCCACCCGACGCGCCGATCGCCTGCGAATACTGGAAGCTTCGTCCCCATCCCGCCGAAACGGTCGTCGAGCGAGTGGGAACCCAGCGGATCGAGAACCGCGGGGATACTCGTGTTTCCCCGCCGTTTCGGAGTGAATCGCCGGTCTCGACCCGCACCCCGCCCTGGAGATCGAGCGAGCGAATCGGCGCGAACCGGAACTCCGCCCAACCCGCGTCGTAGGCGTTCGCCATCGCCAGGGTGTACGGGCTGATCGGGAGTCCCGGAATGCCTTCACCAGTGAGGGAGAACGGACCTTCGTACGCCAGCCTTTCCTTGATTCTCTCGAATCCGAATCCCCAACCGAGCCCGCCAGCGGTCAGGGGCGCGCCATCGAGTCGGATCGAAAACCGGTCATGGCTGATCGTGTTCTGGAGTTCAGAGAGCGTTGGCTCATCCGTTTCCTCCGCACCATCCCCATCGATACCGGTGGCCTGATCTATATTCGCCTGGAATCGCGTTCCTCCGACGGAGCCACTCAGGACGGCCGAGCCGAACCTGAACTTCGCGGTGACCTGATTGACCTGGTTCCCCCATTTGGCCCGGTTGTTCTGGAGGAAATCAGGGATGTCCCCGCGCAGCCGATCCTGCTCGGCGAGGGTGCTCGCGTGGATGGAGAGGCCGCCGGGCAGCGGGACGTCAACGCGCGCGATGAGGTCAGAGAAATCGTAGGGGACATGAACGTCCGGATTCTCGGTAAAACGCTCCCAGGCATTGGTCAATAGATCAATGTAGGTACGGCGGGCCGCGACGAGCCAGGTCGCGCCGCCCGGAAGACGTCCGTCCGCCGAGAGCTTCGCGCTTGCCAGCGACATTTCGGAGTTCATGTTCAACCAGGCGTCACCGGCCGAATGTCGTGACTCCAGATCGAGCACTCCCGCCGCGCCTTCACCGATCGCCACCGAGCGGACTCCGGGCTGAAAGATCGCGGACCCGATGCCATCGGGGTTGATGGATGAGAAGAGCCAGCCGCCGTGTGTGGGGTTGTAGAGAGGCATGCCGTCGAAGTAGACGCGAGTCTGCACCCAGGGGGCGCCGCGGGTCCAGAGGACGGCGGTGTAATCATCGCGCCGGGTGACCCCCGGCATACGCTGGATCGCGCGGAAGAGGTCGGGTTCCGCGAGGGTGACGGCGTCCTGTACGTCGCCGGCGGTGATCGAGCGGACGTCGGTTTCGAGGTAATCCTCCTGTCGCCCGAGGACGACGATACGCCGGGCGATCCGCTGGTCCGCGTCTCTGGCGCGGGTGGCGCCGAAGGGTTGCGGAAGGATGCCGGTGACGTGGATCGCGGGAAGCGCGACCGGGGCGAGCTCGAGGCCGAGCGTGATACGGGCGGTGCCCCCGGTGGAGAGGTCCACGTCCACGGTCGTCCCGCGGTACCCGGGGGTCTGCGCGTACACGCGGAATCGGCCCGGGTGGAGGTCGGGGAAGGAGTACTCGCCGGCGGGGTCGGTGAGGACGATCCGGTATCGGCCGGCCGAATCGGTCCCGCCGTCGGAGATCTCGTCGAGATGGTCGCTCAGGGCGGCCGAAATGGAGACCTGGACGGTGCGGAGCGGCAGGCCGGTCTCGGCGTCGATCACCCGCCCGCTGATGGAAGGTCGAGCGGCGCGTGTGTGGGGACTAGCGGTGCTCTGCGCCTCCGCGAATGATACCGTGGCCGCCGAGGCGATGAAAAGCAGAGACACGAGGGCGAGCGTGGCCCCCGGGCTCCCCGCGATGCGCCGGGGCCGTGCGGAACGTGCAACCGGGTTCGGCCTGACAGTGCGACTCACGCGACTTCTCGTACGGGTTGGGCAGACCGGTGTTCAGGTCGAGACCGCCTCCGCAGCTCGGCTGTAACGACAATGGGATGGGTGGCCGTATTGGTCATGTACGAATATCGACGGGGGGAAGATGGACGCTGATCCGGGGGCGGGCAAGGGGAGCCGGAGATCCGTCCGGAGCGGTCTCGCGCGCGGTCTGATCGTGATGCTTGCCGTCGTCGTCACCTCGGGGCCAGCGGTGGGGCAGCTTTCCGACTCGCGTCAGCCGGACCTCTCGCTCGCCGCGGCCGGGCACCGTCCCGAGACTCCGGGCTGGGTCGGGCGGTTCACCGTGCTCGCCTTCAACGCCGTCCTCGGCGGGCTCACCGCCGGGATCCGCCGACATATGGACGGCGGTTCGTTCGAGGATGGGTTCACCCGGGGGTTCCTGGGCGGAACGGTCGTGTATGCCGCCAAGCGGGTCGCCGTCGAGGAGACGCCTGGCGCCGGCCTGGCGGGCCGCGCGATCGGCGGGGTGGGGGGATCGATGATACGCAACGCCTCGGAGAGCCGCCCGCTCTTCGCTTCGCTCGTGGTCCCGGTCGGGCCCGTCCGGTTGCACCTCGAACGGACCTCCGGCACGAACGTGCGGTTGACGCGGATGAAGGTCGACCTGAACACCGTGGTGATGACCGGGTATGCCGCCACCCGTCGGGAACTCGATTTCGATCTCGGCGCGAGCCTCTCCGCGGGCGCGCCCGTCTTCCGCGCCGACGGGTACATGTTCGGAGAGCCGGCGGATTCGGTCTGGGCCGCGGGCACCGTCGGCGAGAGCGTCATCTTCCTCAGCGAGCTGAGCTGGCGCACGCCGACCGAGAACAGCGAGGTCTTCGCCCACGAGCGGGTCCACGTACTGCAGCGGGATCAGCTCTTCTCCACGCTCGTCGAACCCGCGGGAGCGGCGGTCGCGCGAAGAGTTCCGGGACTGCCGACACTCTACCGGTACGTCGACTTCCACTTCACCGGCCTGATCTTCGGCGCCCTTTCCATCCCGTTCGATGAATACGAGCGCCGACCCTGGGAACTCGAAGCGTTCTACCTGAGCACCGAACGATGAGGAAGACGATGATGGCGCGCGGCGGCGGTCCTCTGATGATGACGTACTTCCTGGCCGCGCTCGCCGGTTGCATCGACCTCGTCCCGGTGAGTCCGCCGCCCGACCGGCCCGCCGCCCTCAACATCTCCCTCCGCGTTGACGAGGATCTGTCGGACGGCGGGCCGCGGGTCGTACCCGTCGGTGTGACGGCGATCCTCGATCGGGGCGTGGACCGGGACGGGCTCCCGCGCGAGACTCCCGACCTCACCCTGACCGTAGCGGGACAGGAGCTGGACCCGGTCGAGGTGGATCCGGCGGGCCGGATCGGGTGGAGCGCCACGATCGGTGTGATCCGGGAGTCACTTCTCGACGGCGCGTTCGAGGTTCGGACGCCGATGGTCGCCCCGGGTATGGTGGCCGAGTTTCCGGTTCGCTGGCCGCTTCTCGTGCGCGTGGGCCCGAACGATTTTGACGCCCCAGCGGGTACCAGCGTCCGGCTCGAGGCCGCGTTCGTCAACCTCCCGGGGCAACCGGTGGCGGACGCGACCCGCTGGTCGCTCGCGGCTTTCGGCCCGGCCGGCTGGTTCAGCCGGGGTGGTGATGGGCCGCCGCCCGTAGACGCGGGTTTCCCCGTCGACGACCTCGGGAGTCCCGGGTCGGTGTTGTTGGCGATCGTGACACAGGCCCGCACGTTCGAGGTGCCGGCCGCCGGAGGGGAATATCTCGTAAGGATGGAACTGTCACAGGAAGCACGTTGGAACGTCACGGTGACCGGGGAACCGTGATTCGCCCATGAACCTTCGATAGGATGAAACCGATGAATGGGAGTCCGCTCCAGGCGCCGAAGATCGTCGACAAGCCGTGGGGCCGTGAAATCTGGTACGCCCACGAGGATCGCTATGCCGGGAAGGTGCTTGAAGTACGGCGGGGTCACGCGCTCAGCCTGCAGAAGCATGAACGCAAGCAGGAGACGATGTACCTGGACAGCGGTCGTCTCCTCTATCATTTCAACGGGATGGAATTCGAGATGGAGCCCGGACAGTGCATCACCGTTCGACCGGGCGACATCCACCGGATCGAAGCACTCGAGGACGCGCGGATCCTGGAGGTCAGCACCCCGGAGCTGGACGACGTGATCCGCCTGGAGGATCGATACGGTCGCGACTGAGTCGCGCCACCCCGAGTTCATCCTCGAGTTCATCCCCGAGGTCATCCCCGAATCAGCCCGACATTTCACCGGCGGGGCCCGGTCGCTGGCACGCGACCGGCCCGCCGGTTAGATTCTTGCGATTTTTCCCAATCGGCGACGTTCGAGAAGGGCGTCGCGTGTGGTGGATGGCGGTGGGGCGGACGTTCGCGGGATGAGCGGGCCGCGGCAACCGAGCCCGGACGGCGCGCCCGCGGCGGCCAGGGTCCACGCAACGAAACGTACCCGCGAAGGGCGGGTAGAATCCCGAATCATGAATCGGATCAGGTCGCGGTCATCCAGCCTCCGGACGCTCTTCGCGCTCGTCTTCCTCGTCACGGCGGCGTGCAGCACCCGCGCCGAGAACCTCTCGCTGGTCCCGCCTGACGATCTGCTCGCGCGGGCGGAGGAAGCGCTCGAGCGCGGGGACCTGGACGCCGCGATCCCGCTCTTCGACTACTTCGTGATCCAGCACATCGGGCATCCGCGCGCGCCGGAGGCGCGGATGCAGCTGGCGATGGCGCACATGTCGAAACGCGAGTACGCCACCGCCGCCAGCCACTTCCAGCGGTTCATCAACGATTTCCCCTTCCACGAGCAGGCGCTCGAGGCGCGTTTCCAGACGTGCGAGGCGTATTATCGGCTCTCGCCGAAGACGCCGCTCGACCAGGAATACACGATGTCGGCGATCCTCTATTGCGAATCGGTCACCGAGTACTATCCGGGCACCGAGGAGGCGCGTGTCGCCGAAGGTTACGTCCAGGAACTGACGGACAAGCTCGCGCTGAAGGGGTATGAAACGGGGATGCACTACGTCCGGCGCGGGGCGTTCGACTCGGCGGTCGTCTATCTGACGGGCGTGGTAACGAATTTTCCGCGGTCCACGATCGCGCCCGTCGCGCTCGCGCAGCTGGTGGACGCATACACCGAGATCGGCTACGTGGAGGACGCGGAGGAGGCGCGGGCGCGGCTGCTCCGGGAGTATCCCCAGAGCCCCCAGGCGAGAGCGCTGGCGGGAGGGATCTGACGACTTGGGCCGGCGGGTCGGGGTTTTCGGCGGTACCTTCGACCCGCCGCACCATGGTCATCTGATCGTCGCCGCCGACGCGTTCGAAGCGCTCTCGCTCGATCGGCTGCTCTTCGTTCCCGCCGGGAATCCGCCGCACAGGACAGGGACCGCGGCGGCGGCCGTATGGCGCGCGCGGATGGTCGAGGCGGCGATCGCGGGGGATTCGCGTTTCGAGGTGGACGACCGGGAGATCCGGCGCGACGGGCCGTCGTTCACCGTGGATACCCTGCGCGAACTCGTGGCGCTCGCGCCGGACGACGAGCTGATCTTCCTCCTCGGCGCCGACCAGTACCGGGCGCTGGCGAGCTGGCGCGAGCCAGAGGAAGTCGCGCGACTCGCCCGCCTCGGCGTTTTCGCCCGCGAGGGGGACACACCGGAGCTCGTGGGGGTGTATCCCGCTGAAAGGGTGCCCGTCCGGCGCGTCGACATCTCGGCGAGCGAGATCCGGCGGCGGCTCGCGGCGGGCCGATCGATCCGGTATCTCGTTCCGGACTCCGTCGAAGCGATGATTCACGAAGAAAAGCTGTACCGACACGTCTCAGGGGAAGCGCGGCAATAGATGCTCAAGGATCTGGTACGAAACGTCTTCGGCACCCGTCACGACCGTGAGG
This sequence comes from uncultured Gemmatimonas sp., assembly GCA_964634395.1. Classification (GTDB taxonomy): domain Bacteria; phylum Gemmatimonadota; class Gemmatimonadetes; order Longimicrobiales; family Longimicrobiaceae; genus WHSP01. Next base: position 15,847 of record CAZWJE010000042.1, on the reverse strand, counting down.
TCAAGCGGCTCACGCCGCTGGTGGACGAGATCAATCAGGAATGGGAGCGCCTCCAGGAAGTCTCGGAGGAGGAGCTGAAGGGTCAGACCAGCAGGTTCCTGGGAATCATCCGGGAGCGAACGGCCGACCTGGAGGCGGAGCTGGAAGAGCTTCGGGAGGAGAAGCGCCGGGCGGAGAGCGGAGCGGAACGCGAGGTGTTGAGCGAGCGGATCGGCGAAGTCGAGCGGCAGGTGAACGCCGCGCTCGCCGACGTGCTCGACGACATCCTGCCGGAGGCCTTCGCGACCGTGAAGGAAGCGTGCAACCGTCTATCGGGGACGGAGATCAACGTCACCGGGCAGACCCTCACCTGGGACATGGTGCCCTACGACGTCCAGCTGATCGGCGGGATGGCGCTCCATGCCGGGAAGGTCGCGGAGATGGCGACCGGCGAGGGCAAGACGCTGGTGGCGACGATGCCGCTCTACCTGAACGCGCTCACCGGACGCGGCGCCCACCTCGTTACGGTCAACTCGTACCTGGCCCAGCGCGACTCGGAGTGGATGGGCCACCTCTACCGGTATCTCGGGCTCAGGGTCGACTGCATCGACCTGTACGAGCCGGGTACGCCGGAGCGGCGGAACGCTTACCTCGCGGACATCACCTACGGCACGAACAACGAGTTCGGCTTCGATTACCTGCGCGACAACATGGTGCACACGCTGGAGCAGCGGGTCCAGCGCCGGCACTACTTCGCGATCATCGACGAGGTCGACTCGGTGCTCATCGACGAGGCGCGCACGCCGCTCATCATCTCGGGCCCCGTCGCGTCGGACACGAACATGGCGTACGCCCGCTACAATCCGATGGTCGCGGATCTGGCGCGGCGCCAGTCGAGGATCATCGGGGAGATGATTGCCGAGGCGGAACGAGCGCTCGCGGAGGGAGACGAGTTCACCGCCGGCGAGAGGCTCCTTCTCGCCAAGCGCGGCGGGCCCAAGAACCGCCGCCTCGCCAAACTCTTCGCCGACGACCCGGGCGCGCAGAAGCTCGTGACCAAGGTCGAGGCCGCGTACATGCGTGAGAAGCGTCTGCACGAACTCGACGAGCAGATGCTCTTCGCGATGGACGAGAAAGGACACAACGTCTTCCTCACCGACCAGGGGCTCGACATCCTCTCGCCGGACGATCCGGAGGCGTTCATCGTTCCCGACCTCTCGGAGGCGATCCATCGGATCGACCAGGATCCGGACCTCACCACCGACGAGCGCCGGGATGCCCGGGCCGCGCTCGAGCGCGAGTACGCGGAGAAGAGCGAGAAGATTCACGTCATCCACCAGCTCCTGAAGGGGTACACGCTCTTCCACAAGGACGAGCAGTACGTGGTGCAGGACGGGCAGATCGTGATCGTCGACGAGTTCACCGGCCGCATGATGCCGGGGCGCCGCTGGTCGGACGGTCTCCACCAGGCCGTCGAGGCGAAGGAGCAGGTGACGGTCAAGGGCGAGACACAGACGCTCGCGACGGTCACCATCCAGAACTACTTCCGGATGTATGAGAAGCTCGGGGGAATGACCGGTACCGCCGAGACGGAGGAAGGCGAGTTTCACCAGATCTACGGCCTCGACGTCATGGTCATCCCCACGAACCGGGAGGTGATCCGTGACGACCGCGACGACCTCGTCTTCCGCACCAAGCGGGAGAAGTACAACGCGATCATCGACGAGATCGAGCGGCTGCACGCGCTGGAGCTGCCGGTCCTGGTGGGTACGGTGAGCGTGGACGTGTCGGAGACGCTGTCGCGCATGCTGAAGCGGCGGGGGATCCGTCACGAGGTGCTGAACGCGAAGTACCACGGGCGGGAGGCGCAGATCGTCGCGGACGCGGGGCAGCCGGGCTCGGTTACGATCGCGACGAACATGGCCGGCCGGGGCACCGACATCAAGCTCGGGCCGGGGGTGAAGGAATCGCGCGACGAGATCGTCGAGGGTGAGACGATCGAGGAGATGGGCGGCCTGCATATCATCGGATCCGAGCGGCATGAGTCGCGGCGGATCGACCGGCAGCTGCGCGGTCGCGCGGGCCGGCAGGGCGACCCGGGGGCCTCCCAGTTCTTCCTCTCCCTGGAGGACGACCTGATGCGGCTCTTCAACTCGGAGCGCATCGCCAGCGTGATGACGAAGATGGGTGCGGAGGAGGGTGAGGTGATCACCCACCCGCTCATCACGAAGTCGATCGGCAACGCCCAGAAACGCGTCGAGATGCAGAACTTCGAGGCGCGGAAGCGGCTGCTCGACTACGACGACGTGATGAACCAGCAGCGGGAGGTCATCTACGATCTGCGCACCTTCGCGCTCGAAGGTGGCGAGGACCTGAAGACCGAAGCGTGGAACATGATCGAGAAGACACTCGATCGCCTGGTGGACGAGAGTCTTCCGGAGTCCACGCACGTCGACGAATGGGACCTGCCCGGACTGCGCGAGCGGCTGTTGCTGGACTTCTTCCTCTCGGCCGAGTTCCTGCCCGCGAGCGATGAGGACGACCGGCGCGGATTCAACCATGCCGACGAGATCCGGGAGGCGCTGGAGAAGCTGGCGCGCGCGAAGTTCGATGCTCAGCTCGAACAGTTCGGAGCGCACGCCGATTCGCTCCTGCGCTACATCGTGCTGAGCACGATCGATGAGCGCTGGAAGGATCACCTCTACGACCTCGATCACCTGAAGGCGTCGATCGGCTTCCGGGGGTGGGGCCAGAAGGATCCGCTGATCGAGTACAAGAAGGAAGCGTATGACATGTTCGTCGACCTCTTGACGGACATCAATTCGTCGGTGGCGCGGCTCCTCTTCCGCGCCCGGATGGAGGTCGGCCCGCCTCCGCCGCTGCAGGCGCCGCCCCTCGTGGCGCGGATGCCCGGCCGCCCGGCGATTCCGGGTGGCGAAGTCGAGGCTGGCGGCGCCGCGCCCGCCGCGGAACCGCCGATCATACGCTCCGCCGAGGCCGACGCGGCGCTCGCCCTCGGTGTGAGCCCACGTTCGGCGGTGCAGCCGCGGGTCCAGGAGCTGCGGACGAACCGCGAGGAAGAGAGCAAGCCCCGGCAGGCGGCCGTCGC
>CAZWJE010000042.1:0-12659 GCA_964634395.1 uncultured Gemmatimonas sp. | reverse complement strand
CTGCTCGCTACCCACCGGATAATCGAGGTCGGCCCAGAACAGGTCCCACCGGCGAACGGGTCCCGCGTAGGCCATCGCTATGGCGACTCCCGCAGGCCGTCAGCGACGGTCACCTCGAATGCGTCGGAGACGGCACGCATATCGGCGGCAAAGGCCGGGTCCGCTGCCGCTTCCGCGTAGGCGGCATACAGACTTTCCCGTCGCTTCTCCGCCAGGAAATGAAGCAGGGCGCGTTCCACCAGGGCGTTCTGGCTTTCGGCCATGCCCGCCGCGACCGCTTCGCGAACCGCATCGGCCACCGAGGTGCGGACCTGCCAACCCGGCTTGCGAAGTGGATCGGTGCCACGGCTACGGTGCGCGACGCGAGCGTTTTCAATGATGGCGGCCATTCACACTCACGGGTTGAAGACACTCCTCACGATAGGCATCTCATTCGCTCCCGTCAATTGGTAGCATTATCGGTACCGTAATGACTCTCCCTCTCGGTCCGGTCCGACAGGGTTGCCCGGCGGCGCCCCTCCGGGCTGAATGGCGTGGGTGACCAGATCGGCGGAAAACGTTGTCCGGTCCCCCGTGGCCGATGGATCGCGGTGCCACGGACGGCAGTAAACGTCCGGTCCGGATCAGGCGCGGCGGAGCGCTGGGACGCAGATTTCTGACGGACAGGCGTGGACATGGATCGCCCTTCGGCACCTCCCTGGAGGATCCGAGGGGCGATCCTCTTTCACGTCGGTCGCGCATCCCGAGTCCCGGTTCTTCGTTCCCTCGTTTCTCCGTTTCCCTCATGTCGACCCACTCCATCCGCGAATGGCCGATCGCGTCGCGGCCTCGCGAGCGACTCGATCGGTTGACGCCGCACGCGCTCACCGACGCCGAACTCCTCGCGATCCTCATCGAGACGGGCATGCCCGCGTCGGGGGATCGCCCCGCCTGTACGGCGACCGATGTCGCGGGCGACGTGCTCCGCCACTTCGCGGGCCCGCGGGGCGCGCCGTCGCTGCGACTGCTGATGACCAGCTCGGTTCGGGAACTCTGCGCGGTGCCCGGAATCGGCCCCGCGAAAGCGACGAAGATCCTCGCGGCCCTCGACCTCGGTCGCCGGGCGGTGGAGGAACAGCGCGGGGACCGGGAACGCATCCGTTCCGCCGCCGACGTCCATGAGCTGATGCGCCTCGTGCTGAGGGATCTCCTCCACGAGGAATTCCACGTGCTCCTGCTCAGCACCCAGAACGAGGTGATCCGCCGGATTCTCGTTACTCGGGGCACTCTCGATGCGTCGCTCGTGCATCCCCGGGAGGTATTCCGCCCGGCGATCCGCGAGTCCGCGGCGGGCGTGATCCTCGTCCACAATCATCCCAGTGGTGACCCCACGCCGTCGCCCGACGACCGGTCCGTGACCCGGCAGCTGCGCGGCGCCGGGCAGATCATCGGCATCGAGGTGATCGATCACGTGATCATCGGGGAGCGCCGGTACGTTTCGTTCGCGGAGAGCGGCCTGATGAACGGCTGACTTGTCCGACGTCGAGGACCGGCCCGCCATCCCGGCCGAGGGGAACGGATCGGAGCCGGGAAACGGGGCCTCCTTCCGCGTCTCGCGACACTCGCCGTTACCATGCCCGGCGGGTCGAGCGGCGAGGTTGGTGAGCGGCGCGGATCCCGCTACCTTGGTGACCGGTAACATCGCGGTGTACCGCCGCGGACACGGGATTTCGGAAGACCCGTGACGACGGGGTCGTCGGAGCCGTCGCCGCGTACCGGGGTACGGGAAGAGGTTAACCTCGAAAATCGAAGTCGCCACGAGCGAAGTCACCACGAGCGAGATGTCATCCACCGCGGCCGCCGTCCGTACCGGGAGCGATCGCGAGCGAGCGCGGGAAGTCATCCCCGCGAAGCTCTTCGCGAAGCTCGACGCGTACGCCGATCGTCTCGACCTCGGGATGATCGCGCGGGCCTACGAGTTCAGCCGCACCGCGCACCAGGGCCAGAAACGTCATTCCGGCGAGGACTACATCGTCCACTGCCAGGAGGTGACGGAGATCCTCGCGGACCTGTACCTGGACACGGTGACGCTCACCTGCGCCCTGATCCACGATGTCGTCGAGGACACCGACACGACGCTGGAAGACATCCGTCGAGAGTTCGGGGAGGAGGTCGGCCACGTCGTCGACGGGCTGACGAAGATCGCCCGGGTCCAGTTCCGGACGAACACCGAGCAGCAGGTCGAGAACTATCGGAAGCTGCTGCTGTCGATGGCGCAGGACGCGCGGGTGATCCTCATCAAGCTCGCGGACCGGCTGCACAACATGCGCACCCTGGAATACCTGCGCGAAGAGAAGCAACGGCGGATCGCCCTGGAGACGAGGGAGATCTACGCGCCGCTCGCGCACCGGCTGGGTGTGGCGACGATCAAGTGGGAGCTCGAGGACCTGGCGTTCAAGTTCCTGGAGCCGGAGGCCTACCGGACGCTGGCCGGCAAGATCGCCGACAAGCGGCGCGAGCGCGAAGAACTCGTCGAACGCCTGCGCGCACCCCTCGAGGCGGACCTGCGCGAGGCCGGGATCAACTGCGAAGTGACGGGTCGACCCAAGCACCTCTGGTCGATCTACCGCAAGATGAACCGGCGTGACAAGCCCTATGAGGAGATCTACGACCTCATGGCGATGCGCGTCATCGTCGAGACGGTGGCCGACTGCTACCACGCGCTCGGCGTGATCCACAACAAGTGGACACCGCTGCAGGAGCGTTTCCACGACTATATCGCGACGCCCAAGTCCAACCTGTACCGCTCGCTGCACACGACCATCTTCGGGCCGGGCGGCAGGCTCTACGAGATCCAGATCCGCACCCGCGACATGCACCGGACGGCCGAGTACGGCATCGCGGCGCACTGGAAGTACAAGGAAGGGGCCCGGTCAGGGAGCGAAGTCGACGAGACGCTCACCTGGTTCCGGCAGGTGCTCGAGTGGCAGCAGGACGCCCGCGAGCCCGAGGAGTTCATGGAGTTCCTCAAGATCGATCTCTTCCAGGATGAGATCTTCGTCTTCACGCCGCAGGGTGACGTCAAGCAGCTGCCGCGCGGAGCCACGCCGATCGACTTCGCCTTCGCCGTCCACAGCGAGGTCGGTCTGCGCTGCAACGGCGCGAGAGTCAACGGGCGGATCTCACCGCTCTCGAAAGAGCTGCGCAACGGGGACACCGTCGAGATCCTGACCGACCCGAAACAGCGCCCGTCGCGTGACTGGCTGGCGTTCGTGAAGACCGCGCGCGCCCGGAACAGGATCCGCCAGTGGATCCGCGAGGAGGAGTTCGACAGCTCGGTCCGTCTCGGCAAGGAGTTCATCGAACGGGAGATCCGCAAGGCCCGGCGCGGGAAGGTGGGTGAGGACCGGTTCGAACAGGCGGCTCGATCGCTGGCGTTCCCCGACAAGGATCACCTCTTCGCGGCGATCGGGCGGGGCGACGTCGGTCCGGTGGTACTCTTCCGCGAGCTCTGGCCCGACGCGCCCGAGACCATCGAGCCGGAGCGCCCGCCATCCGCGTTCGAGCGCCTCGTCTCGCGCGTGCGGGGGAAGACGCCCGGCGTGCGGATCCAGGGGATGGAGAACCTGATGGTCCGCTATTCCCAATGCTGTCAACCGGTCCCGGGAGACGACGTCATCGGCTACATCACCCGCGGCCGCGGCGTCTCGATCCATCGCAGCGACTGCCCGAACGTGCTCAACCTGGGCGATCACCCTGAACGACGGGTCGAGATCGAGTGGGAGGCCGAGTCGGGCGAACGATTCTTCGTGCGTCTCGAACTGGAGGGTACCGACCGGCGCGGCCTGGTGGCGGACATCGCCAGCACGATCACCGGCCTGAACACGAACATCAAGAGCGTGAATATCCAGGCGGAAGAGATGGGGATGCGGGGCGAGTTCGTCGTGGAGGTCGAGAACCTCGACCACCTCAAGCGGGTGATGAACGCGATCCGCCGGGTGAAGGGTGTGCTCAGCGTCGAGAGGCGGGAGCACTTCGGTTCAGGCGAGATGGGCGAAGGGTAACGCTGGCTGATGGCGTTCGAACTCATCTCTCCATACTCGCCGGCGGGCGACCAGCCGAAGGCGATCGAGGAACTCATCGCGGGGATCGGCCACGGCGCAAGGTACCAGACTCTCCTCGGCGCGACCGGTACGGGCAAGACATTGACGATGGCGCACGTCATCGCCGCGCATGGCCGGCCGGCGCTGGTGATGAGCCACAACAAGACCCTCGCGGCGCAACTCTACGGCGAACTCAAGCAGTTCTTCCCCAGGAACGCCGTCGAGTACTTCATCTCGTACTACGACTACTACCAGCCGGAAGCGTACGTGCCGGCGACGGACACGTACATCGAAAAGGACTCGTCGATCAACGAGGACATCGAGCGGCTGCGACTGCGCGCGACCTCGTCGCTGATGGAACGTGAGGACGTGGTGATCGTGGCGTCGGTGTCCTCGATCTACGGCCTCGGCGACCCCCAGGAGTACCGTTCCCAGATGCTCCTGCTGAAGGTCGGTCAGGAGATCCGGCGCAAGGAGATCCTCGCGGGGCTGGTCAACATCCAGTACAGCCGGAACGACGCCGCCTTCGAACGCGGGACGTTCCGGGTGCGGGGCGATACGGTCGAACTCTACCCGGCGTACGACGAACAGGGTGTGCGCATCGAGCTGTGGGGGGATGAGATCGAACGCATCACCCGCTTCGACCCGCTCACCGGCGATACGATCGCGGGGCTGGAGCGCGCGGCCGTCTATCCCGCGACCCATTTCGTGACGCAGAAGGCGACGATCGAGCGGGCGGTGGGACGAATCCGTGAAGAACTCGACGACCGCGTGCGCGACCTCCTCCGCGACAACCGTCTGCTCGAGGCGCAGCGGCTCGAGTCCCGCACCAATTTCGACATCGAGATGATGCTCGAGATCGGAACGTGCCCGGGGATCGAAAACTATTCCCGGCCTCTGACCGGCAGGCGGGAAGGGGAGCGGCCGGCCTGTCTGCTGGACTATTTCCCGGAGGATTTCCTCGTCTTCGTCGACGAGAGCCACGTGACCGTCCCTCAGATCGGGGGGATGTACAATGGGGACCGGGCCCGAAAGCTCGTCCTCGTGGACCACGGGTTCCGGCTGCCCTCGGCACTCGATAATCGCCCGCTGCGCTTCGACGAGTGGGAGGAGATGGTGCCGAAGGCGATCTTCGTCTCGGCCACGCCCGGAGACTACGAGATGGGGCGGAGCGGCGGCGTGGTCGTCGAGCAGATCATCCGACCGACCGGTCTGCTCGACCCGGAGGTGATCGTACGCCCGATCAGGGGGCAGGTGGATGATCTCCTCGCGGAGATCCGCGAGCGAGTGGCGCGGAAGGAGCGCGTGCTCGTCACCACGCTCACGAAGCGCATGGCCGAAGACCTCACCGACTTCCTGCAGGGTGTCGGCGTCCGGGTCCGCTACCTCCATTCCGATATCCAGGCGCTGGAGCGGGTGGAGATCCTGCGCGATCTGCGGCTCGGCCGCTTCGACGTCCTCGTGGGAATCAATCTCCTCCGCGAGGGTCTGGACCTGCCCGAGGTTTCGCTCGTCGCGATCCTCGACGCGGACAAGGAGGGGTTCCTTCGTTCGGACCGTTCGCTCATCCAGACCGTCGGTCGCGCGGCGCGCAACGCTCGCGGTCAGGCGATCCTCTACGCCGACCGGGTCACCGGTTCGATGCGCCGGATGATCGAAGAGACGGAACGGCGGCGCGCGATCCAGGTGGCGTACAATGAGGAGCATGGGATCATCCCGCGAACGATCATCAAATCAGTCGAGGAGATCGAACTCACGACGCGCGTCGCGGACGCCCAGCAGCGGCAGCTGAAAGTCGCGGAGCAACGACCGCGCTACGGGGGATCGCTGGATTCGAAGAGTCCCGAGGAGGTGATCGTCGAGCTGGAGAACGAGATGCGTGACGCCGCGGCCCGGCTCGATTTCGAGCGCGCGGCGCTGCTTCGTGACCAGCTGCTGGAAGTGCGGGCGACGCTCGACGGGGCGAAGAAGGGGAAGGGACGCGTGGGATGATCGGGGCGGCGCGGTCGGCGTACCGGGACGAACGGACGAACGGGTCGGGGGTCGTATGAAGGAAGCGGATCTGGACGAGGCGGGGCTGGTGGCGTGGGGCACGGCGGTCGGGAAGATGGTTTCTCCGCCGCTGGTGCTGGCGCTGCGGGGTGACCTGGGCGCCGGGAAGACGACGCTCGCCCGCGCGATCGCGCGGGGGGCCGGCGTGACCGGGACGATCTCTTCGCCGACCTACAACCTGCTCGTTCGCTACGCCGCGCCCCGTGACCTCGACCTCGTGCATATCGATCTCTATCGGTTGGAACGGGAGGAGGAGGTCTGGGAACTCGGATGGAGCGAGCTCCCGGGACCGTCGGACGTGGTGATGATCGAATGGCCTTCCCGCGCGGAACGACTGCTGCCCACGCCCCGCTGGGAGATCTCGCTCGAGGAGATCGACGGCGGCGAGGCCCGACGGGTCACGATCACCGCGCTCGGTGATCCCGGTCCGATCGAGCTTCCCGGGGCGCGATCGTGATCGGTCCACGAGCCGGGCGGGCGAAGCGGGGCGACCACGAGAGGCGGGACCGGGCGCTTCTGCTCGCCATCGAATCCTCGACCAGTTACGGTTCGGTGGCGATCGGCGGGCCGGACGGGGTGCTCGCCGAGGTCGGGCTGAGCGCGCGGGAGACGCTCTCGGCGAAACTCGTTCCGGCCGTCGAGGAAGCGTTCCGCCTCGCGGGCGCGAGGAAATCGGAACTCGACGGCGTGGTCGTCGGTGGCGGGCCGGGCTCCTTCACCGGGATCCGGGTCGCCGGCGCGACCGCGAAGGGAATCGCGCACGCGCTTCGGCTTCCCTTCCACGCCTACTCGAGCCTGCTGGCGATCGCCGCGAATGGCTGGGCATATGGCGGCGAGGTGTGCGCGCTCGCCGACGCGCGCGGGCGAGACGTGTTCGCGGCCCGTTATCGTTTCGGGACGGCGATCGACATCATCGATCCACCCGCCGCGATGGAGATCGACGAGGTCATCCGACGCTGGAGTGACGGCGAGCCCCGTCTGTTCATCGGTTCCGGCGCGGCCAGGCACGGCGAAGAGCTGGCGCGGGCGCCCGGAGTGACGGTCGCCGATGAGCTCTGGGGCACACCTCGCGCATCGTCTCTCCTCTGGCTCGCCGCGCGGTTCCCGGAGGTGGGGCGGATCGCGGATCCCTGGCGGTGGGAACCGGAGTACGCGAGAGCGTCGGGCGCGGAGCGGATCGCCGCGGCACGGCGAGGGAAGGAGAAAGATCGATGAGCGCGACATCCGACCGGGTGGATTCGGAGCCCCGACTGCGAATCCTCTCGTTCTCGGATCTTCCGGCCATCCTGAAAATCGAGAACGCTTCCTACAGCACCCCCTGGCGGGAAGCGACCTTCGAGGGGCTGATGCGCCGTCACGACACCGACATCATCGGTATGACCGTGATGGGGCGTCTCGTCGGTTACGCGATCTGCTGGACCGTCGGCGAACAGGCCGAGCTGGGGAACCTCGCCGTCATCCCGAGCGAACGCGGAAAGGGGATCGGCACGCGACTCATCGCGGCGGCGACGGAGCGCGTTCACGAGCGTGGCGCGCGAGTCTGCTTTCTCGAGGTCCGTGTCTCGAACGAGATCGCCCGCGGTCTTTACGAACGGGCCGGGTTCCGCGCGATCGGCCGTCGCCGCGACTACTACGCGAAACCCCGGGAAGACGCGATCGTGATGCGGCGCGACATGATCTGATGACGGAGACACGGAGCGTTGACCGCGCTTCGGCGACCGGTAGATTGCGCCTCGGATACGCCCGCCTCATCTTCCCGCTTCAATTCCAACCCCGGAGGTCGTCGTGGCATTCAGCGTCAACAAGGTGATCCTGGTCGGCAACCTCGGGGCCGACCCCGAAGTCAGAACGACCGGCGGCGGTAACAAGGTGGCCGAGTTCTCACTCGCGACCAGTCGCCGCTGGACCGATCGCGGCGGCCAGGTCCAGGAGAAGACCGAGTGGCACAAGGTCATCGCCTGGGACAGCGAGCGCGGCGCCAAGCTCGCCGACATCGTCGAGCGATTCCTCCGGAAGGGAGACAAGGTCTACGTCGAAGGCGAGATCCAGTACCGGAGCTATGAAGCCAAGGACGGCACGACGCGCTACGTGACTGAGATCAACGTCCGCGAACTCGTGACGTTCGGCGCTCGCGACGGTGGAAGCTCGGGTGGCGGCGGCGGTTATGAGCGCTCGCGCCAACCCCAGGCCACGGCGTCCGGAAGCGGCAATCGGGGTGGGGGGAAGTCGAAAGAAGAGGATTATGGGGACTTCGACCCGAAGTTCCCCGACTCTGATGATGACGACCTGCCGTTCTAGGGTCGTGGAATGGTGACGTGAGAAGGGCCCCGGGATGATTCCGGGGCCCTTCGTCATTGGCGCCCTCACCGTGGCGAGTCGCCCCGTCGACGTACCGCCCGCGACGGGTCCTGACGATGCGCAACACCGGAAGGGGGTGAGGTTTACGATGAGTTGACGAGGTCCGCCACATGCGCCGGCGAGCCTTGACCCGGGGTGGTCCGAGTGGTATATGTGGTTGTCCCGTCGGGGTTTGAATCTCCAGACCGATTGCCATCGTCCGTGTGGCGCGCCGCGAGGCGTGCCCGTCGCCACGGACGGCGGAACGGTCGAGGGCGTTTCGTACCGGTGTAGAGCACCGCGTCCTGGCGGCGCGGAGGGAGGCAACGCGGGCGATGATCGGCTTCCTGCATTTCGGGTCCGTGACCCTGTACGGGATCGCGGGAGCGTTGCTCGGTTTCTCGCTCGCGCGCGAGGCCCGGCGCATTCCGGCGATCGCGGTCGCGGTCGTCGCGTTGGGATTGCTCGTTCATGGGGTGGCGCTCGCCGAATATACGTCGCGGTGGGCGCAGCTGCCGCTCGAGGGGTTGGGCCCGTCGCTCTCGACGCTGGCGTTCCTCACCGGTGTCGGGCTGCTGATCGCCGCCACGCTGGGTCATGCGTCGACCGTGGGGCTGGTGCTGGTACCCGTGATCGCCATCCTCACCGGGATCGCGGCCGTGGTCGGCCTCGTACCTTCGGGGCAGTCGCTCGACTGGTTCGTCCTGCACGTGTTTTTCGCGTTCATCGGCCTGGTCGGCCTCACGATCGCGTTCGCGTCGGGCCTGATGTACCTGATCCAGTTCCGCGAACTGAAGGGGAAGCGATTCGGCGCCGTCTTCCGTTTCTTCCCTCCGCTCGACACCCTCGATCGTCTCGGGCAGCGGGGGTTGATCCTGGGGTTCCCGTTCCTCACCTTCTCGCTGATGCTGGGTCTCGCCTGGATGATCTCTCCGACGGGACCGGAAATACCGAGTCCCGCGCCGGCCAAGCTGGTCTGGGCGATCATGTCATGGGCGGTACTACTGGCGGCGATCGCCGCCCGGGCCGGTGGAGGCAGGAGAGGCGAGCGTGGCGCGCTGGTCAGCGTCGTCGGGTTCCTGATCGTGGTGACCGTTTACCTGGTGGCCCGGATGGGAGCGAGTCAGCAGGGAGTGTTTCTTTGATGTCGGAAATGCTCGGGTTCATGATCACGGACCGGAGATGGGGACGATGTCGATAATCGTCATCGGAGCCAATCACCGGACCGCGCCGATCGAGGTGCGGGAGCGTTTCTCCATCGCCCCGTCGGAGGCGCCCGGCGTGGTGGCGCGACTCGTCGACAGCGGAACCGTCAACGAAGCGGTTCTCCTCTCGACGTGTAACCGTACCGAACTCTACGTCTCCGTCGAGGACGTGCATCGGGCGGATACGGCGTTCCGCGAGATCCTCGCCGACCGGGCGGAAATCCCGCCGGGCTCACTCGGCGGCTACCTCTATATGCACCGGGACCGGGCCGCGGTCCAGCACCTCTTTCTGGTCACTTCCGGCCTGGATTCGATGGTGCTCGGCGAGCCGCAGATCCAGGGCCAGGTCCGCGAGGCGTACGAGGTCTCCCAGCGGGCGCCGGCGATGATCGGTCCCGTCGTGGGACCGACGCTGAACCGGCTCTTCCAGACCGCGCTGAACATTGGCGGCCGGGTACGGACGGAGACCCACGTCGGCCTCGGGGCCGCGTCGGTGTCGACCGCCGCCGTCGAACTGGCGAAGAAGATCTTCGGCACGCTCCGGGACCGGCGGGCGCTGGTGATCGGTGCCGGGGAGATGAGCGAAGTGACGCTGGAGCGGCTGCGCGCGGAAGGCGTGCACAGCGCCGTGGTCACCAATCGAACCTGGGCGCGGGCGGCCGAGATGGCCGCGCGGTGGGGTGGTCAGCCGGTACCCTGGAAGGATCTGCCGCGCGCGTTGCCCGGCGTGGACATCGTGATCTGCTCGACCGCCGCCCCGCATCCGGTGCTCACCCGCGAGCGGTTCCGCGAGGCGTTCCCGAAGGGCTCATCCCGGCCGCTGTGCATCATCGACATCGCGATCCCGCGCGACGTGGAGCCACTGGTGGGTGACGAGCCGAACGTGTTTCTCTACAACATTGACGATCTGCGTCAGGTGATCGACGTCAGTCTCGAGCGGCGGCGGTCGGAGATCCCGCGCGCGAACGAGATCATCGCCGCCGGCGGGGAGGAGTACTGGAGCTGGTACGCGGGGCTCGCCGTGGTACCGACGATTCGCGATCTGCGGCGCCGGGGCGAGGATCTGCGGCAGGCCGAACTCGAGCGGACGATGAAGCGGCTCGCTCATCTGCCCGCCGAGGATCGGCGCGAGGTCGAGGCACTCACCCGATCTCTGCTCAACAAGCTGCTGCATACCCCGACGGTCCGCCTGCGAGAGGCCGCGGGGAACGGTCGCGGGACGGCGGTACTCGATTCGGCCCGCTATCTGTTCGAACTCGACGAAACGGTCGAGACTACGGGCGGCCGGGCGCCGGCCCCGGAGATCGCCGCCGGCCGGCCACGACCCGACCCTTCGCCCCGGGCGGTGGAGCCGTCTCCCCGGGCGGAGCCGGCGGACATGGAAGAATCCATGGCGGCGCTGGAACAAACCATCACGGAGACGGAGTAACAGGCTTGCTCATCTCCATGATCCACCCGCACAGACACGGAAGCAGACGATCGTGAGCCTGCATCTGGCACTCGTACAGAACGCGTCGGCCGAAATGCTGACGGCGTGGGGAATGGTCGTGGACGGGACTCCGTCGACGAAGGTGATCCTCGGTGTCCTCGCGTTCTTCTCGCTCCTCTCCTGGGCGGTGATCCTCTGGAAGTTCCGCCAGTTCAGGCGTCTCTGGGCACACGCCGGTCGCTTCATCGACCATCTGGACAACTCGAAGCGCCTCGAGGAGGCGTATCGCGGGATCCTCTCGCTGCCCGAGTCACCGTTCACGCGAGTGTTTCGAAAGGGTGTGAATTTCTTCTCGGAGCTGCGGCCGGGAGCGCTGCGTGAAGGCGCGCCGGTCACGAGTCTGAGTCCCGCGCAGCTCGAGGTACTTCGGCTGGTACTCGAAAAAGAAGAGGGCGAAGAGCGGGATGAGGTCGCCAACGGGTTGCAGTGGCTCGCGATCATCGCGACCGTTTCGCCGCTTCTCGGACTGCTGGGTACGGTGTGGGGGGTGATGAACTCGTTCATCGGTGTCGCCGCCGCGGGTTCGGCGAACATCTCGGCGGTGGCGCCGGGTGTCGCGCAGGCGTTGATCACCACCGTCGCCGGGTTGGTGGTCGCCATACCGGCGGCGATCGCCTACAACTACTTCGCGGGGCGGCTGCAGCTGTTCACGAGCGAACTGGAGGGCCTTTCGAGCGAGTTCATCGGCTCGCTCGCGCGTGAAGGCAAGGTCTGATGCCGCGCAGGCGAGATCGGAATCACCTGTCGGCCAGCGCGGAGATCAACGTCACCTCTCTCGTCGACGTCGCCTTCACGCTGCTGGTGATCTTCATCATCACCGCGCCGATCATGCAGGGCGGGGTGGACGTGCAGGTGCCGCGGGCGGCATCCGAGAGCATCGCCACGCCCGATGGCGTGGTGGTCTCGGTGACGCGCGACGGTGAGATCTATATCGGTAACGCCCAGGCCAGCTGGGCCGAGTTCGAGGGTGCGCTGACCGATGTCGTGCGGGACCGTCAAGCCTCCGCGATCTACCTTCGGGCGGACGAGCAGGTGGATTACGGACAGGTGCTCCGGGTTCTCGGGGCGATGAAATCCCTCGATATCGCCTCGGTCGGCCTCGTCGCCGAACCGGATAACGCGCGCGGGGGTGGGAGCGGAAGGTGAAGGGCAGGGCCAACGGTGGCTTCGGAGCGGCCGTCCTCGTCTCGACCATCGTGCATGCGGGGTTGGTCGCGGGGCTATGGTTCCTGGGGGTTCGGAACCCGGTGATGCCGCCGATGCGGGTGTACGCGGTGAACATCGTCTCGCCTCCGCCTCAGGAAGCGGGCCCGTCGCGGCCGGCGATCGCGGAGGTCCCGGAGCCCGAACCAGCCGAGGAACCGGAGCCGGAGCCGGAACCCGAGCCGGAACCGGAGCCCGCGCCGCCGCCTCCGCCGCCTCCACCGCCACCGCCCGCCGCGCCGCCGACGAGGCCGTCGTCGCCGCCACCGGCGCCACCTCCGCCGGCCGCGC
>CAZWJE010000041.1:0-26281 GCA_964634395.1 uncultured Gemmatimonas sp. | reverse complement strand
GCGAAGTTATCGTTCGCGATTACTAGGTTTTCCGCTTGTTTTACGAGGCACTCGGAGACCTCGGCACGCAACCAGGACTTCACGATACACGTCGAAGCCAAGTCACCCCCAATTGTCAAACAGCCGCCTCACGAAACTAGCGGATCCGCGCCGAAACGTCAACCGGTTGTACCCGCAAAAATCACTGGCGCGCAGCGACTTACCGGCGGCCGCCGGAAGCGTCGATGTCGGCTCCTCCTTGTGTCATCCCGCGTGTCGATGACGACGGCGGGAGCTGACAAAAGGAGGGGACGACAAAGGGGCGGGATGGCAATGGGGGGCGCGATGGCGAGGGGGTATCGGCCCGCCTTCGGCGCGAGCGGCCGGGCGCGGGCGAGGAATGGACCCTCGGGTGCTCAAGCCTCCGAGGCCACGCTGGCCACGAGTTCGCGCTCCGCATAACCGTAGAGAAGTTCCTCAGCCTCGCGAAGAGAGTTGACGGCGAAGAGCGCCTGGCGGAGCTGGCGTCCGTTCGGCAGCCCCTTCGTATACCAGCCGAGGTGTTTGCGGAACTCGATGACGGCGCGTTCTTCGTCACGCTCGAACTCGATGGCGAGACGGGCGTGGTCGCGAACGATCCGGAAGCGCTCGGTCACCCCGGGTTCGCCGGGGATCGGCCGGCCATCCAGCGCCGCGCGGGCGTCGCTGAAAATCCATGGAGCGCCGTGCGATCCGCGGGCGATCATGACCCCCGCGCAGCCGGTGTGGTCGCGCATGCGGCGAGCGTCCTCTCCGCACCAGACGTCTCCGTTGCCGATCACGGGGATTTCCAGCGCATCCACCACACTCGCGATCTCGTCCCAGTTGGCGTCTCCGGAATACATCTGGGTTCGGCTGCGGGCGTGCAGCGTGAGCACTCTGGCGCCGGCGTCCTGGCAGCGGAGCGCGATCTCGACGGGATTCCGCGAATCCTCGCTCCACCCGCTACGGATCTTGACCGTCGTCGGAATGGTCACCGCGCTGGCGACGGATCGAATGATTCCCCGCACGAGATCGAGATCGCGCAGACACCCCGATCCTCCGTTCCGGCTCACGACCTTCTTGACCGGGCAGCCGAAGTTGATGTCGAGGAAGTCGGGATGGTAGATCTCTTCGACGAGGGCGGCGGCCTCCGCCATCGCGGCGGGATCGGCGCCGAAGATCTGGATCCCGATCGGGCGCTCCGCGTCATCGAAGCGGAGATAGTCGTGCGTCCGCCGGTCGTGGCGTCGGAGCCCCTCGGCCGACACGAACTCGGAGACGACCACGTCCGCCCCGAACGAGCGACAGAGCCGCCGGAATGGCGACTCGCTGACCCCCGCTTGAGGCGCCAGGTAAAGCGGCGTCCGGCCGCTTTCGAGCATCGTGAAGACAGGATCTTTCATCCCTGAAAGATAGCTCGGGTTCCGGGACGCCTCAATGGCCCGAACGCGATCTCGAACCATCCTCGTTTTGACATGCTTCACGGGGCTCCATACATTTCAGGGTTCAATTATTCCGCTGTTTGATTCCGGCTCGACCCGGAGGTTATTTCGATAATGGAACTGAGGGAGTTTTTCTCGGAAGACGTCGTGAAGCTCGAGTTGGAGAGCGACAATAAGGATGACATCCTTAAGGAGATGATTGGTCTCCTCGGCGTCGACGAAAAGTCGGAGAGTATTCTTTACAAGATGTTGAAACGGCGGGAGAACCTGGGATCGACCGGTATCGGAAAGGGGATCGCGATTCCCCACTGCCGGTCGCTGGTCGTGAACCGGCTGCGGGTAGCGTTCGGACGGAAGCCTTCCGGACTGGACTACCGCGCGATCGACGACCAACTCGTCGAGAACATCTTCCTGATCGTCGCCCCACCGCTCGAAGTATCCAACCAATACCTGCCCGTCCTCGGCAAGATCGCCCAGTTTTCGAAGGAAGCGGACGTTCCCGGCCGCCTGGAGAAGATCACCACGCCCGGCGAGTTTCTGGCTCTGCTCGAGGAGAAGGGGATCTGACCCGCCCATGATGCATCCGCAACTCGAAACGCTGCTGGAGATCCAGGATCTGAAATCCCAGAAGAATGATCTGCTGGATCAGTCACAGGGGCACAACGTCGAACGTGAGCTCTTCAACGTCAGCATCGACGAGGCAGTCGCCCAGGTGGAGCAGAAGATCGGCGAGATGGAGGAATCGCTCCTGCCGCCCGTACGAAGCCGTTACCGGCGCCTGTCGGGCCGGGGCAAGTTCATCGTACCGGTGATCAACGGAACGTGTTTCGGCTGCTTCGTTTCCATTCCGACGGCGGTGGCGTCGGTGGCGGACCGGAACAGCGCGCTCCAGCACTGCGACAACTGCGGGCGTTTTCTCTATATCATCGGCTGACCAGGAAATCGGCCTGACCACGAACGTCGCGAGGGCCTCGGTGTCCCCGTACGGTGTCCGTGGCACCGGGCATCCCATATCGCTTCCATGAGACGACCCCGGCCCGAGCAGACTCGGAGCCGGGGTCGTTCTTCCAACTCACCAGGGTAGGATTCGTCTCCTCCGGGGGTTACTCAGTACAACCAGCTTTCTTGTGTCGGGGATGTTGTCGTCGACCACCAGTTGAACGTAATACACGCCTGATGGCACCTGACGCCCCGCCTGATCCCTCCCGTCCCAGTACGCGAACTTCCTGCCGGGCTCGGCGAAGCCGAGGTTGTTGATGCGAGTTCCCCGCCCGGCGGGGTGCTCGACGGCTTCCGGTATGGCGATGACCTGGTTCAGGATGTTGTAGATCCGCATGGTCACGGCCACCTCGCCCCGCGAAGCGAAGAGTGCGGCATCGAGCGTGAACGGAATCCAGGTTTCCGGGTTGACCGGGTCCGGATAGTTCTGCTCGAGGGCGAAGGCCGGGACCTCACGAGGAGGCGAGCGTGCGGCCTCGACGCCCTGTTGCGCCGCAATCGCCGGCGGCGAGAGGGAACCGGCGAGCAGGAAGAGAATGAGCGGAACCGGGCGTGCGCGCGTCATCGGCGCGGATCCGTTCCGAAACAGGACGCCATGATGATCGAAGGTCGGGAGGCGCGGAGGCGCGAGGATTCGAGACGAGGCTCGACGGACGCGTACCTGAGAGTATAGAGACGCGCCGTCCGACGGGTCAAGTGACGGGTCCGCCGCTCCTTTCGATCGTCACCGGAATGGTGACGTACCGCGAGGAGACGCCAGCGGGATCGGGTAATTTCCAACCTCGACACCATCACGCGAACTGGTCCAGGAAGAGCCGGAGTGAACGAAGAGTCTGCCCTTGAAAGAGATGTGCCGAGAGGAACGAGGTAAACAGATCGGCATGCAACCGACGATCTTCCCGACGGGCCGAGCCGACGCCCGATTCGGCCATCTTCGCGATGTCCGCACGGACCTCCCGGCCGACGAGGGACCCACCGGTTCCACAACGGGCGCAGACCACTCCTCCCGCGTCGGCGTCGAACCGCGTCATCTCGCGATCACCCGGCGTCGCGCCGCAACGGACACAATGACTCGTACCGGGTCTGAACCCGAGAAGCGTCGTGAGGTTCCAGAGAGCCCCGAGAGCGATGGTGGCGGCATCGGCCCCGCCGGCAGTAGGCGCGGCCAGGTCGTCGAAGGCCCTCGCCACCGCGGAGTAGAGTTCCGGAGCGGCCTCCTCGGTGCCAAAACGCAACATCACCTCGGCGATGAGCGAGGCGCCGGCGAAAGCGCCGAAATCGCGGCCGATAGCCTGCCGGGAGCGAATGAGGGAAAAGCCCGAGAGGACGAAGAGATCCCTGCCGGGCCGCATCGAGAACTGAGCCTCACCTTCCGTGAAAGGCTCCAGAACGCCGCCGAAACGGCCGCGCGGACTCATCGCGCCCTTGGCGATCACCGAGCGCACACCATACTCGGGCGTGAGCAGCCGAAGGATGCGGCTGGTATCGCCATAGGCGAACGCGTGGAGTATGAGGGCCGGCGTGCGGATGGGCGGCATGCCGCGCTCGCGGTCAGGCGCGAGCGCCGGCGCGATTGCGGATCGCCGCGAATATGCCGAGCGCGAGAAGCGCGACCGTCACCACGACGGCCGCGAGACGAGGATCCACGGGCGGACCCTCCGCCCGCCTCCAGGTGATCTCGACGACCGCGCCGGGTTGGAGATTCACCCCCGAATAACGGATGAAGTTTTCTCCTTCGACCGCCAGCCGGCTGGTCGTCTGAAGTCCGGATATCGAGGTGAGGTGCGAGGGCTCGCGGACGAAGACGTTGAGCGTATCGGTGGGTTCTCCGATCTGGAGCGCCGTGCTCGCCGGACCTCGTGGCAACCGATAGCTGATGAATGCCTCCCTTGTCCCCGGGGTAACCGGGGTGAGGTGAAGCACCCGGTCATCGACCCAGCTCAACTCGTGCGGCATCACGTCCGCCTCGCCAACCTGGAAGTCAGTCGCGGCGTCGGGTATGCGGAACTCCCAGGGCCCGATTCCTTCGCTGCCCACGAACGCGAGATCCGTGGGGTTGAAAATGCGGAGGATTTCGAGCACCTCCCAACCGCCGAGGAGGTCTCCGACCATGAAGATGTCGCGCGAGGCGAAGCGGATCGGCTCCGGGAGTACCGAGGCCGTATCGTGGACCGCGAGAACGTACTCGCGGGCGGCCGCCGAATCCGGGTGAAGAGGTTCCCCGAAGAAGCGGACGGACGCGAAATCGGCGGTGACGAAATAGACCGTGAACGCCGCGCCCGTCACCGGCTCCAGCGGGAAATGGAACCCACCCGCCGAGTCCGTTACCGTACCGGCGATCTCTCCGGATTCGATGGACGTGATCCGGTGAAGCGCCACCGGTGCGCTCGGTACGCCGACACCGTCATGGACGACACGACCGCGAAGTTCGGGAACCGGCTCGCCACCCGCGTTCTGCGCGGCGGCCGGTGTCACCGCGAAAATGGTCGTGACCGCGAGGGCGAAGCGAAGAAACGCGAAAACCACCGGGGTGGGCCGCCCGGCGAACCGGATACCAGGAAGACTCACGGGTTGAATCGACCGAGGTCTTCGGGGTTCAGCTTTTTCAGGTATGCCTGTAGTTCCTCGGCCGAAAGCTGTGGCTTTTCGGCTTCGTCGGGAGGCCGGAATTCCGTGTCGTCCTCCGGGTCGACGTGCACCGAGGTCGCCGCGAGCAGCGCGTCGCTGGTAAAGAGCGGAGCGCGCATCCGGAGCGCGATGGCGATCGAGTCCGAAGGCCGGGCGTCGACCGAGATCACCTCGGCCCCCCGGACGACCACCATCTCGGCGTAATAGGTATTGTCCTCGACGCGAGAGACGATCACGCGCTGGAGCGAGCCTCCGAGCCCGCGGATGAGTGACGCGGCGAGGTCGTGGGTCAACGGGCGGGAAAATTTCATACCCGCGAGTTCCGCCGCGATCGCTTGTGCCTCACTGGCGCCGATCCAGATCGGGAGCATCCGCTCCCCGTCGACTTCCTGGAGGATGACGACCGGTGTCTTGGAGGCCTGGTCGAGTCCGAGACTCTGAACTTTGATTTCCACCATCGCTTGAGATTACCGGCTCAGCCGGATCCCCACAAGTTGATGAGGCCGCCGAATCGCTCGAGGTCGATGTCGCCGCGAATCTGCTCCCAGAGGACCCGGAGGACCTGATCGGGCGTGGACGCGGCGAGCACCCCGGCCACGGCGTCACGCGCCTTCGACTGATAGATCGAGCGAATGACCTTCTTGATTTCGGCGAGCGCGGCGGGCCCGACGCTGAGCGAGGTGATCCCCATACCGATGAGCATGAAGGCACCGAGTGGATGCGCCGCGAGCTCGCCGCAGACGGCGACCTCGATTCCTTTCCTGGACCCGACCGTGGCGACGTGATGGAGGAGCCTCACGACGGCCGGATGGAACGGGTTGTAGAGGTGGGCGAGTCGGGCGCTGCCCCGATCGACCGCGAGCGTGTACTGGACGAGATCATTGGTGCCGATCGAAAAGAAATCCACGTGATCGGCGAGTGCCTCGGCGATGAGGGCGGCCGCTGGCGTTTCGATCATCGCGCCGACCTGGATCCGCTGGTCGACGACGGTTCCTTCTTCGGCGAGTCGCGCCCGGGTTTCCTCGATCAGGTGACGGGAGCGTTCGACCTCCGAGATGCTGGTGACCATCGGCAGCATGATCCGCACGTCGCCATCCGCGCGAGCGCGAATCAGCGCACGAAGCTGGCCCCTGAAGAGGTCAGGCTCGTCGAGGCAGAGACGGATCGCCCGCCAGCCGAGGAACGGATTCTCTTCCTTCGGCATGTGCAGGAAGGAAGGGAACTTGTCTCCACCGAGATCGTAGGTGCGAATGACCACCGGTTCATTCGGAAACACCCGCAGAACCCGGCGGAACGCTCGGTACTGTTCCTCCTCGGGAGGAAGCACGCTGCGGCCGACGACCAGGAATTCCGTGCGGAAGAGACCGATCCCCTGCGCGCCGTGCGAGCGCGCGCCTTCCGCCTCCCCCGGGAGGTCGATATTGGCGCGCAGATCGATATGCGTTCCGTCCTGCGTCGCGGAGTCCAGATGAGCGAGCAGGAGGAGTTCCTGCTCCCACTCACGAATCTGGAAATCGAGATCTCGATAGCGCGCCTTGTCGGCGTCGGTCGGGTTGATGATGACCCGGCCGGCGCGGCCGTCGAGGATAAGCTCGTCCCCGTCCCTCACGTCCTCCGAGAGGCCGTCAAGACTGACGACGCAGGGGATGTGGAGTGACCGCGTGAGAATCGAGCTGTGCGAAGTCCGGGTCCCTTCATCGGTGGCGAGCCCGAGGACACGTTGTGGGTTGAGCTGCGCGGCGACACTGGGGATCAGGTCCCGCGCCACGACCACGACTTTCTCGTCCGTACCGATCAGGCTCGAAAGGTCGGGCTCGGGAAGACCCATCAGTTTTCGCAGGACACGACCCTGTACATCCTTGAGGTCGTTGATCCGATCGACCACCATGGGCTGCGCCGTGTGCGACCACTGGGCTTCCCATTCGAGGATCCGCCACTCGAACGCGCGTTCGCTGTTGAGATAGTTTTCCCGGATGTAGGTGACCGTGCCGTCGACGATCTCGGCGTCGTCGAGCATCATCAGCTGGGGCTCGAAGATCTGTGCCTCGATTTCGCCCAGCGACGCGCGGGTGTCCTCCTGGAGGCGGAGGATCTGCTCGCGAACGGCCGCGCGGGCCTCGTGGAAACGGGCGATCTCGTCTTCGACGTTCTCCGGCGCGACGCTTCCTCCGTGGGGAACCGTCGGAATATCCATGCGAAGAACCCGGGCCGGTCCCATGACGATACCGGGCGAGGCGGGAATCCCCTCGCGGGTGACGCCCGTCAGTCCACCGGCCGGCCGACGGGTCGTGGTGATGCCGTCGTCGTGGGTCCGTTTCGGAGTCACGCCGGTCTCACTCCTCTCCGAATCGGGAAGCGACGAGATCGGCGAGCGCGTCGAGCGCGGCCTCCGCGTCGGTACCCACCGCCCTGACGGAGATGACCGAGCCGCATTCGGCGGCGAGCATCATGACACCCATGATGCTCTTCCCGCTCACCACCAGATCCTCCCGGGAAACCCAGATCTCGGCGGTGTAGCGGCTCGCGACCTTCACGAACTCGGCCGCCGGCCGGGCGTGAAGGCCGTACTTGTTCTGGATCGCGACTTCCCGACTATGCTCCATTGCCCAGCAATCCCAGTAGGAGTGCGATTACGATCGTGCCCCCCAGGGCCCCGATCAGGATTCGTCGCGTCTGCCCTCCCAGGGTAAACCCGAGGGCAACCGCCATGGCGGCGGTGACCAACTGCGCCGGACCGGCGGAAGTCGAGGTGACGACGAGTACGATGGCGATGCCGATGAGGGCGCACGCGATCTGACACGCCCGTTCCACGAGCGGCTGGATCGGCGCCTCACGCAGGACTCCCCCAAGCTCCAGTCCCGATTCGCTTCCCATCCTCAGGCCAACGTATCGGACGGTGAAGTGAAGGGCGTTATAGAGGAGGAGAAAGCATGCTACCGCGATCCACCACGCCGCGCCAGCGAGGAGCAGGACGATCCCGATCATCGCCGTCATCGGGCGCCACGCGGACCAGATGAGACGGTCGCCGAGAGTCCCGAGCGTGCCGCGGAGGGCCAGCTTGAAACGGTCGATGACGACGGGGGACGCTTCGTCGGCCTCGAGCTTTCCAACGGCGCCGATCGCGATGGTGGCGAAGTATGGATGACTGTTGAAGAGCCCGACGTGTCTGGCGACCGCCTGGTCGAGCGCTTCCCCGCGATCACCGTAGAGGTAGCGCAGGGCGGGCAGCAGGGCGAAGGCGAACCCGGTACCGATCAACGTCTCGTAATTCCACGAGCCCTGGATCGCGAAGCTGCGCAGCAGGATGTTCGCGCGAACCGAAGCGGGATAGCGAATCATCGTCCGAAATAGAAGCCCACGAGTCCGATGCCCGCGCCGATGGCGGCGAACCAGTATTTCGAGCCGAGCATCTTGAGCGCGCTCGCCAGCATGGCGACCACGAAGGTCATGAGCAGCCATGCCGTGAGTGATTCCTCGAGGCCCCAGTACCGGTCGAGGAAGGGGACGACCCTGGCGAACACGAGCGTCGCGACGACGACGAGTATCGCGCCCCGCAGGAAGTCCAGCACGATCGAAGTGACGAGCCGACGTTCGAGGTTCTCGGCCGTCGGCAGGGCGCCGTTCGGCGTGATGATCCGGACGTTGACGAGCCGCATGCCGTGCACGGTCCTGCCCCCGACACGCTCGAGGAACAGCGCGGCGAACGCCGTGAGCGCGAGCAGCGAAGGGGTGGGGGGGAGGGCCGCGTAGGCCGCGCCGGCGGTCACCGCCGCGGGCCCGCCTTCCGGGTACTTCGCCGCGCCCACCGGTAGCACTCCGAGATGGAAGCTCTCGAGCACGAGCCCGATCATCGCCCCCTGATCGGGCGCTCCCATCACCCAGCCGCCCAGGATCGCCGCGACGAACGGTCGGGAGATCATGAACTGGCCGAACGATGTGCCATCGATCGCGACCAGGCCCCCGACGAGCGCCAGAATGATCAGCGACTGCGGATCGAGATAACTCATCCTTCGGTGGGAAGCAGGTCCTTCAGCGCGACCGGTCTCGTCCCCGGCAGGTCCCGCGCGGAAATCACGGCCCCGCCCGCCGCCACACGTCGAAGCCGGTCACACTCGGCCCGGCTGAGAAACAGGTAGGGGAGCAACCGATCCCGGCCCGGGGCGAAGTGAATGCCGCCGAGGTTGATCTCCTCCCGCTCGAGAATGTCGCCAGCGGCGAGACGTTCCAGAGTCTCGACATCCCGCACGAGGACGATCATCCGTCTCGGATCGGCGCGCCATTGGGGCAACGCCTCACGGGCGGCGCTCACCGTCGCGAACCCGACCTCGACGGAAGGCGGAACGCCGAGACAATAGAGATCGCGTTCCCAGGAACTGGTCGCGACCTCGTCGTCGATAACGGTGATCCGCTCGGCGTAGAGATGTTCGCCCCAACCCACGACGACCTGGCCGTGAATCAGCCGCTCGTCAACGCGAAAGAGCACGATCGGCACGTACGGTCTCCTCGGTGCAGATACCACTGATCCCCCCCCTGCCCTTCTCGACCAGGCGGTCGACGAGAGTATGGAGAGGAAGATCGCGATGGAAAACGAAATCGAGCAGGAGCGGCAGGTTCACGCCCGAAACGACGGCGGTGGCGGGCCGTTCGAAAGCAAACTTCCTCGCCGCGAAGGCGCAGCTGCCGCTCGAGAGATCCGTAAAGATGACGACGGGCGCGTCACCGGTCGCCTCACGCACCAGATCGAGGAGCTGATCGGGCCCGCGACCCTCATTGGAGATCGCCCGCAGGGCCTCCTCGTCGCAACCGGAGATCTGGCGGGTAGCGGCGACCAGCGCCGAGGCGAGCGAGGCGTGGGCAACGATCACGCCGCGAAGATACGCCTCACTCATAGTCTTCCTCCAGGTAGTTCGCGGCACCGGCGAGCCGGTTGCGAAGCCTTTCATTGAACTCCGCCGCCGCATCGATCCCCGAATATTTCCGAAGATGATTGAGGGCGACGATCTCCGTGATCACCGTGATGTTCTTGCCAGGGTTGAGAGGCACGACGACCAGGGGGATCTGAACGTCCAGGATTTCCATATATCGTGGATCGAGACCGGTGCGGTCATAGGACGTCTCCTCGTTCCACGTCTCGAGCTGGACGACGACCTCGATACGTTTCTGCTGCCGGATGGCGCGGATGCCGAACAGTCCCGCGATGTCGATGATCCCGACGCCGCGGATCTCCATATGATGACCCTGGAGCTCATGCCCGCGGCCGATGAGGATCCCCGTGCCACGCCGGGACGCGATCACCAGATCGTCCGCGACGAGCCGATGTCCACGCTCCACCAGGTCGAGAACGGCTTCGCTCTTGCCGATGCCACTGCGCCCCGTGAACAGGAGCCCGACGCCGTATACGTCCGCGAGTGACCCATGAATCGTCGTGACGGGGGCGAAGTAATCTTCCAGGAATGGCTTGACCCGGGTGTAGAACTCCGCCGTCCTGAGAGCCGTACGCACGACCGGCACACCGCGTTCCCGCGCGAGTTCGAGGAGAGGTGGAGGAGCGTCCTGACCCTTGGTGATGAAGATGACCGGGATATCGAAGGAAAGGAACAGGTCGAGCGCGGCGCGACGGCGTTCGTCGTCGAGCGAGGAGAGGAACGCGATCTCCGTTTCGCCCAGAACCTGAATGCGTTCGGCGGGGAACCGGTCGATGAACCCGGTCAGCACGAGGCCCGGGCTGGAGATCTCGGAGCGCTCGAGCACGCGGGAGAGGCCCACGCCGTCGGTGAGTGGTTCCAGCGCCAACGCGTCCTTCTTGCGTTCCAGAAAATGTTCAACCGTGAGTGGCTCTCTCTTCATCTCCGGAAGCTCGGGCCCAGGTCCCATGACTATCGGGGCGAGTCGAGGATCGTGCTCTCGAGGTGCGCGGCGGTCCGTTCCGCGGCGACTCGCCAGCTGAACTCTTTCGCGAACTCGAGTGCGTTGGCGCCCAGCCGGCCCGTCAGGTCGCGATCGTCGACGAATCGGCGCATCGCCCCGGCGAGCGCGCTCACGTCGCCGTGCGGTACGAGAAACCCCGTCCGACCATCCATGACCGACTCTCGGAGACCCGGCGAGTCACTGGCGATCGTCGCGGTGCCGCAGGCGGCGGCCTCGAGGTTCGTGATCCCCCACCCTTCCTTGGGCGAGACGAAGACGTTCGCCCACGCCTGACGGAATAGATCGCGCTTTTCATCTTCCGTCACAAAGCCCGCGAACTCGATGGTATCCTCGATCCCGAGTTGATCCGCCAACCGGCGGAGTCGATCCTCGTCGTCTCCACGACCCGCGACCACGAGTCGCGCCGCCACTCCCCCGGATTTCAGCGCGGCGACGGCGCGGATGATCAGGTCCACGCGCTTGTAGCGCTTCAATCGTCCAAGATAGAGGAAGGTAGGCCGTTCGGCGCGCGTTGGGGAGGCCGGAGGGGAAAAGTACTCGAGGTCGACCCCCGGGTGGATCACCTCGATGCGTTCGGCGCGCATGCCGCGAGCCACCAGGTCTTCCCTGGTGCTCTCGGAGATCGCCTGGACCGGGGTGTCGCGGTAGACCCGCGGGATCGGGCGTTCCTGGAGCCAGGTAAGCGCGGCCAGGGGAGCGGAGGCTTCCCGGAACGCGGTCGTCCCGAAAAGGTGATGCACGAGAAGGACTACGGGCGAGCGCGCCCAGAGCGGTGCGTAGACGGGCACCTTGTTGAGGGCCTCGACGATGACGTCGAAGCCGCGCCGCGCCAGGTGACGCCGGTAGTAGGTGATCGAGGCCGGACCGAAGGTATACCGCGACCCCGTCCGGTGGATCTCGAAACCCGTGGCGTCGTCGGCGGCCCGGGCCGGCGCGTCCGCCCACCCCGACGCGAGCCAGGTGATTTCGTGGCCGACCGCGCCGACGCGGGAGAAAGTCTCCCGTAGATGGATCTCCGCTCCGCCGGCGTGCGGGTTCGCGGGATCCTGCCAGTTGATGAGCAGGATCTTCAACGACTCTCCGTCTGGCCCTCCTCGATCTCACGCAGGACCGCGTCGAGGACGCCGTTGACGAAACGCGGGCTCTCCGGGGTGCCGTAGCGTTCCGCGAGTCGAAGCATCTCCCGGATGGAAACGGGACCGGGCACGTCGTCGACGAAAAGGATCTCGGCGACACCCAGGCGCAGGATGTTACGGTCGATCGCCGAGAGGCGCGAGAACTTCCAGTTGCGGAGATTCCGGTCTATCGCCGCGTCGATCTCGGTCCGGCAACGCGAGACGACCCGAATGAGGACCTCCGCGTAGAAAAGATTGCGCTCGGACACGTTGTGGGTGGACGCGATTTCGTTGAGCGTCGGGACGAGATCGGCGTCATCCCCGCTCCGTGCTTCCCATGCGTACAGCACCTGCACCGCCAGACCCCGGGCACGGCTCCGTTCCTTCATTCAGCAAGCCCGCGCAGGAGGTCCGACATTTCGAGCGCGGTGAGCGCCGCCTCCCATCCCTTGTTGTCGGAGGGGGAGGCACCCGGGCGCATTCCCGCGCGTTCGAGGGCCTGTTCCAGGTTCTCGGTCGTGAGCACACCGAATACGACCGGGATTCCGTATTCCATGGAGACTCTCATCGAGCCTCTCGTGGCGCCTCCCGCCACGTACTCGAAATGGGCGGTATCTCCGCGGATGACCGCGCCGAGCGCGATGAGTGCGTCGAAACGCCCGAGGCGCGCCAGGCGTTGAAGCGCGAGCGGGATCTCCCACGCGCCCGGGACCCGGACCACGGTGATGTCGTCGTCGGCCACGCCGTGTTCCAGGAGACCGGCGTGCGCCCCCGCCAGGAGTTCCCGCGTCACCTGTTCATTGAAGCGAGCGACGACGATGCCGATTCGCCGATCCCCGCCGTCTACGGATCCCTCGTGAACGATCATAGCGGCAGCAGGTGCCCGAGTTTGTCGCGCTTTACCGTGAGGTATCGCTGGTTGTGAGCGTTGGGCAGCACGCGGATCGGCACCTGCTCGCTGACCCGCAGACCGTATCCCTCGAGGCCGACGATCTTCTTCGGGTTGTTGGTCAGGATCCGGATCGACGAAAGGCCGAGGTCGACGAGGATCTGCGCTCCGATGCCATAGTCGCGCAGGTCGGGGCGGAAGCCGAGCGCCTCGTTCGCCTGCACGGTGTCGAGCCCCCGGCTGTCCTGCAATGCGTACGCCTTGAGCTTGTGAACGAGGCCGATCCCGCGTCCTTCCTGTCGAAGATAGACGATGACACCGCGGCCTTCCTCGTTGATCATGGCCATCGCGGCGTCGAGCTGTTCGCCGCAGTCGCAACGCATCGAGTGGAAGACGTCACCCGTGAGGCATTCGGAGTGCATGCGCACGAGGACGTCGCCGGCATCGGTGAGGTCGCCCTTGGCGAGGGCGATGTGCTCCTTTCCGTCGACGTCATTCTGAAAGGCGATGATGCGCCAGTCGCCGTGGAGCGTCGGGATCGTGGCCTCGGCGGCGCGGTGGACGAGGCGCTCGCGCTGCAGCCGGTAGGCGATGATGTCGGCCACGGTGATGAAGCGAAGACCGTGGTGTCTCGCGAAGCGTTCGAGGTCGGGCCGGCGCGCCATCGTCCCGTCATCGCTGATGATCTCGCAGATCACGCCGGCGGGCGGAAGGCCGGCGAGGCGAGCGAGGTCGACCGAAGCTTCCGTCTGACCGACCCGGCGGAGTACGCCGCCGGGGCGGGCGCGCAGCGGAAACATGTGGCCTGGCCGGACGAGGTCGGACGGCTTCGTCTCCGGGTCGAGGCAGACACGGATGGTGGTGGCGCGATCGGCCGCGCTGATCCCGGTGGTCACGCCGAAGCGGGCGGCGGCATCCACCGAAACGGTGAAGGCGGTGCGCTGCGATTCCGTGTTATGATCGCTCATCGGCCGGAGGTTGAGCTCGTCGGCCCGCTCCTCGGTGAGCGAAAGACAGATGAGGCCGCGACCGTGCGTGGCCATGAAATTGATCAGCTCCGGCGTCACCAGTGACGCGGCGCAGACGAGGTCTCCCTCGTTTTCGCGGTCCTCGTCGTCGGCGACGATGACGAGTCTGCCCCGCCGGATGTCTTCAATAGCGTCTTCGACGCGGTCGAACGGCATGGGTTCCCGATGCTCCTCTCTCGAAACGAACGGTACGGCGACTGGTCACCCGCCCGGACCGCGGCGGTGTGCTTTTCTGTTACCCCTCCGGCGGTGCAACGTGCACCGGGTTCATCACCCCTTCGGACCCGGGCGTACCCCGGCTTCGAGCGAGCTGACGGATGTACTTTCCAATCAGATCACCCTCGAGGTTGACGGTCGATCCGACCCTCAGGTCAGCGATCGCCGTTACCTCCCGGGTATGAGGGATGATCGAGACCTGCGCGCGCTCCGGGGCCGGCAGCGCGTTGAGCGTCAGGCTGATCCCGTTGACGGTGATCGACCCGAGGGGAATCGACACTTCAGCGACCGCGGGTGGAAGGGTGAAGTCGATCAGGACGTGGTCGTCCCGCGTTTCGATGGCGAGGACCTCACCGACGCCATCGACGTGACCCTGGACGAGGTGCCCCCCGAGCCGGTCGCCGAGCGCGAGCGCTCGTTCGAGGTTCACCCGTCGACCCGTCGTGAAGCCGCCGAGCGTCGTCCTTTCGAGCGTGGTTCCGACCGCGTGCGCGGCGAAGCTGTCGGAACCGATCGAGGTAGCCGTCAGACAGACGCCATCGATGGCGACGCTGTCGCCGACGCGGAGTCCGTCGAGGGTGATCCGGGCGGCGACCGTAAAGTCGAGCCCGCCCTCGCGCGCCTCCGCGCGAACGATCATACCCGTCTCTTCGATGATTCCGGTGAACATGGGGTTCTCTCGCTGACCTCAGCGGTCCAGGCTGAGCAGTGTATCCGACCCGAAAATAGCCATGCGGGCAACCACCCACCTTCGGGCGTCGGAGATCGGGACGTTGGAAATCCCGGCGAACGGGTCGGTACCGTCGGGGCCCAGCAGGAGGGGCCCGCGGAAAATCGTGAGCCGTTCGACGAGGTCGTCGGTGAGGAGCGCCGAGGCGAGCCGCGCACCCCCCTCGCAGAAGACGGAACGTACGCCCGCGGCGCGGAGCGCGCGGAGCCCCTCGCGAAGGTCGGGCGCCGTGAGAACACGAACGCCCGCGGCTTCCAGGCGGGACCGCGCCGCCGGGTCGGCGTGGGGCCCGGCGATGACCCAGACAGGTGCGACGTTCGTCGTGCGCGCCAGGCGGGAGTCCGGCGGCAGGCGGAGGACTCGATCGAAGACGACCCGTGTCGGATGGACGCGGGGCTCGATCTCCCCGCGCACGGTGAGCCGAGGATCGTCGGCGAGGGCCGTGCCGATGCCGACCGCGATGGCGTCGAAACCGGCCCGGAGTCGATGGACCTCCGCGCGCGCGGCCTCTCCGGTGATCCATTTCGAGGCGCCGGCCGCGTCGGCCATTTTTCCGTCCACCGAAAGCGCCAGCTTGAGTTCCAGCCAGGGACGATC
Source organism: uncultured Gemmatimonas sp. (assembly GCA_964634395.1). Lineage (GTDB taxonomy): Bacteria > Gemmatimonadota > Gemmatimonadetes > Longimicrobiales > Longimicrobiaceae > WHSP01. The sequence goes on along the minus strand of CAZWJE010000041.1, from coordinate 10,709 downwards.
GGCGTGCCGCGGATCGAACCCATGGAAGAACGCCGGATCGAGCCGTCGCGCCGCGTCTTCCTCGATACCGGAGACGGTCGTGATCCCGTGGGCGGCGAGGAAGCGGCCTCCGCCCCCGGCACGAGGATTGGGATCCGCGCAGGCATGGACGACCCGCCGGATCCCCGACGCGAGGATCGCCTCGGTGCACGGACCGGTCTGTCCCTGGTGGTTGCAGGGTTCGAGCGTCACGTAGATCGTCGCGCCCTCGCTGAGCGGCCCGGCCATACGGATCGCCTCGACTTCGGCGTGCGACTGACCGTATTCGCGATGCCAGCCCTCGCCAACGATCCGCCCTTCGCGGACCACCACCGCGCCCACCATCGGGTTGGGGGCGACACGGCCACGTCCTCGTCCGGCGAGTTCGATCGCCCGCCGCATGAACGCCGCGTCGGCGAGGTCCAACGGCCCGTCCACCATGGATCCGCGCGGCTAGAAGGACACCCGGGCGCCGATCGACCCGAAGAGCGCGCCGTCCTCGGGGTCGAAATTGCTGCCGAGCGAATCGAAGTCACTGAGTGGTGGAGCGCCCCGCTGCCACCCCGCTTCCGCGGTGATACTGGCGACGAACAGATTGAACGAGATTCCACCGAACATCAGCCAACGGGAACTATCGAGCGGAAGGTCCCGGAAGCGGAAGATGGGAGTCGCGTCGTTGACCCGAACCGATGAACGCGCGCCGTAGCCCACCTCACTCTCGAAGGTATCGTAGCCGAGACCGACGAGACCGGAGAAGCCGGCGAGTGACTTGGCGATCGTGAACCGGCCGCTCCAGTTGGTGAGGTCGAAGTTCACCTCTCCAGGGTCACCCGGGCCGGGACAGGCGGCGATCAGGGGCAGGTCGGGGTTGTCGACTGGGTTGGTGATCGGCACCGGACCGCCGGGGCAGAGGTTGCCCCAGGAAACGCGTCTCAGACTTCGTCTCATCGCCGTCGCCGCGATGGCGGGAGCCGTGAACGACTCGCGGAGCAGCTGCACGCGGACCCCGACGCCCGTCGCGTAGTCCGCCTGCCTGACTGCATCCGCTTCGACCGAAAAGGGCACGAACGAGAGGGTACCGATCACCGAAAGCGCGCCGATCCCGCCGATCCCCGGCGAATGGTCGACACCCTGGAAGACGGAGAGCGAGCCGTCGACGAGAACCGAGGGGATGACGACGCCCAGGGTCTCGAGATACCCTTCGGGAAGGTCGAACCGGTCGGAAACGATGTCGGGCAGATCTAACTGGACGACGTTCGCGCGAATCCCGAGAGACCCGGAGGAGGAGGCGGCGCCGCCGGGACGGGCGTCGCCCGCCAGCCCGAAGTTCGCCGTGCCGCCGGAATAGACGAGGCCGATCACCGGCTGCGCGGCGACGGCGGCCTGGGCGGCGGCGATACAGGCGTCGCGGGCGCCGAGCGCGACGACTTCCGGTTCGTCGCAGACCGCCGCCAGCCGCGCCTGCGCGGTGAGCGATTCCGGCACGGCCACGGTGACCGCGAAGGTGACGAGCGCGGCAAGAATGACGAGTTTGGCGCGCCCGCGAGAATCCGGTTCGTTCATCGTATCCTGTCGTCAGGAACGTCGGAAGCCGTCAGGAGAGGATGACACCCCTCTCGCCCGCGGCGATCTCGCCGGCGATCCAGGCATTCTCGCCTTCCGCCCGGAAAGCGGCGAGGAGAGAATCCGCGGCGGTCGGATCCGCGATGACGACCATTCCGATTCCCATATTGAACGCCCGAAACATCTCCGCGTCCGCGACGCCGCCGGCCTGTTGGAGAACTCGAAAGACGGGTGGAAGTTCCCAGCTCTCCCGATCGAAGCGTGCCGCCGTCCCCTCCGGGAGGACCCTGGGGACATTGTCGGTGAGGCCACCGCCCGTGATATGCGCGAGCCCGTGGATGGACCCGTCGCCGAGATGCGGCCGGATCGATCGGAGGTAGGACCTGTGCACGCGCAGGAGCACCTCGGCCACGGACGCGGACTCATCCGGAAACGGGTCGTCCACCCCGAGGCCGAGCTTACCGAAGAGGATCCGCCGGGCGAGGGAATAGCCGTTCGTATGCAGCCCGTCAGAGCCGAGCGCGATGATCACGTCGCCCTGGCGCACGGCGCGGCCATCCAGCACCGCGCGTTCCTCGACGATCCCGACGATCGTACCCGCCAGATCGTACTCCCCGGGTGCGTAAAAGTCGGGCATCTCCGCCGTCTCGCCACCCAGGAGCGCGCACCCGTTGGCGATGCATCCGCGCGAGATACCGGAGACGATCGATTCGACGACGCCCGGATCGAGCCGTCCGAGCCCGATATAGTCCAGGAAGAAGAGCGGTATGGCCCCCTGGACAAGGATGTCGTTGACGCAATGGTTGACGAGGTCCTCCCCGATCGTGTCGTGGCGGCCAGAGAGGAAAGCGACCTTGAGTTTCGTGCCCACGCCGTCCGTGCTCGCGACGAGGACCGGGTTCTCGAAGCCGCTCGGGACGCGGAAGAGGCCACCGAAGGACCCGAGGTCCGAGAGCGTGCCGGGCGTGCGGGTGGCACGCACCATTCCCGCGATTCCGTCCATGGCGACCCGAGCCGCGTCGATGTCGACGCCGGCCGCCCGATACGAGAGCCCGTGCTCAGACATGGACGTTCACCGGAAGTGGCAGTTCGAAAGCCATCATGTCACGAAAATGGCGTACGCGTCCCTCGATCTCATCGTCGCGAAGATCCTCGAAGCGTTGCACGGAGAAGCGCTCGACGGCGAACGACCCCATCGCCGAACCGTAGACGACGGCGCGACGAAAGTCGGCGTCCTCCAGGCCGCCGGTGAGACTGAGGGAACCCATCATGCCACCAGCGAACGCGTCGCCGGCGCCCGTCGGGTCAAATACTTCCTCGAGCGGATATCCGGGCGCGAAGAAGACTGATGTCGGGGTGAAGAGGACCGCGCCGTGTTCGCCCTTCTTGACCACGACGTAGCGCGGGCCGCGGGCCTGGATCCACCGCGCGGCGCGAGAAAGATTATGGTCGCCCGAAAGCTCCCGGGCCTCCGAATCGTTCAGCAGGATCATGTCGACCCGAGAGAGCAGCTCCAGCAGCGTGTCTCGCTTCCCCTCGATCCAGAAGTTCATCGTGTCACAGGCGACCAGGCGTGGCTTGCGGATCTGGTCCAGAACATCGATCTGAAGCGCCGGGTCGATGTTGCCGAGGAACACCCATTCCGCGTCCCGGAACGATTCGGGGATGAGGGGACGGAACTCCGCGAAGACGCCGAGCTGAGTATCCAGTGTCTCCCGCGAACTGAGATCGTAGGAGTAGACTCCCGACCAGCGGAAGCTCCTCCCCGGGAGCTTCACGAGACCAGCGAGATCCACGTCGCGATCGCGGAGGAAGTCGAGTCCTCCCTTGGGAAAGTCCGCCCCGATCACACCCACCAGCCGGGTACGACCGAAGTACGACGCGGCGGCCGTGAAGTAGGTGGCCGAGCCGCCGATCGCGTCCTCGGCGCGCCCGAACGGGGTTTCCACGGTGTCCAGCGCGACACTACCGACTACCAGGAGCGACATGGGTCTCTGATCTCGCGTGATTGTCAGGGCGCCGGCGTCGCCGGCCACCCGCATGCTTCAGCCGATATGATTTCCAGGGTCGCCCGCGGTCCCGCCTTCCCCCTCGCCTTCGCCATCCGCCGTTTCCCGCTCCATTCGTGTGGGCGCGGAGACACCGAGGATGGCGAGCGCGTTGTGAAGAACCACCTGAACGGCCCGGGCGAGCACCAACCGGGCTCGCGAGAGCGGTTCGGCGACGCCGACCACCCGGAGGCCGGGTTCGAGATTCCCCGCATGGTACCAGGAGTTTACCACGCCCGCGACCTCCTCGGCGTAGTCGCAGATGGCGTGCGGGGCATGCCGCTCCGCCGAAGCCGCGACCAGCTCCGGAAATCGAAGCAACGTCTTGACGAGTTCGATCTCCAGGGGGTGGGTCAACAGGGTCAGATCCGCGCTGACGGGCTCGATTCCGTTCGCCTCCACACCCGCGCGCCGAAAGATCGACGACATCCGGGCGTGGGCATACTGCACCTTGTAAACCGGGTTCTTGTCTGATTGTTCGCGGGCCAGGTCGACGTCAAAGGTCAGCTGCGCCTCGGCGCGACGCATCAGGAAGAAGTACCGGGTCACATCGACACCGACCTCGTCGTACAGTTCGCGCAGGCTCAGGTAGTCACCCGCGCGTTTCGAGAACTTCACTTCCACGCCGTCCCGCGTGACCAGGACCATCTGATGGAGGACGTATTCCGGGTACCCGGCGGGGAGGCCGAGCGCCTGGAGCCCGGCGCGAACGCGGGCCGTCGTTCCGTGGTGGTCGGCGCCCTGGACATCGATCGCCCGGTGATAGCCGCGCTCCCACTTCGTCATGTGGTACGCGACATCGGGCAGGAAGTAGGTCGGCTGGCCCGAGCTCTTCACCATCACCCGGTCCTTGTCGTCGCCGAAGCGAGTCGTTTCGAGCCAGAGCGCGCCGTCCTTCTCATAGGCGAGCCCGGTCGCCCGCAACTTCTCGATCGTCCGCTCGACACGACCGTCCGCGTAGAGTGACGACTCCAGGTAGAAGTTGTCGAAGCGGACACGGAAGTCGTCGAGGTCACGGTTCTGTTCGGCCCGCAACGCGCCCACGGCGAAGATGCGCATCTCGTCGAGGGTGGCGGCGGAGTCGTCGGCGAGGAAGACTTCTCCTCGCGCCGCGGCGAAGGCGCGAGCGATTTCGGTCACATAGGACCCGTGGTATCCGTCCTCGGGGAACGCGACTTCCCGGCCGTGATGCTGTTGATAGCGAGCCCAGACACTGCGGGTGAGGCGGGCGATCTGCTCGCCGGCGTCGTTGTAGTAGAACTCGCGGTAGACGTCCCAGCCGGTCCAGGCGAGGAGTTCGGCGATCGCGTCGCCGAGCGCGGCCTGCCGGCCGTGTCCGATGTGAAGTGGTCCGGTCGGATTGGCGGAGACGAACTCGACCATCGCGGGGCGGCCGGCGCCGTCGCTCGATCGCCCGTACGCGTCGGCATCGCGCACGATCGTCGCGAGTCCGTCGAAGAGGTAGTCGCTGGAAAGCCGGAAGTTGATGAACCCCGGACCGGCGATCTCCGCGGAGCGGACGGAGGCGCGCGCGAGGTCGAGACGCTCGATCAGTTCTTCCGCGATCCCTCGCGGGGCCCGACCGAGTGTTCTGGCGAGCGTCATCGCCACGTTCGTCGCCAGGTCGCCATGCTCGGGATTACGGGGACGCTCGAGAACGATCTCGCCCGTCACTTCCGCACCCATCGCCCGCAGAACGCGCTCGATCTCCGCGCGCAGTCTTTCCGCCGCCACTACTCCCCCTTCGAGGTGGAAGTCGAACCGCCGGGTCCGGCACCGCCGCCCGAACTCGACCCGCCCGACGAGGCCCCGGACGTTCCGGATCCGCCGGACTTCGATTCCCCACCCGATTTCGACTCGCCGCCGGACTTCGACTCGCCGCCCGACTTCTCCGATCCCGCCGCCTTCCGGTAGCTCTCGCTGCGATGGTCGGTGATATAGAACCCCGACCCCTTGAAGAGCAGTCCCGCGCCAGCCGAGAGCCGGCGTTCAGCGGCGGCCCCGCAAGTGGGGCACTCGGCCACTGGCTCGTCCGACATCCGCTGGAACTTCTCGAACTCCGCCCCACAGGACGGACATCTGTATTCGTACGTCGGCATGGAACGCGATTCTCAGGTTACACCGCGATGGAAACCTTCCAATTTACCCGACTTCGGGGTGGGGAGGCAATCGGCGCTCCCGGACGGTGCTCGCCGGAGTCGGAGCATGACGAAGGAGAACGCCGGGAAATCATGGTTCGCCGGGCCGGGAGCGATCCCTTTTCGGCACCGCCGCCGACGCTGTCATTCAGGATGATAGGTACCCCAGATCGCCCGGAGCGCGTCGCTGATTTCACCGAGCGTGGCGCGGGCCTTCACGGCCGCGATGATCGGGGGGATGAGGTTGTCCGTTCCCGATGCGGCGGCGGAGACGGCGCGGAGGGCGGCGGTCGCGAGATCCGCGTCACGGTCCATGCGGACGGCGGAGACGCGATCTCGCTGGGCGGCCTCCAGGGCGCGGAAGTCCGGGACCGGAAAGGTGGGTGTGGGGGATCGGTCCTGGTAGCGATTGACGCCGACGACGACCCTGTCTCCCGACTCGACCGCGAGTTGATGCTCGTACGCGGCCCGATGGATCTCCTCACGCATGAACGAAATCGCGCCGGCGGCGCCACCCATCTCGGCGATCCGCTCCAGGTACTCCGTGGCGTGTTGTTCGAGGGCGGTGGTGAGGGCCTCCACGTAGTACGAACCAGCGAGGGGGTCGACGGTATCGGCGACACCGGACTCGGCCGCCAGGATCTGCTGCGTGCGCAGGGCGAGCGTCGCCGCCTCGGAACTCGGCAGCGAGAGGGCCTCGTCGTACCCGTTGGTATGCAGTGACTGGGTACCGCCAAGAAGGGCGGCGAGCGCCTGCACGGTGACACGGACCAGGTTGTTGAGCGGTTGCCGCGCGGTCAGCGTGGACCCGCCGGTCTGGGTGTGGAAACGGAGGCGCGCGCTCTCGTCCGAGGCATGAAACCGTTCGCGCATCAGGCGGGCCCAGAGCCGGCGGGCGGCGCGGAATTTCGCCGCCTCTTCGAAGAGGTCGTTGTGCGCGGCGAAGAAGAAGGAGACGCGCGGCGCGAAGTCGTCGACCGCGAGGCCGGCCGCCCGGGCGCGTTCGAAGTACTCGATCGCGTTGGCGAAGGTGAATGCGACCTCCTGTGCGGCCGTCGAGCCCGCTTCCCGGATGTGGTATCCCGAGATCGAGATCGTATTCCAGCGTGGGAGTTCGTCGCGGCAGAAGGCGAATACGTCGGTCACCAGGCGGAGACTCGAATCGACCGGGTAAATGTATGTCCCCCTCGCGATGTACTCCTTGAGAATGTCGTTCTGGACCGTCCCCGAGAGACGCTGACGAGGAACGCCCGCTTCGTCGGCGACGGCGACGTAGAGGGCGAGGAGGATCGCGGCCGTGGCGTTGATCGTCATCGACGTCGAGACCTCGTCGAGCGGTATCCCGGCGAGAAGGGCGCGCATATCGTCGATCGAGTCGATCGCGACGCCAACGCGGCCCACCTCTCCCTCGGCCATCGGGTGGTCGGAGTCATAGCCCATCTGGGTGGGCAGATCGAAGGCGGTGGAGAGGCCGGTCTGGCCGGCCGCGAGGAGGAGGTGAAACCGTTCGTTGGTCTCGGCGGCGGTCCCGAACCCGGCGTACTGGCGCATCGTCCAGAGCCTGCCCCTGTACATCGTGGGCTGGATCCCGCGCGTGAAGGGGAACTGGCCGGGCAGACCGAGGTCCGCCTCATGGTCGATCGAAACCGACGCGGGCGTGTAGAGCCGTTCGATCGGGATACCGCTGGTGGTCTCGAATCGCTCCTTCCGCTCCGGTTGCCGGTCGAGGGCCGGACGAAGCACGTTCTCTTCCCAGTCCTTCATCGGATCGCTCATATCGAGAGTGTCCCCTTCCCCTCGGGAGAAGATCGAACGAGAAGGTCGTCCGACCGGAAGCGTGGGTCCACGACGCTCCCGGTCACTCGAACACGACGAGCACCGCGCCCTTCTCCACCGCCTGGCCCGCCGACGCGAGGACCCGCGACACCGTGCCGGCGGCGGGAGCCTTCAGCTCGTTCTCCATCTTCATCGCCTCGACGACGATGACACCCTGACCGGCCGTCACCTCGACGCCCACTTCGACGTGCACGCGGACGACGAGACCCGGCATCGGCGCGACGATCGTCCTGCCCTTTTCCGCCTCGGGGGAAACGCCGGCCATAGCCTGGATGGCGCGACTCCGCTCGTCGAGCGCCTCGACGAGGAGAGGACGGCCGTCGATCGCGATCCGCCACTCGCCGCGTGAGTCTCCCGGCGTCGCCACAAGCGAAAGCGAGCGACCATCGATGAGCAGATGGCGGACCGGAGTTCCCGGCACGGTTTCAATCCGGGCGTCGACCTCTTTTCCGCCGACCCGTGGACGTGGGCCGGTAAGGTCCACTTCCACCATCCGCTCCCCTACCCTGACCTGATACTTCATCTTCGAGGCCTCACCGTCTGACGAGTTCCACGACCGTTTCCACGTGCGCCGTCTGCGGAAAGAGATCGAAGCAGCGCACCGATCGCGGCACGAATTCCTTTCCGAGCCGGGCGAGGTCGCGCGCGAGCGTGGCCGGATCACAGGAAACGTAGATGATCCGTTCGGGCGGCGCCTCGATGAGCGCGGCGGTCACGGACCCGTCGACACCGGCGCGCGGCGGGTTGAGTACCACGAGGTCCGTCGGAAGCGCGTCGGGCAGAGCGTCCTCGACGCGCGCGGCGTGGAACGCGGCGCCGGGGGTGGCGGCGGCGGTGGCGATCGCGACGGCGGCGGCATCGAGCTCGATGCCGACGACCCGCGCGCCGAGTTGGGCCAACCGACGGGCACGCAGGCCGACACCGCAATAGGCGTCGACCACGCCACGGCCGGTGAGGTCGCCGGCGAGTTCCTCGACCCAGGCTTCGAGCCGCGCGGCCGCTTCCCGGTTCACCTGAAGGAACTCCGCCCCACCGACGAGGAACGTCTCGTCTCCCCAGCGTTCGAGGAGGCCGGCTTCACCCGCCAGGCGCGCGGGCTCGGCGCCGTCGCGACGGTGCCAGATCGCGTCGAGACCAGGAACGCTGGCGAGCAATCGTTCGGGGTCGCCAGCCGTGTATCCGCCTTCCACGAGCAGGGTAACCTCGCCGTGGACGGTGGCGCGGAGGGTGAGCCGAAGTGACTCGCCGGACGGCAGAAGGGCCGCGTTATGGCCCCAGGCGGCGCGAAGCCGGTCCCACACCGCGGAAATGGCCGGCTCCGGCAGGAGACACTGGCCGTCGATCGGGACGATCCGGTCGGGGTCATGGAGCGCGTGGAATCCGGCGAGCACCGTGCCGCTCCCCATCCGCCGGAGGGCGAACGAGACCCGGTTCCGGTAACGGAACTCGATCGGTGACGCGACGACCTCGGGCGGCTCGATGGAGAGGCCACCGATCCGCTCCAGCGCGTCCGAAACAATTCCTGCCTTGGCGCGCAATTGCGCCGGATAATCGAGGTGTTCCAGCGTGCACCCACCACACTCCCGGTAGTGAACGCACGGCGCCTCCCGACGATCGACCGCCGGCGTGAGAACGCGAAGCAGACGACCGCGTGCCCAGCGCGGCCTCTCGGTGACCACGCGCGCTTCGATCGTCTCGCCGGGCGCGGTGCGGTGAACGAATACCGCGCGGCCATCCTCCAACCGGCCCACGCCCTCCCCGCCCGCCGCGATCGACGTGATCTCGACGCGTTCGATCTGGCCAGCCGAACGTTCACCACCCACCGCCCGCCGGGAGTGGCCGCGACGGGATCGCCCGCCCGGTCGGCTCATCGAGACCAGAGGCGATGGCCGTCGGCCGCTCGCCAACCACTGATCGCGCGAGCACCGGTCTCCTCGAGGCGCGTCCCGTTGCGGCGGCGTCGGATCTCCCCCTCGAGGAGTGCCGCGGCCAGTGCCGCCGCGACCACCTCGTCCTCACCGGGGTCGATGCGGGAGAGCGACTCACCGGTCCTGTCGAACCAGCCGATGTCGATTCGCCCGTCCCGAAAGTCGGGATGATCCATCACGGCGAGGTGGAAGGGAACACTCGTCTCGACGCCCACGACACGTAACTCCGCGAGCGCGCGCCGCATGCGTTCGATGGCCAGGTCGCGAGTCGGCGCGTGGACGATCAACTTCGCGAGCATCGGGTCGTAGTGGAGCCCGACCTCCGAACCGGTCACGATGCCGCCGTCCCACCGAACGCCCGGGCCAGAGGGGATCGACAGATAGGAGATCCGCCCGGTCGAAGGGAGGAAGGAGTTCGCCGGTTCCTCCGAGGTGATCCTGCATTCGATCGCGTGGCCATCGAAGACGATCTCGCTCTGCGAGAACGGGAGCGATTCGCCGGCGGCGATACGAATCTGCCACTGGACCAGGTCGACGCCGGTGGTCATCTCCGTCACCGGGTGCTCGACCTGGATCCTCGTGTTCATCTCGAGGAAGTAGAACTCGCCATCGCGCCAGAGGAATTCGACCGTCCCCGCGCCCCGGTAGCCGACGGCGCGCGCGGCGGCGATCGCGGTCTCGCCCATCGCCGCGCGCTGCTCGGGTGTGACCGCCGGGGCGGGCGCCTCCTCGATCAGTTTCTGATGCCGACGCTGGATCGAACACTCGCGCTCGCCGAAATGGAGCGTGTTGCCGTGGGCGTCCGCGAGCAGCTGGATCTCGATATGACGGGGACCGTCGAGGTACTTCTCCAGGTAGACGGCGTCGTCGCCGAACGCCGCGCGTGCTTCATTGCCAGCGGCCACGAACGCGGAGGCCAGGTCTTTCGGCTCGCGCACGACCCGCATGCCCTTCCCGCCCCCGCCGGCCGCCGCCTTGAGGAGTACCGGGAACCCGATTTCGGCGGCGAGCATGGCCGCTTCTTCCGCGTTGGCGAGCGGACGATCGGTGCCGGGAACGACCGGAACTCCGGCCGCCGTCACCGTTCGGCGGGCCGCCGTCTTGTCGCCCATCGCCTCGACCGCGGCGGCCGACGGTCCGATGAAGATGAGCCCCGCCTCCTCGACCGCACGGATGAA
>CAZWJE010000040.1:0-26351 GCA_964634395.1 uncultured Gemmatimonas sp. | reverse complement strand
TCGCGATCACGTCGGGCGGGCCCACGCAGACGCACATGTCACTCACGCGCGCGGCCGGCAACCCGCCGATCAGCACGGTGACCCCGCCCGGCGGCAGGATCGGTCCACCCACGTGCGGCACCGGACCCGTGAACATCGGGCAGGCATGCATGTCGCTCACCCGAGCGGCGGGCATCCCCATGGTCTCACCTCCAGCCAGCCACGAAAGTCAAAGGAATCGATCCGTCAGATCGTTCGAACGGACCGGGAGTCAAAAAGAATTCGAAACGAGTCATCACGCCGACATCCGCGATCACTCCGGCCAGATGCCGACCCGGCGGGCCACGTGGATCCCCTGATCGAGATAACCACTCAGCTTCTCCGGCGCCTTCTCGGGCTCCGTGGCCACGGAGGCGATGAGGATCGCCCCCGCGAGCGCCTTTCCCGCGACGAAGGGCGGCGGCGCCACGGGCTCCAGGTCCGGCGGCGCGATGCTCCCGCCGCTGAAGAAAGTGGCGAGCGCGACACAGCCGGCCGGTGTCGTGTAGTCGGCCGCCTCACCGGCCTCCATCGCGGCCCGCCGGTTCCCGTCGGTCGGTTCACGGAGCCACTTCTCGACGGCCGCGAACGCCGCGGTCGCCTCGGGCGGCGTGGCCTCGCCCGTCGCCTTCCGCGCGCACGTCCACGCCCACCAGACCGCTTCCCGAGGCGGCAACAGCGACCCGAGGACCCGCACCGCGTCACTCGCCAGCCCCTCCGCGATCAACCGCGTCACGTACTCGGGCGCCGTGTCCTCCGGGCGAATCAACGCTTTCGCGTCATCCCCCACACCCGCTCCTCGGGCCAGAAACGCGACAGCCGATTCCGGCTTATTCGCCTCACCTCTCTGGGTATTCATCCGATCCGCTTCATCCGATCAGCCATGCGTTCCGGGGTCGTCGACGCTCTTGCCGGGTGATCAGTTGATCATCGTGAGAGCGCCCTTGAGCATCAGCATGCCGCCACCCTCGACTTTCGCCATCGCTCCGCCCTTCGCCTGCAGCAACGCGTCCGCTTCGATCTTGACCATCGTGCCCTTGATGGTGATTCCCGCCGGTTCGATCTTGATGCTGTTCGCGCCGACCTTCAGTTCGATCCCGGTCGTCGCTTCTCCGGTGATCTTGCCCGCGCCGGCCTTCACCGAGTAGTTCCCCGTCTTCACCTCGACGTCGGCGTTCCCGGTCTTCACGGTCAGTTTGTGGTTCCCGGAGTCGATCGTCGTCTCCGAGTCTCCCTTCTTCACGTCGAGCGTATGGTCGCCCGTCTCGATCGTGGTGCCCTGGTCGACGTGAACGATGATCGTCCGTGACCCGTCAACGATCGTGATCGTCTGATCTCCCGTCCGGACCTCGGTCTTCTGGTCTCCGTCCAGGACGACGAGCGAGTGTTCGTTCTCGACCTCGTGCAATTCCTTCGTACCGACGTACGTGTACCGGTTCTTCTCGATGACCAGCGAGTCGCCGACCGTCTCGTCTCCGCTCTCTTCGAGTTCCTGCTCGGGCGGCAGGTCCGCCAGACCCGGGAGGTCGATCTTGCTCTCTCCCGCCACGAGTGTCGCGCGGCCGCCGAGCACCGTCTCGCCGTGATGCTTGCCGATCAGCCGGATCTCGTTGTTTTCCACGTGGACGCGCAGGTTCTTCTCGGCGTGAAGATACACGTGTTCCGCGCCCTTCTTGTCCTCGAAGCGAAGCTCGTTCGCGGTCTCGGTCGAGCCGCCGGCCGTGCTGCGCGTGACGAGCCCTGAACGCGTCTTGTGTTCCGGCAGCGCCCAGGGCGGCATATAGTCCGGATTGTAGACCATGCCGGTGATGATCGGGCGGTCCGGGTCACCCTCGATGAAGTCCACGATCACCTCGTGACCGATTCGGGGGATATGGATCATCCCCCACTGCTTGCCGGCCCATGGGGTGCCGACGCGCAGCCAGCACGAACTGCTCGCGTCCTTCTTCCCCTCCCGATCCCAGTGGAACTGGACCTTCACCCGGCCATACTTGTCGGTCAGGATCTCTTCACCCTGAGGGCCGACCACGGTCGCCGTCTGACATCCGTCCACCCGCGGGCGCGGGGTCCTCCGTTCCGGCCGGAATGGAAGGGCGTGGGGAATGCAGGTGAAGGTGTTTTCGTACTCGTAGAAGTCCGCTTCACCGGAGCGCGAAAGCTGACCGAGCGATGCCTTGTGCGTCACGCTCGTGAGCACATAGTCGCCATTGGCGTTCGGGTGCTCCCTCAACGTGAACCGGTGTCCGGAAACCATCTGTCGGCACGCGCTCACGCCCTCGACGCGAACGGCGGCGGCCTCCATCTCCTGCATGCGGATCTTCACGGTCCGCGTGTTGTCATCGAAGATCTTCTGCAGTTCAGACGCCTTCTCGGCGCCGCCGCTATCGATCCCGTCGAATCGCTTCGCGTATTCGCCGGGGTAATCGTAGATCTCATTGGCGTCGGCCTTCCCCGCCGTCAGCCTGTGGGTGACCGTGCCCACCTGTACCGACTCCATGATCGGCACGCTCGCCTCGAGGTTCTTCAGCGGCAGCTCGAAGTTGTGATCCCACAGAGTGTACTTGCCGGTTCGCAGCTCCTGGCTTCGGTTCCACTCCTGGATTCGATCGGCCTCGCGGTTCCCTCCCCGCATCTGGTCATAGATGAGCGTAGCGCCCCCGACCAGCTCGGGGTGTGAGAGAGGGGTATCGGCGAGCACCATCTTGTGCACACCGCCCGCGTCGTGCTGGAAGAAGTAGAAGATGCCCTCCTCTTCCATCAGCCGTGAGACGAACGCGAAATCCGTCTCCCGATACTGAACACAGTAGTTCCTGGGCTCGAAGCCGCCCTGCAGCTGGAAGTCGACGTCGAAGCCGGCGAACACCTGTTGGAGGATGTCCGGCACATTGACATGCTGGAAGATCCGACTGCGGGCGCGGCGGGTGAGCAGCCACACCTCGGGAACCATCTCGATCCGGTACTGGGCCAGATCGAAACCGACGTCCTCGTCGCTCGTATCGCCCTGCGATACGCGCTTCACCATACCGGAGAAGTACACGGGTTTCTCGTCCGGCGCCTCGATCCGCGCGCTGATCCGCTGGCCGAGAAGATCCTCGAAGGGGACCTTCTCGTACGACGCGGTCGTCACGTCGAGCTGAAATTCGAAGAGACGGGAAATGCCCTCGACTCCGTTCAGCTCCCGAAGGAGCAGGACGTCCTGACCCAGCGGGGTCGAGATGCTCAGCGCGCGGTCACCCTGCGCGAACTTCGCCATGGCGCGTTCCAGCGTGAAGGTTGTTCCGGTCGTGAATCCGCCGCCCGCGTCGACCGTTCGGCGGAGAGCGGTCGACCCGGACGGCGGACGCGGTTACGCCGGGACCGGTGATGTCTCAAGCGGAGCGTCGGGCGGGGAATCCGACATCCACCCGCCCATCCTCTGCGTGTACGTGAACTCCCCGTCCGCGTCGACGGTCACCTGGATCGCGGCCGGCTTCTCTCCGTCCACCAGTGCCGAAAGCAGCCGCCGCGAAATCGCGGGAAGCATCGTGTTCGTGAGTATGTTGTCGACGTTTCGCGCCCCGCTCTCCACCTCCGTGCAGCGCGCCGCCACCGTCGCGATCACGTCATCGCCGGCGATCAGGTCGATCCGGTGCGTCTCCCGGAGGCGCCGCTCGATCTTGCCCAGCTTGAGGCGCACGATCGTCTTCAGCACTTCATCCCGAACCGGGAAGTAGGGGATGATCACCGTCCGCCCGAGGAACGCCGGCTTGAAGGTCTTGTCGAGTTCGGGCTTGAGCGCCTTCACCAGACCGTTGTGGTCCGGCATCGTCTCCGGGTCGGCGGTGAGCCGCATGAGCGTGTCCGTCCCGGCGTTCGTGGTCAGCAGGATGATGGTGTTCTTGAAGTCGATCTGGCGGCCCTCACCGTCATCCATCCGGCCCTTGTCGAACACCTGAAAGAAGAGTTCGAGCACGTCCGGGTGTGCCTTCTCGATCTCGTCGAGGAGAACGATCGAATAGGGGCGGCGCCGCACGGCCTCGGTCAGCACACCTCCCTCGCCATATCCCACGTATCCCGGGGGCGAGCCTTTCAGCGTGGACACCGTGTGAGCTTCCTGGAACTCCGACATGTTGATGGTGATCACGTTGTGCTCACCACCATAGAGCAGGTCAGAAAGCGTCAGCGCCGTCTCCGTCTTCCCCACGCCGCTCGGACCGACGAGCAGGAACACGCCGATCGGCTTCTGTGGATCCTCGATGCCCGCCTTCGACGTGCGGATCCGGTGGCTGATGATCTCCAGCGCGTGGTCCTGGCCGATGATGCGTCGCTGCAGATGGCTCTCCAGCTCGAGGGCCATGCTCAGGTCGTCGCGGAGCATCTTGCCCACGGGGATCCCCGTCCAGCCGGAGATCACCTGGCCGACGAGTTCCCCGTCGACGGTGACCGGCACGAGCGGAGAATCGCCCTGCAACCGCGCCAGTTCGTCGTTCAGCTTCACAAGTTCGGCGCGCGACGCTTCCACCTCGACGGCCGCGGCGTTCGCCCCGTTCGCTTCCACGAGTTTCTCGATCTCCTCCCGGACGGCGCGGACCTTCCCGACCAGCTCGCTCTCCTTCCCCCATCGCTCGCGCAGATCCGCCAGAGACGCTTCGGTCTTCTCGCGCTCGGCGGCGATCGCCTCCAGGCGTTCCGAGTGGTCAGCGCCGAGCGCCTGCTCGCGAACGAGCACCCGCTCCTGGACGGCGAGGTCGTCGAGGAGACGGGTGCCCGCCTCGATCGCGGGTGGAGTGGCGTTCTGACCGAGGGCGAGCCGGGCGCACGCCGTGTCGAGCACGCTCACCGCCTTGTCCGGCAGCTGTCGGTCCGGCAGATAGCGATGAGAGAGTCGTACGGCCGCCGAGAGCCCATCGCTGAGGATCCGCACGCCGTGATGCTTCTCCAGGAAGGGCACGACGCCGCGCAACATGATCTCGCACAGCTCTTCCGAGGGCTCCTCGACCTTCACGACCTGGAAACGGCGGCTGAGCGCCGGATCCTTCTCGAAGAACTTCTTGTACTCGGACCAGGTCGTCGCCGCGATCGTCCGCAGCTCCCCCCGCGCCAGCGCGGGCTTCAGGAGGTTCGCGGCGTCGTTCTGACCCGCCGCGCCGCCGGCGCCGATCATCGTGTGCGCTTCGTCGATGAAGAGGATGATCGGCGTGGGCGAGTTCTTGACCTCGTCGATGAGCCCCTTCAGCCGGTTCTCGAACTCGCCTTTCACGCCGGCACCGGCCTGCAGGAGCGCGAGGTCGAGGGAGCGGAGCGTCACGTTCTTCAGCACTGGCGGCACGTCGCCCTGGGCGATGCGCAGCGCGAACCCTTCGACGACCGCCGTCTTCCCGACGCCCGCCTCCCCGACCAGGATGGGATTGTTCTGCCGCCTGCGGGTGAGGATGTCGACCACCTGGCGGACCTCGAAGTCCCGGCCGAGAACGGGGTCGATCTTCCCTTCTTTCGCCCGCTCGGTGAGGTTGACGGTGAACTGGTCCAGGTTCGGTGTTTTGCCACCGCCCGCGCGACCGGGCTCGCCGCCGGCGCTGGCCCCCGCGCCGGTTCCGGATTCCGCCGGGCCGTCATCCTCGTACGACTCGTGAACGATCTTGTGGAAGTTGTTGCGCAGGTCCTCCGGCGAGATCTGGGCGAACTCCCGGCTCACCTGGTTGACCAGGCGCGCGAGTTCGTCCGTGCCCACGAGCGCGAGGACCGTATGGCCGGTGCGGATGCGTGAGGCGCCGTAGTCAACCGAGCCGATGAGCCACGCTTCCGAAAGCATCTTCACGAGCGTCGGGCTCAACGCCGGTGTACGAGCGTTCCCCGACTTCAGCTTGTCGAGGCTGTTCGTGAGATCGGCCGACAGCCGCGAACGATTGACGCCATAGTGTTTGAAGATGAAGAAGGCGTCACCATCGGTCACGTCCAGGAGCTTCATCAGATAGTGTTCGATTTCGACGTCGTAATGCGTCCGGGAGAGACAGAGACCGGCGGCCGACTCCACCGCGCCGCGCGCCTGGTGATTCAGCTTCCCGATGAGTTGCCGCAGGTTCACGTTCAAGGGTCTGACTCCCTCTCAGATGGTGAGAATGGTATCGTCCGCGTCGCGAACGAAATCCCGGGTACGGATCCAGGTGGACCAGCCCAGTGTGGCGGAGGAATCGTCGCCGAGGACGAGGCCCGGGACGTCGTCGCGCGCCAGGACGAGCTGGATTTCGAAGTCGAACTGGTCGTGGCTGTAGAAGCGCGCCAGCTCGCGTAGTGTGTCATGGTCCCTCCCGCCCGGGAGGAAGGCATCGTAGCGAGCGCGAGACAGTGGCCCGACCCGGAGACGGACGCACGTCTGCGCGTCCCATATCTCATCGCCGGCGACCGCGCCCAGGCCGAGCTGGTTGGACATGCTCTCGTCGTCTCCCAGCTCACACTGGTCGGCCCGCGAGAGCGGGTACCAGCGCCCGACGAACTGCTCCACCTCGACCCGCACGCCGAAGTGCTCGGCGAGCATCCGCTCCAGGCCCGCCGCACCCCGCGGCTGGGGTCCGAGGAGCCCGGCGTAGTAGAGCAGATCATCGTTCGGGAGCGGCAGGTTGCGGCGTGCCGTTTCGAGCCCCACCCCGACGACGTCCGCGACGTGATGGGTCAACGCGTCCGGCTCACCCCGCTCATAGGCGACGGCGAAGCGATGCTTCTCCCACGCCCGGTAGAAGAGGGAGAGCATCCGGTGGTGGAACAGGTCGAAAAAATCGCCGAGCGCATGATCGCGTCCGCGCTTCCGCTCGGCGATGAGCAGCGTGTACTGGTGAGGGAGAAGCCCCTGCGGCCCCGTGACGCCGAGGAAATTGACGCTCATCCGAGCGCGCCCGTCCCCCTCGACTTCCAGCGCGGCGATCTCGCTGGGAGGGAAGCTGATCGATGCGGGTACCGAGAACCGGAGGACCTCCTCCGCCGGATCGGTGAACCGCCCGATCGCCGAGCGCGTCCCGCGAATCTGGTGGAGGATCCGGACCGCCTGAAAGAACCCGAAGGAATGCGGGTCGCGGCGGAGGAGGATCTCGACCGGTGTCATCCCCCGCGCGCTGGAGAGCGACCGGGTGGAGGCGGGCCTGGACGCGGGGGGATCCCCTTCGGACGGTTCCAGGAGCGCCTCGTTCACAGGAGGACCTTGGCGCCCGACCGAGGTTTCCATTCGCGCATCGGATAGCGTCGCTGCCGGGTGTGCGACGCGAGCACGCAGAAACTGTTGAGCGAGACGTAGGCCCCGAGAAACCTCTCCAGCACGCTGGCCAGGAGGTAGGCGCCACCGCCGGCGAACTGCTCCTCGTCGAACTCGATCCGCACCCGGTGTCCCCGCGCGAAGGTCAGCCCGTGTGGGCTCGCGATCCTCGAATAGTGCGGGCTCGACTCCAGCCCCACGATCCCCTGGATCTGTTTCTCGGCCGAGGCGGAATCCGCGAAATTATGCAGCCGCAACAGCTCCCGCAGGCCTTCCACCCCCCCGTCGACCAGAGACATGTAGTTGAGGGAGAGCTGCGAGATGAGCCGCCAGAGCCGCGGCTTCCCGAGAGCGGGCTGGACGATCGGTGTCGGCTTCACGAGCGCGACGATCTTTCGGATCGGTCCGCCGCCCGGCATCTCGAAATCGGAATCTCCCGATCCGAACGGCAGTCGACTCGGCAGGTCTCCGTTGTGACAGAGGAGCCGAGCGGTGGCGGCGTCGAGGTCCGGATGCACGAGCCGGCCGGCGAGGTCGACGAGCGAGAGCCAGACCTCGGTCCCCTCGTCGGTACGCCACGCGGCCGCGCGCCGCGTCGCGCGCCAGTAGAGTCGTGGACCGCCGTCGTCCGCGTCGTGACGGAACGAATAGAGCGGGTCGAACCGGAGTGGTTCCTCCGCCCCGGGCGAAACCGCCACGACGTCCTCCACGGAATAGATTCCCACGGTCGCCCGCCGGCGCGCGTCGGCGACGACCAGGTACTCCGGCTGGCGCTGGTGCAACGCGACCGGCTCCGAAGTCTGCGGGAAGACGTTGATGACGGGCGTGCAGCCGAGCCGGAAGGTCGTCTGGTTCACCCCGATCTCCAGCAGCTGCTTGCGCTCCGACCGTTCGAACGCGGAGATGAGAAAGACGACCTCGACGTTGTCTCCGAATCCCGCCACTCTCGCCCGGTCGAACCCCGGAACATCCAGGAACAGGTACTTGTCGGGGAAGGTGAAATACTCCTGCAGCAGTCGGTAGCCGATGAACGAGCGTGGCGAGTAGGGCAGCATCCCCTCATCGTTCTCGAACCCGACGGGACGGAGCGCCGATCCGGGCAGGACGACCGGATCGGCCTTCGACCCTTTCGATCGGTCCCGGAGGATGATCTCCGAGCAGTTGTTACAGAGGAGTTCGTAGATCGTCGCGGCGAGGTTCGCCTCGGCGCTGATATGGAGGCGGAGCGCGTCGAGATCGAGTCCCCCGAAGGTGACGTCGGGCAGGCACTGGAGTTCCATGCGGAGCGCGGCGACCGCGTCACCCGCGCGGACCGGCGGGTCGAGCTGTCCCGGCGCGGTCCAGCGCGCACCCTTCACGTCGATGGGCCAGACCGTCGTTTCGTAACACGTCCGGAACCGGCAGGGTGTTCCGCCGACGGGTCTGGAGAGGAGGACGGACTCGCGGGGGACGCGGAACCCGCTCGCCAGCTTGCCCTGCTCCGGGTCTAGCTGGAACTGCACCAGCGACATCGACGGGAGTGGCCGCGTATACTGCGGGAAGACGATGTCGAGGAGCGCCTCGCTGATCTCGGGGAAATCGTCGTCGATCCGATGGTGGACGCGCGCGGCGAGGAAGGCGAAACCCTCGAGGAGTCGTTCGACGTGCGGGTCCTCGCACTTCGTCGGCTCGAGCTGAAGGCGGCCCGCGACCTTCGGATAGCGTCGCGCGAACTCCGCCCCGGTCTGCCGGAGGAACGCGAGTTCACGATTGTAGTAATCGAGAAGTTCGTCGCCCATCACGCCCCTCCGACCGCGATCTCGCCGTTCGCCAGGTCGAGCATGGAGTCGAAGACGACGCGCTCCGGATTCGGTTCCATCCTCAGGATCCCCTCGATCGCGAAACGCACCTGACGCCGGGCACCCTCGACGTCCTCGACGTGCATGACACGCACGCCGGTGAGTCGTGGTTCGAAAATCCGGATCGCTTCCTCGATGTCCCGCAGGACCTGCTTGTGGCCCGCCTCCGAGTCGCCGCTCAGCGACGTGATGTCCGGGATACCGAACACGAACACGGAGTTGGCGACTTCGGTGTGGGTCGCCGGCACCGGAACGGGGGTACGCCGGGTGTTGAGCAACCACTCGAGGTCGCGCAGCACCGACACCTTGTAGCGACGGATCGACTCGTTGAGGCTGATCGTGGCGTCTTCGGCGAGCCCCGGTTCATCGTCGATCAGACGATCGAGGACCGGGGCCTTCGCCGTGAGATCATGGCCCTTCGCCACTGTCCCCCGCGGGTTCACGTGTGGCGGCCGCCTCGTTGAGTTTCATCGCGTAGATCGGATCCAGGCGGCAGATCCGCAGATAGAGCTCCTCCTGGCGAGACGGCTCCTCGCCGGCGCGGCCGAGCGAGCGATAGAGGAGCCCCAGCGGCTCCGCCACCAGGCCGCCGGATTCCCACTCGGCCAGGTTCAATCGGTCGACCTGTTCGGCGAGCTCGCGCAGGATCGGCAGGGCCACGGCGTCGAGACCCTCGTCGACCATGATCCCCGTCGCCTCGACGCGCCGGAGGAAGCGAGCACGTTCGCTCTGTGCCTGTGCGGCCTCGCGCATCAGGTACTCGATCGCCTTGCTCGGCGAACCATTGCGGGCGATGTCCCGGGCGCGGGCGCGCGGGTCCCGTTCTCGGCCGGCCGCCGAGAGTCCGCCCCCGCTGGTCGCCGGCGCCGCCTCGGCTTCGCCGTTCAACATCCCCTCGGCGGAAAGCCAGCGAAGCGTCTCGGCGTTCGCGGTCGGCGAGTCGTCCATCAGGGTCACGGATGGCAGTTCCGGTAACGCCTCGAGCAGGGTACGCAGCGAGGCGCGGATACCCGCCGCGACGCCCTCGTACTCCAGGCCCAGGTTCTCGCACGCCGTGAGCGCGATCCGCTGCAGGTCGAGCCATCCTCGACCGTGCGGCGCTGCCATCACCTCCTCGGCGGCCTCGAGCAGCTCGGCCCAGCGCGCGTCGAGCAGGAGCGTCTTCAGCCTGACGCGGACCTCGGTCGGCGGCGCGACGAGAAGTCGAGGATCCAGCTGACCGCCCCCAGCGCGCAGTTCGCCCCAGCGGAAGCCTCGCACCATCATGTACGGCGCCGGGCTCGTGGGAATCTGGCGCCGCAGATAGCGCGCGGCGACGGCGATCCGTCCGGCCGCGTCGTCGACGCTCGTCGGCGCCGCCGAGATCCCGCCCGCGCCGGCCTCACCGGATCGAACGCCGGCCGCGGCGGAGGGGCCGCCAGCGCCGCTTTCGACCTCTCCAGCCCCACCGACCAGTACCTCGGCGACCAGCGCGTCAGGCGGCGCCAGCTCGACCGGGTCGGGATCGGCCTCCAGCTTCTCCGCGAGGAACTGCCGCGCGGTTCGCTCGACTTCTTCGATCGCCGCCTGAAGTGAACGATAGGACGGAGCGACGTCCGAAAAGAGGTCGTCGCCCCGGTCGGACAGCGTGCTCAGCGCCGCCTGACAGGCGCCGATGTCCGCGACGAGCCCCCGGTACCACTCCTTGTTCGCCGCCGCCACGGCCGCGTCGAACACTTCCGGCAATACCCTGCCCTGCTCCGACGCCTGATCCCGGATCTTCTGCTTGTCACCTCCCCAGTCATCCTTGGCTTCCGCCTCATCGGGGATCTGGCGAGAGTCGAGATAATCGAGATAACTGTACCCGGCGGCCGTGATCGGCACGGACTTGACGGCCACATCGAGCTTCAGCGAGAGCCAGCCCAATGGCGCGACGCGCATCTCCGCGTCGCCGTCCTCCAGTTCGGGGTAGAGGCCTTCCCAGAAGCTGTCCAGCAGGCCGACGATGAGATCGAGCCCCTCGCGGAAGCCACCGAATCCGTCGCGCCGGAGCAACGCCTCGGCGAGCCACGCCGCGATCTGCAGATCCTTCGTCTTCTTCCCGAGGGCTTCCGTGGCGAGCTTGATCGTCAGCGGCCAGTCAGCGACCTTCGGGTTCTTCGTTTTCCAGGGGTCGTCGTCACCGGTCGCGACGACCTGGTCCTCCCGGCGCGCTTCCTTGATCCTGTCGTAGACCGGATCATAGCGCAGGTCGGCCCCCGCCGGGTTGTCCTCGGCGATCGGCAGGAGAAGCTCGGCTGAAAGCGTCATTGGCCCTTCGATCGGTGGTCCTTCAGTCGGTGATCCCTCACTCAGCGGCGGATGCCGCCGGGTCGATCACCAGCTCGCGAACTTCCAGGATGGGGAACTCCTCGCCGTCCACGAGCAGCAATCGCTGACCGAGAGGCACTTCGCGTCCGCCCTCCGTATGCACCCAGTCCGTGACGCGACCGAGCCGAACGAGTGGATCGTCGCTCCGCCAGGCGCCGGGAGTGAGCGCGGGTATGAGTACCTCGCCCAGGTCGAAACCCGTCACTCCAGCGGCCGCCCGGACGATCGCCGTCGGCCAAAGCAGGTCACGAAGGCGAGATGGCTGGGCGATCCGCACCGATTCCAGCTGAGCCAGCGGCATCCAGGTGTACTGACCCGCCGCGAAGAGTTCGCATCGCGCGCCGATCCGGGGGTCGGCGTCGGTGAGCGTTGTGAACCGCTCGCCGTTGAGCGTGCCGGAGACCGGGGCGGGATTCGCCGCGCCCGGTGGCGTGTCTCCCGAGACGAACATCGCCTGTCGTGCGCGTTCGGCATGCAGCGCGCTGCGATAGAGCAGCGCGCCCATGTCCGCTTCCTTCCCGGACGCGGCGAGCACGTCCAGGTGTTTCTCGGCTCGGTCGTACTCCCCCGCGAAGCAGAGGAGTTCGAAGAGAAACGTCCGGCGCTGGGCGTTCAACGGATCGCTCCGCAACGAAACGCCCAGCTCCGTGATCGCCTCGTCGAGCCTGCCCGCCTGGTACAGCTCCAGGGCGTTCATCGCGTGGCCCGGCCCGCGTCAGATCTTGACGTTGGCGGCGATGTCCCAGCCCATCTTCGGCTTGTCGCCCGCCGCGCCAGTCGCCGTCTGCTCGGTGTAGTCGACCTTTACCTTCGCGAAGTTCAGCGTGACGTTCTCCGTCAGCCGGTCTTCACCACCACTCCCGCCCGTCGAGACACTGGTGATCAGCACGTCCTGCATGGTGATGATCAGATACTCGAGCGGCTTTTCGCCGGCCTTGCGGACGGTGAGCTTCGCCTCATCGAAATGCATCCCGTTGCACGCGGCGAGCATCAGGTCCGGCGTCGACTTGTCGATCCACTTCGTGAACGAAAGGTCCTGCACGTTCACCTTCCCCGCGCCCGCGCCACCCCCGTAGTGGGCGCTGCCGGAGTTCGACATCCCCCAGCTCCACGCCAGCACGTCGATCTCACCCGCATGCGTTGAATCCTTCGACTCCGCCTTCAGCGCGCCAATCTTGAGGAACATGTCAACCGCCACGGAACCACCTCCTCTACGTTGAGTGAATTGTCAGTCATATCACGACTGCTTCGTCCTCGCGCCCCGGCCCCGGGGACGCGCGGCCGGCGAACCCCGCCGTCGCGGCCCCGGGCCGGTGAGCGAACGATTCCTACTTCGCGGGCGCCGGCAGATCGGCGACGAGGCGAAGCGAGACGGTCAACTCGTCCAGCTGGAAATGCGGCCGAAGGAAAGCCACCGCCCGGTACGCGCCGGGCTTGCCGGCGATCTCCACCACGTCGACCCTCGCCTCCTTCAACGGATACTGGGCCTTGGTCGCGAAGCCGGCCGTATCGTTGGAAACGACGTAGTTGCTGATCCAGCGGTTGAGGTACTGCGACGCTTCGTCCTTCGACATGTAACCGCCGATCTTGTCGCGCATCATCGCCTTCAGGTAGTGCGCGAAACGAGACACGGCGAAGAGGTACGGCAGCTGCGCCGAGATGCGCGCGTTGGCGGTCGCCGCCGGGCTGTCGTAGACCTTCGGCTTGTGCGCCGAGTTGACGCTGAAGAACGCCGCCTTGTCCGTGTTCTTCTGATGAACGAGCGGGGCGAAACCGAGATCCGCCAGCTCCTTCTCGCGCCGGTCGGTGATCGGTGCCTCGGTCGGGCACTTCATCGCCAGGTCACCCGACTCGGTGCGGAAGTTGTGCACCGGCAGCCCCTCGACGAGACCGCCGCTTTCCACGCCGCGGATCGTCGCGCACCAGCTGTACTTGGCGAACGATTGCGTGACCCGCGCGCCCAGCGCCCACGCCGCGTTGCCCCACAGGTATCGGCTGTGGTCGGTCCCGTCGACCTTCTCCTCGTACGCGAACGCCTCGAGCGGCACGGTCGCCTGACCATATGGTTCGCGCAGGAGCATTCGTGGCGCCGTGAGCGCCACGTACCGCGCGTCCTCGCTCTCGCGAAACGACTTCCATTTCGCGTACTCGGTCGTGTCGAACACCTTCCCGAGATCCCGGGGCGCGTCAATCTGGGTGTAGCTCTCGAGGTTGAACATATCCGCGGAGGCCGCCGTCAGGAACGGCGCGTGCGCGGCCGCGGCGACGTTCGACACCTTCTCCAGCAACTCGATGTCCTGACCGGATTTGCCGAACTCGTAATCCCCCAGCAACGCTCCGAACGGCGCGCCGCCGAACACCCCGAACTCCTCCTCGTAGACCTTCTTGAAGAGCGCGCTCTGGTCGAACTCGGGCGCCCTCTGCAGATCCCGCAACAGATCCTTCTTCGAAACGTTCAGCACCTTGATCTTCAGCATGGCGCTCGTCTCGGACTGCGAGAGCAGGTACTTGAGACCTCGCCAGGTGCTCTCCAGCTTCTGGAAGTCCGAATGGTGGATGATCTCGTTGAGCTGGATCGAGAGCAGATGGTCGATCTGCGCGATCCGGGCATTGATCATCGCCTCCGTGTCCGGCGCGATCGTGATGGACCCCGCGAGGACCTCGGCCACGAACTGCTTGATGAGGTTCTTTCCGCGTTCCCGTGCCGGGGCCTCCTTCCCGAAACGGCCGTCCTGGACGATCTGATCGAGCAGGCCGAGTTCGCTGGTCTCGGCCGTCGCTCCCTGAAGTTCCGCTTCGGATTTAGCCATCCTCGCCCTCCCCCGTCCCGATTTCGTCACGAAGCTGGTTCAGCTTTTCCTCGCTGCTGAGCGTCGCCTGCAGAATCTCGTCGAGCTTGTCGTTCCCCTGAAGGCTGCCCCGCAGGTCGGAGAGCTGGGTGCGGAGCTCCAGCAGTTTCCTCAGCGCCGGAACCTGCTCGGCCACCTTGTCGGGTGAGAAGTCATCGAGGCTTTCGAAGCGAAGATCCACTCCGAGCTGGCCCGCGTCCGGATCTTCGGAAAGAAGGTTGTCAACCTTGAAGGCGAGATGCGGCTTCATGCTCTTCAGCACATCGTCGAAGTTGTCCGGCGTGACCTCCACGAACTTGCGCTCCTTGAGCTTCGGAAGCGGCTCCGACGGCTGCCCACTCAGATCGGCGAGAACGCCCATCACGAAGGGGAGTTCCTTCATCTCGATCGCTCCGCCCGTCTCCACATCGTAGGTGATGTGCACGCGCGGGGCTCGCACCCGATCCAGCTTGTGCTGCGTACTTTCCGCCATGTTACGCTCCTGTTGAACCGATTCGGATTTGCCGGTGTGCTTCCCCGCGCTCGGAGAGGACCCAGCGGTGGGCGGGCTGACGGCCCTCATGAGCCGCCTCGGACCTGTCGAGGTCTCCTTCCACCGGCGCGATCGCCGGTCGCCACCCGGTGGCGTGGTGCAAGTTTCGGAAGGCACCCCATCGGAACTGGAGTGCGGCGCCGGAAACAACCTTTGAATCCGACGTTGGGGGGCGCGTCCCTGACGGACCGCGTCGGAGATACGGCCGATTCAGGCGGAGGTCCGCCGGCGAGAACAGGCAGGTGCCGGCCGTCGGCACGGCTTCGTTCGATGGTGACCATCGCATCCCGCGATACTAGGCGGCGCCTCCGCGAGTGTCAAGAAGATTGAAAGCGACGGGTGGACCCCGATTCCCCTCGCGTTCCGGAAGCATGCTCGGGCACGCGGATCGGCGGTCGGACCCGATCGCCTGACCAAACCGTGAGCCCGTGGCGTTTCATGCCTGACCGATACGGGGGGATTGACGAATCGTCCGCGTCGCCGGAACGTCAGGACGCGACGCCGGCAACCCCGATTTCCACACCAGTCCCTTTCGCGCGCGCCACCGGGCGGGCCGATGTCAGATGTCCGCCGGGGCTTGCCGCCGGTTGGGGCCCGTGTAAAACTGTGTGACGACGGATGACCGCGCGGCCGATCCCCGGTTGAATGCCGCCGTCGTCATCGTGGTCGTATCGTCCGACGCCGCCGCCTTCCCCGCACCTTCGTCGATGCAGAAAGTCCTTTGGTCCAAGGGTGTGTTGCTGAGTCCACAGCATCTGCAGATGCAGGATCGCTTCGTGGAAGAGGCGATCGGATTCCAGCTCTCCGCTCTCTCGTTCTATCCCTGGGGTTTCTCGGCGGTCGACATCGACCGTGAGGCGCTGACGGGCGGCCTGTTCTCGTTGCGGTCGGCGAGCGGGCTTTTCCCGGACGGGATGCCCTTCGAGACTCCCCGGTCGGATCCGGCGCCCGCGCCGCGGCCGCTCGAGGACGCCTGGTCGCCGGACCAGCGCACGCTCGACGTCTACCTGGCGATCCCCGAGCACCGGGCGGGTGGGCACAACGTCTCGGCGGAGGGCGAGGGGCGAAACACGCGGTATCGATCGGAAGTCGTTCTCCGGCGGGACGAAAACACGGGTCTGGCCGAGAGACCGGTGCAGGTCGCGCGGAAGAACTTTCGCCTGGTGCTGGAAGGGGAGTCCCTCGAGGGATATCTCACCCTGCCGCTGGCGAGGGTGACCCGGTCGGCCTCATCGAAGCTCGAACTGGATGAGCATTTCGTGCCGCCTCTGGTGAGCATCGGAGGGAGCGATTACCTGATCGCGATCACGAGGCGGCTGGTGGAATTGCTCTCCGCGCGCAGCGGCACTCTTTCCGGCCAGCGCCGGCAGCGCAACCACGGGCTCGCCGACTTCGGCGTCTCCGACATCGCGAACTTCTGGCTGCTCTACACGGTCAACACCCATCTCCCGCACTTCCGGCATCTGTACGAAACCCGCAAATCGCACCCGGGCGATCTCTTCACCGCGATGTCCTCGCTGGCCAGCGCGCTGACGACGTTCTCGACGCGAATCCACCCTCGGACGCTCCCCCTGTACGACCACACCGACCTGCGGGGTTGCTTCACGAAGCTCGACGAGACACTCCGCGAGCTGCTGGAAACCGTCGTACCCGCGAACCACGTCGCGCTACCGCTTCGGTTGACCGAATCGTCGATCTATGCGACCGCCGTCGACCAGGATAGTTATTTCGAGTCACCACGAATCTTCCTGGCGATCCACGCTTCGATGAAGCCGGACGAACTGATCCGGAAAGTGCCTCAGCTGGTGAAAGTGAGTTCGAACGACCAGGTCGAACGATTGATCCGGCAGGCGGCGTCCGGGCTGGCGCTGCGCCACGTCGCGAGCCCCCCCAGTGCACTCCCGATCAAGCTCGATTACCAGTATTTCCAGGTCGAGCGGTCGGGGGGTGAGTGGGACGCGATCCGGCGGTCCCGGAACGTCGCCGCCTACATCCCGGCGGAATTTCCCGACCCCCAGGCGGAACTGGTCATTCTGCTGCCGACGGAGTGAGGCGGAGCCTACCGCTCGCCCTCAGCGGGTGGCGGCGCCTGTGCCTCGACGCCGGGAGAGTCCTCGCTTCCCGTCCCGGGCGCCGACGGAGAGCGCAGGACGAAGAAGACGATGACCGCCAGGATCAGTACGACGACGAGGACGATGCCGACGAGCAGCGCCGTCGGGCGTCGGTCTGGTCGAGCCTGACCGGCGGCGACCGGCGCCGCGAAAGGTGCCGCCACGGCGGGGGGCGCGGGTGGCGAGGCCGGCATGGAGGGCGGGGCGTTGACCGCGGAGATGACCCGCGTGTACTCGCTCGGACCCGCGGGCGGCGCGGGTGGGCGCCCGTCGACGCCACCGCCACCGAGCCATGGCGGGATCGCCGGCCCGCCCGCGCCGCCCGACACGTTCGGGGTGACCGGCGGGGGGCCGACGGGGGGAAGAACAGGGTCGAGCGTCGGGCCTCGACCAGCGAGACGCGAGAGGTAATCATCGCCCGAAGCCCCGGACCCCGAAGGCGCGGTCGGCACTCCGGGCGCGGCGGGCGCCTGATACGACTGACCACCGCCGAGAGACTGGGCGCCTGGCGGAACGGGCGCGGACGGCGCGTCGACCCGGCCGAACATCCGCGTGAACTCGCCGGGACCGGAATCCGGGCCCGGCGCCGGAGGAGAGGCAGCCGGTGTGGATGGGCCGCCGGACGCGGGCGGCAATGGTTCGTCCCAGCGCACCGCGGGCGGCTTCGCCCCTGGCGGCGAAGACGTCCCGGACCCGGGAACCCCGAGGTTGGGTGCCGGCAAGGGGTCGACCCGCCCGCTGGTCGCATCGCCCCGACCGACGACCGGTTGCGGCGGTGGCTGCGGTGGCGGCGATCCCGGCGCGCCGAGGTCGGGCGCGGGGCCGGACGTGCCGGCCGGGGGCGGCTGGACGGCTCCGAAGAGTCGGGTAAACTCGCCGGGCTCCGCGTTCACGGGTGGCGGCGGTGGGACGGCGGCCGGAACGTCGCGCGGCGGCGCTGGTTCCGGGGCGGCGTCGGCCGGTCGGGACGCCATCGGCGGATCGGCGATCGCGCGGAACGCGCGGGTGAACTCGCCCGGTTCCGCGGGGAGAGAATCCGGCGCCTCTGACTCCGCGGAACTCATCCCTCCGCCTGGAAGCGACGGGGCGCCAGGAGAGAGCGGCTCGCCACCGGCGGGTGGCGGCGGCCCACTGGAGTCGGACGGAGGTTCAGACGGAAGAACGTGGTGGTCGTCACTCCGGATCGCCTGGAACGCGCGGGTGAACTCGCCCGGTTCGGGAACCGAGGAGGGAGTGGAATCGCCAGGAGCCTGGGGTGGTGAATCCAGCGCCCGGAACGCCTCCGTGAACCCGCCAGCGTGGTCGCCGACGGACCGCGACGGGGGGTCGGGGACGCGATCATCCAGCCAGGCGAGGAGCGAGTCGAAATCGAGGATGAACTTGGTGACCACGGCGGCACCGCCTCGCGCTTCGACGATCTCCAGGACCTTCCGGCGCTCCTGAGGGGGCAGCCGGTCGATCATCTCGCGGACTCGCGCGGCGATGTCGCCCGCGTCCTCGACGAAATGAACCATCACGACCGCGCCCGTTCGCGAGAGCGCGTGATAGGTGCGGACCGACCCCTCGGAAACGCGGGTCAGCAGCTCGTATCCTGGAATCGAGTCGGACGACATGTTCGAGTCGCGGGGGTTTCGAACGACGGCGGGAAGGCGATATGGAGCGACGTTATACGGACACCGACGGCTGTCCCGCCTCGGCGGGGTTCCCTATACTGACTTATGTTACCCGTGGCGCATGCGGGGCGCAAACACCGGATACGATGGCGACAGGTGAAGAACGGATGACGGCGAAGGGCATTGAACGCCGGACCGGGGGCGGCGGCCTCCTCTTCCCGATGGCGGCTCCGGAGGTGTTGACGGCATGACCACCCTCTCGCGAGTCATCTGGAGCGAGGGGATGCACCTCGCGCAGCACCATTTCCAGGCGCAGAGCCGCTATTTCGAGGAACTCGTCTCCTTCACCCTCGGCAATCTCTTCCACAAGCCGTACGGACTCGTCGCGGTGGGGCTGGACGTCGATGCCCTCACCAACGGGACGGCCGCGATCATTCACGCGCGCGGCGTGCTTCCGGACGGGTTGACGTTCGACCTCCCGACGGATGGCCTCCCCCAGCCTCTCCCGATCCGCGACATCTTCTCGCCGACCCAGGACAGCCATCTCCTCCTGCTCGGTATCCCCGCGTTTCAGCCGACGCGGTCGAACACGGGTTCCGCGGATCGGAACGGCCCCGACGTCCGCTTCCTCACCGCCGAGCGGCGGGTTGTCGATGAAACGACTGGGAGCGATGAGAAGCGGGTCGGCGTGGCGAGAAAGAACCTGCGACTGCTCCTCGACCACGAGGCGACCGGCGATCTGGTGACGATGCCGATCGCGCGCATCCGCCGGGACGGATCGGGGAATTTCATTCACGACCCGGAGTACATCCCGCCCACCCTGCGTATCGGGGGGAGCGCCCGGCTCGTCGAGATCCTGACTCGACTGGTGGGGATCCTGGAAGCGAAGGCGGACGCCCTGATCGCGGAACGCGGCTCGGGGGCGATCGGCGAGCGAGGTCCGAACGAGGTGGCGAGCTTCTGGCTCTCGCACGCGGTGCATGCCAGCCTTGGGCCCCTGCGTCACCAGCTGCGTTCGGGCGAACAGTCCCCGGAGACACTGTACGTCGAGATGGCGCGGCTCGCGGGCGCGCTCTGCACGTTCTCGCTGCACGCGGACGCGAACGCGCTCCCCCCGTACGACCACGATCGGCTGGACGAGTGTTTCACCGCGCTCGACCGGCATATCCGTTCTCACCTCGAGGTCGTCGTTCCGACGAATCTCGTGACCGTCCGGCTTCAGCCGTCCGACGACAACCTCTGGTCGGGACGGATCACCGACGCGCGGAGCTTCGAGCGGGCGCGGTGGTTCCTTGGCGTACGCTCCTCGCTGACCGGCGCGGAGGTGATCTCGCGGGTCCCTCGCCTGGTCAAGGTGTGTTCCGCCGAACACATCGTGAAACTGGTCCAGCGCGGCCATCCCGGCCTCACGCTCGAGCACGTTTCCGTTCCGCCCCGCGAGATCCCCGTCCGGTCCGGCGCGCAGTACTTCTCGATCGCCCAGGGGACACCGGCGGGTCCCCATCCCTGCTGGGGCTGGATCACGGAATCAGGAAACGTCGGCGTCTACGTGCCTGACGCCCTCCCGGATGCCGAATTCGAAGTGATGGTCGTGCTCGATGGTTGAACCCGCGCGGGAATCGTGTATCGCCTGATCGCCGCGCTCCGATCCGATCTTCCGTTGTCCCGGCCCGGCCGATACTCCCCATCGAGCCGGGGCGCGAGCGGGAGCGGAGCCCCGTATCGTGTGGTGGCGACGCCCGTCGAACAGCGACTATATTCGGACCCGACGCCTGACAACGAAGTTCATCGCCATCGAGTTCGGCAACCCCCACGGATGGCACGCGACACCGACAGAGCCGCATGACCCAGCAGACACTCACCGCGCCGATCCCGGGCCACGCCTCGACGGGGATGTATTCCCGCGAAGGGGCGCTGGCGATCGCCTTCCAGGAAGTCTTCACGGTCGCGATCCGGGTACGGGCGCGGCGTCAGGGAGCCACGGACGCCGAGTCGTTCCGAGCCCACGTCAAGCAGCTGCTCGGCGTGGCCGACCGCGACGCCCGGGCCGCCGGCTACGACCCCGGCGACGTGCGGCTCGCGGTCTACGCGTGTATCGCCCTTCTCGACGAGGCCGTGCTCAACTCGAACCAGGCGATCTTCGCTTCCTGGCCGCGGCAGTCACTGCAGGAAGAGGTGTTCGGTGACCACATCGCGGGTGAGAACTTCTTCGCCCATCTGCAACAGCTGATGGGTCGCCAGGATTCCGCCGATCTCGCCGACATCCTCGAGGTCTTTCTCCTTTGTCTCCTGCTCGGCTTTCGGGGAAAGTACGCGTTCACGGCGGAGGGGGGCACGGAGCGGATCCAGGAGACGCTGCTGCAGAGGATCCGCCGGATCCGGGGCGGCGGCGCGCCGCTCTCGCCTGACTGGGCACTCCCCGCCGGCGAGGCGATGCCGAGCAACCGGGACCGCTGGCTTCCCAGGCTCGCCGCGCTCGCGGGCCTGAGTCTCGTTCTCTCGCTGGTACTCTATCTCGCCTTCCGTCTTTCTCTGAACGGGGGGATCGCGGACCTGCGCACGCTCGCGTCGCAACTGATCGGCTGAAGACCGGAGCGGCGATCCTCGCCGCGACCGTAGACGAACGAACCATCATCTCTGAATCCGATGTCAGGTGGTCCCGTGGCCAGGAAGAACGTACTCATCGCGGCCGGTCTGTTTCTCTTCCTCTTCGCGGCGGGGTGGCTGGTCGGGTTGCTGCTCGGACCCGAACGCGAGGGGCTGTGGCTGCTACGGGGGATCGTCTGGGGCCTTGGCCTGATCGCGGCGATCCTCGTCTACTTCTACCTGGCCGCGAAATCGAAGGCGACCGGGCCGCCGTCGGGAACGAACGCGGGGCCGGACGACCTCGACGTGGCCATCGCCGCGGCTGAGGCGCGACTCGCCGCTTCGGGGCTCGCGGGTCCGAAGAAGCTGGGGAAGATGCCGCTCGTGCTGGTCATCGGACCGACCGGCGCGGCAAAGACCTCGACGGTACGGAACTCGGGAATCGAGCCGGAGTTGCTCGCGGGGGAGGGAGAGAGCGGTGGACTCGTCACGCCGACGAAGGGGATCAACCTCTGGTACTCGCGTGAGATCATCGTGGCGGAAGCCGGTGGGCCGGTGCTCGACGAGCCGGGCCGCTGGAGCCGCCTGGTGCGCGCCGTACGACCGAGCCGGCTCGCGGCGATCTTCTCACGCGGCGCGCAGGCCCCGCGGCTGGCCGTGGTGTGCTTCCCCTGCGATGAGTTTCTGAAACCGGGAAACGCGGAATCGGTCCCGGCGCTCGCCCGGAAGATCCGGGAACGACTCGCTGAGGCATCTCGGAGTCTGGGTATCCGACTTCCGGTGTACGTCGTCTTCACCAAGCTCGACAGGATCCCGTACTTCGACGATTTCGTCCGCGGGATGACCCGCGACGAAACCCGCGAGGCGCTCGGCGCGACCCTGCCGGCGGTCGGCGAGGTCGACGCGGGCGGTTATGCCGAACGCGAGACGACTCGCGTGCGCGAGGCGTTCCAGCGAATCCACCATACCCTCTCACTGCGCCGGCTCGATGTGCTGCCCCGCGAGCAGAAGGAGGAAGCGCGGGCCGGCGGCTACGAGTTCCCCCGCGAACTGCGGAAGATCTCCGGGTTGGCGACCGACTTCCTGGTCGAACTCTGCCGGCCGCGCCAGCTGGGGGTAAGCCCGTTCCTGCGAGGCTTCTACTTCACGGGCGTCCGGGCCGTCATCGTGAATGACCTCGGCGGCGCACCGCCCGCGCGCGCGGCGACACCCCAGATCTCGCTCGGGGCAACGACCGTTTTCCGGCCCGATCCGGCAATCGCGGCGGCGGCGGCGCCCGCGCCCGGCGCGGGCGGCCGCAAGGTTCCCGAGTGGGCGTTCCTCCGCCGCCTCTTCCCGGACGTCGTCTTCGCCGATCGAAACGCGATGGCGCTCACCGCCGGAGGGAGCAGGGTCAACCTCCCCCGCCGGGTCGGGCTCATCGTGGCGACCGCCGTGCTGCTGCTCGTCGCGGTGGGCTTCACCACCTCCTTCTTCAACAACCGACGGCTCACGACCGAGGCCTTCGCGGCGGCGCGCGCGGCGGAAGGGATCGCCCCGAGGGGTGATGACCTCGCTTCCGTCGAAGCGCTCGAGCGGCTCGATGACCTGCGCGAACAGACCGATCGACTCCGCGGCTATCAGCGCGACGGTCACGCCGCCCGTCTGGGCTGGGGTCTCTATACCGGCGATCGCCTGCTCGCTGAACTCCGGCGAATCTACTTCGACCGCTTCGATCTCGTCCTCTGGGGAGATACGCGGAATCGCCTGATGGGTAACCTCCGCGGGTTGCCGGACACTCCCGGGGCGAGCGCGGAGTATGGCGCCGTCTACGACATGCTGAAGGCGCACCTCGTCACCACGAGCCATCCGGACGAGAGCACGGCCGATTTCCTCGGCCCCGTCCTCCTCGGCCAGTGGAACGGCGGCATGCAGATGGACGAGGAGCGAACCGCGCTCGCGCTTCGTCAGTTCGCGTTCTTCGGCGCCGAGCTTCCTTTCGGCAATCCGTACGACGTACAGCCGGAAGATGCGACGATCGCCCGGACGAGGGTGCTCCTGCAGGGCTTTTCGAACCTCGACCAGTTCTACCAGGTGATGGTGTCGGAAGCATCGGCACGGCATCCGTCGTTGGAATTCGCGCGCGAGTTCCCGGACGCCGGGCCGGTGGTGTCCAATCCGTACGTCGTGCCGGGAGCGTTCACCGCGGCCGGATGGGAGACGATCCAGTCCGGTCTCGCGGATGTGGATCGGCTCTTCGCGCGCGAAGACTGGGTCGTGGGCGAACGGGCCGTCTCGGCCGAGGACCGAGTCCGTCTCGCCCGGGAACTGAGCGACCGCTACACCCGCGATTACATCGCGCAGTGGCGAGAATACCTGCGGGCGGGCTCCGTGTCGCGTGGTTCTGGTGTGCAGGCCATGGGTGAAGCGCTCGGCCAGTTGAGCGCGAACGATTCCCCACTTCTGCGGATGCTGGCGCTCGCCTCTCGCAACACCGATGTGGACACCACCCTGGTGGGATCGGCGTTCCAGCCGCTCCACCGCGTGATGCCTCCGACCGTCACGGACAGGTTCATCAGTGAGTCGAACGCGCCGTACATCGCCGCGCTCGCCTCGTTGCGGGGAGCGATCGGCCAGGTCGCTTCGGCGAGCGGAGGAGTCCAGGAACAGGCGCAGGGCGCGGCGATCGCCGGCGCCGAGCAGGTACGGGGCGAGGTACGCACGCTGGCGCTCGACTTCAATATCGAGGGAGAGGCGAGCCTCGTCGGCACGACGGTCCAGAACCTTCTCCAGTCGCCGGTCGCCGGTATCGAGTCGGTCATCGGAGGGCTGGCTGGCGCCCAGGTGAACGCGGCCGGCGCATCCTTCTGCACGCAGTTCCGGCAGGTGACCTCACGGTACCCGTTCGATCCGGGGGCGACGACCGAAGCCTCGGTCGACGACGTCAACGCCCTCTTCCAGCGAAACGCGAGCGCTCTCTGGACGCTCCACGACAACGTCCTGCAGGGCCTGCTGGCGCGACAGGGGAATCGCTTCGCGGCGGCGCTCGGCGCTTCACCGCAACCGAACCCGCGGTTCGTTCAGTTCTTCAACCGCGCCGTCGAGTTTTCGGAGGCGGTCTACGACGCGCAGGGGGATGGGCCCGCGGTGACTTTCCTTCTTCGCGCCCAGACGTCCGACGCGCTCCCGGACGTCACTATCAACATCGATGGTGTCGCGCAGCAATTCACCCGGAACTTCTCCTCGGCCCGACCGTTCACCTGGCGAGGAGACCGCGCGCGGCTGATCCGCGTCAGCGCCAACGTGAACAATTCGGATGTGACCCTGCTCGAAGGCGCGGGTCCCTGGGGAATCTTCCGCCTCTTCCAGGCGGCTGAATGGGAACCGCTCGGCGGCGATCGGTACCTCCTCCGCTGGCGTCTCAACGGGACCCCGTCCGAGGTCGCCGCCGAGTTGACGATGAGCGCGGGTAGTCCGCCGATCTTCCGGCCGGATTATTTCGGCCAGTTCGCCTGTGTTCCCGGCATCGTGAGTTGAGGTCGACCATGTCAATCGAGGGATCGGGGGGAATCAATGCCAGGATACCGCGCCTCGCGTACGGCATCCTGGTCGTCGGGATTCTCGGACTGACCGCGTGCGGGGGCGGGGGCGGAGGCGGGAGCGCCCCCGCGGCGCCCGTCCCGGTCGGCTTCGCGTGGGCCCCCATCCCGACCGCGTCGCGGCTCTACTACGACAACGCGGGCGGGATTCGCGACTCGCTCCGCGTGGTGGTGCGCGACGCGGGCACGCTGGGAGTCGTCTGGTCCCAGGCGACCTCCGGACAGGCATCGCCGCCGCCCGCGCCGACGATCGACTTCAACCGCGAGATGCTCCTGGTCGTGGCCGCCGGCCGGAAGACGGCCGAAGAACAGATCCGCGTCGACAGCGTGGCGGTTCAGAGGGCGGGTGGAGACGAGACGATGTTCGCCGTCGTCCGTCTCACCGAAGGATGTGGAAGCTTCAACATCGATGCGTGGCCACTCGAGATCGTCCGGGTCGACCGCTTCGCCGGGCCGGTCGAGTTCGTCGAGCGCCGCACGCGTTCAGCCGCCTGTTGAACCCACGAGCGTCCGCGCCATCCAGGCCACCCGACCCGGTAACTTCGAACCCGTCCCGTCCAGCGACATGCCGATTCCCGCGCCCACCGACCTGACCGGAAGCCTCCTCGCCGGCCGCTACCGGATTCTGCGAAAGCTGGGTGAAGGCGCGATGGGGACGGTCTACCTCGGCGAACACACGAAGATCGGTCGGCAGGACGCGATCAAGGTGCTGCGCGACGTGCATGCCGGCGACGCCGAAGCGATCGCGCGCTTCAATCGCGGCGCGCGCAATGTCGCCGCGATCCGCCACCCGAACGTCTGCACGATTTACGACTATAGCGACACGGGAGATGGGGCGCAGTTCGTCGCGATGCAGTTCATCCCGGGTGAGAGCCTGAAGGAACTCCTCGACCGCGAAGGTGCGCTGCCGCTCGAACGGGCGGTCCGGATCGCGAAGCAGACAGCGGAGGCGCTGCAGGCCGCGCACGAGGCGGGAATCGTCCATCGTGACCTGAAGCCGGCGAACATCATGATCTCGCCGGACCGGCACGGCGACGATCTGGTCACGGTCGTGGATTTCGACATCGCCAAAGGGTCGAAGGAAGGCGAAGAGAGCGAGGTAACGCGCCTCGGGTTCGTGGTCGGTACTCCCGAGTACATGAGCCCCGAACAGCTCACCGGCGACCGACTCGACGGCCGCAGCGACATCTACTCGCTCGGCCTCGTCCTCTTCCGCATGATCGCGGGCTCGCTGCCGTTCGTCGGAGCGACGGCGCAGGAGCTGATGATCAAGCGGCTCACCGAAGAGCCGTTGCGGCTCGGCGCGCTGGTCGATCTGTCGGGTCTGGATCCACAAACAGGGACGGGACTGCAGGCGCTCTTCGATCGGGCGCTCGCGCGGCGGGCGGAGGACCGGCACGAGGACGCGGCCGAGTTCGCGCGGCAGCTGCTGACGGCGTTTGGCGTCGCGCCGGAAGCGCCCCCGGGAGGCACCGGAACCGCCTGGGGGCCTTTGTCGTACAGCGGTCGCCCGAGCCTCGCGGGGACGGGTGAATACGGTGCTCGAACCAGTGTGTCCACCGGGGTCGGCGGTTCGGGCGGGTTGCCGACCCAGGCCGCGACCGCGCGGATCGAGGAGTCGATTCCGGAGACACGTGTCGCGCCACCGATCGTCG
>CAZWJE010000039.1:0-27903 GCA_964634395.1 uncultured Gemmatimonas sp. | reverse complement strand
CGGTAGACGGACTGACCGACACCGCGACGGGCGCCGGATTCGTGACGCCGCCGTCTCCGCACGCCATCAGCAGGACCGGAACGAACGCGAGCGCGATCAGCGCGGAATGAACGCGGATTCTCATTGGCATGGGTCGCTCTCGACGCGGAAGCAGGATACGACCGCACCGCTCATGGATCAGGCGTCCGCCGTGAATCGGCGGAAAGGCCATTCCATTACGCGCAATCTCCCGGCGAAGGGGATCATGTTTCGAGCGAATCGCGCGCGACGCGAGTACCGGTCACAAAGCGTTCGCTCGGTCCTGGCTGGGCAGCCTTCGGTTCCGGCGCGCGGATGCATCTTGCGTCCACCCGACTCCACCCGCCCGCGATCGCGACCTGATGACAATCGACTTCCCCATGCTCGCCATCGTCCGCGAGTTCGACGGCCGCAAGGACCGGATCCGCCGCGGTTGGCGCAAGCCGCGGTGGACCCGGGGATCGACCGCCCCTACGCGGCGGCACCCACGCCGAGCGCGCCACCTCCCAGGAAGGCTTCGATGGTTCCACCACCCGTATCCGGATCCGTCGGGCCTTCCTTGTCACCGCAGGAAGCCAGAAGCAGGAGAGACAGGGCCAGCAGCAGACGCGTCGGGTGGGCGAGTGGCTTTGGCATGGGACCGACACCTCGTGAAAGTGGTGAGCCGACAATCGGGAATTGCCTGTCGCGGGAGAAACGGACCGCGAGCACGGGGCGCCCCGTTACGTTCAATGACGCGCTGAAAACCGCTGACGCGGCTCATTCTGGCGCTATTCAACCAGCCGTCCTTGAGGTCCGGACCGCGCCGGCTCTGCCGCCGTTCTCCTTTGATTGTCCGCACCAGGTCGAGCAGGTGGGTGCATCGCTACCACCAGCCCCGCCGATCACCATGCCCATCAATACGATCATGACAGGCTCCGGAATCGAGGTCAGTGGGGGTGATGGGGATCGACGGAAGCATAGGAGAGGAAGCGGCGGTGGACGGGCGTCGTTCCTCAGGCGTCGTGAGTGGGATCGAAGTCGAAGTTCGGAATGGGGTCAGGCTCGAAGGGATCGAAGTCGGGCTCCGACGGAGGCTACTACTGACTCCAGTCCTCGATGGTCATCCCCTTCACCCGCTGGAACTCGCCAGCGTTGGCCGTTACGAGTGTCAGCCCGCGCGCTCGGGCCTGTCCGGCAATGAGAACATCGTACGGTCCGATAGGGGTACCCGTCCTGGCGAGCGCGGCTCGGATCTCCCCGGCGTGGCGGCCGTCTTCTCCGTCGAACTCGACGACCTCGAAACGCAGCGCGTCAACCGTGGCCACGCTCTCTTCCCGCCGGCCGCTCCTGTGCGCGCCGTAGTACGGCTCGTGTAGAGCGATCGCCGACAGGCCAATATCGCTGGGATCATGGGGCCGAATCCGGTGAAGGGTGGGGCCGTCCGGCCGCCGGGGGCTTCGATCACCGCGTTCGTGTCCGGGAGGAAACGCATCAGTCGAAGAGCCTGCCCAGGCTCGGGCGCTCCTGAGTCTCCGACTGCTCCCCGACCGCCTCGATGAAGTCGTCGTCGAGACCCGTGGCGACCAGTTCATCAAGCCAACGCCAATCCGTGGGGATGGGCTCGAGAATAACGGCGGCACCCCGCCGGCGAATCCGCACCTCGGCGCCATCGAAGCGGTACTCCTTCGGCAGCCGCACCGCCTGCGATCGTCCCGACCAGAAAAGTTTTGCGCGGTGTCCTCGTTCCATGTTCGCCTCCTTGAGGTATATATTTTTCGAATGTTGCATGTGTCTGGGATGGTGCGGTAGGGGTTTGATAAGGCGGCGGGTCGGAGGAGAGAACGACTGGAAATGGCGCCGCCAAACCCGCTGAAGGTAGCCTTCGCCAGACTGCCCGGGATTGAGGCGGCGAACAACGCCCGCCGCGAGCTGGTCGTGCCCCGCGCCCCTTTGCGTCGGTCCATTGCGCGTCTGCCTCGGCGTGATTCAGGGCTCTCCAATTGCGGTACACCTCCTGCTGTGCCATATTTTGGCACACACTCATCCGGAGGTTTCCATGCGTGAGTCCATCTCCGTCAGCTTACCCGAAGACATCAAGGCCGAACTCGACCGCTTCAGCGAGGCCCAGGGTGTCTCCCGGAGCGATACCGTCCGGGCCGCGCTACAGGAATACCTCTTCACCCGGAAGTTCCGCGCCCTTCGCGCACGCATGATTCCGGTGGCGGAGGCGCAAGGAGTATTCACCGATGAAGACGTTTTCCGGCTGATCTCGTGAGGCTGGTCCTGGACACCAATGTGCTGATTGCCGCGTTCATCTCCCGCGGCCATTGCCATGAGCTTCTCGAGCACGCGGCAAGGATTCACGACCTTGTCACCTCGGAGTTCATCCTTCGCGAGTTTCGGGAGAAGCTCACCGGCAAGTTTCGGGTGACGGCGAGCCTGGTGGACGCGGCCGTTGAACTCCAGCGATCCCGTATGGAGATCGTGGAGCCCAGGGCGCTCTCCACCCCGGTCTCGCGCGACGCGGATGATGACTGGATTCTCGCGACCGCGGTAGCGGCCGGGGCGGACTGCCTGGTGACCGGTGATTCGGATCTTCTGGATCTGGGCCAGTATGCGGGCATTCCCATTTCTTCCCCGGCATCCTTTTGGGAATTCGAGGCAGGGTTCACCGCTGGCTCCTGATATTCGAGTGAAAGGGACGCGGGGCCGTCCTTCGTCCGTGGTATATCGAACTCCATTACCGCCGAACTCGCCAGGGGAGTGGAGATCGGATGATCGCCGAGATTCAGGGGAATGCTCTGAAACTGTTGTGACGCGGGGTCGTTTCCTGGACTGGTGCTCCCTTCGATCGCATTACGTGGTCGAGTTCTCGTTCGGAGTCGTTCATCCACTTGTCCGTTCTGGCGATTCGCCGTGGCGGGTTAAGGGCTCCGAGGCGCGTACTTCGAGCCGCGTCGGCGCACGCCTCGGCCCTCCGGGCAGGCGCGGCGGAAGCATCACGCCGACGCACCCCCGAGTCAGCCCTACTGCCCCCACCCCACGACGGGATTCGTCAGCGTCCCGACTCCGTCGTACGTGCACACCGACACATCCCCCGGCCGCAGAAAAATGGGCGGCGTGCGCGCGGACCCCGCGCCCGGCGCGGTCCCCGTCGCGATCAGGTCACCCGGCCGCAGCGTGATGATGCTCGAGCCATACGCCAGCAGTTCGGGGAAGGTGTGGATCATCTGCCCCGTCGAACCCTCCTGCAGCACTTCCCCGTTGAGGATGAACCGCAGTTGGGTCCGCTGGACATCGGGCAGGAACTCCTTCGGGGTGATGAACGGACCCGTTGGCCCGAAGGTGTCGTGCGACTTGGCGACCAACCAATCGGAACCGTAACGGACATCGCCGCGGCCGCCACGATCGGAAACGTCGTTCTGGAGAGTGTATCCGAAGATGTAGTCCTCCGCCCGTTCGACCGGGACGTGGCCGGCCGTGCGCCCGACGACGATGGAGAGTTCGCACTCCCATTCGATCTGGGTGCGGTTCGGCGGAAAGCGGATCGGCTCGCCATCGGCGATGACCGTCGCCGGCGCCTTGAGGAACATGTAGGGATTCCAGCGCCAGTCGTCGTCGTCACGCTCCCAGATGCCGGGAGCGCTCTCGGTGCCGGGGAGCGCCGCGCCCCCCGTGGGGCCGGCCTGGCCGGACGTGCCCAGGATGTCCACCATCTCGATGTCGTGCTCCGCGTAGTTCACGGCGACGTTGAGCATGGTGATCGGGTACATGATCGGCGGCAGGATCCGGAGATCGGCCACCTCGTACGCCCACGCCGGCCGGGGAGCGGTCGACAGATCGCCCACGCTCCGCAGGATCTGCCCGATCCGCTCCCGCACGCCAGTGTCGTAGCGCTCGATCAGGTCCTTCATGTCCGTCGGCATGGGGACGGCGGTCGCCGGCTGTACTTCGGCGCTCGCGGCGGCGAGGTCGATCACCACTTCCTCGCGCAGTACCACCCCGACGAACGGCCGGCCCTGATCGTCGAACGTCCCCAGCTTGAAGGGCGTCGTCTGCTGCGCGGTCGCCGGGGCCGTTGCGATCGTGACCGCCGAGAGAACCGCCCACGCGAACCATTTCATCTCGCACCTCCTTCAGTGAAATGCCGCGGCGGAGGCGCGAACGCGCCCCGCCGGCCATCGAGCCGACCCTACCGGTTGAAGAACCCGCGTCCGAAGTCCCCGACATCGAGCTGACGACTGAACTTCAGGACGATCGTGCGTTCGAGCGGATCGGCGAACCCGTCTTCCCGCTGGCGTTCATTGTAGACGATGAAGAGCCCGGTGCCCGCCTGGTCGATCCAGCCGAGCCGGATGTTGCCCGACCAGATCTCCGACTGGCTGCTGTACTGGACGAGCGCCTGAGCGAAGATACTCGGGCTGAAGGAGTAGCCGAGACGTCCCCGCGCGAGCGTCGTGTCGAACTCGCCCTCCACCAGCTCGATCCGGCTGTGCTCCACACTGGCCTCGCCCGCGAGCGAACGGCCCAGGCGGAACTCGAGCCCCCCGGTGCCTCCCGTCCGCGTCCCGGAAAGGAAGTGGCCGAAGAACGCTCCTCCCCGCACGACGATCGGACGCTGCGTGCTGGTGTTGAATCGGGGAGCGAAGAACCAGCCCTGATAGACTCCGGGCTGCACCTCGATTCCCGGCGCGATGCGGAACGGTTCCTCGAGGCCGTCGTAGTTCCAGTTGGGCTCGGGGGTGAACTGCGCCCCGTTCTCCCAGACGAACGCGACATCGGCGTGTACCGTCTGGGTCTCGTTGAAGCCCGCGAGCGTGTAGGAGGTTTCGTAGTTGACGTGAGGTCGGAGCTCCCGCATCCAGGAGATCCCGGGCGTG
The DNA here is from genome assembly GCA_964634395.1 of uncultured Gemmatimonas sp. GTDB lineage: Bacteria > Gemmatimonadota > Gemmatimonadetes > Longimicrobiales > Longimicrobiaceae > WHSP01. The sequence continues at coordinate 23,023 of CAZWJE010000039.1, read as the reverse complement.
CGGTAGCTGTAGGAGACGGTTCCGCCAAACTGACGGAAGGCGGCGCGGCGGAGGAAACCGACCTCCGGATTGAAGTTCGCCCCGACCTGGTCGTAGGACCCGGTGAGCCGCCACGTCCCGGTCTGGAACTGGCTGGTGACGACAATCGCTTCGCTGTCGTCCGTGTAACCGGGCGCGTCGGTCATCCCGAACACCGAGGTCACGGAGAACGACTCCCCCAGGCCGAGGGTTCCGTCGACCGCGTACGTGCGTCCGTAGTCGCCGTCGACGCCCACGCCCGAGCGATTCGTGAAGATCGCGCCCACGGAGGAGCGGTTGGGCAGCTCGCGGGAAAGCCGCGCGACGCTGTAGGTGTTGCCGGCCAGCCCGGCTTCTGGTGCGCCCGTCCGGATGTGCAGCAGACCCACATCCATCCGTGAGCCGATCCTCCCGCTCGCGCGCGCGCCCCACTCGATCGGCACCGGGGCCCCGGAATCGCCGATCCCGATCCGGCGACTGAAGAACATCTGCGCTGACCTGTTGTTGCCTACCGCGAACCGGCCCGCGTTCTCCAGGAAGAACGGCCGTTTCTCGGGGAAGAGCAGGCTGAAGCGCGTGAGATCCAACTGCTGCTCGTCGACCTCGACCTGCGCGAAATCGGTGTTCAGCGTCAGGTCGAGCGTCAGGCTCGGCGTGATACCGATCTTGGCGTCGGCCCCGACTTCGAATGGGTAATGCACATCCTCACGAAGCGCCGGGATCCGTTGCGCCGAGACCAGCGTGTACGGCGTGACGGTCATCAGGCGCTGGGCGGGCACCTCGATCTCCGTCAGGACGCCCGCATTCGTCAGACGGTAGAGATTGTACTGCCGGGGAATCGGCGACCAGTACGCCTGTTCGTTCGTGCGCGCCAGGAAGCGGCCGAAGTTGATCCCCCACGTCTGGTCGGCCCCGGAACGGAAGCGCAACGTGGAGAACGGGATCCGGAAGAGGGCATACCATCCCTCCGCGTCCACTTCGGTGACGACGCTCCAGTTGCCGTCCCAGTTCACGTTGAAGCCACCGCCCGCGCCACCCTGCGTGCGCCCTCTTCCACCGCCTCCGCCGCCTCCGCCGCCCTCGCCGATCACCTGGCCGTCGTGCTGGATGCCGCTGGGGTTCGTCCCGAAGACGAACCCATTCTGCTGATCGTGATAGGTGTCCAGCACGAAGAGGAAGGCGTCGGAGTTGCTGAGCGATGCGTCCCTTCTTCGTTCCCCCTCGAGGAGGCGTTCCGGCTGGGAGTCGTAGAGCCATGCTCCGACGTAGATGGCGTCGCCGTCGACGAGAACGCGGACCTCGGTCCGTTCGCTGGCGGCCGCGCCTTCGATCGGCTCGCTCTGGACGAAACCGGTGACCACCTGTGCCTGGCTCCACTGGGGGTCGTTCCGCCAGTTCGCGCCCGACGGCCCGACCGGAACGTTGGTGGCGGCGATCGTCGAGTCGCCGCGAATGGTGCCCTCCTGCGCCATCGCTCGGGTCGGAATCGCGGCCGCGCACGTGAGGGTGATCGCCAGGAGCATGAGCGCGGTTCCGCGGAGGCACCGGCGCGCGTCCGCGTGATCCACGATGAGCGGGCGCCGTGGGACGGTATCTTCGGTTGGTCGGCATGGACCGTACGGATACGGGTCCCGCCGACCGAGGGCTGTCGTATGCAAACTGTTACCCTGGGTGATTGATGTGCCGGGTATGGACGTCGCCGTATGCGCGGGCGCCCGTTTCACGCCGCGGCACTCCGCCGTTGTTCATGGAGATGGACATCCGGTCCGGTGGCGTCGGACATCCGGTAACGTGCCCGTAATCTATTGATTCGGAAAGGGTCTCGATGTCTTCTGGATAACAGTCCCCGAACTGGTCTCTCGAAGCCAACATCCGACTCCTTGACATTGCCCGGGCATAGTATCATATAGGTCGTATGAGTGATACCACTTCGACGGAGACTACCGCGTCCGGCCGGTTCGTGCTCCGCCTGGACCCGTCCCTTCATCACCGGCTCCGCGAGGAGGCCAGAGATGCCGGGGTCTCGTTGAACGAGTTGTGTCGTCGAAAGCTGGAAGCGTCAATGATCGACTTGCCCCCGGCACTCGATGCGGCGCTCGCGCATGCCGACGACAAGCTCCAGGGGATACTGCTCGGGATCGTCGTCTACGGCTCGTGGGCAAGGGGGGAGGCGACGCCGGAATCGGACATCGACCTGCTCCTTGTGCTGAAGCCTGAAGTGGCTCTTGATCGCGAGATCTATCGACGCTGGGACGATGATCCGCCCGCATGGGATGGAATGCCGTTCGAGCCGCATTTCGTTCGTCTTCCGGATCCGGACCGCGAGATTACGAGCACGTGGGCGGAGGCGGCTCTGGACGGGATCGTCCTTCGGGATCCATCGCTGATGGTCTCGCGCGCGCTGGGATCGATCCGGCGCGCGATCGCGGACGGAGAGATCGTGAGGCGGTCGGTGCACGGGCAGCCCTACTGGGTCACGCCGGCCTGATGCGGAATCCCGAGTTGGCGGTTGACTACGTGCGGCGGGCGACTACCCGGTTACGCGCCCTCGACGTCTATCGTGAAGCCGAGAGCTGGGCGGACGTGGTGCGCGAATCACAGGAGATCGTGGAGCTGGCGCTCAAGGGGCTCCTTCGCTCGGTGGGAGTCCAGCCGCCGCGCATTCACGACGTGTCGGAGATCCTCCTGGCGGAACGCGAACGAATGCCAACCGGACTCGGCGACCAGTTGGAGGAACTCGCCGAGATCTCGCGTCAACTGCGACGGGACCGGGAACTCGCCTTCTACGGGGCCGAGGATCTCACGCCATCGGGCTTCTATACGTCAAGGGACGCTGATCAGGCGCGCGGGTGCGCGGAGCGGGTCGTGGACGTGGTGTCGCCATGGGTCCTCGGTTAAGGAGGAGGTAGTCCTTCCCCGCTCCCGGCCGCCCCTGGACACCAGCCGGGGCAGCCGTTCCCACCGTTCGTCCGCGCGTGGCTATTCCGCGTCGATTCTCTCGAAACGCCAGGTCCACTGAGAGATAACCCCCGGGGAGTTCTGGCTCTGGAAAGTCCCCTCCATGACCCGAGGGTCACTGGAACGGGTCCACGCCTCTGACGACGTATCGAACCACAGCCAGCTTCTCGCGAAGACATAGGGCTCCGGATTGTCCGATTGACTGACGGGGCAGACCTTGTTGTAGACCTCCAGGCCTCCCGCGCTCGCGTTCCCCCGGTACCACGGCCCCCCCTCGGGTCCGGGCTCGCCGGGTGTCTCGGGGTTCGATTCGCTGGTCAGGAGCCACATCGGCCAGTCGCTACTGGCCAGGTCAACGGCAACGACAGGTGATATGTAGTCAGCGCAGGGGACCTCGTTCCATACCTTCAACTGACCCTCGACCAGGTCGAAGCGGGCGATACCGTCCTGCTCGGCCGCGAATTCAAAGCGGAGGTCGGTGGCTTCGGAGTATACGGTGCGCAGATGACCGGGAACCGTACTCGTTTCCTGCCCATACACGGACCCGACCCACACGGCCGCCTTGCGTCGCACACGAACGGTGTCCACCGCGAGCCTGGTCCGTGCCGCGCTCGTCATCAGTGTGGCGATGACCTGATATCCGCCGACCGACTCGTACTCATGCGAGGCGGTCGTCAACCCGAGCGCCTCGGTCTTCTCTCCGTCGCCCCAGTCCCACTCGATCCGGAAGCCTTCTGCGGGAGGGTGGGGGACTTTCGCTTCCAGCTCGACGACGAGGTCATCCGTATCGATGACGACCTCGGCCGGTTCGACTTCGAAGGGCGCGAGGACCAGCCGGGAATTGCTGACGGAAATCTGCTGCAGGATGCCGCCCACGCCCGCGGTGAAGGTGGAGAGCGTTCGGGCGACTTCCCCAACGGCGTCCCCGATGGCGCCGAGACCCAGCGTGTCGACGGAAATGGGCGCGCCCTCGGTTCGCGCGATCTCGGCCCCGTCCGGTAGGTGAATCGTGGTGGTGTGCCCGAGGATCCGGATCTGAGCGGTCTTGCGCCGCGCGACGATTCGCGTGGTCAGCGTCGATATCCAGTCGTCATCCTGGAAGTGTCGAATTTCGACTGGGATCGGGGCCAGCCTGGCCTCCGTGGCGAGCTGATTGTTGATCGCGTCCCGCGCGGGTCCCTCGATCGTCCGCCCCAGCTTCCCGATCTCGCCCGCGATGCTTCGAAGTTCCACGAACGGTGTGACGAACGACGAGAGCGGCACCAGGTTCGTGACGGGCAGCGGATTGCCGGGCGCGATCAGCGGCATCGAGAAGCTGCCGAACATGCCTCCGGCGCTCAGGGTAATTTGCGTCGGCTCTTCGGTGGCCGGGCTGACCACGGTAAGGCCTCCGGCGGTCCCGGCGATCGCCGACACCGCGAGCGCCGTCTGGCGGCCCGCGTCGTTCACCATGGCGGCGATCATGCCGGCGCGGCCGGTCACGCGCATGTTGGCGATGGTGTTCTGAAGCACGAGCTCGTCGCGGGCCGGTGACTCGTTGAGCGCGGCCGTGAGGTCGCCCATGATCTCGGACAACCCCGTCGCGACTTTCTGCTGCGCGATCAGTACGGCGGCCAGTGGGCCCGACTCGGCGTAGGCACCCGGGATCGGCAGCTTCCTGACCGCCCCTTCGAAGGAGGGATAGCCGCCGCCGGATCCGACGATCTGCAACGCCGAAATCCCCAGGCCCATCCCCCCCGGGAACCTGAACGAGCCGTGATCGACGACGGGCCACCGGTTGAGGGCGACGGAAAGGCCCTCCGCGATGTCTTCCAGGATGACTGGGATCAGCTCCGCGCCGACGTCGACCGCCGCGATCTCCGAAGCCGCCACCCCCGGGGGGAGCGCAGCGGCCGACGACGCGACGGGTTCCGAACCCAGGATGAGGTCTCCGCGGAGGTGTGTCGTCATCGCCACGACGGAGTTGGCGGTCCGCTTGACCGTCGGCAGCAGCTCCGTCACTCCGCGCAGCGGGTCGTGCAGCGCGAGGAAGACCATCTCATCCTCCCCGGCATCCACGGGCACTTCCAGCGTCATCAGCTTCCCGCCACGCGCCTGGTCGGTCGAGACCTCGATCGCCGGTCCCGCGACCTGGAATCCCGCGGGCAGCGAGAGCCCAGGCTGCCCGGAGGCGACCCGCAGCCGCCACTCGGTCTGACCGGTGACGGTCCCGGCCGGAACGGTGAGCGTCAGGCCGTCGTACGGGCTGCCGGGATCGGAGATCGCCAGCGTTCCGCCCCCTGAGCCGAAGCTGCCGACGTGCTGTTCGGTGCCGGGAACGATTCCCGCCTGGAAGGTGACCGCCGGGAGCGACCCGACCTTCGCCGACAACCGCTGATCCCCGGATGGACCCAGCGTCCAGCTCGCGACGGTCGCCACCCCCGCGCTGTTCGTCGCCTGAGAGGCTCCCGTGACCGCGCCGCCGCCGGCGGTCACGGAAAAGCTGACCGTCGCGCCCGGTACCGGCTTGCCCTGCGCGTCGCGGACGATCACCGCGGGGGGTATCGCCACCGCCTCCCCCGCCGCCGCCTGCTGCTGGTCTCCCGCCTGTATCGCGATCGTGGCCGGAACCGGTGTCCCCGGATCCACGGGGGAGGAATCGCCCCCACAGCCGGCGGAAACAATGGCGAAAATGGCCATCGCGGCCAGGGTTCGTGTGCTGGTCATTGGACGGGTTTCTCTGTCGCGTGCGGGATGCCGGCGCGGAAGCCTCGGTGGGTCAGCCGAATCGTCGTGTACGGAGGTTCTCGGTCACGAGGGCGCCAGAAGCCTGGGGGTATCGAATCCAAACGACCTTTCGGCGCGGATTCGGGCTCGGCGGGAGAGTATGGGAGGCGGGGTGGGGAGTCAAGGAAGGGGTGGGGGAGCCATCGTGAGCGATGCATTCACCAGCCACGACCCATCATCGAGGCGGATCATGCGCGCGGCCTCGAGTCCGCCCAGGCCGCCGGCGATCTCCTCCAACACATCGTTCAGGCTGACGATCCCCTGCGCCCCGCCATACTCATCGAAGACGACGGCGACGTGGATCCCGCTCTCGAGGAGGCGCGGCGCCAGGAGCTTGAAGTGACGGCGGAGGCCGTGAAGGGGTTGTAAGGAAGGCGAGTATGGTGATCGGCTCGCCGCACTCAGGCGGAGGAACGGGCGGGCCTTGTCGATGCCGAACGAGAGGATGGACCCGGCGAAAGCGTGTCATGGGACTTCATCCCCCTTGACACGAATCCATGATAAATGATATGGTGTACATTAAATCATGTATATGCATTACATGTAAGCGAGGGGGACCCGTGGGCAAGCGGCCGATTCAGGTCTATTTGAACGAGAATGACCGGAAGCTCCTGGATGAGCTCGCGGAGCGGCACGGCCTGTCCATGGCGGAGGTGATCCGTGCCGCGATCCGGCGATGGGCGAGTGAAGGCCGGGGCGATCGTGACCCGGTACTCGCCCTGATCGGCACGATCGACTCCGGTGTCTGGCCCGAGGACCTTTCGACGCGCCAGGAGGAGTACGCGGTTTACGGGTACGCGCGGACGGTGGGCCGGGTGGCTGAGAAGGACGACGGGGTCGAGAGGTGAGGGAGGAACGCGAGGTCCTCGCCGATACCGGGGCCTGGCTGGCGGCGTTCCATTCACGCGATCAATACCACAAGGTGGCCGCGGGGGAGCTTCGGAGGCTGAGGGAGCGCGGGACCCGGTTGATCGTGACGGATCTGATCCTGGCGGAGTTGCATCTTCACCTCTTGCACGGGTTGGGTCCCGCGCGGGCGGCGGATCACCTTTCGACGCTGAAGTCCGACCCGCTCATCGAGGAGGTCTATACCGACGTGGCGCTACAGGAGTCGGCGATGACGCGGTGGATTCGCCGATTCGCCGATCAGACCTTCAGCTTCACGGACGCCGTGAGCTTCGCGGTGATGCGGTCACGCGGCATGACCTCCGCCTTCACCTTCGACCGGCATTTTGCAGTGGCGGGCTTCCGAGTGCTGCCGGAGAGCCGCGCGGGGGCTGGCCCGCCGTAGCGTATCAGCCTGGTTGAGCATGGCTTGCCGTCGGACAACCCCATGCCGGCCCCCCTCCATCGACAAAGACACCACTCAACCAGCGGTCGCTGTCGGTCCCTCTCCATCCGGTCGCACCCTGCTCGGCCGGTCGTGGCTCACGAGTACCTTGTCGACCCGGTGGCCGTCCATGTCCACCACCTGGAACCGGAGCCCGCAGGCCTCGAATGTGTCCGCCACATGAGGGATCCGTCGCAGTTCGGTGACCACCAGCCCGCCGACGGTGTTGTACTCGCCGCGTTCCGTCGCTCGCCGGTCTTCGAGCCCGAGTCCCTCCCAGAACTCGTCCATCGTGAGCGACGCATCGACCAGCCACGACCCGTCATCGAGGCGGGTCATGCGCGCGGCCTCGTGCCCGCCCAGATCGCCGGCGATTTCCTCCAGCACGTCGTTGAGGCTGACGATCCCCACCACCCCGCCATATTCATCGAAGACGACGGCGACGTGGATTCCGCTCTCGCGGAACATCTCGAGGAGGCGCAGCGCCAGGAGGTTCTCGGGGACGAGGAGCGGCTTGCGAATCGCCGCGCGCACGTCGAGCGGTCGGCCGGCCAACATCTCGGCGAGAAGGTCCTTCACCCGGACCATCCCCACCACCTGGTCGATATCGCCATCGCAGACCAGGTAGTTCGAGAAGCGGTTGCGGATCATCTCCTCGCGGTGGATCTCGGGCGGGTCCCCGAGGTCGAGCCACTCGATCTGACGGCGTGGGGTCATGATGTTGGCGACGCGCTGGTCGCCGAGCCAGAAGACGCGCTCGACGAGGTCGTGCTCCTCCTCGTGGAAGATTCCGGCGGCGGTGCCCGCGTCGAGCAGTGCGGCGACGTCCTCTTCGGTGACGGCTGGTTCGTCCGGCGGCCGCACGCGGAGGAGGCGGATAAGGCCCTCGGTCGAGGCGCTGAGCAGCTTGACGAATGGCGAAGCGATCCGCGCGAGCTGCTGCATCGGCGCCGCCACCAGTGACGCGACGCGCTCGGGCGTGTTGAGCGCGATCCGTTTCGGGACCAGTTCGCCCACCACGAGTGACAGGTAGGTGATCCCGATCACCACTGTTCCGAGCGCGATCTGGTCCGCCCAAGCCGCGAGCATGGGGATGCCCGCGACGACGTCCTTCAATGGTCCCGCGATGCTCGCGCCGCCGTACGCCCCCGCGAACACGCCGACCAGGGTGATCCCGATCTGAACCGTCGAAAGGAAGGACGTGGGATCGTCCTTCAGGTCGAGCGCCCGCCGGGCTCCCGCGTCCCCTTCTTCGGCGCGCTGGACGAGACGTGTGCGCCGCGCCGAGACGACGGCGATCTCGGACATCGCGAAGACGCCGTTGAGCAGGAGCAGGGCGAGGATCAGGAGAAGCTGGATGAGCACGGGCCGCGATGTGGAGTGGGCGAAAGCCGTGGACCCCCGGAAGATTCACGGATCATGCCCCGCGTGGCGCCAGTCGGGCGAAGGTGCTTCCCCCGCGTGGAAAAAGCGTCACGCCGTAACCATCCCCCGCGACAGGTACTTCGAGACTTCCGCCTCGGGCATGGGCCGCGCGATCAGGAACCCCTGCATCTCGTCGCAATGGAGGTCGGTGAGCATCTCCGCCTGGGTGTCGGTTTCGACGCCCTCCGCGACGACGCGCATGTGCAGACTGCGCCCCATCGCCGCCACGGCGCGAACGATCGAGGCGTTCTGCGGGTTCTCGGGCAGGTCGGAGACGAAGACCCGGTCGATCTTGATCTTGTCGAAGGGGAACGACTGGAGGTAGCTCAGCGAGGAGTACCCCGTCCCGAAATCGTCCATGGAAATGTGCACGCCGAGCGACTTCAGCTCGCGGAGGATGCGGACGGCGACTTCGCGGTTCTCGACCAGCAGCGTCTCCGTGATCTCGAGTTCGAGCCGGTGTCCCGGCAGCCCGCTCTCGCGGAGCACCCGTCGCACCACGTCGACGAGACCCGGGCGGCGGAACTGGACGGCCGAAAGGTTCGCGGCGACGCGCAGGTGGCCCGGCCATTTCATCGCGTCGTGACACGCCTGGCGCAGAATGATCTCGGCGATCGGCACGATCAGCCCGGTCTCTTCCGCGACAGGGATGAACTCGGCGGGGGTCACTTCCCCCATTTCCGGGTCCCACCAGCGGGCGAGCGACTCGAAACCGAGTGTGGCGCGTGACCGGGCGTCAACGATCGGCTGATAGGCGACCGTGAGCCGTCCTTCGGAGATCGCCCGGCGCAGTCCGCTCTCGATCCGCCGGCGCGCCGCGAGCGCCGCGTTCATCTGCGGCTCGAAGAAGCGGCAGATCCCCTTCCCGTCGGCCTTCGCGCGCGCCATCGCCACGTCCGCGTTACGGAGCAGCTCCTCGGGCGAGGTCCCGTCCACCGGGTAGAGGGCGACACCGATCGACGCGCTGATCGTGACCTCCGTGACACCTGTCTGGATGGGCTGCTTCAGTGCCTCGATGATCCGCTCCGCCAGGACGATCGCCGGCCGGGGCTGACGGGCGTCGGTGATGAGGATCGCGAACTCGTCGCCGGCGAGGCGGGCCGCCACGTCCGCGTCGCGAAGGGTGGCCATGATCCGCCGGGCGACGGCCCGCAGAACCTCGTCGCCGGCTCCGTCCCCGTGCAGTTCGTTCGCCAGCCTGAAGTCGTCCAGGTCGATCGAGAGGAGCGCGCATCGCTGGCCGGTGCGCTGCGCCATCCAGATCGTCTTCTGGACGATCTCCATGAAGAACCGGCGGTTGGGCAGATCGGTAAGCGAGTCGTGGAGCGCCACGTGGGCGATGCGCGCCTCGAACTCCTTCCAGTCGGTGAGGTCGCGTACGGCGAACACTTCGCCCTCGGAGCCGTCGGGAAGAATGATCGCCCGGCGGTTGATCTCGGCGGGGAAGGTCGAGCCGTCGGGGCGGGGAAGATGAACTTCGGCAGGGCCGCCATCGGCGGGGTCCCGGGCGGGGGTGGGCGGGGCGACGAGGAAATAGAGCGAGACTTCCGCCGGCCGGTCGAGCCCCTGCTCGGGCAGGCCGAACATCCGGCGCGCGACGGCGTTCGCGTCGACGATCACGCCGCCTCGGTGGAGGATGATCCCCTCGAGGGCGCCGTCGGCGAGGGTACGCAGGCGGTCGGCCTCGGCGGCCCGGCGATGCGCGGCCCGCTGGTCGACGGAGACGCCGACGAGCCCGGTGCCCAGGATGAACACCGACATCGTCACGATGGTGGTCACGAGCATCGAGCGGGGAACCCCGTCCTCGGCAAGGCCTCCGGCCGCGCCCGGCTCGAAGGTCACCCCGGCCATCGCGACGAAGTGATGACCCAGGATCATCGCCGCGAGCAGCAACGCGGCGATCGTCTTGTCCCGTTGGACCCGCGTTCCGAATCCGATGGCGAGCGCGAGCGCGCCAAACCCCGCCGATAGAACCGTCGACGCCAGCACGAGCAGCGGATCGTGGGAGAGCGTTCCCGGCATCCGCATCCCCTCCATCCCGACGAAATGGAGGAGCGCGGACCCCAGCCCCACGATCATTCCGCCGAGCACCCGGTACTTGATCCGCGCGCTCGTTCGAATCGCCAGTGAGAAGCCGAGCCCGATCACCGCCGCCCCGATCACGAACGACATTCCGGTCGGCACCGGCTGCCAGGTGCTCGGGACCTCCACGCGCCAGGCGAGGTTGGCGATGAAATGCGTCGACCACGCCGTCGCGCCTGAATAGAAGCCGAGGAGGAGGAAGAGAACGAGCGGGCGCCGGTTCCCGGACATGGCCGCCTGTGTCGCGACCTTCATCGTCGTGACCGCGCCGAATACGCAGATCGCGGCGGCCAGCAGCACCAGCCGCGGGTCGTGATGGGCGACGAGAATTTCCAGGACGCGTCGCATGCGGGGCGCATGGGAGGATGGGCGGCCCGGGCCGGCTCCGGGAAGGAACGCTTGACGGGCGTTGGACCTTCTGGAGTATCGGCGATTCGCTACGGCCTCTCAACGAGGATCCTCGACGCGGCGAGATCGCGGCGGAAGCGCGGCAAAGGAGATGGCCACAAGAGCCACAAGAGGCACAAGAGGCGCAGAGCGCCACTCTCGATAACGTCGTCCCGCTGGCGGCGACCCCTCTCCTTCGTCGTCCTCGTCCCCCGTCACTCCAGCCCGGTCAACTCCCGGCTGAGCACCCGCAGCCGCTCCCGCGCCGCCTCGTCATACGCCTGCGCGTTCGCCCGCGCCGGGTTCAGCCCGTTGAAGTACTGTCCGCTCTCCAACCCGGTATTGGTGACCAGGTTCATCACCGCGTCCGCGCCTTCGTCGACCGTGCTCACCGGGGTACGTCCGGACATCCGCACCATGTTCGTGTCCATGTACGTCGCGGGGTGGAGCACGCCGACAAAGACGTCCCGTCCCGCCAGTTCCCGCGCGAGATCGAAGGAGAAGAGGATCTGGGCGAGCTTGCTCTGCCCATACGCGCGGCCGCCGCTGTACTCCCGCTCCAGCATGACGTTCTCGAAGTCGATCGGGTTCTGCGCCCCCGACGCCACGTTCACGATCCGCGACGGCGCACTCTCCACGATGAGCGGCAGGAGCATCCGCGTCAGCAGGAAGCCCGACAGGTAGTTCACGGCGAAACGCAGTTCGTGTCCGTCGGCGCTCACTTGGCGCTCCGGCGCGGTCGACCCGATCCCCGCGTTGTTGACGAGCACGTCCAGGCGGTCGTAGTCCCGCCGGATCGCGTCACCGAGCGCCCCCACCTGGTCGAGCGAGGCGAGGTCGGCGGCGTAGAAGCGCGCGGTCCCCTCACCGCCCGCCATGATCTCGTCGACCAATTCCCTTCCGCGCTCCACATTCCGCCCGTGCACGATGACGTGCCTCCCCTCCGACGCGAGCCGCCTGGCGACCTCCCGCCCCAGCCCGTCCGTGGAGCCCGTGACCAGCACCACCGCCTGCCCTTCGCGTGGCGCCACCCCGGCCACGGCGGTCAGCTGCGCCGCCGCCGGAACGCCCGCGGCGATCGCCGCCAGAAGCAACCCCAGCGGCACGAGGTTCGGTAAATGAGCGTTGAGCATGGGAAACCACGGTGCGAGAGGTGAGGTCCGGCCCGACCGACGATCGCGGCGCGGCCGGCGATGAGGTCCCGGTCGCAACGATAAACGCGGCCCGCCCGTAACGCACGGCTGATCATCTACGGAAAAAACCGTTGACAGCGCCCGTGCGTCGCGTTACCGTTGATGTACGGAAGATGCCGTAGATCACCTTTGCCTCGAATGATGGACGCCATGGCCGACTCGATCAGTTTCACCCCGCGCGAACTGGACGTGATGAGCGTGCTCTGGCGCGCGGGCTCCGGAACGGTGGGAGAGGTACGCGAAGCGCTGGCGGACGAGGGACTGGCGTACACCTCGGTGCTGTCGGTGCTGCAGGTGCTGGAGGAGAAGGGGTACGTCCGGCACGAATCGGAGGGTCGGGCCTACCGGTATCATCCGACGGTCGCGCCGGAGGAGGCGGGGACGAGCGCTCTGGGGCGGATCCGGGAAGCGATCTTCCAGGGGTCGGCGGAGCTGCTCTTCGCGCAGTTGGTGTCGGACCGCGGGCTGAGCCGGAAGGAACTGAAGCGGATGCGGAAGCTGCTGGAGGAACGGCTCGAGGAGGGGGAATAGCGATGATCGTGCTCTGGATGGCCTATGCCGTGGTCGTGGGCGGGCTTATCGCCGTATCGGCCCGAGCGGCGGAGGAAGTGATGCGCGTCTGGCGGGTGCCGGCGAGGTGGGTGTGGGCCGCGGCGCTGGTGTTCCAGCTCGCGGTCCCGGTGACGGGCGCGTGGGGGGCGGGATGGCTGACGATCGGGGCGGGGGAGGGAGACGAGACGATCGCCGCTCCATCGTGGCTCGCCGGCATGATGGAGGACGGCGAGTTCGCGTCCGCTACGGCCGGCGCCGTTCCAGGCGAGCAAGGGGGCGGCTGGCTGGCGCGGGCGACACTCGCGATGGGCCCGGATCGACTGGCCTCATACGAGACCCCCGTGCTCGTCGGGTGGGGACTGGCGACCGGTGGGCTGACCCTGCTGCTCCTCTGGACGCTCGCGCGTGCCGGGTCGGAGCGCCGGAGATGGTCGGAGCGGCGGATGTTTGGCGAGCGGATCCGCGTCGCGCCGGCTGTGGGTCCGGCGGTGGTCGGCGTCATCCGGCCGGAGATCGTCGTTCCCGATTGGCTGCTTTCCCGTCCCGAGGCGGAACTCCGTCTGGCGCTCGATCACGAAAAGGAACACGTGCGGGCGGGAGATCCCCGGCTGCTCCTCGCGAGCGCGTTCCTGCCCATACTGCTCCCCTGGAGTCCCGCCGCCTGGTGGATGTTCAGCCGGATGCGCCTGGCCATCGAGGTCGATTGCGATCACCGGGTGCTCCATGCTGGCGCGCGACGACAGGAATATGGATCGCTGTTGCTCGACCTTGCCGAACGGCGCCCCGCCCACCGTCTGACGGTGGCGACCGGTCTGATCGGCGCGCCTTCCCATCTCGAAAGGAGAATCCGCGTGATGACCCGAACGATTCGTTTCGCTCCGGCCCGGGCGCTGGCTTTCGGGGCGGCGGCGATGGCGGCGATCCTGGCCGCGTGTGAAACCGGGCTGCCGACGGCGGCCGAGATCGAACGTATGGACGCCTCGGTGGCCGCGGAGGCCGCGCAGGCGCTTCAACTCGTTACGGACACGGAGGGCGCCGAGGCGCGCTACCTCGTCGACGGGGAGGAGGTCGCGCGAGAGGTCGCGATGGCGATCCCCGCGGATGAGATCGCCACGATCAACGTGCGTGGACGAAGAATCGCGGCCGTGGCGCGTACGGCGGATTCGGCGGGCCTCGCCGGAACGGACGACTCGGCGCGCGCGGCGGCTACGGTTCGCGTGCCCGCCGGCCCCGACACGCTGGTACCGACTGACGCGGTGATCGAGATCGTGACGCACGAGGGTGTCCGGGCGGGAATCGCCACCGCCAGCGACGGCGAGCTACAGGTCGCGCGGGAAGCCGCGGGTGCCGCCGCTCGGGTGGATGGTGTCACCGCGCGAGTGGATTCGGCGACCGTCTTGATGCTGAGGCGGGCATCCGGGGCCGAGCCAGCCGTCAGCATCGAAGGGGTGCGGATCGATCCGGATACCCGCGTCGTGACGGTGACCCCGTCGCGCGCGCCCGGCGACAGTGCGGGGGCGCTGATCGTCACGCGCGAAGTCTCACGGCGAGTTCGGCCGGACTCCGGAGACGGCGTCGTGGAAGTGCGCGAGGTTGCGACGGGGACTCCGCTCGTGTTTATCGATGGCGTGAGGCGGGAGATGAGCGCGAGAGGATTGTCGGACCTTGCTCCGGACGGGATCGAGTCGATCGAGGTCATCAAGGGGGCCGCGGCTGTGACGATCTATGGTGAGGAAGCCGCTGACGGTGTGATCCGCATCACCACGAAGCTGGGCGCCCCGCCACAATAGTCGAAACAACCCGCGGCGATCAGAGGCGGGCCGGGCGCGGAAGGTCACCATGGTTTCCGAGATGACCCTCCGCGCCCGTCGCCTTTCTCGGCATCCGCGCTCGCCGCCCCCCTTGGCCGACTACCGCTGCACGCGCGTGGTGACCAGCAGTTGCCCGACGTGCCGCTGCGTGTGCTCGGCCGCGTGGAAGATCAGGCCTCGAACATTCGAGGGCAGCCGCTTCCGGCCGACGTGGCGTGCGTCGTCGAGAGTTCGTTCGTCGGTGGCGCGCAGCTGATCGAGGGCACGGTCGACCTGGCGATCGAACGCCGCCAGCAGGTCGTCGGCGGTCACTTCCGGGCCCCCCGGACGCTGCTCGGCGGCGAGCGCCTCCAACTGCTCAGCGGATAGCGCCTCACCCCGCGCATAGGTGAAGAGTCGGTCGAGCACACCCGTCAGGTGGCCCAGATGGAAGCCGGCCGAGGCGACACCTCCGGGGCGAGTCCAAAGGTGCTCGGGCGGCAGTTCGGCGACGATCCGGCGCACTTCCTCTCGCGCCTGTCCAAGCGCGTGCGCGACCGGCTGGAGCTGAGCCGGGACCCCTTCGATCGGACCCCGCAACCACACTTCGGGGAGAGTTTCCGTCATATCGTTATCCTCGTCTGTTCGAGTCGATCCCTCATCGGGTCGCAAGGATGATCCCCACCGGTGCGGGAGCGTGATCCCCGCCGATGCGGGAGAGCGCTTGTGGCAGGCGCGCATTTCCGCCGGTACGGGGGATACATATCCCGCCATTCCAGTACGATGGGATCATGGTAATAGAACACCGCGATGGCGGTGATGGGAGGGTCCTCTCCCGGTGGAGGCCGGTATCTCGTTGCGCCGAGGTACGGTCCGCGCCTATCGTGATGCCTCGATACGTCGAACCCGCCAGAGATACAGCGATCCCGGTTCCATCGCCCCGACCCCCCCTGATTGCGAAGGAGGCCCCCCTATGACTCGTGAGAGCGTTCGGCTCCGGTTCCGCCCCGTCCGGAGAATCATGCTGCTGGCCACTCTTCCACTGACGCTCGCGTCGGTCGCGGCGGCGCAATCGCCCAACGCGTTCGGCATTCCGACGGAACCGGACGTCAATCCGGCCGCCGGCATCCCCGCCGTCCCGGGGACTCGCGCGCAGGGATGGGCGGACCAGGGCCGCTCCGAAGTCATCGCTCGTCACGGGATGGTGGCCACGAGCGACCCGCTCGCCGTGCAGGCCGGCCTCGAGATCCTCCGCCAGGGCGGCAACGCGATCGACGCGGCGGTCGCGGTCGGCGCCGTTCTCGACGTCACCTCGCAGAACGACACCGGGATCGGGGGAGACCTCTTCGCGCTCGTCTACGTCGCCGCCGAGAAGAAACTCTACTCACTCAGCGCCGCCGGGTGGGCGCCGGCCGGTTGGACGCCGGAATTCTTCCGCGACCAGGGCCTCGATCGCGTGCCGGGCACCGGCGTCAACGCCGCCACCGTTCCCGGTGCGATCGCGGGCTACGACGCGCTGCTGTCACGCTTCGGCACGCTCACCTTCCGCGAAACCTTCGAGCGCGCCGCGCGCATCGCGGAAGAAGGCTGGGGTCAGGCGGAGCGCCGTCACGCGGACATCGTCAACTCGCGAAACAAGCTCGCCAACGATCCCGACGCGAACGCGACATTCCTCGAAGAGGGAGACGTCCCGGCGCTCTATTCGATCATCCGCAACCCGGCGCTTGCCCGCGCGCTTCGCCTCATCCAGGACGAGGGGGCCGACGCCTTCTACCGGGGCCCGATCGCCGACGCGATCGTCGCCAAGGTCCAGGCCAACGGCGGCGTCATGACCAGCGCGGACCTCGCCGAGTTCCAGCCGGAATGGGGCGAGCCGATCACCACCAGCTATCACGGTTACGACATCTACCAGGTCCCGCCTCCGGGCCAGGGGTTCGCCGCGCTCGAGATGCTCAACATCCTCGAAGTGTGCGCGCCCGTTCATGGGGTGAACCTCGCCGAACTCGGCCCATCGAGCCCCGAGTACTGGCACTTCATGGTCGAGGCGAAAAAGCTCGCCTATTCGGACCTCCAGGCGTACAACGGCGACCCGAAGTTCGTCGACGTGCCCGTCGCCCGTCTCCTCTCGAAGGAATACGCTCGCTCTCTCTGCGACCGGATCGACCCGAAACAGGCGTCGGAACCGTCCGTGCGAGGCGGACTCGATGGTGGCACCATCTACCTCACCACCGCCGACCGGTGGGGGAACATGGTGTCGCTCATCCACAGCGTCTTCTCGGTCTACGGGAGTGGCGCCACGGTCGGCGAGTATGGCTTCGTCCTCCATAATCGCGGCACCGCGTTCTCGCTCGATCCGTCGCATCCGAACGTCGTCGCGCCCCGCAAACGACCGTTCCACTCGATCATCGCCGGCTTCGTCATGCGCGACGGTGAACCGATCATGACGTTCGGCAACATGGGCGGCAGCGTGCAGCCCGAGACCCACGCGCAGCACATGGTCAACCTCATCGACCACGGGATGAACGTGCAGATGACGACCGACGCCGCGCGGTTCACGCACAACCAGAACTCGAACATGCTCTCGCTCGAGGCGCCGCTTCATGACCTCGTCGGGAGCGCGCTGGAGGCGATGGGCCACCAGGTGCGGAGTGTGAGTGGCGGCTCCGTCGGCGGCTACCAGGGAATTCTGTTTACGGTCGACCCGTCGGTCGCCGCCCCCGCCTACGGGGTCGACAGTATCACCCGGGATCTGCCCGTCAACGGCGTGTACCGGGGCGGCTCCGACCACCGCAAGGACGGGCAGGCGGCGGGGTGGTAGGCGGGGATCTCCCAGTTTGACGCCCCGAGCGGTGTTGTCATCCCGTTGAGGTCACGAACGCTTGATCCGAAATGATTCTTCCTCCACATTGGAGGAAGAAAGGAGGAGCCTATGGCCACGTTGAATGTGAAGAGTCTTCCCGATCCCCTTTATCGGTTGCTGCGGGAACGCGCGAAGAGACGGCATCGCTCGGTAAGCCAGGAGGTTACGAGCATCCTGGAGGAAGTGTTGCTGCGGGATGCGGAGCCAGGCCACTCGCTTCTCGACCTTCAGGGGCTCGGCAAGGAGATCTGGGAGGGAATCGACGCCGCGGAATATGTGGACGACGAACGGCGTTCATGGGACTGATTGACACGATCGGCCCGGGTCCGGTCGCTCTCGATACATCGCTCTTCATCTATCTGATCGAGGAGCATCCCGCCTATCTACCCCTTGTTCTGCCCGTATTCGCCAGCGCCGATAATGGCGAACGGGATCTGGTTACGTCCGCTATTACCCTGGGCGAGGTACTCGTACTTCCGTACCGGGCCGGAAGGCCCGAGTTGGCCGAACGATATGAGCGGGTGTTGACTCGAACCGATTCGCTCCGACTGGTCGATATCGACAGGGTGCAGATCCGGACTGCCGCGCGGTTTCGGGCGCACTACGGGATGCGGCTGCCTGACGCGCTGCAGCTCACGGCGGCATACACTCAACGGTGCGTGGCGTTCGTCACCAACGACCGGCGGTTGCCGAGCGTCCCGGGAATGCGTATAGCCCAGTTGTCCGATTATCTCTGACGACCCAGGCTCCCGCGAACCGATGGATCACGACTACGAAAAGCTCGGCGCCTTCTACCTGGGTCGGGAAGTGGACCCGGCCACCGGCAAGACGAACGAAGACCTGATCCTCTACGATTCGAAGGATCTGACCACTCACGGCGTCATCATCGGGATGACGGGGAGTGGAAAGACCGGGCTCGCGCTCGGGATGCTCGAGGAAGCGGCGATGGACCGCGTCCCCGTGATCGCGATCGACCCGAAAGGCGACCTTACGAACCTGTTGCTCACCTTCCCCGACCTGGCGCCGGCGGACTTCCGCCCGTGGATCAACGAGGACACCGCCGCGCAACAGGGCGTGGACCCGGACGCCTTCGCGGCGGCCCAGGCCGATCTCTGGCGGAAGGGGCTCGCGGACTGGGACCAGGACGGCGAACGGATCCGTCGTCTTCGGGGACACGCCGACTTCGCGATCTACACGCCGGGGAGCTCCGCCGGTCGCGGCGTTTCCGTCCTTCGTTCGTTCGACGCGCCTCCCCGCGAGATGGTCGACGACGCGGACGCCTTCCGTGACCGGGTCCAGACCACCGTGACCGGACTGCTCGGTCTCCTCGGTCTCGACGCCGACCCGATCCGTAGCCGCGACCACATCCTCCTCTCCGCGATCCTCGACGACGCCTGGCGGGCGGGCCGGAGCCTCGACCTCGGTGGGCTCATCCAGGCGATCCAGCAGCCCCCGTTCACGCGTCTCGGGGTGATGGAGCTGGAGACGATCTATCCCGCGAAGGACCGGTTCGGACTGGCGATGCAGCTCAACGCGCTGCTCGCGTCGCCCGGCTTTCAGGGCTGGATGGAGGGGGAGCCGCTCGACATCCCGTCGATGCTCTACACCGCGGAGGGACGGCCCCGGGTATCGGTCTTCTCGATCGCGCATCTTGGCGACGCCGAGCGGATGTTCTTCGTCACCATGCTGCTCTCCGCGATCGTGGGATGGATGCGTGCCCAGCCGGGGACGACGAGCCTGCGCGCGCTCGTATACATGGACGAGATCTTCGGCTTCTTCCCGCCCGTCGCGAACCCGCCGTCCAAGGGGCCGATGCTCACGCTGCTGAAGCAGGCGCGCGCCTTCGGCGTCGGGCTCGTGCTCGCGACACAGAACCCCGTTGACCTCGATTACAAGGGACTGGGGAACACTGGCACCTGGTTCATCGGCCGGCTGCAGACCGACCGCGACAAGGCGCGGGTGCTCGAGGCGCTGGACGGGGCGATGGCGGGGTCGAACCCGATTCCCCGCGCCCAGCTCGACCGGATGATTTCCGGCCTCGGAAAGCGCGTCTTTCTCCTGCACAACGTGCATCGCGGCGCGCCCAGACTCTTTTCCACGCGGTGGGCGATGTCCTACCTGGCGGGGCCGCTGACGCTCACACAGATCCGGACGCTGGAGGCGAACGGGACGGGCGCGGGAAGGGAAGTGTCGACGGCGCCGTCGGCATCCTCGGGTGCGATACCCATCCCTGGTGGCGCCGCGACTTCAACCCTGACGGCCGGCCCGCCCGACGCGGCCCCTTCCCGTCCGCCCATCCTTCCAAGCGAAATCAGGCAGTTCTTCGGTGTTCCGATGGCGCGCGCGGAGGGACTGACCTACCGGCCCGCCGTGATCGCCGCCGCCGAGGTCCGCTACTCGTCGGCGAAGCACGGGGTCGAGGAAACCCGATCCGTGCGATTGCTCGCGGATCTCGAGGTCGGGCACATCCCCTTCTCCACGGACCGCGTCGTGGCCACCGGGCTCGAGATCGACGACCTCGATGCTGAACCGATCGATGGCGCCAGCTTCCAGCCGCTCCCCGCGGAAGCCACTCAGGCGAAGAATTATGCCAAATGGGAGAAGGAACTGGGCCGCTGGATCCCCGGCGCGTTCCCGATCACGCTTCTTGAATCGAAGGCGCACAGGACCACGTCGCGACCGGGGGAAAGTGAACGGGAGTTCCGCATGCGTCTCGCGGGTCTCGGCCGTGAGGCGCGCGACGCGGCCGCCGAGAAGCTGAGGTCGAAGTACGAACCCCGTTTTCGAACACTCCAGGAACGGTTGCGGAAGGCGGAGCAGGCGGTCGAGAAGCGTTCCGCCGACTCCCGGCAGGCGATGCTCGATACCGGTCTCTCCGCGCTCGGCGCGGTGCTGGGCGCGGCGGCGGGTAGTCGGACCGGTGGGAAGAAGGGCGGTCTGCTCGGCGCCTTCCTCGGTGCGGGCTCGACCCGCGCGACCACCGCCGTCCGTCAGGCGGGGCGAGCCGCACGGACGCGTCAGGGCATCGCCCACGCGGAGGAGACGGTCGAAGCCGTTCAGGCCCGGATCGATGAGATGGAACGCGAGTTCCAGGATGAACTTGCCCGGATCGAGAATGTGGCTGACGCCGAGGAGACGCTCGGCGAGGTGACCATCCGGCCGCCCTACAACGCGGTGTCGATGCGGATCACGGCGCTGGCGTGGCTGCCATGGGGGGCCGGCCCGACCGGAGAACCGGTCCCGCTCTGGAAGGAGTGAGGCCCGTCGGATGCTGTTCGACTTTCGTTCCGTCGACCGGCGGCGCCGACGGTCAGGCATCGTCCTTGTAGAATCGCCGCGCGTCCCCATAGATTCGCCGCGGGCGTCACGCGGCGTCCACGATTCCTTCGACCAGGCCCCGATTTCCCGAAACCGCACATGATTCCCTGGTCCGTCCGATCGATCCGCGCGGCGCTGCTCGTCGGCCTCGTCACGATGGTGTCCGCCTGCGGTGACGATGAGCCGGCACCCGTGCCGGCGGAGGTCGCGGAGCCGACGCCCGAGGAGCGTCTCCGGAGCGCCGTCGATGTCTGGAACGCCACGGACAGCTTTCATTTCCGGCTGACCGTCGAGAACCGGGTCATCCCGCTCGACCAGGCGGGGATGCTCACCTACTCGACGGCCGAAGGCGATGTGGTTACGCCCGACCGGATGCAGGCGCAGACGACCGTCCGTACCCCGGTGGGGAACACGCAGGTCGCGTTCATCGGGATCGGTGATCAGCAATGGATCACCAACCCGCTCTCGCGGCAGTGGGAACCGGCGCCCCCGGGGACCGCTGGCGCCGTAGCCACCGCTTTCGACCCGTCCACGGGGATCGGGGCCACGCTCACGCAGATGCCGGACGTGCGGTACTCTCCGCGAGAGTCGCTGGACGGCGCGCCCGCCTATCGGCTGAGCGGTACTCTTCCCGGCACGGTAATGGCCGGCTTCGCCGCCGACCTCGCCGCGGTGCCGACGTTGGACGTCGACCTCTTCGTTACCCCGGACGACGATCGCATCCGCCGAATCGTCGTCCGCCAGCCGACCACCCCCGAAGGCGTGATCCCCACCTGGACGTTCGACCTGTCGAACTTCGACCAGCCGGTCACGATTCAGCCGCCCCCGTGAAATCCTCCGGGGCGGGGTGGCTGGCGCTTCTCGCCGTCTGCCTGAACGTCTTCACCGCGGCCCTCGACCTCACGGTCATGGCCGCGGTCCTCCCGCAACTCATCCTCGACTTCCAGATCCCGATCCCGGC
Organism: uncultured Gemmatimonas sp.; assembly: GCA_964634395.1. Taxonomy (GTDB): domain Bacteria; phylum Gemmatimonadota; class Gemmatimonadetes; order Longimicrobiales; family Longimicrobiaceae; genus WHSP01. The sequence continues at coordinate 1,383 of CAZWJE010000039.1, read as the reverse complement.
CGGCCTCGCCGACGCCACCTGGATCGTGAACGGCTACCTCATCGCGTACGTGGTGACGATGCCGATCATGGGTCGGGTGAGCGACCTGTATGGGCGGCGGCTCGTCTTCCTCGTCTGCCTCGGGCTCTTCGCCCTCGGGTCGGTGTGGGCGGCGATGACGGGCGGGCTCTGGACGATGGTCGCGGCGCGGATCCTCCAGGCGCTCGGCGGCGGGGCGATGGTGCCGGTCGCGCTCGCCGCCGTCAGCGACGCGGTTTCCGCCCGGCGGCGCCCGCTGGCGATCGCGGCGGTCGTCGCCGTCGACACCGCCGGATGGGTCGCGGGTTCGGCCTATGGCGCGTGGATCACCACCTGGCTCGGATGGCGCTGGGTCTTCTGGCTGAACGTGCCGATCGCGATCCTCGGCCTGGTGCTCGTCGCGATCGCGCTGCCGCGCCACGAGCGGACGGCGCATCGCCTCGATATCCTCGGGGCGGCTCTGCTCACGCTCTTTCTCTTCGCCGTGACGATGGCCCTCTACCTGATCGCGCCAGCGAGTCCGGAGGCGGGGTTGCTGCCCTCGACCGAGGCGCCGGCGCGGTCGCCCTGGTTCTGGCCGCTCATCGTCGCCGCGGTCGCCGCGCTCGCGGGTTTCATCATTCGTGAGAGACGGGTACCGGAACCGGTCATCGACCTCCGACTCCTTTCCGAACGCGTTTTCGCCGCGGCGAATGGCGTGAGCCTTCTCACCGGGGTCGTCCTCATGTCGATCATGGTGGAGATCCCGGTGCTGCTGCAGGCCGTGATGGGGTCGGTCGACGAGGGGACGAGGATGAGCGGCCGCCTCCTGGGGATCTTCGCGGCGGGGATGATGGCCGGGGCGTTCTCCGCCGGGCCGATCGTACGGCGCGTTCGAGTGCGCCCCCTGACGATCCTCGGGTTGGTGGCGCTCGTTGGCGCTCTCTGGCGGATGTCGGGCTGGGAATACACGCAGCCGCCGGGCACGCTCGTCTGGCCGCTGCTGGTCGCGGGCCTGGGTCTCGGGTTCGTTACCACACCCCTGGCGACCGCCGTCCTCGAACGCGTACGCGAGGCCGATCGCGGGATCGCCGCGTCGATCCTCCTCGTCGCCCGCCTGACCGGGATGACGATCGGACTCTCGATCCTCGTCACCTGGGCGCTTCGCCGGTTCGAATCGCTCGTCGCCGCCGTCCCACCTCCGCCGGGCGGCCTCTTCGACCCCGGCGCGGCGGCCTATATCGCCGAACAGGCGGCGCGGGTGATGACCACCGTCGTGACGGACCTCTTCACCGCGACGACGGTGATCAGCGCGCTCGCGATCCTGCCGGCGCTGTTTCTGCGGGGCGGCGGGGCGGATTCGGACGCGCGGGAAGACTGACGGAG
>CAZWJE010000038.1:0-28827 GCA_964634395.1 uncultured Gemmatimonas sp. | reverse complement strand
GTCACGCCGATCTCGACGGCAGGCTCGCGCTCCTCGAGTCCGAGGCCGACGTCCCCGCTGCGGACTTCCGCGCAGCCGTCCTCGGCCGAGCCGGTGATCTTTGCCTGGAGGCCGGCGAGACCCCCCGTGCTCTCTCCTACTATGGGCGTGCAGTCGATGGTTACCTCACGGCTGGCTACTACGACAGCGCCATGGCGCTCTGTCAGAAGATGATCACCATCTCGCCCGGCATCGTGCGCGCGCGGTGCACGATGGCGTTCTTACTTCTCGGCGCGGACCTGCCTTTTCTGAAGAGCCGAGGTGTTTCCGAGCGAGTTCGCGAACATCTGCAGGGCTACGCCAATGCCGCCCGCAACGCCGGTAGCACGGACACCGCGATCCAGCGGCTCAAGATGATGGCCAGTGTCACTGACGTCGAAACGATACGCCAGTTGATCGGCGACATTCTCTTTGACCTCGGCGCCTCCGATGACGCGGCCGATCTGCATTACACGCTGTTCGAGGAGCGAGCGATTCCCTCGGAAGACGAAGTGGATCCGACCGAACAGCGTCGCCGTTGGGCGGAATTGCTGCGGGTGACGATCATGGATCAATGAGGACCTGGCGGCCTTCTACGGCATGGGGGCCGGTGTCCAGAGGTAGCCGCCGGCACCTGAAATCGCACGCGAAGCAGGCTTCTGCTTGCTCCCGATGAATGCTCGGGATAGAGGGAGGTCTCCCTCTGCGCTCAGCGGACCGCCGCGACCAGCTCGACGGGGGAGGCGGTTGCTCCGGTCGACTGCTCGATCCGGGGTACGTACTTGGGCGCGGGTGGGACGAGGGTATTGTACTTGAGAATGTGCCAGAACGCCGCCACCCCATCTCGCCAGTTGATCTTTTTTCCTTCCTCGTACGTGCGCCCACTATAACTGATCGGCACTTCATAGATCCGAGCGCCCGCCTGAGCGAGTCGCGCGGTCAACTCCGGCTCAATCCCAAACCTGTCCGACATGAGTGGAAGCGAGCTCAAGAGATCTGTTCGGACCATCTTGTAGCACGTTTCCATGTCGGTAAGATTGATATTCGTGAACATGTTCGAGAGGAGCGTCAGGAGCCCGTTCCCAATGCGATGCCAGAAATAGAGCGCGCGGCGTGGCGCGCCTAGAAAGCGGCTACCGAAGACCGCATCCGCGCGTCCATCGAGGATCGGTTCGAGCAAACGAGGTAGCTCATGCGGGTCGTACTCGAGATCGGCGTCCTGAACGACGGTCGCGTATCCGGTGGCCCGCTCGATCCCGGTCCGAACGGCCATCCCCTTCCCCCCGTTCTTCGGCTGCAGTACCAGCCGATCGATCACCCCTTCCAGCGCCAGCTTCTCGAGGATCACGCGCGTGCCGTCAGTCGAGCAGTCATCGACCACGATCAGTTCGATTTCCAGAGGGACAGACTTCAGACGACAGATAGACTCCTCGACACACGCCTTCTCGTTATAGACCGGCATGATCACGGAAACACGCGGGATATCAGCCCGGGAAGTCATCATTGTCTTCATCATATCGCTTTGGCGATGGCGAGAAGGCTTTGTCCGAAGGGCGGCGACCAGCGGCTCTCCAGACGGAGCATGGCCGGCACGACCCAACGGTCATACGCGCCAACCTGGCGGCGACCCAATGTTTGGCGGCGCAGGATGCGTCCGGCAAGAAACCACGCGAACGTCCCCGGAAAGTTCACATATCGGATCTTCGCCGGTTCGAAGCCGCCCGTGACAAGAAGACTGGCGAGCGATTGCCGGGTGTAGCGACGGTAATGGTCAAATGCTCGGTCGAGCGAGCCGAAGATCGCGGGAAGCGCCGGCACGAGAATCAGGAGTCGGCCGCCTGGCTCGAGTACTCGATGAGCTGCCGCCATGAAGCCGGCGTCGTCCTCGATGTGCTCGAGCACGTTCACAAGCACGATTGAGTCAGCGCGAAGCTCATGGGCGGCTTCCTCGAGATAGCTGGCCCGCGTGTGGATCCGGGAGCTACCCGCGAATCGTTTTTCCAGCGCGGGGTAATTGTTCGCGGCGGGCTCCAGGAGCGTCAGCTCGCTCAATGCCGGATCGGCTGCGAGTAGTTTCGAAAACGTCCCCACTCCCGCTCCGACTTCCACCACCCGTCCTCCAAGATGCGGGGCGAACCATCCATGGATCGCTCGATAGTAGTTGGGCGCGAAGGCCATTGACTCCAGCTCCGTCCCGGCATACTCGAACGTTGGCGAGTCAGGCTCGAACGGGAACCTCTCGGACCGTTGGATGGATGCGGCATTCATTGTCGGTCAATCACGGCTCACGGATCATCGTCCCCTCGATCGTTTCACCGCGCCTGTCGACCAAGGGGAGTGACGGCGCGCGGTTCGGATCGGCCCAGATGGAGAAGGCGTCATCGCGGTAGACGCGCACCCATGAGTGGGTATCGGCACTATCCTTCGCGCGCTCCAACAGCCTCGCCAAGGGACGGCTCTCCTGAATGATTACGGCATCAGCGCCGTAGCGATCGAGCACCTCTTCCCACCCCGGTCGCCCCATGTAGAAATCGTGGACCTCGTGAACGAGTCCGGATGGATACGCGGCCTCATACCGGCTATCCATTCCCACACGAACGGCGGGGTGGAGCATCCATGAGACGTAGGCGCCCCAATTGAACTCGGTCATCACATCACCGACGAAACCTGTATCCGCGAGATAGCCGACGGCGCCGACGGGGTACTGAAGAGAAGAGTCCGTGATGGGCGCATTGGGGATCCGTAGCTCCCATGGGCGGGCCTGTCCGGCGGACACTACGAGCAAAGTCCCGAGGCCTGCGCACCCCACGACAATGGCCATGCGAAATCGTCGCAACAGGGGCCCAACCGCCGGGGCGGCGATATTCGGCTCCAGTAGACCTGGAACGCAGATGAACCAGACGATGGCGTATATCGGCACGATGCGCTGCGCGAAGACCGCCGCAAGCGCGGCGACGCCAACCAACGCGAGCGACGGAAGTGCCCGGGCGCCGTTTCGCAGGATAGCGTAGAGCGGATACAGCAATGAGACGGCGAACGTCAACTTCGTTACGGGTGACACTCTTTCCGACCAGAGTGGCGCCCATTCATCGATGAGCGGCCGATCGAGCGTGAGTGCGTCCCAAAGAAACGGAATGTAGTCGAGTCCGTACGGATTCACCCCAATGACAGCGAGCATCCCCAGGAGTACCAGGAGAAGATGGCGCGTGGCCGCGAACGCTGAAGTGAGCGCGTCCCGATACCGAATCACGAGTCCCGCCGATGAACCAACCTTGGTTCCGCCTCCGGAGAATGTGCGCCACCATTGCTCCGCGAAACTGACCGACAGGTGTACGACAAACAGGCCAAGGCCAACGACGAACCCACCGTGCAGATTGAGCCAGACGAGGTACAGTAACAGCCACCCAATGATCCAGCGACGCCCTCCCTCTCGATCTCGCTGTAGAAACCCAAGCAGGATGGCGACGAACAGGAAAGTGTACATCTGCGCCCGAAGCGTCGAGAGACCGATCGCAAGCAATACGATCGCGAGCGGAGCGCAAAGGAAAAGCGTTGTCGGGCTGCCCCCGCGACGGAGAGCTGCGCGGTAGGCCGTCACGGCGAGAATCGCCAACAGGGCATTGCGAAGGATCAGGACTCCGGCTTCGCCCCAGCCGCTGGTGATGACCATTGCATACAGAAGGGCTCCCGCTCCCCACTCGTGATGAACGGACGGTGAGACCGTGGGGGTGAACGCGAAGATATCTTCCCGCGGCAACCAACCGAGTTCAATTGCTGCCCGGAACAGGGCCATCTGGTGAAACATGTCCAGATCGGCCAGCACGTGATGTGACACGACCCTGACAAACAGGGATAGCGAGAGAAACCACAGCGCCATCCGAACGAGCGGCCAGTTCGCCGCGACCGGGCCGGGGACTGTTTGCGCGATGGTCTTGGCGGAGTGGTGTATCGACACGATCGCCGGAAGCCCCGCATGCGGCCAATCGTCCACCGCACGAGATCGCTCGACCGCTGGCCTGCCCTGGATCATGTTCCGACGCTGCGAGCCGGCACGGGCGTGCCCGACGGCGGGTCAAGGCGCCTGCCGAAAACTCCGTAGATCGAAAACATGAGCGCCGCGAAGATCGACAGTTCTACAGGGCTGCCCATCGTGAGGATGATCACGCCGTGGAGGGCAATACCAACGATCACCGCCAGACGTCGCAGCCAATCAAGCCAGAACGCGAATGCCAGGAAGAGTTCCGAGAGGAAGGCGAGCACCGCGAGGGGCGCCATGACCTCCCAACGCCGGAGAGGCTCCGGCAGCGGAAGGAGTCCATGGAGGGACCAGGCCTCGTAGATGATCCCCCCGCTCAGGAACTCCGGTGTCAATTTCGCGATCGCAGCGTACCCATATACCACACTCAACTGGACACAGCAGAGCACAATAGGCCATGCGGGAATCGTCTTGCGGGAGCCGTGCTTTCGCGCGTCGAAGGATAGCATCGCGCCCGAGTCGGCGATCGTCAGCAACAGGACCAGCAACGAATGCAGATAGAGATGGTTCGAGTAGAACTGCTCATCGAGCAACTGGATCGCGACCATCGTCGCAACCAGGACCGAGCCGGCGATCCGCGTTCGCCAGCCGATCGTGAAGCACACGGCGGCGATGATCCAAACCACGAGAACCGGGACCGTCAGGCCAACCGAGGCGGGAGGCAACCACTCGACGACGGGAAGGCGGATCCGGTCGGCACCCATCCGGGGGAGGATCACCAAGCCCAGGTACAACGCCTTGACCACCGCGGCCATTCCGATGACGATCCGGGCGACCGCCGGTGGGCTCGCCGCCGTCCGGGCACCCAATATTTCGCGGAGCCCGCCGGTCATTGACATTCGAAATGAACCTCGGGAGTGAACTGGGTCGCGGGCCGCCACACCTCTCTGGCACCTGAAACAACAGAACAGATATGCGCCGGATAATGACTCTCCCAGTCGATTTCGCCGCGTGGATGGATCGAATACTCTCCGATGGGTATGGAGCCATTCGACCCGTCTCGCAGGGTGACGACCCATTCCGGATGAATCAACAATTGAGAATACATTCGCCAGGAATAGCGGTCGTGTCCGATATCCGCGACGAAGGCACGGAGAGGCACCGTGGCCTGTAGAGTAATGTAGATGACGAACACCAACGCGCGTGCCAGTTCACCAGAAGTCCAGGCGGCAGTCCGACACGAGGTAGCCGAGGGTCTCTCCTCGGCCCCCTCGGGTTGGCGCGCATCGCTATTGGATTGTGGACGGGTCGAACGTGACGGTGAAGAATCGATTCTAATCCCGATTCCGCTCGGGTAGGTCACCTCGGGAGCGGTAGCGCGCTTTGCCGCCAGACTCGGCATCTCCGTCGCTCCAGAGCTACCAAGCGGTACCACCATCGTGGCTTCAGGTACGCCGCGGACCACCGCGCGGAACCTCACCGCTCCCGCGAAGTCAGGGTCACTGGCAGGAGGAAGAGACTCTCGCAAGCCATTCCTCCTGGGTTTCCCCCTGCCTCGGTCTGCAAAAAATGTCCTGCAGACCACCCGAAGGCGCGTACCATTCCGATGATCCTCCGCCCCCACCTCCACCACCCCCGCCTCCACGCCCGCCGCGCGCTTGCGGGCCCGTCTGCCGGGGTCCCGGGGCCGCGTACTCGACTTGGACGGAACCGGCCTGCGTCGCCGCTGGCGAAGGAATCGCGGAAACCCCAGGTACCGAGTCCGGCACGACCGTCGTGACTGGTGCGGGCGCCGCGGCCACCGCTGGCGGCGCCGGCGTGGGGACCATGCCGAGAGAGCCCGCGATCAGCATCCCGATCAGCCCGAGGTTGAGCGCCGCGAGGACGGCGATCGCCGTACGAACTTGGCGGCGACCCGCCGGCGCGGGGGCCTCCGCCTGCCCCTCGGCGAGCTCGTAGTCCGGATCCTGGTCACCCGGAGAACCATCCCAATCGTCTCTGTTCGTGCTCATACGTGCCCCGTCGATCAGGGGGTCAACCCGTGGAACCGCGCGATTTCGTAGGCCGGCTGGTGATCGGGGACGAACATCGCCACTCCGCAGACGGTGCAGACACCGATATCTTCCGCCCCGGTCGTTCCGGGGTCGATCATGAACGGGCCGTGGAAGCCGCGTGTCGCGCAGAGCATCGGATCATGATCGACGCCGCGCGCGCGGCTCAACGCCGAGGCCGCCCCGCCGCTGAATCCCGCCCGCCGATCACGAGTCGTCCGGATCCGCGACGAGAGATCGTCTTCCAGCGTCGGAGGGTCGGTCCGTGGTTGTTCCGCGTTCAGCACGCCCATCCCGCCTCCAGGGCATCAGTCTCGTTCGTCTCGACGAGTTCGAGGAACGCCTTCATCACTCGGGGATCGAAGTGTCCGCCGCGTTCCCGTCCCACCGTTCGTGATGGAAGCGCGCGATCGCTTCAGCCATCGTCTCCACCTCGGACAGGCCGCCGGCCAGCAAGTCAGCGCCGATCACCGTATGTCGCTTCATATCGCTGAATTCTTCGGTCGTGAGGCCGCCCGGCTTTAGCGGGATCCTCTCGGCCACGCCGATCATGGCGACGTCATGGAGGGGTGCGACCGCGACGAGGATCCGCGCATCGGCATGTTTCGCCCGGTGCGGTCGAGTCGCGTCGACCGTAAGGTTTGGCCGGTATTCGTTGTTCGCTCGTTCGGCGTCCGGGATCAGCGGCGGAGCCTCCCGGGCGACCGCTTCGACTCGCGAACGCATGGTGGCGCGCATCGCCCACCGTTCGGCTACAGGGTGGAGAGTGATCCCGCTTTCAAGGATCGGCGTGATCGCGGCCAGGCTGAACCGTCGCGCGCGCGTCGTGGCCAGGCGCGGGGGTACCGCCCTTTATCGAATCCAGTTTCGATAATCGACTACCACTCGGGGTCGGGAGTTTCGCCGGGAAGGGGATCCATCAATCGATTGAGGGAATCGGTCTGGTGCAGGTCGCGGACGAACCGGTTGATGCGGTCGCTTTCGTAGAGGATGGTTTCGACGGATTGGCGGAGCATGGGTTCGCGAAGGACGATGTCTTCGCGCATCATGAGCTGGGCGCGCCCCATCACGGCGGCGAGGGGATTGTTGATCTGGTGACGGATCGAGCGGATCATCTCCTCCAGGTCATATCCGTCCGGGGCGGTCGAGGTGGGGTGTCCATCGTGGCGGAGGGCGGAAACCAGGCCGAGAGTTTCCGCGCCTTCGATGCGCCAGCCCTCGAGTCGGGCGGGCAGTTCGATGCCCTCGCCGAGGATCAGAGCGCAGCGGGCCGATACGCTTCGGGGACCATCCGGCATGGCGAGTGAAACGAGCGCCCGCCTGACCCCCGGGCCATCCGCGGTCGTCACCCAGGCGAGGAATTCCTCGATGGTCGGCGCGAACGCTTCGGGTTCGATCCCGAAGATCGGGGTCGTGCTCCCCCCCCATTCCAGTCGGCCGCCTTCGTCGAGGCGAAACACGAGTTCGACGCGGGTGGCGTTCAGCGCCTCATAGCGGGTGATCCAGCGGCGCAGTTGCCGCTCGCGGCTCCAGGCGTCGACGGACTCGCGGCTTCGGCGCGTGGAATCGTACTGGCGCATCGATTCCAGCGCCGCGCCGATCGGTGTCGCGAGTTCCAGGAGCAGGTCGACGTCGCGCTCGAGGAACGGAGCGCCGTCCTCGGCGCGCGCGGCGAGCAGCACACCGATCGGCTGATCCCGCGCGCGAAGCGGCACGGCCACCGCGGGGCCGGCGCGGCGAGGGACTCCGGCCGGCCGGTACACGCCCGGTTCCCGCCGGAGGTCCGGCGATCGGACGGCCATCGCGCTGCGGAATACGAGGCCCTCGAAGCTGCCCTCCATCGGAAGCAGCTCGCCCTCCTCTTCCGCCATGGGACCGGCACCCGCCATCACGCGCAGAAGGCTCGGGTCGTCCGCGTCGACCAGGCAGAGCACCGCGCGGTCGACATCCAGCAGGGTCGCGGCTTCTTCGACGGCGAGAAGGAAGAAACGGAGGACTTCGGCGGGGCGAGCGAGGGCGCGCGCGAGCCTTCGTTCCGCGGAGAGGAGGAGGGCCAGGTCGGCCCGAGCCAGCGAGTCCGACGGTTCGGCGGGATTACCCCAGTGGTCCGGGCGGCTGCCCTCGGTGTGGTACGGCATGCGGGCTGAGGTTCGTATTCACGTCGGCGACCGGACCCTTCCGGCTGGCGGAACGGTCCGACTCTGCGCTCCCCGCACTCGCGACGGATGCGCGCTTCTCGAGTGAGAGACCTCTACTCACCTTCGGCGGCTGGCCTGTCTCCACCCACCTGGAGACGCCCGGCTCTGCGACTCCGCCTCGCGGCGGATGTGCTCTTGTCGAGTGAGACCTCCCCGATCCCGTACTTCTCGGGCCCTTCCTCCCTTTCGGTCCGGCGTCGTCGACGATCACCCGTCAACGATGTTCGATCACCACCACGACCCGCTCCGCGATGGACGCGCATGAGCGATCCGCGACAGCGATAAATTATAGGGCCCTTGTTCCGGCCCTCCAAGAGAACCGTTTCACTGGAGGGCGAACGTGCTCAGCCCAGCCATTTCCGCACGCCGGCGAGCACCTTCCACCGGGTATCGCTCAGCTGGATGGGCGGTACTTCCACCGGATCGAGCCCGTCGAGCAGGCGCGCGGGATTGATCGACAGCAAGGCTTCGGCCTCGTCCGCCGCACCCGATTCCTGGAGTATTCGTCGACACTCGTCGATCGGATAAGGACCGCGACAATGGTAGTCGCCGGCGAGGCAATCCACCGCGCCGAGCGACAGAAGCCTTCGCGCGCGCTGCGTCGCTTCGGATCCGTAGTTGTCGAGCAGCGATCCACAGTTCACCTGGAGAAGGGCGCCCGCTCGCTTCCAGGCGATCGCCTCCGCCCCGTTCAGACTCGCGTTCCGATACCGTTCCGGATGTGCCACGACGGGCGTGAACCCGGCGCGCGTCAGCGAAATCAAAGCATCGACCGATCGCGGCGGGATCATCATCGAAGGGAACTCGACAAGGGCGAACCGGGTGCCCGCGAGGCGCACCCAGTCGGGCGAAAGGTCGGGCAGCGGGTGGTCGAGCATGACCTCGGCACCACGGTGGACGACCAGGTCGGGATACTCCGTGGCGCACAACTCCGTCAACGCCGCCCACGCCGGATCGAGCTTCATCGCGACCCGTTCCGGTCCGCCATCGGCCAGAAGCCCCGTCGCGCGGACGTGGGGCGTGGCCACGAAACCCCCGACGCCCTGCGCCAGCATCCGGTCGATCGCCCGCCGGGTCGCGGCCAGGTCCGGTGCGCCATCGTCGACACCCGGCAACTGGTGACCATGCAGATCGATCACTCGTCGATCGCTCCCATCCGCACTCCATTCGGCCATGAATCGCGGCTCGTCCTTGAATTGATGGCGGCCGAACGCGACGCCATACGCGTTTCCTGAATATGCCGGTCGCGCGCGGCGAGAAGCAAACCGCCGAGAACCGAACCCACGATGCCGGCCATCCGATCTCGCGCCTCCCGCGGGCGCTCGCGAATACCCTCGGACAATATCATTGACAAGCGAAAAATCCCCCTGTAAATTGCCGCCTCGGCCAGCGCGTTCGAGCCGTCTCGAACACCAGTCAGTGGGTGGGTCTGGGCTGCGGCAAGCTCAGGCCTGTTTTTGTGTTTTTTGTACACCCGTCGGCGGGGGGTGAGGCAGCCCGCCAATAACACGGCTCGGTGGTACGGACGTCCCCGCACCTCGAGATTCGATCCAAATGTCAACAGGAGTGAGGGGATGCGTACCGTCGGCACCGTGAAGTGGTTCAATGACGCCAAGGGGTTTGGCTTCATCACCCCGGAGAACGGGACCAAGGACTGCTTCGTCCACCACACCGCGATCCAGATGCAGGGGTTCAAGACCCTCGCGGAGGGTGAGCGGGTCGAGTTCGACATCGTCGAAGGCCAGAAGGGCCCGGCGGCCGAGAACGTCGTCCGCCTCGGCTGATACAGGCCGGCGGTAGGACCCCACAGGATTCGAGCGGCCGTCCGTCACGGGCGGCCGCTCTTTCTTTCCCTCTGGGCCCGTAACGCGACCGTTCGGATCGAAACGGTCGCCCATCTCAGCTGGCTGGAGTAGCGCATGCGGGCAGTTGGATTCGTCACGGGCGGCCTCGTCGCCGCGATCCTGGCCACATTTTCCGCGCACGAGGCGTGCGCCCAATCAGCCGGAGCGACGATCGCGCTCGGCGAACCGATCGCGGCCCGGATCGGCGATGACGCCCCGCGCCTGGGTCAGGTCCCCTTCCTCGTCTTCCGTTTCGACGCGGTGGCCGGCGAGCGATATCTCGTCACGGCTCACGCCGAGGCGTTCTCGCCATACCTGCGGGTCGGCCGTAACGTCGCGGGGATCACCGACTACCTCCTCATCGGCGGGAACCACGGCCTGGGTACGACGGCGGCGCATCTCTTCGTGCCCGAGGAGAGCGGCGAGTACGTTGTCGTCGTACATGGCGAGGAAGGGGGTACGGGCGACTTCACCCTCGCCATCGACCCCGCCCGGCCGGCGACGGAGCCGCTCACGCTCGGGGAGCCGGCGGTTGGAGCGCTGGAGGGCACGGCGGTGCATCGGTTCCCGGGAGTGGTGAGCCAGGAAGTGGTGATTACGGCCCGATCGAGTGAGTTCGACACCGTGCTGGAGGTGGGTACGATCGACGAGGCCGGTGACTTCATTCCGGTTGCCTCGGACGACGACGGTGCGGGCGGCACGGACTCGCGGCTCTACTTCACACCGCCCGCGTCCGGCGAATACGCGCTGCGGGTGCGGGAATACGCCGCGGGCGAAGGCGGCGGCTACGCGGTTCTCGTGGCCCCGGAGCCCGCGCGCGCCGCACCGACACCCATGGAACCCGGCGTCCACGCGGGCGGGGCGCTTACCGCCGCGAGCCCTCGTGACGACGAAGGCTGGCCGTTCGCGGAATGGACGCTTCCTGGCGAGGTGGGAACGCGCTACCGAATCGATCTCTGGTCGAACGACTTCGATACGCGCCTCGCCGCCGGCCGGCTCGATGGAAGTCGTTTCGTGGAAACCGCCACCAATGACGACGCTTCGTCCAGTGACCTCGGTCCGACCGATTCGCGGTTGATCGTGCGCGGCGAAGGAAGACCCATCGTCCTTCGGGTGCACGCCTGGAGCGTCGACGAGCGCGGCGAGTATACACTTCTCGCCACTCCCCTTCCCGACCCGATCATGACCGCGGTCGTCACGCCGACCACCATCGGCGCCAGCGTGACCGGAGAACTCACCCACACCGACGCGCTGCTACCATCCGGCGAGTCATACCGCGAGTACGTCTTCCCGGCTTCGGCGGGGCGGCGGGTGGATATCGCCCTCACGTCCGACGACTTCGACACCTACCTGGAGGTCGGAATCGGCACGGGCGACGCGATGGCGCGGCTCGCGAGCAACGACGATGGGTACGGGAACCCGAACACGACCGACTCGCGACTCGTCTTCACGGCTCCGGCCACCAGCGACTACACGATCCGCGTTCGCCCATGGGCGGCCGGCGAGACCGGCCGTTACGCGTTGATCCTCACCGAACCGCCCCCTCCGCCAGCGACGCGGCGGATCGCGGCGGACGGTGTGGCGGTACGAGATCTGATCACCGACGCTGATCCGCGTCTGGACGGTGGACCGCCGTTCCATGGCTGGACATTCGAGGCGCGCACCGGTGAATCGTTCGCCATCGAGCTCGCTTCAGCCGACTTCGACGCCGTCCTGCACGTGGGCCGATTCGTCAATGGCCAGTTCGTGGAGCTGGCGAGCAACGATGACTTCGCCGGCGGAACGGACGCGCGGGTGGACTTCACCGCGAGAGAATCAGGCGAGTACGTGATCCGGGCGAGGCCGTACAGCGACGGCGCGGCGGGATACTATTCTCTCACGGTGCGCCGTGAACCCTGATGGACACTGGCAAGATGAAAACGAAAGTCTCGCGCGTTTCCGGGCGTGCCCTGGCCGCCACCGTGCTGGCGTTTTCCGCGACGGGGTGCGTGGCGGGCGGCGCCCCCATCATCGCCACGCCGTCCGCCGTCTATCGAGTCTATGACGTGGGAGCGGGCGAGTTCCTGAGCGTCGCTCAGCTCGCCGAGCGGGTGCGCGACGCCGACGTAGTACTCTTCGGAGAGCTCCATGACGACGTCGTCGCCCACCGCATCCAGCTCGAGTTGCTGGAGCGACTGGCCGCCGACAGCACTGAGCGGGCGCTCGGCCTGGAGATGTTCGAACGTGACGTACAGGCCGTACTCGACGACTATGTGCTTCGTCGCGCCGACGAGTCGCGGCTCGTCGGCTCCGCGCGGCCCTGGGACAACTACGCGACCGACTACCGGCCACTCGTCGAGGCGGCACGCTCGCACCGCTGGCCGATCGAGGCGACGAACGCCCCGCGCGAAACGGTGTCGTCGATCGCGCGGTACGGCCTCACGGCGCTCGGTGGCCTCTCACTCGACGATCGCCGCCACGTCGCCGCCGAACTCCAGTGCCCGGAGGACGACTACTGGGTTCGGTTCCAGGAGGCGATGGCCGAATCCGCCGTGACCGATTCGACCGCGCACGCCGCCGACGATCCGTTCATCAAGCGCACCTACGAAGCCCAGTGCGCCCGCGATGAAACGATGGCTGAATCGATCGCCGGGCTCCTGCCCGAGATCCGCGTCCTCCACCTGAACGGAGCATTCCATTCCGACTTCCACATGGGGATCGTACCGCGTCTCCTCCGGAGGTTGCCGGACGCGAACGTGCGCACGATCTCCGCGTTCCCGGTCAGCGACCTGCGCGATCCGCCCATCGAGGAGCATTCCCGTCGCGCGGACTTCCTGATCTTCACGACGAGGGATATCCTGGAAGCGTTCAGCGGGTAAGGCGATCGGCGCCGCGCGCGGTGACGTCGCGCGCGGTGACCACGGGCCCCGCGCTGAAACCGTGGACCACCGGGACGCCGTGGCTCCGTACGATCGCCTCGACGGCCTCCGCCGGGAGTACGATCCGCTCCTGTAACGCGTTTGCCAGCGCCTCGACCGCGTCGCGATGCGCGGCCACGATCTCCTCCGCCCGCTTCGCCTGTGATTCGAGGAGGGCGTGAACCGCGCGGTCGATCCGCGCCTGGAGATGACCGCTCGGCGGGCCTCCCTGGGCCGCCGAGTCCGCGCTGACGAGGCCGACCTCGGGGCTCATCCCGAACTCCGCCACCATCCGGCGCGCGATCCCCGTCGCGTGAACGAGGTCGCTGCCCGCCCCGGAAGTCACCGCGTCCGGCCCGAGGAACACCGCTTCCGCCGCCCGGCCACCGAGCGCCTTGGCGATGATGCCCTCCAGATACCGCCGGGAATGAAGATGGCGATCCACGTCGGGAGCGAAATGGGCCGCGCCGAGCGATCGGCCCCGCGGCTCGATCGTCACCTTGTGGAGCCGGTCCTGCGGACACGCCACGAGTCCGACCACCGCGTGCCCCGCTTCGTGCAGGGCGATCAGGCGCTGCTCCTCCTCGGAAATCACCACTCCGGACCGGATTCGCCCGAGCATGACCTTGTCACGGGCAAGCTCGATCTGGCGGTTCGAGATCGTCGTCGCGCGCTCCTGCACCGCGATGATCGCCGCTTCGTTCAGCAGATTCGCCAGGTCGGCGCCCGAATATCCGACCGTCACCGCCGCGAGCCGCTCGAGGTCCACGTCCGCCGCCAGTGGCCTGCGTCCCCCGTGCACGCGCAGGATATCCAGGCGGTCCGAGGTTGACGGCAGGCCGACCTCGACCACTCGATCGAACCGGCCGGGACGTTTCACCGCCGAGTCGAGCATGTCGTCCCGGTTGGTGGCGGCCATCCACACCACACCGCTGTTCGCCGCCAGGCCGTCCATCTCGACGAGGAGCTGGTTGAGCGTCGTCTCCTCCTCACCCGTCCGGTTGGGTCGGCCGCGCCGGCCACCCACCGAATCGAACTCGTCGATGAAGACGATACACGGCGCCAGCCTTCGCGCCTGACGCGCCAGGTCCCGCACGCGCCGCGCCCCGACCCCCACGTACATCTCCGCGAACTCGGAACCCGACGCCACGATCACCGGCACTCCTGACTCACCCGCGACCGCCCGGGCCAGCAGCGTTTTCCCCGTTCCCGGCGGACCCACGAGGAGGACACCCTTGGGACACGAAGCGCCGAGCGCCTCGAAACGCCAGGGCGCCCTGAGGTACTCGATGACGTCCCTCAGTTCCTCGGTCGCCTCGCGCGCGCCGCCCACGTCCGCGAGGGTGAGCTGGCGGTCGAGCGGAGTCGTCCCGAACCGCCGCGAAGGTGTCCGTTGCGCGCGGAGAACGAGCGCGACCGCGAGCCCCACGAAGAGGAGGACCACGATCGGCGCCAGTATTCCCGGACCGCCAGACGGTGACTCCACGTTCACCTCGGCGCCCGCCATGCGCCACCTCTCCAGATCGCTCAACTCGAGTGACCCGAGAGGGACGTTCGCGATCACCTCCTCACCCGCCCACTCCCCCGCTTCCGCCTCCGCGCGATAGAGCACCGTGAGTCGCGACCGACCGCCCTCCACGTTCACCCGCTCGACGAACCCCGCTTCCAGCGCCTCCGCCACCCGGGAGTACGCCACCACCTCCGGCTGGTCGGAAAGAGACTTCCAGAGCAGGAATGCCGACAACGGGAGCAGAATGGGGAGGACCACCAGGAGGAAGAAGACCCCACGGGCAACTCGGTCACGACTTTCGGGAGGCACCGCGGGGATGCGGGAGACCCAGCGGGAAACGGCGTCACGGATCCTGGCTATTCCGTCCTTCACGATGACATCGGGGGAACCGCGGAGCAAAACACGACGCGGCCGCCGGGGAAACGGACGCGTCGGGGACTTGATATCGTATGTCGTGATTTTACGCCGGGTTACGGGATACGTTCCAGAAACCGTATCATTCGCGGCGGCTGTGGTTCGCTCGTCATCCCGAGGCCGCCCTCCGTCATCCCGGGGCCCCCTCCGTCATCCCGATGATCGTCATCCCGAGCGCCGGCGGTACGATCCCCCTCCGGAATGACGACCTCAGCCCTCCGTCTCCCCTGACGCCGGCCGCATCGCCCGCCACCACCAGACGACCAGGCCCAGGAACAATACTCCGGCGATCACCGAGATGGCCTCCGTGACACCCACCGCCTCGGCGACGAACGCCCCGATGTACGCCACGATCGCCGTATAGACCACGTACCCCGTCAGCGCGATGGTCAGGAATCGCCGCGGCTGGATCGACGAGAGGCCCGCGAGGACGCTCAGTACGTCGACGGGGATGAGCGGGATCGAATAGAGGAGCCAAAGGACAGCGGTATTGCTCCTCAGCAGCGTGTCGTATCGCTCGCGCGTATTCCGCGAGACGTTCTCCTCGAAGAGAGGACCCCCGACGCGCCTCGCGAGGAAAAACACGATCGTCGTACCGATCGCGTTGCCGATGTACAGGAGCGGCCACGCCTGCCAGAAACCGAACCGCGCGGCGCCCATGTACCCGATCGCCCCACCCGGGATCGGCGCCACGATCACCTCGACGATCACCACGAGAACGAACAGCGGCCCCGAGACCTCCTCCGGTATCCGCGACATCATCAGCGCGGCGGCGGCGGCCACGATCAGGACGACCGCCGCGAGAAGAATGAGCTTCCGTGTCCCCGGCTTCACCCCGGTTCGTCCTCCGCTCCCGTCACGCGCCTCGCGGTTTCACCCATAT
Source organism: uncultured Gemmatimonas sp. (assembly GCA_964634395.1). Classification (GTDB taxonomy): domain Bacteria; phylum Gemmatimonadota; class Gemmatimonadetes; order Longimicrobiales; family Longimicrobiaceae; genus WHSP01. The sequence continues at coordinate 13,036 of CAZWJE010000038.1, read as the reverse complement.
CATCCGCGCCGTTCCCGGGAACCAGCGGGGTCGGTTCACGCATCGGCGAAGGAATGCAGCAGGGCCACCATCTCCATGTCCCAAGGGTCGGGCGAGCCGTCGTCCTCGGCGACCCGGGGGATTCGCTGTGGCGTCTCGAGGATCAACGGGATCCCCCGACTTCGCGGATCCGCGAGAAGCGCCCGGAACGGCTCGACACCAATCAACCCCTTGCCGATCAGCGCGTGCCGGTCCCGATTGCTTCCGAGCGCGCCCTCACTGTCGTTCAGGTGAAGGAAACGGGGCGGCTCCCCGATGACGCTCTCGAAGTGGTCGAGAATCTCCGAGACCGCCGTCGGCGAACCCGTCAGGTCATAGCCGGACGCGAAGAGATGGCAGGTGTCCAGGCCATAACCCGTTCGATGGCGCAGCCCGTCGGGCACCTCGCGCAGGATCGCCGCGATCTCTTCCGCCGTCCGACCGACCGTGCGCCCGGCACCCGCCGTGTTCTCGATCAGGATACGCGTCGTCGATTCGGGATTCGCCTCGAGCGCGAGCGTGATCGCCCGTGCCACCCGCACCACCGCTTCCTCCACCGGCGACTCCCCCGCCGAACCCGGATGAAAGCAGACACCACCGGCACCGATCGCGCTCGACCGCTCCAGCTCCTTCCGCAACCCGCCGGCGGCCCGTTCCCATTTCGCCGGATCCGGCGTGGCCACCCCGAGCACATACGCGCCATGCACGATCACGTTCTCCGGCGCGATTCTCGACTCCGCCAGCGCGGCGAGGAAACGCGCGACTCGCTCCGGACGGATACCCGACCGGTCCCCGTAGAACTTCGGCGGCGCGGTGAACACCTGAAGCGCCGTCATCCCGGCCGCGCCGGCGCGCCGCGCGGCCATGTCGATCCCTCCGTCGTCGATCGTGTGCGCACCGATGAAGTGTGCCATCATCCCCCGAATTCGATATTCAGAAAACAGATCATATAATTTACCGTAACCAACACGAATTTCAGTAAATTAGCTTATTTCGCAGAGAATTAATATCACGCCCTGGAAGACCGTTGGAGCCGGTGATTTCGGTGCCTGGGGATCCGCCGTGAGCCGGTGTGGATCATGAAACCCGAGGCGTACGATCAGACGTAAGAGGGGTAATAGGTACTCGCTCCTCCCCTTCCCCGCCACTGGCGGCGGTGGCGACGAACGCGTATTCGTCCGGAGACCCCGGCGCGGCGAAGCCGATCCCCGCGCCTCCCTGGAAAGCGACCATCACGCACGGACCCATGACCGCACTGATCATTCTGCTAGTACTGGGAGCGCTCGTCGTCTTCTTCGTGATCGGGCAGTACAACAAGCTGGTCGGACTGCGCAACCGGTACACGAACGCCTTCGCGCAGATCGACGTGCAGTTGAAGCGTCGGTACGACCTGATCCCGAACCTGGTGGAGACGGCGAAGGGGTACATGTCGCACGAGCGGGAAACGCTGGAAGCCGTGATCGCGGCGCGCAACAACGCCGTCAACGTGGGCGAGCGAGCCGCGTCCAATCCAGGCGACGCGGGTGCGATGCGGGACCTCATCGCGTCGGACGCGGCGCTCACCGGAACGCTGGGGCGGCTCTTCGCGCTCTCCGAGTCGTACCCGGACCTGAAGGCGAACCGGAACATGGAGAGTCTCCAGGAAGAACTCTCCTCGACGGAGAACAAAGTCGCGTTCGCGCGACAGGGCTACAACGATTCGGTGATGCGGTACAATACCGCCCGCGAGTCGTTCCCCACGAACATCATCGCGGGGATCTTCAACTTCGACGCGGCGGCCTCGTGGATCATCGACTCGCCGGCGGAGCGCGACGCGCCGCGGGTCTCGTTCTGATCCCCGTTTTCCGCGCGACCCTGTAACCGGCTCGGGCGACGGATGGACTTTTTCCAGGCGCAGGAGGCGGCGCGGAAACGCACCGGCCTCCTCGTTCTGCTCTTCGGCGCCGCGGTCGTCGGGATCATCGCGGTGGTTTACGCCGCGGTACAGGTCGCGATCGGTACCGAGCCATTCGATCCATTCCTTCTCCTGCAGGTCGCGATCGGTGTCGCGCTCGTGGTCGTGATCGGCTCCGCGAGTCGGACGGCCAGTCTGCGCCGGGGTGGTCCGGCCGTCGCGGAACTCCTCGGCGGCCGGCGGATCGCGCCGGACACGAACGACCTCGGCGAGCGACGCCTCCTCAACGTGGTCGAGGAGATGGCGCTGGCGTCCGGCGTGCCCGTGCCGGCGGTGTACGTGGTCGACGGTGAGGACGCGATCAACGCCTTCGCGGCGGGCTATACGGCCGATGACGCCGCCGTGGCCGTGACGCGTGGCGCGCTGCACGCGTTCACCCGTGACGAGCTGCAGGGCGTCATCGCCCACGAGTTCAGCCATATCCTCAACGGCGACATGAGGCTGAACATCCGCCTCATCGGGATCCTGTACGGAATCCTTCTGCTCTCGGTGATCGGACGGGGGCTTCTGCGTTTCGGTCCTCGTTCCCGGAGCCGCGACCGGGACAACGGCGGCAACGCGATCCTGCTCGTCGCGATCGCGCTGGTGATCGTCGGGTACATCGGCGTCTTTTTCGGGCGGCTGATCAAGGCCGCGGTCTCCCGGCAGCGCGAGTACCTGGCGGATTCGGCGGCCGTCGAGTTCACCCGAGACCCGAGCGGGCTCGCCAACGCGCTGAAGAAGATCGCCGGTGCGCCGAACGGCTCCCGGATCGAGAATCACCACGCGGAGGAACTGAGCCACCTCTTCTTCGCGAACGGACTGAAATCCGGCATCGTCGGCATGCTCGCGACGCACCCGCCCATCGACGAGAGGATCCGGCGCCTGGATCCGTCATGGTCCGGGCCGGAAGCCGAGCCGGCGACCGGTGCGGGGGGATGGGGGCGCGCGGAGATCGCGGGGGCGGCCGGGCTCGCCGCCGCCACCCCGCCAACACCGGCGGCGATTCTCGCGTCGATCGGCACCCCCACCCGGGCGCACCTCGACCACGCGGACGAGCTGCTGGCCACGCTCCCCGAACCGCTCCGGGTCGCGGCCCATTCGGCGGATGGCGCGGTGGCGCTCGTCTTCGCGCTCATCGCTTCCACCGGCGGCGAAGACGCCGTGGCCCGCGTAGCTGACATCGCCCGCGGGACCGGAATCCCGGGGATCGCCGACCGGACCACCGCGCTCGTCCCGTTCGTCCACGAGTATGGCGCGGGCAGGCGGATCACGCTTCTCGAGCTTCTCCTGCCCTCGCTCGGTACGACGTCGCCCGCCGAGGCGGAGGCTCTGCTGGAGACGATCGACCGCGCGATCGCCGCCGACGGTCGGGTGAGAATCTTCGAAGTGGCGCTCCGCCATGTGCTCGCCCGGCGGCTGGCGGGGCCCCGCCACGGCGTGCCACGGGGGCGATCGGCCCGTTCGTTGCGGGCGCTCCACGACGACGCGGAGATCATCCTCTCCGCTCTCGCCCGGGCCGGCGGCGGGTCTCGGCCAGAAGGCGCGGCGTCGGCGTTCGCGACCGGAGCCGCGCTCCTCGCCGACGAGACGGGCACGCTGACATTGCGGGACCCGTCTTCCCTTTCCGTCACCCGGCTCGATCAGTCGCTTTCCGCGTTTCAGCATGCCTCGCTCCGCGCACGCCGGCGCTTACTGGAAGCATGCGCGGCCGTCGCCGTTCACGACGGTCTCGTCCAGCTCGATGAGACCGAGATCCTGGTCGCGATCTCCGCGGCGGTCGACTGTCCGATGCCGCCGTTGATGGGTATCATGGGTATCGTCAAGGAACCGCGGACACGCTGAGAAACCATCGGTACGGGAAGACAGAATGCCGGAATATCGATCACGCACCACGACCCACGGCCGGAACATGGCCGGCGCGCGCGCGCTCTGGCGCGCGACGGGAATGAAGGACGGAGACTTCGGGAAGCCGATCATCGCGATCGCGAACTCCTTCACGCAGTTCGTGCCCGGGCATGTTCACCTGAAGGACATGGGGCAGCTCGTGGCGAGGGAGATCGAGCGGGTGGGCGGTGTCGCGAAGGAGTTCAACACGATCGCGGTCGACGACGGAATCGCGATGGGTCACGCGGGGATGCTCTACTCGCTGCCGTCGCGTGAGCTGATCGCGGATGCCGTCGAGTACATGGTGAACGCGCACTGCGCGGACGCGCTCGTCTGCATCTCCAACTGCGACAAGATCACGCCGGGGATGCTGATGGCCGCGCTCCGGCTGAACGTCCCCGTCGTCTTCGTCTCCGGCGGCCCGATGGAGGCCGGCAAGACCAGCCTCGCCACCGGCGAGGTGAAGCTCGACCTGATCGACGCGATGATCCAGGCCGCCCATCCCGGCGTCAGCGACGAGGAACTCGCGGTCATCGAGCGTTCCGCCTGCCCCACCTGTGGTTCGTGTTCCGGCATGTTCACGGCGAACTCGATGAACTGTCTGACGGAGGCACTGGGGCTCTCCCTGCCCGGAAACGGCTCCCTGCTCGCGACGCACGCGGGGCGCCGGGAGCTCTTCCTGGAAGCGGGTCGCCGCATCGTCGATCTCGCGCGCCGCCACTACGAGCGGAACGACGGGACGGTGCTTCCGCGCTCGATCGCCACCCCGGCGGCGTTCGAGAACGCGATGTCGCTGGATATCGCGATGGGTGGGTCCACGAACACCGTGCTCCACCTGCTCGCGGCCGCCCAGGAGGGGGAAGTCGACTTCACCATGGCCGACATCGACCGACTCTCGCGCCAGGTGCCCAACCTCTGCAAGGTCGCCCCGGCGACGAACCGGTTCCACATGGAGGACGTCCATCGCGCGGGCGGCGTCATGGCGATCCTGGGCGAACTCGACCGCGCCGGTCTCGTCCATACGGGGATCCCGACGATCCACTCGGACACCCTCGGCGCGGCGCTCGACGAGTGGGACATCGCCCGGCCGACCGCCTCGGATGCCGCCAATAAGCGGTTCCTCGCCGGGCCGGGCGGGATCCCCACACAGGTGGCGTTCAGCCAGGAATGTTACTGGCCGGACCTGGATCTGGACCGCGCGGACGGCTGCATCCGTAACCTCGCGCACGCCTACTCCCTCGACGGCGGTCTCGCGGTTCTCTTCGGCAACCTCGCGCCGAACGGCTGCATCGTGAAGACCGCCGGCGTGGACGCGGAAAGCCTCGTCTTCCGCGGCCCCGCCCGAATCACCGAGAGCCAGGAGGAGGCGGTCGACGCGATCCTCAGCGATCGGATCCGGGCCGGCGACGTCGTCATCGTCCGCTACGAAGGGCCCAAGGGCGGGCCGGGTATGCAGGAGATGCTCTACCCGACGAGCTACCTGAAGTCGAAGGAACTCGGGAAGGTGTGCGCGCTGATCACGGATGGCCGTTTCTCCGGCGGAACGAGTGGGCTGAGTATCGGGCACGTGAGTCCGGAGGCGGCGGAAGGCGGTAATATCGCGTTGGTCGAGGAGGGTGACATCATCGCCATCGACATTCCCAACCGGTCGATCGAGATCGTCATCTCCGAGCCGGAACTGGCGGAACGTCGGGAGGCGATGGCCGCCCGAGGCAGCGCCGCCTGGAAGCCGGCGACCCGCCAGCGGCATGTGTCCGTGGCGTTGCGGGCCTACGCCGCACTTACCACGAGCGCTGACCGGGGCGCGGTTCGCGATCTCTCCCAGATCGAACGCGTCGCGGAGCCGGTGGTCGAAGCGGTCATGCCGGGAACCGCGAAGTTCTGAGGGGAAGTGGCAACCATGCCGTCAGCGAGACTCCCGGCGTCGATCCTCCTCTCGGCACTGGCGATCGCTCTCACATCGGCATGTGGCGGCGATCGCGGACCCACCGGTCCCGGCGGCCCGGGGGACGGCGCCGTCTGGGGGCTGCTGGGTGACAGCCAGACCGATGAGTATGGTGGTACCCAGGGACGCGGGAACGGCACGCCGTGGGCCGCCACGACACTGAACTGGATGGAGCAGCTGGCCGCGCCCCGGGGCGGCGCTCGCGTGGCGCGCCACAATCGCGACCTCGACTTTGGCGATTGGGGAGCCTGGGGTGAGCCCCGGCGCACCGGGTACCGATACAACTGGGCCCGGTCCAGCGCGACGATGCTGGAGGAAGAGGGAAACGCCGCCTCGCTCGTCGACGATCTGTTGCCGGGGCTCGCCGCGCAGGTGCGAAACGGTGAAGTCACCCACGGCGTGATCGTGGTGACGAGCAACGAGTGGATGAACTTCGGGCCGCGCTGGGCCCACCGTATCTACGCCGGCACCGCCACGGCGGCGGAAGACGGTACCACCCACGAGGCCATCGTCGACTACCTCTCCACCGCCGTCCGGACGAGCATCGATACGCTGGTCGACGCGGGGATCGAGGGTCTGGTGGTCGTGGGGATCGCGGACTTCGCCGACAACCCGATGGCCGCTCCGCTGCTCGGCTGGACCGACCCCACCCGACGCGGATACCTCTCCACGGTGATCGCGGCCTTCAACGACCGCGGCGCGGAGGCCTGCCAGGCCGCGAACGCCGCCCGGGGACACGCGGTCTGCGCGTTCACGACGATCGGCGCCGAGCTACCGGCCATCTTCGAGAGCTACGACGACGGCGTCGTGATGATCGGTGGTCGGCCGTTCGACGTCCTCGACCAGTCCGGATACGACCCGACGCATTTCGCCATCCCGGGCCATATGGGTACGGTCGGCAACGGCGTCTACGCGAACACCATCATCGCGGCGATGAACCGGTTGCCGGGTATCTCCGTCGAGCCTCTCACCTGGCAGGAGATCTTCGCGAACGCCGGGCTCTGAGCGCCCGAACGTCCTCCATCCGCCGCGCGTGCGATCCCCGGTCTCCCGCCGCGTCATTCCATCACCTCCTCTCAACCCTCTCAGGTCATCAAGCACCTCTACCCTCCTACGGGCATTCGCTTTCGCCTGGTTTCCGCGACCCCTCCTCACCCCGACGCCGTCCCTTCCCCGCCATCATGGGTCCCCACAGCCGTCGCTCCGCGGCCTCATCCGGTCTCCGACTTCAGCCTCGAGCGAAACGAGAAACTTCACGTCGAATCCGGCTCACGTATCCCTGGGACGCACCTCCTTCCAACTCGCGTCTCGTGTCCGGAACACAGCGTTTCCTCGCCGACGGAGAACCGTCTTTCACGGGCCCGTCTCCAGTATTGTAAGTTAGTCTCATTACTTGTCTTACATGACATATACTCACGAACTTGGAGGCCCTTCCGGGGTATGAATACACAGTACTCGACGGCGCCCTGGCGAACGCTATTTCGCTACCGCGCCCGCCACCTGTTCCGGACAATGATTGGGGAGGTGAAGGCTGGGATTTCGAATCGGTTATCGCGTTCGGCGCGCCGATGGCGTTCGCGGGTCCATCGACGAGCTACGGGCCCTCGAAATGGGTGAAGAACCCTGCTTCGCGAGGATCGTCTGGGAGGACGGGACATCGAGCGAGGAATTGCTTCGTGAGGTCCAGTCGGACCCACCGGGTCGCGGCGCGGCGAGGTCCAGTGGCGGCTGAAACGGCGAAAGGTATCTCTCAAACCGGCCCTGATTCCATTGGAGCACATGACCCACGGCGAAAACTCATCCGGTAGCGTGGACCGCGCCCGCAAGTATTCCAACATGAGTCTCACGATCAATCACAACGGGAAGCGATGGGCGGTGACTCGAAGGCTCTACGTCGACCCGGATGTCGGGGAAGAGGTAATCGAGGATTCCATTGTTGATCCGGAAACGGGTGAAGTGTACGCGCGAAGGCCATACCCCTCGCACGACCCGGAAGACCTGACGTTCGACCCGGCGAAGATCAGAGAATCCGCCCGGGCGATGTTTCGATGGGTGGAGGCACCTGAGGAGAAAGGTCGGAAGACCACGAACACCCTGCACGCGATGTATCCCGAACTCGCCGAAGGGGCCGAACTTCCCCACGGCCCCCTGCCGCGAATCAAGCTACGTTTCGCCCAGGGGTTCGCGCCGTGGGGCATCCACCTTCCGGAGGAAGATGTCGTGCAACGCCGGAGGGGCACGATTCGGCGGGCGGGCTGGTGGATTCCCTATCTCTTCGGTTCAGACGAGAAGGGAGAGTACATCGAATACTACGCCGCGCATCGGATGACCAACGACACCCACATCCGAAGCTACGAGAACGGTGAAGCCGAAATGTTGCCGGCCCGGGAGTATGGCCGAATGGTATCCAGCGACCCGTTCGAGGATGCCGTCTGGAAGCGGGAGTTTGAGGAGGAGCAGAAACGGATCGACGCCATGCTCAAGGCGAAGGGATTCTGATCGCGGACAGCCGACTCCGGACGGCCCGGGCCGGGAACCGCACGCTTCCCCGCCCTACTGCACCTCGCGAATCGCCTCGATCCGCCATCCGTTCGGACCGCGAACGAACGTCGCCCGATTCCGCTGCACCCAGGGCTCCCGCGGGCTTGAATCGTCGGCGAAATCGATCGTCATGGTGAATGTCGGCTGAGCGATGTCGGCGGTCTCGGGGACCACGGCGATGTCGGAAACCCGAACGCGGACCGATGAGTTGGTGGCGAAGAAGTCCGTCCAGGCGGCGCGCTCCTGCGCGGTGATTCCCGCGTAGACGGCGGCGACCTGGTTGACGTCGCGCGCCTCGAGCGCACGAGCGAGACGTGCGAGCGCGTCGTTCACGTGCTCTTGCGGCGTGGCGTTCGAACCGAGCGACGAAGCGGACGAGGCGGAAGAAGTGGCGGACGTGGGTGCACTCGCCGGCGGCGGAGTGATTCCCGTTCCCGCTGACGTCGCGGGGACGCCGAGCGGTTCGATGGAGACGGGCGCGGGAACAGGCCCCGGCGGCACGGCCGCGTTGGACGCGGACGGGTTCGAGGCCACACCCGACGCCGCGCCGACTGGTCCCGCGCCCAGACTGACGAGCGACGGCGACCAGTTGAGCACCTGTCCGGAGGCCGCCTGGAGGATGGTATCCGCCGAGAGATGACCGTTCGCCGCGACCGAAACGACATGGGGCCCGGGGGTCAGGACGAGTGACCGACCGGTCTGGACCACACCGTCGACGGTGATCACCGCGTCGGCGGGAAGGACCCCACCCACGAAGAGGGTCGCCGGCATCGCGGAGACGATCGGAGCCGCGGTGGCGCCGACCGCCGGAGCAACCGAATCCGCTGGCCGCGTGGCGGCGCCGGCCTCGACCCCGCCACCCGAGGTTTCGATGGCCGTGTTCCCCGCCGTGCCCGGCGTCACGGTACCCGAGGCGACGGCTTGCGACGACGGAGCACCCGGAGCCGCGACACTCTCGCTGGCGGCATCGTTCGCCGCGTCCGCGGCGGCGGGCTCGTCTCGGGTCGGATCGGCGGCCTCACCGGCGGCGACCGCGGGCGAAGCGCCCTGGACATCGGCGGCGCGGCCCGGCGAGAGCCGTCCTTCGAGTGAGACCTTCCCCGACGAGATCGTGAAGAAGCCAACCACGGCCGCCGCGCCGACCGTCGCCACAATCGAAAAATACGGCCGGCGCCTCCTTCGCGGAGGTGCGTTCCGGCTCTTTCTCCCGCGAGCGGGCGCCGGGCTCGTCGGAACCGCCGGCTCGACCGCGGGCTGATCCACGATGGACGGAGCGAAGGGTCGCGACGTATCGGCCGCCTCCGCGCCCGTCTGCTGGCTGGTCGCCCTCTCGGGCGCGGCCTCGGCCTCGGAAACTTCCCAGCCTCCGCCGACCGCGACCCCCTCCACCTCGGCGCCATTGATCCCCTGAGCCAGCGCGTCACGAAGCGACGCGGCCGACTGGAACCGTTTCGTGGGATCACGAGAGAGGGCCATCGCGACGATCTCGTCGATGACCTCGGGGATCTCCGGGTTGAGCGAACGAACCCGGAGTGCGTCCTCCGTCATCCGCCGTCCGATCGAGAGCGGCCCATCCGGACCCCCGAACGCGCGCTGACCGGTCAGCATCTCGAAGAGCACACAACCGAGGCTGTAGACATCGGTTCGCCCGTCGAGGTCGGACCCCATCAACTGTTCCGGGCTCTGGAACTCGAGCGTTCCGATCACGTATCCCGGACGGGAAGAATCCTCCGAGTCTCCCTGGATCGCCCGAGCGATACCGAAATCGACGAGACGGACGATGTCGGCTTCCGGTGTCGCCGTGACGATGACGTTCCGTGGATTGACGTCCTGGTGCAGGACGCCATGGGAGTGGGCGGCGGCGAGCGCGTTGGCGATCTGTCGGCCGATGTCGATCGCGCGCCAGACGGGCAGCGGTGACTCGTGACTCAGGATCTCCGCGAGCGTCTCGCCCTCGACGTATTCCATCGCCACCCAGAGCCCTTCCGCCGACTCACCGACGTCGAGGATCCCGATCACGTTCGCGTGATTGATCCGGCGCGCGGCGCTCACCTCACCGAGAAAACGTTCGACGGTGTCCGAGTCGCCCCGAAGCGCCGGGTCAATGACCTTCACCGCGCAACGCCGATCCTCACGGACATCCTCGGCCAGATACACCTTGCCCGACGTACCGGAACCGATCTCATCGATGAGCTGATAGCGGTCGCCGATCGTTCGTCCGACGAGACTCTTCTCGGCCGCCGCGAAGAGCAGCGTGGCTCCATCTTCCGGGCAGACCCGGATCGTCGCCGGATAGGTGTTCGAGCATAGCGGGCACATCTTCATGCTCGCGGCGGGGAGCGGAACGGGCCGGTACGTTTCGCGTTCCGAACCATCGCGCCGCTCGTCCGGCACTTTCAGCAGCTGGGTGATGCCGAGCGAGAGATACATCTTGCCCGCGTCATCGCGTTCCCGGCGGACCGTGAGGGTGACCACTCGGCTGGTGGCGAGCTCGCGCGCGAAGAAGAGCGAGCCCCGCCCGCCCGGTCGGGGGATCGCGCCGATCACGTCGAAGTCCTCACCGGCGGCCTGTCGGACCGCCCGGAGCACATCCTCCGGAGGCATATGCGGCATCGGATCCACGTCGTCGAACTCCATGCGCGTCCCGCAGACGCCACAGTTCGGGGACCGATCCGTCGACGCGGTGCCGCAAACGACGCAGACCGCGCCGAGCGTCACGAGTGTATCGTCGAGTTCGGTGCGGACTTCGATCGAGTACGGGCCGCTCGGAGTCTGGCTCGCGGAGAGGACCGCGAGAGATCCGTCCCACGTACCGCGGGCGAGGTAGACCGCTCCGCCTCGCGGATCCGAGGCGATTTCCCCCAGGACTTCGAAGCGTCCATCGGTCTGTTCGCGAATGGCGCTCCTGAGTTCGGCAATCATGTTCTTCTGCGACGAGGTGTGGATCGACTCGCGCGGCCCCGGTATGGACCGGGCCGGGATTCTACCGGCCAGCGGATCGGCACCAGTGCATGGCCCGGGGCTCGAAGGCCACACCGCTATCGCGATATGGGATGCGGGCGGGGGATCCAATCCGGGCGGAGCCTGGCAATCCGAATATCGGCAGGGCTTTCGGGAATCCGTAGCGTTACGCCGTGAGGGAATCGGAGGATACGGTGGGATGCCGCCGTCGCGGCGAGAGGGGACCCGGCCTCGTCAGTTCGTGTTTACTCCTCCTCTCGCTCCACCGACGACCCGAGCGGTCATCACGAACCCCTCGACGTCCGAGCCATGCTCCTTGCGCATGACTTCCCGATCCAGTTGGAGGATTTCGAAACCCGCGTCAGTGAACACCCGCCGCAGGTAGGCCTCGCCGTGCAGGTAGCGTCCATGCGGGCCGATCCACCACCCATCACCGCTCCTCGCGGCACCCGCTCCACCCCGTGACTCCAGCCGTTCGAACGTCGCGATCAGCAGACCGTCCCGGCGGAGCGCCGACCGCGCCACCCCCGCCACCTCCTCCAGTCCGCCGAAATAAACGAGCGTGTCCGCGGAGCTGATCACGTCGAAGGATTCCGGATGGGCGCGAAGGAACTCGACGATCTCGGCCTCGTAAAGGCGGTCATAGCCGCCTTGCTGACGTGCCGTCGCGAGCATCCCGGTGGAAAGATCGACCCCCGTGAGGGAGCGGGCGAAACCGCGCAGATACGGCCCGCATAACCCCGTGCCGCAACCGGCGTCGAGTACGTCCAGTGAACCTTCGGCGGAACGGACCGCCGCCAAGGCGGCGCCGACGCAAGCCGGCGCGCGATAACGAAGCTGGTTGAGGAGCACATGGTCGAACGATTGCGCGAAGTCGTCGAACAGTTCGCGAACGAAATCGTCCGACGCCCGCTCGGGCACACCCTCATCGGTCATCGACGCCAGCAGATGCGTGGCGATCGGATCGTCCGGCGCGACCGCCGCCCAGTCCCGGATCACCTCCACCGCCTCATCTTCCCGCCCGATCGCGTGCAGCAACAGCCCGATCCGGTGATTCGCGCCCGCGTGCGCCGGATTGAGCTCGATCGTCTTCCGATAGGCCGCGATCGCCAGCTCCGGATCTCCCGCTTCCCGGATGGTATTGGCCAGGTTCAGATAGAGATCGGCCGATTCCGGGACGAGCGCGATCGCCCGTTGATGGAGCGCGACCGCCTCGGCGAACCGTCCACGCGCTCGCAGCAGAATCGCCAGGTTGTTCAGCGTCCCCGGCTGGTCGGGATTGAGGGCGAGGGATCTCGTGTACGCCTGTTGCGCGTCGTCGATTCGTCCGAGTTGGCGATAGACGTTGCCGAGGTTCGCCCAGGCGTCCGGATAGCCCGGATGGGCGTCGACGGCGGCCTCGATCAGGCCCGCCGCTTCAGTGCTGAGCCCCATCTGGAACCGCAGGACGCCGAGGAAATGAAGCGCGTCGGGATTGCGCGGTTCTTCCGCCAGGACCTCCGTGTAGACCGATTCCGCCGCCTCGAGCTCGCCCGTTCGATGCAGCCCGATCGCCCGAGTCAGCCGCTCGCCCGCGTCCATCGGGGTCAGCCGACCAGCACGGTGGGCGCTCCGACCACCACCGTGCCACCGTGCGCCGTGAGGTCACCGAGGCGGGCGGCGGGGAGCCCTCCGATCAGCACCGAGAACGAACCCATCGCGATCACGTCGGGCGGGCCCACGCAGACGCACATGTCACTCACGCGCGCGGC
>CAZWJE010000037.1:0-29696 GCA_964634395.1 uncultured Gemmatimonas sp. | reverse complement strand
AATACGGCCTGGCGTAGAACGTACCATGGAGAAGAAGGGGGCTTCTCGCCGCGAAGGACCGAGGGGATCGGGCTCTAGCGCCCGGGAGACCGCATGGTGAAATTTAAGTACGGAGCTGGCTGAGAAATGAGGTTCGAGGCCAACTATACGATCCGTTACCGGGATACGCAAGGGTCGAGTCGGAAGGGTCGGCGCGGGCCATCGGGGGGGCGGCCTTCAGAGTCGGTTGACGACTTCCCCGTGGACGCGCATAGTACCGAGTCGCCCCGGAGATTTGGGGCGAAGTATTGAAGGATCAGGGGCCTGTCCCCGCTTCCGAAGAGCCGATGGGTTCGGCGCGCCCGTACTTCCCGCGTCGCTGTCCTCCGCACCTCACCACGTCACCCCCGCGCCGGAGATAGTCAGTGATGAAATCCACCGAACCGAGATACGTCCGATTCGGAACCATCCTGTCGCGCGGCATGGCGGCGGGCGTCCTGATGTCGGTGGCCGTCGCCTGTTCGAGCCCACCGCCCGAGCCGATCCGTGTGCAACCGGCGATCAACCCGGAAGCGGTCGGCGTCACCGTCCGGACGGAGGGCGGGGTGGTGGTATCGGCGAGCGAGATCGCCAGCCGGGTGGGCGCGGAGGTTCTGCGGACGGGTGGGAACGCGGTGGACGCAGCGATCGCGACGGGCCTGGCGCTCGCGGTGGTCCATCCGACCGCTGGAAACATCGGGGGTGGCGGCTTCATGGTGATCCGCTTCCCGGACGGTACGTCGACGGCGTTCGACTTCCGGGAGAAGGCGCCGCTCGCCGCGCATCCCGAAGTATTCGTCGATTCGACGGGGGCATATTCGCGGCAGGTGCAGGCGAACACGCATATCGCGGTCGGCGTCCCGGGGACGGTGGCCGGGTTCGCGCTCGCGCATGAGCGGTACGGATCGGCGGAATGGGCGCGGCTCGTGGAGCCGTCGGTGACGCTGGCGCGGGAAGGGATCACGCTTCCGGGGTCGCTCGCCCGATCGCTCGCGGGCCAACTGCGGTCGATGGAGCGTTTCCCGGCGAGCATCCAGGCGTTCTCGAAGAACGGAACCCCGTACGAAGAAGGCGAGACCTGGGCGCAGCCCGACCTCGCGAACACGCTCGACCGGATCCGCGCCGAAGGGCACGCGGGCTTCTACGGTGGGGAGACCGCGCGGCTCCTCGCCGAGGAGATGGCGAACAACGGCGGGTTGATCACGGAAGAGGATCTGGCGAGGTACCAGGCGGTGGAGCGCGCACCGATCATCGGAGAGTATCGGGGCCATCAGGTGATCGGCATGCCGCCGCCGAGCAGCGGCGGGATCGCGCTCGTGGAGATGCTGAACATCCTCGAAGGGTACGACCTGAAGGCGATGGGTCATGGGAGCGCGGCCTTCTGGCACCATATCACGGAAGCGCAGCGGATCGCGTACCGTGACCGCGCGCGCTGGGTGGCCGACACCGACTTCGTGGAAGTCCCGATCGAGCGGCTGACGAGCAAGGAATACGCGGCGGAGCAGCGGGCGACGATCGACCCGGCGCGGGCGACGGTCTCGAAGGTCGAGGACATCACCATGCCCTACGAGAGCCCGGAGACGACGCACTATTCGGTGATCGACGCGAACGGGATGGCGGTCGCGGTGACGTACACGCTCGAGGCCGGATACGGCTCGAAGATCACCGTCACGGGCGGGGGATTCCTGCTCAACAACGAGATGGGTGACTTCAACGGCTGGCCGGGGATGACGACCGAATCCGGCCAGATCGGGACCGACCCGAACCTCACCCGACCCGAGCAGCGGATGCTCTCGAGCATGACGCCGACGATCATCGCGCGGGATGGCGACCTCGTGGCCGTGATCGGGTCGCCGGGCGGCAGGACGATCATCAACACCGTGTTGCACCTCGCGGTGAACCTGATGGAATTCGGGATGCCGCTCGACCAGGCGCTGGAGATGCCGCGTTCGCATCACCAGTGGCTGCCCGACCGCATGAGCATCGAAGGGCGGATGACCGACTCGACAGTCGTCGCCGAACTGGAGGCGATGGGACACGAGGTACGCGTGGGCGGTGGGCAGGGTCAGGCCCACTCGGCCGCGATCGACCCGGCGAACGGCATGAAGATCGGCATCCCCGATCCGCGATCGACGGACGCGGCGGCGACGGGTACGTGATTCGTGCGCCTCTTTTTTTCAACGCGAAGACGCAAAGTTTAAACAGAAAGACGCAAAGAAATCCGGCAGTGTCCTGTAGTTCTTTGCGCCTTTCCGTAAACCTTTGCGTCTTCGCGTTGAAAAAAGAGGCGCCCCGATTCCCCGACACCCCCACCAGGACTGCTCGCATGACGGTACTCCCGAGGCTTCTGGCCACGCTTCCGCTGTTCATAGCGACGGCGCTGGCCGCGCAGGGTGGCGGACCCCTCACCGCGCCGGAACGAAGCGGCTACGCGGAAACCACGCGCTACGCTGAAGTGCAGGCCTTTCTGGAAGAGGTGGCCGCGCGGTCGCCGCTCATCCATCTCACGACGTTCGGGTATTCGATGGAGGGCCGACGGCTGCCGCTGGCGGTCGTGGGTCATGTGGAGGACGCTTCTCCGGAAGACGTACGCGCCTCGGGGAAGACGGTGGTCTACCTGCAGGGCGGCATCCATTCGGGCGAGGTAGAGGGGAAGGAAGTCCTTCTCATGCTGCTCCGGGAGATCTCGGAAGGGCGGCATGTGGAGCTACTGGACTCGCTGGTGCTGCTCGTCGGACCACTCTTCAATCCGGACGGCGGAGAACGGGTCACGCTGACGAACCGGGGCGCGCAGTATGGCCCGGTGGCGGGCATGGGGACCCGGCCGAACGCGCAGGGGTTGAACATCAATCGTGACCACACGAAGCTGGCGTCCCCCGAGGCGAGGTCGCTCGCGCTGCTCTACCAGCGGTACGATCCGCACGTCGCGGTGGATCTGCACACCACGAACGGGACGCAGCACGCCTACTACCTGACGTACTCTCCACCACTCCATCCGGCCACGGATCCGGACATTGTCGGGATCCTGCGTGAGCGGCTTCTCCCCGAGATGACGGCCAACGTTCGGCGCGACCTGGGCTGGGACTTCCATTATTATGGAAACGTGCAGGGACAGGGCGAGGCGCGGGGCTGGTACACCTTCGACCATCGTCCTCGTTTCAGCAACAACTACTATGGACTGCGCAACCGGCTGGGCCTGCTGAGTGAGGCGTACTCCTACGCCACACTGGAGGACCGGATCGTGGCCACGCGGGCGTTCGTGGATGAGGTTCTCCGGTTCGCGAGCGCGAACGCCGCGGAGATCCGGGCATTGACGGCCGCGGCGGACGCGAAATCGATCGTCGGGCAGACACTGGCGGTACGAGCGAGCCACGAGCGGTCGAGCGCGCCGGTCGAGATCCTGATGGGGGCGACCGTCGAGGAACGGAATCCCTGGTCGAGCGCGCGGATGCTACGGCGCGCGGACGTGCGGCGGCCGGAATCCATGTACGAGTACGGAACGTTCTCGGCGACGGCGTCGGAAGCGGTGCCACACGCGTACCTGATCCCCGATGAGCTGGAGATGGTCCTCGATAATCTGCGGACCCACGGGGTGGAGATGCGGCCGACCGAGTCGGCTGAGACACTCTTGATCGAGCGGTTCGCGATCGATTCGGTGACACGGGCGCGGATGGAGTTCGAAGGTCGTCACGAAATGACGCTGACGGGTTCATGGGTGCCGGAGTCGGAGGAGATCCCGGCGGGCACCTGGCGGGTGGAGATGGACCAACCGCTCGCCCGATTGATCTTCCTGCTCCTCGAACCGCGATCGGACGACGGGCTGGCGAATTGGGGTACACTGGATCCGCAACTCGACGAAGGCGCGCGGAGCTATCCGATCGTGCGCGTGCGGTGAGGCGCGGGGGGGATTCGCGCGCGTTTTTTTCAACGCGAAGACGCGAAGGTTTAACAGATAAGACGCAAGGGTTCGTCGGCGGGCTCCCTGGCGTCTTGGTGTTGTTCTTAGCGTCGTTGCGTTGAAAAAGAAGAACCGATGAATACGCCCATTGCGCGCCCTTGGCGTCTTGCCGTTTGTCCTTCGCGCCTTTCCGTTGAGAAAACGAACCGATGAAAGCACGATGGCGCGCGATGCTGATCGGCGCGATCGGTGGCGGGCTGGTCGTCATCCTCGCGGCGGTGATCGCGCTGGCGAGCCGGCCGGCGAGCATGGTGGCGCCCTCACCCGCCATCGTCGAGGACGTGTCCCTCCTTCCCGATCTGCCTCCCTCGACGCTGAACGTGCCGATCACCTACGACCTGCGGCCCGTGCTTGAAGCGCTCGAGCGCGAGATCCCACCGATGTGGGGGTCAATGGAGGAGCGACACCGGCACCCTTCGAACACGCGTATCTCCTTCGCGTTCGAGGTTGAACGGAGCGACTTCAACGCGCGACTGGATGGTGATACGGCACGGCTTTCGGCCCGACTCCGGTATCGCGGCCGCGGCTGGTACGACCCGCCACTCGCTCCCGAGGTCAGCGCCTCCTGCGGTACCAGTACCCAGGTCGACGACCGGCCCAGCGCGATCGTGGCGATCTCCTCGCCGCTGACGCTGGCGGAAGACTGGACGCTGGTGGGGCATGCGCGTGTCGACCGCGTGGAAGCCGCGAGTGGCGCGGAGAGAGACCAGTGTCGGGTCACGGTCTTCGACATCGACGTGACCGAGCGAGTGCTCAACGCCGCTCGCGGCCAACTCGAGGAGAATACCCACGTCATCGATGAAGCGCTGGCCCGCATCGACCTTCACGGGCGCTTCGAGCGATACTGGGGGATCATTCGCGAGCCGATCCGGCTCACCGACGACGTCTGGCTGTTGATCAACCCGACCGCCGTCCGGCGGGGACCCGCGCGCGGGTCCGGCCTCACGCTCGAGGCATCGGTCGGGCTGACCGCCGCGCCGCGCATCTTCCTCGGGCCGAGGCCCGTCGTCGATTCCCTTCCCCTGCCACCCATCCGGGAAGCCGCCGTCGACGATGGCCTGCACATCCTTCTCGATGGGCTGGCCGATTACGACGCCGCGAGCCGCCTGCTGCGGCGGGAACTCCGCGGTCAGAGCTTTGCCTGGGGCGGTAACCGTGTGGAACTGCGTGACCTGCGGGTCTCGGGCATCGGCGGTGGACGGATGGCCCTCGAAGTGGACTTCACCGGCACCGCCCGCGGGAAGATCTACCTTGTGGGGACACCGGTGGTCGATCCCCAGACTCGCGAGGTATGGGTTCCCGATCTCGACTTCGACGTGGCGACCCGCAGTCTGCTCGTAAGTGGCGCGGTCTGGCTCGCCTACGGGAACCTGGTGGAGGCGCTGCGCGAACGTGCCCGTATCCCGGTCGATGACGTGGTCGAGCTGGCCCGCGAGCAGCTGCTTCGCGGCCTCAATCGTGAACTCTCTCCCGAGGTCCGACTCTCCGGAGAGGTCGAGGAAGTCGAGGTTCTCGCCGTGGAAGCGTCGCGCGATCGGCTGGTGGTTCGCTCGCACGCCCGGGCGCGGGCGCGCATGGAGATCCAGCAGCGAGGGGAAGAAGACGACGCGGGGGAAGGCGGGGGTACCGACGCTTCGCGTCAGTAACGCTGTTCGGTGCTGAGTTCCTCGTCGACCGGCCGGACCTCGATCGTGCCGATACGAACCGATGGCCATCCGGAGGCGATCCGTGTCGCCTCTTCGAGGTCCGCCGCTTCGATCAGGAAGAAGCCTCCGAGCTGCTCCTTCGTCTCGGCGAAGGGGCCGTCCGTCACCGTCAGCCGACCGTCACGTACGCGAAGCGTGGCCGCGCGGGTCGCGCTCCGCAGCGGTCGCGCGTCGACCAGGATCCCTTCCCGATCGAGTTTCTCCACGTAGGCGAGTGTCTCCTCGCGCAACGCGAGCCATTCTTCGTGCGGCATTTCCGTGAACACCCGCTCCTCCTCGTACGCGAGACAGAGGAATTTCATGCTGGATCTCCCTTCGGGGTGAGTCGGCGACGGTAGAGGATGGAGCGTCGGGCCTGAACACACAACCTGGCTCGCGCGACATCAACGATCGCCGGACGACGCGACGAGCACGACGGCCCTCGGATGGCGGGGCCGTCGTGCTCGACCGACCTCAGTGTGTTTCCTCCGCGTGTTCCCCCGCCGCGGCCGTGAATCCACCGGCGGGCGTGGAGATGAACCGACCGAAATAAACGGCGTTCAGGAGCAGCTTGTTGGTTCCGTACCAATATCCCCGGTAGTTGGGCTGGTCGACGAGGAGCACGACACTCCCACCGCCCAGCCGGTCGGCGAGCACCGATGAGGTCCCGCGCAGGCGCTCGAGGTTGGTATCGGTATGGTAACCACTCACATGCGGGTCCTGGGTGAGCTGCGCGACCGTGCTGAACACGTTGCGGCTCGGTGGCAGGAAGACATTATGGTCGCGCCAGACGTCGAGTTCCCGGCGGGTGTAGCCGAAGCCCAGCGGGTGCGTGATGTCCAGGTCCGCCTTCCATATCGATCCGCCGATCGTTTCCGAACGCAGCTCCGCCGCGTCGGCGAACGGTCGACGTACCGGTTCCGGGTCTGACCGCTCGGTCTCCGGCAGCACGATATTGGGTGTGAACCCGTTCTGGATCGCCCAGGTCGCGCCGCCACGGACGGTGACGAGCGTTCCGCCGCCCCGCACCCACTGCCTCAGCGCCTCCAGCCGTTCGCCCGTGAACGCTGAGCCACCGTTGGAGGGAAGAATGATGACGTTATAGCGGGCGAGGTCCGCGCGGGCGGCCGAGGCGACGTCGACCTTGGTGGCCGGGAGTCCGATCTTGGTGTCGAAGAGGTGCCAGATGGTGTTCGTTTCGCTCCCCAGCACGAGCAGGACCGACGGCTCCTGGAGTGACCGGAAGCGGGCGCTCCCGAGGTCCACGCCATCGAGCGAGTAGCCGGTGTCGGTACTCTGGAACGCGACGCCGGCATCGCGGGCGGCGGCGATCACGAGTCGGTGCAGGCTGTCGGCGCCGATCGTCTGAATCGCGACGGGGATCACGATGGTCCCCGGCCCATAGTCGTACCGCCCTTCGTCGTTCGCTTCCGCCGAGAACGGCTGGAGCCCCGCCTGCGCGCGCACACCGCGCTCGAGGAGGTACTGCAGTGCCCGGGGCGCGTAATAGTCGCTCCAGTTCAGGAAATAGGCGTAACGGGCCGGCGCCACGTTGGGATCGGGCGGTGGTGGCACGGCCGTGACCAGCGCGCCGGCCCGGTAGTTGTTGGAGCGCAGTTCTCCGTCCGGAATCCCATAGGCGACGCTGGTCGTCCAGGTCGAGGCATCATAGAAACTGCTGTCCGCGTACTCGCTGGTGCGCTCGAAGATGGAGCGAACCAGTCGATAGTGCGGCTGCCTCGTGGGGACCACCCAGGCGCTGCCGGGTGTGAAGGCCTCACCGTCGGCCGACTGGACCCGAGCGTTCAGTTCGTGTACCTCGATCCGGTGCCGCAGCAGGAATTCGAGGAACAATCTGTTCTTCGATACGTCGTTGGGATCCCCGAACACGTACGCTCTGACCGGAAACCGGTCGGCCTCGGTCAGCGCGGTCGAGTAGTACTCCTGCTGGTATTCGAGCAGCTTCTGACGGTACGCGAGCGCCGCCCGCAACAGTCCGACCGTCGTGCGGAACTGGTTCCGGATCGTGAACGAATAGGTCAGGATCCCCCTGTCCGTCTCCTGGAGACTGCCCCGGGAGCTGGCCTGTTCGAAGGTGATCGCGTATCCGCCCAGGAACTTCGGATAGGTCGATCCGTAGCCCGGATAGGTGTTGTCGTAGTTCTCCTTGGTGAAGTACAGCGAACCGATGGAATCGAGCTGCTGCGCGTAGTATTCGGCGAAATCGAGGGTGATCTCGGTATAGAGTCGCTCGGGGATGAGCGGATTCCAGGAACCCAGGGGTTCGCTCGGTTCGAAGTAGAAGGTGCTCCCGGTCCCCATCTCGTGGTAGTCGGTGGTCACGTTCGGGAGCCACGCGTGGAAGAGCTCGAGCTTGCCGCGACTCTCGGGGTTTTCGGCGGGTAACCAGTCACGGTTCAGGTCGTACCAGTAATGGTTGGTCCGACCGCCCGGCGCCCCTTCGTTGTGTTCGCGATCCAGCGGGTCGGGAGAGAGTTCGAGCGAACGGTTTCCGTTGACCCAGGTGATATGGCGCTCGCGACCGTCGGGGTTCTGTACCGGGTCGATGATGAAGACGATCTGGTCAAGCGCCTGGAGCACTTCGGGGGAAGTCCCGGCGGTGAGCCAGTAGGCGGAGAGCAGGGACGCCTCGGGGCCGGAGGTCTCTCCGCCGTGAACGCCGTGACCGAGATTGACGATCAGCGGCCGGTCGCCCACCGGAATCGAAGGATCAAAAGCCGCCCTGACGTGTGTCTGGCGAATCTCCTCGAGCCGCGCGTGATTGGCGGGCGAGGTGATGATCAGGTATCCGAGGTGTCGCCGTTCGTAGGTCTCGCCGTACTCCTGATAGATCGCCCGGTCCGAGACGCGCGCCAGTTCGCGGAAGTAACCAAGGAACTGGTCGTGCCGGGTGTGGTGGGCTCCCATCTCGTAGCCCAGAAACTCTTCCGGGCTCGGGATCGCGGGGTCGAACTGACGTTCCCCCTCTTCAAAGAAGTAGGAAAGTGGAGCCGAAGCGGCGTTGGACGGGCCGGGGACGGTCTGAGCCCCCGCGGTCGGGACGGTGACCGTCGCGCCGACGCTGTAGCCGATCGTGAGGGCCGCGATGACGGCGGCCCGCCGGGAAAGTGCTGAAATCTGCATGTCCTCGTTCGTTTCTGAATGATGCGAATCGCGCTATCGATTCGCCGCTGGCGTGCACGGTCGGCGCTGGCGATCGGCCAGGCACCGCTTCTTCCGGTCGATCACGCTCCCGTATAAAGAGGATTGATCGGATCCACGTGGTCCGGGCTGAGGTTCGGGTTGTTGTTGAGCTCGCCCGTGGGGAGAGGGATGCAGAGCCGGATGCGGTCGGCCACGTCGACGACGTCCTTGGCCGGCGAATCGTCCTCCGACCAGCGGCGCAGGTCCCAGATCCTGCGGCCTTCGAGGTAGAGCTCGATCCCGCGCTCGAGCTTCAGGTAACGCCAGATCTCCGTGATATCGGCGGTCTCGGGCCAGAGCGCCAGAGGTTCACCGGTATGGTCGTTCACCAGACCGACCCGGAGCTGGTTGATCCGGTCGAGCGCCTCACCCGCGCGGCCGGCGCGGAGCGCGGCCTCGGCCTCGATCAGTCGCAGTTCCCGGCCGCTGACCAGGTTGATCGGGTCGGTCACCGTCTGGTACTTGAGGGGAAAGAGCCACGGCACCGTAGCGATCTCGGCGGTCGGGAACTCGGGGTCACGACCCCAGGCGATGCGCGGGTCGCCGGTCTCCTCGTAGTAGTCTTCGTTAAAGGTACCGACCACGCTGAAGGTACGGAACGGCGTTCCGGCGTTCGCCCAGTAGAGGATATTGTACTGGTTGAGCTCGGTGTTGGTATAGCGGGCCGAGTAGACGAAGTCGTCCGGCACGCCGGCCGCGTCGGCGACCGCACCCGCCCAGTCGCCGAGGCCCACCCGGGCGGAGGCGCGACCGGCGCGCGCGACGGTGGCGAGATCCGCCCGACCGGCGGCCGTGGCCACCGCGATCGCTTCATCGAAGTTCGCGAGCGACCGTTCGAAGTAGACGGTGTGGGGTTCGAGCGGGCCCGCGTTGATCACCGCCTCGCAATGGGTTTCGCCGAGGAGTCGGTTGGCGAACCCGGCGTGGATGAGCACCTGCGCGACGAGTGGCGAGCGGTCGTACCCGTCGAGATGCTCGCGGAACCGGCGGACCGCATCCTCGGCGAGCCACCGCGCCTGAACGGCGTTCCCCCAGGGGACCGTACCGCCCGCCTCGCGCGACAGGGTCCCGGGCACCGAGGTCAGCTTGGTGGTGAAGATCCGCCCGCCCTCCACGTACTCGCGGGAGGTCTCGGCGGTGATGAACGCCGTCTGCCAGAGCGCGTGCGAGAGCCGCTGGCCGGCGCCCGATACGAGCGGCGCGAAAGCGGCCGGATCATTCAGCGTACCGTCCTCGGCCCGACCCGGTTGAGTGAGGTCGAAATCGCACCCCGTGGCGGTGCCCAGGAGGATGAGGGCGAGAAATTGGCGCGAACCGCGCCCGGCACGTCGACGTCGAAATCGTGGGCCGTTTCGGGTGATGGCGGCGTGCCCGTTGGAAGTCCCGCGGAATACCGGCTTCATATCGTTGAACTCCATGATCATCAGAAGGAGAATCGAAGTGAACTCGAGAACCGGGCTGGCGCGGGTGCGTGCTCGGTGATTCCCGGCGTGAGGGCCGAGGTGTTCGACCGCGACGAGATCATCTCCGGATCGAAGGCGCCGAATTCGTCGTTCGTCCAGCGAATGGCGTTGCGGAGAGAGAAAGTCAGCTGTGCGTTGCGGGCCGAGCGGAAGAACACGCCGATCGGCACGACCAGGGTGACGTCGCGCAGCTTGAAGAAATCGGCCGGATAGATCCATGCGCCGGTGACGGACCCCCGATAGCAGCGCGCGCGGTCGAGAGCGCGGATCTGGCTCACGTCGGTGGTCGCGAGATCGGAGCCGTAGGGAACGAGCTGATAGACCTCGTCGCAGGCGGGCGCGCCGTTCCCGCGGTCGACCATGTTCGACGAGGCACCGTCGGAGATGAAGTGGCCGCCCTGGTACTCGCCGGAAACGTTGAAACGGAAGCCGCGGGGCAGTTCCAGCGAGGTGTTCAGGTTGATCGTTCGGGTCGGTGTGCCGGGACCGAACGCCTGGTTCCGCTCCACGATCGGGGCTTCGAAGGCGTCGGCGTTGAGGACCTTCGTCCCCCGCACGACGCCGATGGGCTGGCCGATCGACGTACTGGCGGAGTTCACCTCACCCAGGTCGGTGATCTCGCCGCGGTTGGTCGAGAGCGCGCCGCCGAGGTTCCAGGTGAGCCGCTCATTCGCGACCAGGACCCCGTTGACGCTCACTTCCCAGCCCTGGTTGGTGAGTTCGCCGAGGTTGTGCCGCGCGCTGCCCCCGAATCCGTTGCTGGGGATCTCGGCGATGCTGACGAGGCCGCCGGTCGTAACCTGGTTGTAGTACGTCACCTCGGCGACCAGCCGATCAGCCAGCCAGGCGCCGTCGAAACCGAGTTCGATCTCCCGGGTCAGCTCGGGGCCGAGGTCCGGGTTTCCGACGTTCCCGGGGAGGAACGTCGACTCGCCGCCGAAGGAGCCGGCCGTCCAGGTACGCACGGCGTCGAACGCACCCGGCGCGCGACCGGCCCGACCATAGGCGCCACGCAGCTTCAGCGACCCCCACGATTCCGGCCAGAAGCCCTCCTCGGAGATCACCCAGGAAGCGCTCGCCTTCGGGTAGACGAGCAGCCCGAGGTTTCTTCCGAAGGCGCTATGCCCGTCGACGCGGGCGGCGGCCGTGAGGAAGATCCGGTCACGGAAACCGATGAGGTTCTGGAAGAAGAAGCCGGCCGTCAGCACCCGCGACTCGGAGCCGTCGACCCAGGTCTCGGCGACACTGCTCAGCGTCTGTGGCCCCGGCCCGGGGAAGCCCCGCCCGTAGGAATCGACGGTGCTCTGATCCGTCTGGGCGCTCTGTCCTCCCCAGGAAAAGGTCGAGTTGAAGATCCCGGTGTCGAGCCACTGGAGGTTGCCGGTGTAGTCCAGCGTCACGGTGTTGCTCACCCAGCGGATGTCACTGATCGCCCCCTGGGGTTCGAGCGAGAAACCGAGCGGGCGGAACTGGCTGGAGACCGTGGAGGTCCGGTCCACGCCGACGTTGAGCCGGTGGGTGAAGCGCTCGAACGGCGCCCAGTTCGCCACCGCGCCGTAGGTGAAGCGTTCGTTCACCTGCCAGATCTTGGCGTCGACGAGTTCGTTCAGCACCTCGGGATCGGCCGAGCCGAAGCTGTTGTTCGGCGCGCGGAAGGCATTGAACGGCAAGGCCATGCCGCTGTTCCCCGTGTGCGTGATGTCCAGGTCATGTTTGGTGTAGCCGACGTTGAGCTGCAGGTTGAGTCCCGGCCTCGCCTCCAGATCGATGTTCGAACGGAGGGAGAGTCGGTCCTCCGCGTCATTCGGGAGCACCCCTTCACCGGTATCGTAGCCGGCGGAGAGGAAGTACCGGACTTCCGAGAGACCACCGACCACCGAGAGGGTGTTCCTGTTACCGTAGGCCGTCTTCAGCCAGGGCTCGAGGCCGATGTAGGGCCGCTCTTCCGAACCGAAGGGCTGAACCCAGTCCAGGGAGTGGTCCGTCTGGAACGTCCACGAGGCGCGGCCCTGGAGCCCTCGACGCGTGAAGATCTGGATCACCCCGGCGGACGCCTCGGAGCCGTACAGCGTCGCCGCCGCCGGGCCCTTGACGATCTCGATGCGCTCGATGTCGGCGGGGTTGATATCGTTCAGCGGGGTCGGCCGGGCGCCCGGCCCGTAGTGCTCGAAGTTCGCCGAACTCGCGTTCAGGGGATATGACTCGGCGGATTGACGAACGCCGTCCACGAAGATGATCGGCTGGTTGCTCAGCGCCGAGCTGGTATTGCCGCGCAACCGGATCGTCGCGCCGGAACCGAACGACGCGGCGGGCGGGGTCACGCGGACCGACGCGGCCCGACCCTGCAGCAGCGCGTCGACGTTCGCCACCGGCTGGTCGACCCGCGCCACGTCGATCCGCGAGATCGCGTTCCCGATCTCCCTTCGGCGCGCCTGGCCCGCCGTGCCCGTCACCACGATCTCGTCCAGCGAAACCGCCCGCTCGGCGAGGATGAAGTTGACCGTGTTCGCGCCAGCGGCGATCGTCACCGTCTGACTCGACGCATCGTGGCCGATGATCTGGGCGCGAATCGTGAGCTGACCCACCGGCACGTCCTGGAGCACGTAGACTCCGTCCGAATTGGTCAGCCCACCGAGAGCGGTGTCCTCGATCGAAACGTGCGCCCCGACGATCGGCCTCGCCGTTCTGCCACTGATTACCTCTCCGCGCAACGTCGCGGTCGCCTGCGCCGCGCTTTGCGTCACGTTCGCCGCTCCGAACGCCGCTCCCACGAGGAGCAGGGCGACTCCGCGGGCCCAACGATTTCCTGTATCCATTACCGGTCCGTTCTCACGTGGTGTTCTCATTTCCGAAGAAGAGGTCCTCCCGCGAATCCGGGGCGCGGGCCATCGGGTACGCTCCCCGGCAATGCTTTCGACGTCATGCTGATCCGGTTCGGGCCGAAATCGCGGAAACGAAAAAGCCACGGAACTCGGAAGTGCCGTGGCTCGATTCGTCAGCGTCGTCGACCGCTATCTCATGTCGACCCGTCCGTCGTCGCGTCGCGTGGCACGCCAGAACCTGCCTCGACTCCACAGAGCCGAAGCAGGCTTCGCATGCAACACATCATCGATCGATCGGTATTCACGTCCTGTACTCGTTCTCTTTGAACACGGGTTCGTCGGCCCGACTGACGACCGGGCGACCGACCTTCATACAAGTCGTGGGCCAGAGTCGGCGATAAATATGTATGTTCATGACCACCCGTCAGTTACATCCGAGCCGCACCCCGCGCACGCCGCGCCGAGCCAGCAAATATGCTGGATAACCATGATATATACGCACAATTCTCCAGTAAATATCATGGTGATTTCTGAACTGGGGGATGGGTGACGGGTCGTCGCGCTTGCGGCGGGGTGACGGCCGGGGGTAGTCTTACGGCCCTCATGGAGACAAACAGCGGGCGTCGTGGAGGCGAATGAAGAAGAGGACGGTCGGGCTGATCGCGCACGTCATGGTGACGGCGGTCATGGTGGGTTGTGTGGCTGAGCCCAACGAGGAGGAGATTCTCGTTGGCGAGTTCGCCGCGCTCACGGGGACGACGGCGACGTTCGGGATCGCGACCCATGAAGGAATCCAGTTCGCGGTGGATGAGCGCAACGCGGCGGGCGGGGTCCTGGACCGGCGGGTCCGCCTGATCGTGGAGGACACGCAGGGACGGCCCGAAGAAGCGCAGCTGGTCGTGACCAAGCTGATCAACAGTGATCGCGTGGTCGCGGTCCTGGGTGAGGCGGCGTCCTCACGCACGCTGGCGGCGGCTCCGGTGGCGCAGCAGGCGGGGATCCCGCTGATCACGCCCTCGTCGACGAACGAGCAGGTCACGCAGGTGGGGGACTACGTCTTCCGGGTGTGTTTCATCGACCCCTTCCAGGGGGAAGTGATGGCGCGCTTCGCGTACAACAGTCTCGGTTTGCGACGGGTGGCGATCCTGCGGGACGTGCGCAACGACTATTCGGTCGGCCTGGCGCGGGTCTTCACCGAGAGCTTCGAGGCGCTGGGCGGCCAGGTCGTGAGTGACCTGAGCTACAGCGAGGGAGACACGGACTTCAGCGCCCAGCTGACGGCGCAGCGGGGGACGAACCCGGAGGCGATCTTCATCCCCGGCTACTACACCGAAGTCGGGTTGATCGCGCGGCAGGCGAGGAGTCTGGGTATCTCCGCGCCGTTGCTCGGCGGTGACGGATGGGATTCACCACGGCTCACGGAGATCGGCGGCGAGGCGCTCGAAGGTTCCTATTTTTCGAACCACTACTCGGCGGACGATCCGAACCCACAGATCCAGGCGTTCGTCACCCGATATCGTGAACGGTTCGGCCATGAACCGGACGGGCTGACGGCGCTCGGCTTCGATGCGGCGAACCTGCTTTTCGACGCGATGGAGCGGGCGGGGACGACGGATCCGACGGCGGTGCGCGACGCGCTCGCCGCGACACGGGAGTTTCCGGGTGTGTCGGGGACGATCCGGATCGATGAGAACCGTAACGCGGTGAAGCCGGCGGCGATCCTGAAAATCGCGGAAGGGCGGTTCGAGTACGTCGAGACGATCGCGCCGTAGGCGGCCGGGGAAAGCCTGGCGCTTGAACCGCGAACCACCTTAACGCAAAGACGCCAAGCCTAAAAGCAAAGACGCCAAGAACGGCGGAGATGCGGCGTCGCGGGCAAGACGGAATCGATGGCCACGAAGGATGGGGCGATTCCGATGTCCTTTGCGCCTTTCCGTTAAACCTTGGCGTCTTTGCGTTTAAGTCGTGGCGGTCCTGCCGGTAAAGAACAGAAGCCGCCCAACGCCGTCACCCACCGAACCCTCGCCGCCTACACTTCCGGCGCCATCACCGGCTCCGTCGCCGCGATCACCTGTTCCGCGAACCGCTCCATTTCTTCGAGTTGCGGGCTCATCTGCAGGAGTAGCAGGTCCACCCCGGCGTCGCGGAAGGCCTCGACTCGCTCACGGACGTGCTCCGGCGTGCCGACAAGGCCGGGTCGCAGGCCGCGGTTGGACACCGAATACTCGCGGATCTTCAGTTCCCGTTCGAGCTGGGTGCCGGAGAGCCACTGATTGAAGTTATCGAAGCCCGGCGCTCCGGGATTCATCGTGGTGATGCGGGCGAGTTCGGCGTCGGCTTCCGCCTGGGAGTCACGGACGATCGCGTAGGCGGCCATTCCGAACGTCATGGGAGGAAGACCCGCGTCTTCGCGGCGGGCGCGCATGTCGGCGAGTTTCGGAGCGATCACTTCGGGCTCATCGCCGTGGGTGACGTAGGCGTCGCATTGGCGCGCGATCATCGTCTTCGCCGCCTCGGATTCGCCTCCGGCGTAGATGACGGGCCGGGGATGCCGGAGCGGTTTCGGCTCACAGATCGCGTCGGTCACCGTGTACCGTTCGCCCTGGAAGCTGAACGGTGTCTCCGACCAGAGGCCGTCGACGACCCGCAGCCATTCGGTGGTACGGGCATAGCGGTCGTCGTGCTGATCGAAGCGCAGTCCGTACTGGGTGGCTTCGTCCGCCCACCAGGACGAGACGACGTTGAGCGCGAGACGGCCGCCGCTGATCCGGTCGATGTTGGCGGCCGCCTTGGCGAAGAGCGCGGGCTGGTGGAAGTTGGGTCGGACGGCGACCATGAGTTCCAGCCGCTCGGTGACCGCCGCGAGCGCCGCGGCTGTCGACCAGGCATCCATCGCGGGTTCGCGAACGCCCTTGATGTCGTTGAGGTTGAGTTCGGCGATGAGGGTGAGATCATAGCCGATGCGCTCGGCGCGCTGGCAGAGTTCGCGCATGTAGTCCCAGTCGGCGCGCATCCCCTCGTCGCGCACATTGCGCAGCCACCCGCCGAATACGGGCGCCCAGAATCCGTACCGCATGCGCTTCGTCCCGCTCATACGCCTGCCTCCGGAGTGATATTCGCCGCGGCGGTGGCCGCCGCCGATATGTGGTTCGGATCCGCCCCAACCGGGTCATTCCTCGCTGCGATCCGAGAAATCAGCGACTCGACGAGGGCTTCGTGCGGGTCGTGGCCCAGCACATTCACAGGGTCGGCGACGAAGTTCGAGAGCGCGTTGATGTCATACCAGCGTCGGGCGCCGTCTCGTGCATCGAGAAGGTACTCCATCCCCCCGATGTCGAGGCGGGCCGCGCGCGCGATCGCTTCGGCCTCGGCGATCGTGGCGGCGTCGGGCTCGAAACGGGTGATGGAGATCCGCGGGCGGCCGATCATGCACGCGTCCGCGGGACAGAGGTCGAAGGTGTCGCCATCGCCGTCGAGCGCGATCGCGTAGAGGAAGCGCCCATTCAGCGTTTCCATCCGGATCACCCGACCGCCGGCGGGGATGTACTCCTGGACGAGCGCGACACTGTCGATACCGATCGGCACGGTGCCCGCGTCGAGCGCGAACGCGAGCTGGTCCGGCGAGTCATAGCGTTCGACGCCCGCGCCCGCGCCTCCGATGTTCGCCTTGACGATGATCGGCCAGCGCAACCCATCGGCGGCGGCCGGCACGTCCTGGCGACGGTGGACCACCCGCGTCGCGGGGATCTCCAACCCGAGTGAACGGATAAGTGAGAGCTGTCGGGCCTTCGAGGTGTCGATCTCCAGCGCGGGATTGCCGTTGACGATCGTCGCGCCCGCCCGCTCCCACTGGTCGAAGAGGGCTCGAGCGTAGAAGATCGAGTGCTCCGCCTGGCGCAGGAACGAACTCATCGCCAGGCGGCTGAAGATCAACGGAGCCGGCGGCGGTGCGTCGTCGATCGCGAAATGGTGATCACCCAGGCGGATCGCCTCGTACCGGACGCCCCGGCGATCGAGTTCGGCGAAGAGCGGCCGGAACCACTCCGGGTGCTCGTAAACAACGGCGAGGTCAGGGCGGGACCGCATGCAGACTCCAGCGACCGGGCGAGAGACCCGCTCCCGGCCGATATCCGGCTCGCGAAGTTCGGGGTCAGGGCGGCGGTACGATACAGAGGTGCCGGCGGGGTCCGCAACTCGGTGCGGAGCGGTGGTGGCCGACGCGGTGCGTGCGTTCGGGTGGGGGTGGGGCGCGGTGTGGCGGGTTTGGCGGCCTTTTTTTTACCGCCAAGACCGCCAAGACCACCAAGACCTCTCGACCTGCCTGACCTGCCACAGAGCCAACAGGGGAGGTCAGGCAGGCTCTGTTGGCGGCACTGCCTGCCATCCTGATGAAAGATCGACGAGGATTCGGCGGCGGATTGTGGGGAAACCGAAGTGGTTACGGGAAGAGGATGCTGAACCGTTCAGATCTCCCGTCAATGACAACGCGGCACGACTTCCATCGAGAGTGTGTGCCTGAAACTCTCGAACGGCGGCACATACCCTTCCCGTCGTCTCAGTGCCTGGCGGTCTTGGCGGTCTTGGCGGGTAAAAAAAACGGGCGCCCCTCCGGACGTCACTCGACGGTGATCCGCGCCCAGTCCCAGCTTTCCATCCCGTCCGGCCCGATTGCCTTCACGCGCAGTTCAGCACCCAGCGGAAGGTCGGGAAGCGACGCCGCGGGCCGTTCCACGGTGACCCTTCCGCCAGCACCGTCGTCACCCGCCGGTACCCATTCGACGACCCAGCCGGTGACGCCGGTCTCCGGCGCCAGATCCCACGATACCTCGACGGTCCGCCCGTTCCTGGACGCGGTCAGACCCGTGGGGCGCGACGGGCTCGTGGAGAGGAGCATGATCGTCGCGACCGTGGTCTTCGACACCTGGGCGACGAGCGGCTGGTTGATGTTCGAGAGGATATCGGTGGTCTGGTGGTAGTAGGGGCTCGAGAGAATCGGATAGGAGCCGATCCCGCCGACGATGTCGCCATACGCCTCGTAGAAGACACCGGCGTCGGTACTGCGATAGTAGCGCGCGTCATAGGTGATGAGATCGCTGAACATCATCGCGGCCGCGTGCTGGATGTCGCGGATCCCGTCGTTCGAATAACGGATCGTATTGTCGAGCCGATGGTTGCCCGTCCATCCGACCATGTCGTTGTTGAGCACGCCGACGATGTGGTCGCCGTTCTCGACCGAGCGGCGCACGAACTCGCGCGCGCCGAGGAGCCCCGATTCCTCACCGGTCAACCAGACCAGGCGAATCGTGGCGCGGCCGGGCCGGTCCTTCAGCACGCGGGCCGCTTCGAGGAGAGCCGTGGATCCGGACGAGTTGTCGTCGGCCCCCGGGCCGCGCTCGACCGAGTCGAAGTGGCTGCTCACGACATAGATGAGTTCGGGATCCACCGTTCCCGGGATCGTGGCGACAATGTTCGCGCTCCGGATCCCGGGGCGCGGCTCGTACCACTGCACCTCGGGCTCGTAGCCGAACGAGCGGAGCATCGATTCGTAGTAGGCGATCGCCTTGTGATTGCCGGGTTGCGTGATGTTCTTCGAGTCGAATTGATAGACCGCGTGCGCGTAACTGTAGATGCGCCCGACGGAGACCTCGCTGGTGGCGGTCCGCACCGCGTCCGCGATGGATCGGAAATGCGCCTCACCCCTGGCACGCAGATCGAGTTCTCCGGCGAGGTTCGCCGCGATCCGCGCCTCGACCTCCGCCCTCGGGACGGTTCGTTCCAGGTCCATCAGGTAGACCCCGCGCTCCAGCGAGATGGTGTTGCCGTCCCGGTCGGCGACGAAAAGGATCTTCGAGCCGTCAGGACTCACCGACCACTCATACTCGGGCGCGACCGTGCGCACCGTGTTGTTATGGAAGAGACGGGTCTGGACATTGGTCGTCGGGTCATAGGCGAACGAGCGGCGGTGGCGGGACTCTCCCACGACGGCGAATACTCGACCGTCATGAAGCCACTGGGGGAGCAGGTCATGCTGGATATCCCGGGTGACGCGTGACTCCCCCTGACCATCGATCCCGATGGTGAAGATCTCCCAATCGTCGCGGGGCATCCCCTGGAACGCGACCGAACGACCGTCGGGTGAAAGGACCGGCGCGGTCGGCGGGTACATCGTGGGGATCGGTGTCGGAGAGAACGCCGAGCCGGCCGCGAGTGACGCGGTCATCAGCGTCGCGCGGCCGTCGACCGTAGTGACCCAGGCGAGTGTCGAGCCATCCGCCGAGAAGGACGGCGAGGAACCGGAGACGAATGTGGTTCGACCCGTCGCGGTATCGATCAGGCCGATGCGCGGCCCGGTGTCCGCCGACGGGGCGCCTGGGCCGGCGCTCGAACCGCCGCCGAGCGCGCCGCTCACCGTGAACGAGACGTGTCTTCCGCCGGGCGCGAGCCGTGGCGCCGATTTATTGCCCGGCCCTTCGGTGATCGCCCTGACCGCTCCTCCCGTCGGAGCGATCTCATAAATATCCGTCCCATCCGTCTGGCTCGGCGCGGCGGCCTCGAGATAGAGCGTCCGCCCGTCGCCGCCGAAGGCGAGAGCGAGTCTGGCGAGGGTGGGGGTGGCGACCTCTCGTTCGCGACCGTCCGCGAGTTCACGGATCCTGACGACCGCGTGTCGGCCCTCGACCAACTGTCGCTCCCGGTTGCGCTGCTGGTTCGAGAGGCCCTCCATGCCGGCGACCGCCTCCAGGTCGCGCTCGAGCCCCGCCGTCCTCGGGAGAGCCAGGTACGCGACGCGCTCCCCGTCAGGTGAGAGCGCGAGCCCGTGGCCCGGGATCTCCGCGAGCCGGGTCGCGCCGGTCGTCCCCACCCTGAATACCTGACTCGTCACCGCCCCGGCGGTCCCCGACTCGAAGGCGACCACCGCGCTGTTCGCGCTCCATCGGAGGGATCGCCCGTCGAGCGCGAGTTCATCCGTCCGGTAGACCTCGCCGGTCAGCTCGGCGATCTTCGGGAGGAAGATGTCGCCGCCCGGCGCGGCGAGTACCCGCTGTATCTGTCGAAGGGCGGTCGGGTAGTCGCCGGCGTCCCAGTTGAAGTAGGCGGAATCGTAGAGGATCTCGAGCGGTGACGCCTGGGCCTGGGCATCGAGAGGCATCGCGACGAGAGCGAGCCCGGCGACCGGAATAGCGCGTCTCATGGGAGTCCTTCGCGGAATGGAGAGTCAGGGGGAACGCGGAAGGAGTACAAATGGCGATCGATGACGCCGGCGGCAAGAAGCCCCGGCGTGCGCTCCCGGCTCCGGGTTGTGCCGGGTTCGAGCGGGACCGGTCATGGACTCCCATGACGGCGTGCCGCCAGGAGCGGCTCACCGGCCGCGAGCGCCGCCCCGAACGGAGGCGTCCCGACGATCGCCGCGAGCGGAAGTGGCGGTTCCGGTTCCGGAGTACAGGGCGAAATCCGCCGTTCGTACCATCCGACGTCATGCCAACGGCCCAGTTTGTAGCCGGCCGAGTCGTAGACGCCGATGAAGGTGAACCCGAGCGCGGCGTGCAATCCCTCGCTCGGAGGGTTGGGAAGAGTAATGCCGGCGTAGGCGTTCCGGTAGCCCTGAAGCGCGAGGATCTGGAAGAGTGAAGCGTAGAGGGCTCGGCCGATCCCGCCGCGATGGGCGTCGCCACGGACGTAGGCGGTGACTTCGACGGACCACCGGTAGGCGTGACGATCCCGGTGCCTGGAGGCGTAGGCGTAACCGAGTACACCCATCCCGTCGTCGACGCAGACCAGCCAGGGGGTACTCTCGATAAGCGAATTGACTCTCGCCGCCATCTCGACGGCGTCCGGCGCCTCGATCTCGAAGGAGACCGCCGAGTCCTCGACGTGCGGCCGGTAGATTTCGGCGAGCGCCGCGCCATCGAACGGCGTCGCCAGGCGGATCGTTCTGGACATGCTGACCGAACGGGTTCGGGATGATGGACGGGAAGTCCGTGAGATATCCTTTCGGTGCCGAGTGCTCGCGACTTTCACCTTGACGACCGGGAGGCCGTCCGCTACTCTGCCGACACACCCTGACAGCGGCGGTGTTCACATGACGGACCGGGCGCCCGCGACTCCCTGAGCGGCGGAGGCGGCCGGATCCCTCTGCCCGCGCCACCCTTCGCCATTCATGGTTCTCTTCTGAACTTCCACAATATCGCCCAGTCCCGAATGATGCGGCGGACGACCGGATTGGCGGTCGGGGCCGGCCTCGTCGAGGGCTCCGCACTCGCATTCCTCGTCGAAACGCTCGTCCCGCGGGCCGGAGTGGAGGTGCTGCTCGGCGTCGCGTTCGTCGGCGCGACCGGCCTCGTGGTCCCGATCATGGCCGCCGGGTTCGTCCTCTACGAGGTGCGCGAGAACGGGCGGCGCACGCAGAAGCTCGTCCAGATCCGCTCGATCCTGGGGTCGCTGCCGCTCCCGGTGGGAGGTTGGGCGATGGAAGCGGACCTGGGCAGCCTGCTGGTGCATACGATTCACGAGAGACGCCCGGGCCTCATCGTCGAGTGCGGCTCGGGCACCTCGACGGTGCTGGCGGCGAGTGTACTACGTGAGCTCGGCGCGGGAAAGATCCTCTCTCTGGAACACGACGAGAAGTTCGCTGAACAGACGCGGGAAAACCTGCGCCAGCGCGACCTGGAAGAGTGGGCGGAAGTGGTGACGGCGCCGCTCGTGATGCGCGAGGTGGAGGGTGACCAGCGGCGATGGTATGACGTGGACCTTTCCGCCTGGACCCACGGAACGATCGACATGCTGGTCGTGGACGGACCGCCGCGCAGGTCGGCGACGCTCGCGCGGTACCCGGCCGTCCCGTTGCTCCGGGACCTCATGGCGCCGGGGTGCACGATCGTGCTGGACGATGGGAATCGGCCCGATGAGCGGGCGATCGCGCGGCAGTGGTCGCCGCTGCTCGGGGGAAAGACGCGCCACGCGCGGGACGGGAAGGGGGCCTGGGTGTTCGAGCTGCCTCCGGTGTGATCGAACGTGAACCCCGAACGGAAATACGACGGGCCGCGGTGGATGATCGCGGCCCGTCGTATTTCGCCCCGGGACGCTGGCCGCGGCTCAGCGCGCCAGCGTCCGATCCCAGTTCAGCGAGTTGTATTCCCGCAGGATCTCGAGCGTTTCCTCGATCGGTAGCGCCCGCACGGAACTTCTCGCGTTGGTTACCGTGCTCGCCTTGAAGAGCGAGTTGATGATCGCCTCCTCGGTCGCCTCGATGACCGCGCGGAAGAGGCCACCCATCGCGCCATTGCCCACCTCCGCGACATCGCCGGCCGCCTCGCCGGCCGGGCGGCGTACGGACTCAGCGGTGGAGAACGCGATCACGTAATCCCCGGAACCGTTGCTCATCGTCGTGCCGGTGCGGGCAAGGCCGGTCACCGCGCGAAGGGCGAGCCGGCGGAGGTTGCGATCGGAGATCGGGGCGTCGGTCGCGACCACGATCATGATGCTTCCGTCCGCGGTCGGCTCCTCGATCATGGCCCCTTCCCCCATCGCCAACGCCGCGCGGCGTTGCAGCTCCCGCTGAACGGGCGCGCCGTTGATGATCAGCGATCCGCCGTAGTTCGACTGCACGAGCACGCCCACCGTGTACGCCTCGGCGTCGTCGCCCGTTCGACGGGAACTGGTGCCGATCCCGCCCTTGAAGCCGAAAGCGATCGTCGACGCGCCGGCGCCGACCGCGCCCTCCTCGACCATACCCGAGGAGGCCCCCTCGAGAGCGGCGACCACATGTTCGGGCCGGATCGGGCGCGACCGAATATCGTTCAGGGTGGCGTCGTTCGTCTCCCCGACGACCGGGTTGATCGACCCGACGTTCTCCATCCCCGGCTGGGCGAGGAGCCACTCGACCATCGCGTCGGCCGCTCGCCAGACGCAGAGCGTGCAGGTGAGCAGGATCGGAGTCTCCAGTTCGCCCAGTTCGTCGACCTGGGTGACGCCGAGAAGTTTTCCGTAGCCGTTCGCGGTGTAGATCGCCGCGGGTACCCGGCTGCGATAGACGTTTCCGTCGTGGGGCAGGATCGCGGTCACCCCGGTCTGCCACTGACCGGGCTCGACGATGGTGGTGTGTCCGACCCGCACACCGGGGACGTCGGTGATCGCGTTATTCGGTCCGGGCGCCATCGTCCCGATCACGACGCCGGCTTCCCGGGCGCGGGGCCGATCGCCGGACTCGGCCGGGGTCTGGGCGCCGAGCGTCGGGGCGCACGCCATGAGAAACAGCGCGGGGAGAAGGGCGAGCGCCCGGGTCGCCACTATGCCCATCTCATTCTCCCGGTTCGAGGCGAAGGATGGGAGTCGTCGCGCCGCCGCGCGCCTCGATCGCGACGTAGATCAGACCATCGGGACCCTGGCGGATGTCGCGAACCCGACCCTGGCCATCGAGGAGGATCTCCTTCCCGCCGGAGGTCGTCCCTTCCAGCGGAACGCGGACGAGCTGCTGGCCCTGCAACCCACCCACGAACGCGCTGCCCTTCCACTCGGGGAAGGCGTCACCATCATAGATCGCCAGCCCCGAGGTGGCGATCGACGGCACCCAGTACTCGACCGGCTGTTCCATCCCCTCACGGACCGGAGAGGCGTGGATCGTGGCGCCACCGTACTCGACGCCGTAACCGATCACCGGCCACCCGTAGTTGCGGCCGGGGAGGATGTGGTTCAGTTCATCCCCGCCCTGCGGGCCGTGTTCCGTTTCCCAGAGGTCGCCGGTCGCCGGGTCCAGGGCGAGTCCCTGGGGGCTCCGGTGACCGTAGCTCCAGATCTCCGGACGGGCTCCGGGAGTGTTCACGAATGGATTGTCGGCGGGGACGGTTCCATCCTCATTCAGTCGCAGGACCTTGCCGCGCAGCGTGGAGAGATCCTGGGCCGGATGTCCTTCCAGGTCGGCGGGATCCGCCTGCAGCCCGCGGTCACCCATGGTCATGAAGAGATGACCGTTCCCGTCGAAAACGAGTCGCGACCCGAAATGGTCACGGCCCGGTCCCCATCCGTCGACTTCGAGCAACTCTTCGAAACCGGTGAGCGCGTTGCCTTCCAACCGGCCCCTCCCGAGCGCGGTCGTCGATTGCGTGGCATCGGCGTTCGGCTTCGCGTACGTCAGGTAGACGAGCTGGTTCGAGGCGAAATCCGGGTGAAGGGCGACTTCGAGGAGGCCTCCCTGGCCGTAGACCCGGACGGCGGGCGTGCCCGCGATGGGTTCGGGCAGCAGGACACCGTCCTGGACGATCCGGAGGCGGCCCGGCCGTTCCGTGACCAGCATCGAACCGTCCGGGAGGAACGCCATCGACCACGGGTTCTCGAGTCCGTCGACGAAGGTGGCAACCCGGAACGAGGCGGACGGCGGAAGCAGCTCCCTGGCCGGCGCCGCGTTGGCGGATTCAGACTCACCACACCCGGTGAGGGCCAGGGGGAGGGCGGCGGCCAGAGAGAGCGGTGCGCGCAGAGCCCGATGGCGAAAAGTGCGTGTAGTCATGTGGTCAACCAGTGTGACGGGTGGAGAATGCGAAAACGGTCGATGGAGACCGGTTTCAGCCTTCGGTCGTCGTGGCGGCGGCCGACGCCTCGCGCTTCCGGCCCGCCTGGGCCGCGCCGGCTCGGTGCAGCACCTGCCCGGCGAGTGCGTCCGTGAACTCGCCGTCGGAGATCCCGGCGACGCCGTTCACGAACACGTACACCATCCCCTCGGAAATGTGGTGCGGGTCGATATATGTCGCGGGATCGTTCACCCTCGCGAGATCGAAAACCAGCACGTCGGCGATCGCGCCTTCGCGAATGAATCCGCGATCCTCGATGCGGAACACCTCGGCGGCCAACCCGCTTCCCGCGCGAACCGCCGTCCGCAGATCGAGAACACCGTCTTCGACGACGTACTTGCGGATCTT
Source organism: uncultured Gemmatimonas sp. (assembly GCA_964634395.1). Classification (GTDB taxonomy): domain Bacteria; phylum Gemmatimonadota; class Gemmatimonadetes; order Longimicrobiales; family Longimicrobiaceae; genus WHSP01. The sequence continues at coordinate 4,634 of CAZWJE010000037.1, read as the reverse complement.
GCGCGCGAACGCCCCGAACGCTCGCGGGTGCGGGACTCCCCGCCCGAGCTCGACGAGGTCGCCATCGCTCGAGGTCATCGTCCACGGTTGGGTCATGAACCGGGCGATATCATCATCGTCCATGTTGAAGGAGATGATGCTGCCGACGCCGCCTTCCTGGATGAGATCGACGGCGGCGTCAATTTCGAACTGTTCATTCTGGGCGGCGACCTCGGCGAGCGTCCGGCCGGCCAGCGGGCCGGTACCGCCGAACATGATTCGCTGCCCGCCACCCCGCCGCGCGAGGTTCTCGGCCATGTCGGCCTTCACTCGCGCCGCCGTCGCGGGGTCTTCGAGCCTCGGCCTCAGTCCCTCGCCTTCCCGCGCCCAGGCCGGGACGAGCGCGGCGGTGAACCCGGTCTGCGACGCCTCGTAGGGGTACTGATCGGCCCAGACCTCGACGCCCTCGGCCCGCGCGGCTTCGATGTTCGCGATGATCCGCTCCGATTGGCCCCACACGTTCGGGCCCAGCGCCTTGATATGGCTGACGATCCCCGGGATCTCCGCTTCGCGAGCGATCCGGATCACCTCGTCCACCGCCGCGACAACCCCGATCCCGTAATCGGCCTCGTCACGGATATGACTCGAATAGACGCCGTCGAAGGGGGCGACCATCTTCGCCATCTCGATGACTTCCTCGGTCTTCGAGTAGTTCGCCGGCGTGTAGAAGAGGCCGCTCGACATGCCGAACGCACCCGCCTCCATCCCCGCCGTGACGTACGCCTTCATCCGCTCGAGTTCCTCGGCGGTCGGGTCACGATCCGAGTTCCCGAGCACTTCTCCACGAATCGATCCGTGCGGGACGAGCTGGACGGCGTTGACACCGATCCCGTTCTCGAGAAGGCGATCCCGCTGCGTCGCGAGGTCGATCGGGCCGCCGCCATCGGGGTTGATCACCACCGTGGTGACGCCCTGGGCGAGGATCGAGCGGGCGGCACGCAGTTCCTCCCTCGCCAGAGAGCCGCTCGCGTGCGAGTGAACGTCGATGTATCCCGGGGCGACGTGCAATCCGGTGGCGTCGATCTCCTGGTCGGCCGTGGCGTCACCCAGGGCTCCCACGGCGGCGATCCGTTCACCGACGAGCGCCACGTCGCCCACGTATGGCTCCGAACCCGTCCCGTCGACGATGGTGCCGCCCCGGATGAGCACATCATAATGAGGCCCGTCGGCGCCGCAGCCGGACAGCAGAAGAACGAGAGCGAGAATGAGAATGAGAGAATTGCGCATGTTGTTCGAAAGGGTTCCGTGATTCGTCATCCCGAGCGGCACCCCGTCATCCCGGGATGACGGGGCGACGCCTCCAGATCCCTACTCCACCGACTTCCTGAGCACCATCCCCGCGCGCTGGTCCACATACGTCCCGTCGTCGACCGTGACGGCGCCGTTCACGATCACGTATGGGATTCCTTCCGGATACTGATGGGGATCCTGGAAGGTGGCCATATCCCGGACGGTCTCGGGGTTGAAGACGACGAGGTCCGCCCAGGCACCTTCGGCGACGCGACTCCGATCCGCGAGCCCGAGCCGGTCCGCGGGCAGCGTCGTCATCTTCCGGACGGCGTCCTCGAGCGTCAGCACTCCCCGTTCGCGGGTGTACTCGCCGAGCACTCGCGGGAAGGTCCCGTACCACCGCGGGTGCGGCGATCCGTCGCCGAGCCGGCTGAGGTTTCCGTCGGAAGCGATCATCGTGTACGGATGGGCCATGATGCGCTCCACGTCCGGTTCGTCCATCACGTGGTAGATGCCCGTCGCGCCGCCGTTGCGCATCGCCTCGATGACCAGCTGGGCGCCGGTCTCGGGGGTCGACATCATCTCCTCACGCACCGCCCAGTCGTGGAGCGTCCGCCCCTCGAGCGACGGATCCCACGACACCGCCGCGAATTGCACGCGGCGGAGGTCGTTGCCGCCCCGGTCGTTGATGATGTTCCAGATGATGCCATCGGTGATGCTGTCGAGGAGCACCGGGTCATCGAGTCGATCGAGGAACGCCTCACGCCCGCCTTCGAGGGCCCAGGGCGGCACCAGGATGCTGATGCCGGTCAAGGACGCGGTGTACGGATACTGGTCCGCCATCACGTCGATCCCCTCGGCGCGCGCGGCATCGATCATCTCCAGAGTCCGCTCGCTCGCTCCCCACATCTGCGCGCCCACGACCTTGTGATGGGTCAGCACGATCGGGATCCCCGAACGCCTGCCGATCTCGATCGCCTCGCCCACGCCCTCGAAGAGGCCCAGTCCCTCGTCGCGGAGATGCGAGGTATAGATCCCGCCCGAGGCCGCCGCGACCTCGGAAAGCGCGACCACTTCGTCCGTCTTCGAATAGAAACCCGGCGTATACCGAAGCCCCGTCGAGATCCCGAACGCACCTTCCTCCATGGCCCGGGCGACCATCGCCTTCATGCTGTCCAGCTCGACGGGCGTGGGGTCCCGCGCGACATTCCCCATCACCCGGCCTCGCACGGTGTTATGACCGACGAGGAAGGCGACGTTGTAGCCGATCGTGACCGAATCGATCCGCGCCAGCTCCTCGCCGATCGGGTAGAAGCCACCCCCGTCCGGGTTCCCGACCGCCAGGGTGATCCCCTGCCGCACATGGTTCTCCGCGTCGGGCATACGGATCAGACCACCGATGTGCGCGTGCATGTCGATGAACCCGGGTGACACCACGTGGCCCGTCGCGTCGATCACCCGCGCCGCGTTCGCCGCCGGGAGGCGCTCGGTGGACACTTCGACGATCCGGCCGTCGCGCACGGCCACGTCACCCTCAAAACGCGCGGCACCCGTCCCGTCGACGATCGTGCCGTTCGTGATCAGCAGATCCCAGGTCCCCGCCGTATCGCCCGACGGGGACTCGCATGCCGTGAAAAGCAGCGCGGCGAGAGGCAGTGCCGCGAAAAAACGCCTGTTCATCATTCTCCGTTCAGCCTCGATTCACTTGTTCCTGGGAAAGACACCGGGATCACTCGCCCGGGTGATATCGATCGATAACAGCCGCTTCGATCTCGGCTTCGGACCAGAAGACGGGCTTCATCCGGCCACTGGCGAAGAGCGCGGCCTGGTTCGCGTGATAGGGGTTCGCCGGGTCCGGGCTCTGGCCATAGGCGAGGACCGTGTAGCCGCGAGGTTGGTCACCGAACTCGACGGCCAGGATCCAGCCGTCACCACCGTCCGCGAGGAGCTTTCCGTCCTCCGCTTCGTCGAAGTTGAGGACACGGAAGCAACCGAGCGCGCCACCGCACCCGCCGACGGGAACGTCCACGTCGGCGCGGCGGACGCGATGGACGTCACCCCAGGCGACGGCCCACGACCCGTGCGCCTCGGCGGTCGCGGCGACGGCCCAGTTGAACGCCTCGGCGGCGGCGGTCGGGTTCGAGAGCCCGCGCGGGGTGGTCGTCGGCGCGTCGGGCGTCCAGGGAACCGCGTGCGGCTCGGCTCCGGAGAGGCTTGACCGATAGCGGTTCCACCAGGTCTCGAAGAGGACGGCCCCGCGGCTCTCGGCGGCGGCGGTGTTATCCCACGCATTCAGGAACTCGATCGCCCCACGTACCTCGGGGTCGGGGTTCGCGTGGAGGACGGCGCCGACGAGGTCGGCCTTCACCCGGTCAGCCAGGAGCATCCGCATGCTGTGCTTCGTGGCGATCACGTCTTCGAGGGAGAACGCGCGCTCATTGTGGAGCAGCTCGAGTGCGTGCTGGCTACGGAGGCGAAGCGCCGGTGGTTCGACCCAGAAACGGAAGTCGTGGTCGAGGACCTCGTTCAGGTTCGTGTAATGCGGGGAATCGTTCTCGTTGTGCAGATACCCGCCCTCGGGGTTGAGCAGCTGCGGGAGGTCGTCGAACGGGACGGTGTTCGCCCACACGTCTTCGGTCCGGGTCGCGAAGATCGCCAGCGTGTCACCGCCAAGCGGGTGTGGCGCGTCGGGCGCGGCCTGGACGGAGACGTAGAAGATATTTCCGGCGCGATCCGCGTAGGTGAAGTGCGAAGTCGAACGCGCGCCCATGCGCATGGCGTCCTTCCACTCGTCGAGGCTGGTCGCCCGCATCATCCTCATCCACTGCTCGCCCATGCGGTAATCGCCCTGGAGCGATGGGCGGAAGACGTAGACGAGGGAGTCGGCCCGGTGCACGACGGGGCCGAACGTCGTGGAGACGAACTCGCGGGTCTCGGTTCCGGAGACGCCGTTCTCCTGGTACTCGACGGTGACGGTTTCCGTGAGGAGCGGGACCGAGCGGCCGTCGAGCAGGATCGCGTCGGGATTCGAAGGGTCCACGCGGAACGCGTAGAACTCGTGACCGCGCTGCTGGTTGTTCGTGGTCGAGAAGCCGAGGTCCCGGTTGTATCCGCCGATGACCACGAACGGCCCGCCGATGCGGAAGTCACCGTAGAAATCGAGCTTGCCGGGGACGCGGACGTGCGCCTCATAGTAGCCCGCGGTCCAGTCGAGATGCGGGTTGCGGAGGAGGATCGCGTTGCCCGAGCTCGTGCGAGCGGGACCCAGCGCCCACGCGTTTGAGCCGACGTTCTGGTCGTCTTCGACCTGATCCTCGGCGAACGAAGCCGCGATCGGTCCGGTCGCCGCGGGGTCGGTGTCCGTG
>CAZWJE010000036.1:6968-30849 GCA_964634395.1 uncultured Gemmatimonas sp. | reverse complement strand
CCCTGCGTGTACTTGAGGATGTTCGCCTTGTGGGCGAGCGTCACCTTCTTCCGGCCATTGGCGACGGCGTATTCGAAGGCGTAGCGAAGGATCCGTTCGACACCGAACCGGGTGACGATCATCACCGACTCGGCGGCCGCGCGCGGGTCGCCTCCGATCCCGACATAGTGCTCCACCCCGCTGTAGAGACCCTCCGTGTTCTCGCGGATCAGTACGAGGTCGATGTCCTGGTAGCGGTAATTCGGCAGTAGCGTACATACCGGCCGGACGTTCGCGAAGAGATCGAACTCCTTGCGCAGCGCCACGTTGATCGACCGGAACCCGACGCCGATCGGGGTGGTGAGCGGGCCCTTGAGCGCGACCCGGGTGGTTCGGATCGACTCCAGGGTTTCCTCGGGCAACGGAGTGTTCAGAGCCTCGAGCGCCGAGACTCCCGCGAGGCGGCGATCCCATTCGATCGGGGCGCCCGTCGCGTCGATCACGCGAACGACGGATTCAGATATCGACGGACCGATGCCGTCGCCGGGAATCAGTGTTACGGTAGGCAAGATCAGTCTCTACTGGCGGTTATCATGTTGGTCCCGCTCCGGAAGGCCGTCTCTCGGCCGCCCGTACCCCATCCAGCCCGCTCCGCCGTCCATGACCCGTCACGACGGATCCACCACGAAGCGTGAGGGCGATGAGGGTCACCTTCATCTTCAACGCGGCCTCTCACAACAAATGGCCGCCATCCACCGGAATCACCACGCCGGTAACGTGGCGTGCCTCCTCGGAGGCCAGGAAAACGACGACGTTCGCGACATCCCGAGGGTCGCCGAGCCGCAGGAGTGCCGCCTGCTCGCGCGCACGGTCGAGCACCTCGGCGGGGACGCCTTCGATGACGCGCGTCGTCCGCACATAACCGGGTGCCACCGCGTTCACGTTGATGTTGCTCGGGCCGAGTTCGAGGGCGGCCGCTCGCGTGAGCGCCACCAGCCCCGCCTTGGACGCGCTGTAGTTGGCGAGTCCGAATTCCCCGCGGATCGCGTGAACGGAGGCGACGTTGACGATCTTGCCCAGCGCCTGGGCACGGAAGTGGGGCGCGGTCGCCCGGATGACGTGGAAGGCGCCGGTCAGGTTCGTGTCGACGACGGTCCGCCATTGCTCGTCCGTGAGGCGCCAGAGGGCGCGATCACGAGCGACGCCGGCGTTGTTGACGAGTACGTGCAGCCCTCCCAGCTCCTCGATCGCCCGTTCCACGAACGCATCGACCGCCGGTGCGTCGCGTACGTCACACTCCTCGTGGTAGACTCCGACCTCGAGTTGGGCGATCTCGCGGGCGGTCCGCTCCGCCGCCTCGCGCAGCCCGCCCGTCCCGTCATGGTCGTACCAGTTGAATGCCACATGCGAGCCGAGCCGGGCAAACTCGAGCGCGATGGCGCGGCCGATTCCGGTCGCGCCGCCGGTGACGATCACGCACTGGCCGCGATGCGACCGGCCGGCGCGGAGCGGGGCGGTCGCGGGATCCTCGACCACCTCCTCCAGCAACAGCTCGACGGCGTCACCCGCGCCGAGTGGCCCGGGAATCGAGGGAACGCCCGGCGACGCGCCACTCTGGCGGTCGCCCGGCCCCCCGTTGGTGCCATCCTCTGGCCGCATCCCGAAGTTCGCATCGGGGAAATGGTTCGCCCTCATCCGGGGCCGGAATGTGGGCCATTGTACGATCCGGCCGCGATGGGGGCAAGGAAGGCGGAACCGCGCGGAGAGTCGGCGAATGAAGGAAAGTTGAGGGGAGGGGGAAAAGACCTCAGCTCCAACTGGTCCCATGGCGGATGATCGTGCCCTCCACGAGGTAGATCACGTCCTCGGCGATGTTCGTCGCCAGGTCGGCGATCCGCTCGAGATTGCTGCTCACCATGAACCAGTTCATGGCGGCGCTGATGCTCCGAGGGTCCTCCATCATGTGGGTGAGGAGGATGCGGAAATTGGAATGATGCAACGCGTCGACCGTATCGTCGCGGGCGCAGACCTCGCGCGCGGCTTCGGAATCGCCGCGCACGAAATGATCGAGCGCGTCCGAAAGCATTTCGCTCGCGACCCGGGCCATCTCGTCGATCTCGGGGAGCCGGCTGAAGTACGGCAGATCGGCGAGACGCTTCGCGGTCTGAGCAATGTTGACCGCGTGATCGCCGACGCGCTCCAGGTCGTTGCAGATCTTCATCGCCATCGTGATCAGCCGGAGGTCGCGGGCCAGCGGCTGCTGCAGCGCGAGGAGGTGGATACACGTGTCGTCGACCTCGACCTCGAGCGCGTCGAGCTCACGATCCCCCACGATCACGGATTCAGCCAGCGCCAGATCACGCTCTCGCAGCGCCCGGACGGCGGTGTTCACCAGTTCCTCCGCGAGCGAGGACATTTCCAGCAACTTCGCCTTGAGGTCGGCAAGCTCCTCGTGGAAGTGCCGGCCCCCCCCAGAATTCATCCGAACCTCCCCGTGATGTACTCTTCGGTCTTCGATTCCCGCGGATTCGTGAAGAGCTGATCGGTCGGCCCGTATTCCACCACGTCGCCCATGTAGAGAAACGCGGTTCGATCGGAGACTCGGGCCGCCTGCTGCATGTTGTGCGTCACGATGACGATCGTGTACTCCCGTTTCAGATCGTAGATGAGGTCCTCGATCTTCTGCGTGGCGATCGGGTCCAGAGCGCTCGTGGGCTCGTCCATCAGCAGGACGTCCGGCTCGATGGCGAGCGCGCGGGCGATGCAGAGCCGCTGCTGCTGGCCTCCGGAGAGCGACATCGCGCTCGAGTCCAGACGTTCGCTCACCTCTTCCCAGAGCGCGGCCTGGCGAAGCGATTTCTCGACGAGATCGGACAAGTTGCCGCGGAACCCGTTGATGCGCGCGCCGAACGCGACGTTCTCGAAGATCGACTTCGGGAAGGGGTTCGGCTTCTGGAACACCATTCCGATACGCCGCCGGACCTCAATCGGGTCCACATCGCCCCCGTACAGGTTGGCGCCTCGGTAACGGACCTCGCCTTCGATCCGGGCGCCCGGCACCAGATCGTTCATCCGGTTGAAGCAGCGCAGGAGCGTGCTCTTGCCGCACCCCGAGGGTCCGATGAACGCCACCACCTTGTTGGCGCCGATCTCGATGTTTACGCCTTTCACCGCGCGCGTGGTCCCGTAGAGGACCGAAAGATCGCGCGTCTCGATGACGGGCACGGAGGTCGGCGCCTCCACCAGAGTGGACATGCTGTCTATCGCTTCGAGTAATGATTCCGGAGCAGAATCGCGACCAGATTGAACGAGAGCAGCACGACGAGCAACACGATGATGCCGCCCGCGGCGACTACGTGGAACTCGGGCTGCGGCCGCGAGATCCAGTTGAAGATCTGGATCGGGAGCACGGTGAACTCGTCCATCGGGCCGGCGGGCACGAACGGCACGTAGGCCGCGGCGCCGATCAGGATCAGCGGCGCGGTCTCGCCGATCGCGCGGGAGAGCGCGAGGATCGTCCCGGTCAGGATCCCCGGGATCGCGGCGGGAATGACCTGGCGGCTCACGGTCTGCCAGCGGGTCGCCCCGAGCGCGAACGACGCGAGCCGGATCGATATCGGCACGGCCCGAATCGCCTCCTGGGCCGAGATGATGATCACCGGGAGAATGAGCAGCGTCAACGTGAGGGAGCCCGCCAGAATGCTGCGACCCAGGCTCATCCAGTGGACGAAGAGCGCGAGTCCCAGGATCCCGTAGACGACCGAGGGGACCGCCGCGAGGTTCGCGATATTCATCTGGATCGTACGACTCAACCAACCCGACGGGGCGTACTCCTCGAGCCAGATGGCGGTGGCGATCCCCAGGGGAAAGCTGAACAGCGCCGTGAACGCGAGCGTCCAGAGCGAACCGAGAAGCCCCACCAGAATCCCCGCGCGTTCCGGAAAGCGCGACGGGAAGGCGTTGACGAACCGCCATGAAACGTGCGCCCCGCCCGTCCGGAGGATATCGAGAAGCAACACCGCCAGCACGACGACGGCGAGCGCGGTCGCCCCGAAGAAGATCCAGCGAAAGACCTTCGCCTTCCTGCCACGCTGACGGGTACGGGGCCGGAAGGCGGCGTCCGCGGCCACCTGGCTCACTCGTACACCTCGCGGTAACGGCGAAGGATCACGTTGCTCACCACGTTCATCAGGAGCGTCAGCGCGAAGAGCGTGAGGCCGACCGCGAAGATCGTTCGGTATTCGACGGTACCGAAGGAGACCTCACCCATGCTCACCTGGACGATATAGGCCGTCATCGTCTGCACGCTCACGAGCGGGTTCAACGTGAGGTTCGGCGTGGCGCCGGCGGCGATCGCGACGATCATCGTCTCCCCGATCGCCCTCGAGAGCGCGAGCAGGAACGATGCGATCACCCCGGAGAGAGCGGCGGGAAGGACGGTGCGGAGCGAGACCTCGAGCCGCGTCGCTCCGAGCGCGTAGGCGCCCTCGCGGAGCGGTCTCGGCACGGCGCTGAGCGCGTCTTCCGAGAGCGAGGCCACCACGGGCACGATCATGATCCCGACCACGAGGCTCGCGCTCAGGGCGTTGAAAATCTGCGTCTCCGGCCAGATCCTCTGCAGGATGGGGGTCACGAAAGTCAGCGCGAAGAAACCGTAAACGACGGTCGGAACACCGGCGAGCACCTCGAGAGCGGGCTTGAGAATCCCGCGGACTCGCGGGGTGGCGTACTCGCTCAGGTAGATCGCGGCGGCGAGCCCCACGGGAATCGCCACGACCGCCGCCCCGCCGGCCACGAGGAGAGACCCGGAAAGCAGCGGTAACACGCCGAACGAGCGAGGCACGAAGAGCGGCGCCCAGCGGGTCCCGGTGAGGAAATCCCAAACCGGGATCTCCCGGAAGAACCCGGCGGCCTCATAGACCAGCACGATCACGATTCCAACGGTGGTCAGGATCGAAATCGCGGCCGAGAGAAAGAGAATACCGCCGATCGTCTCTTCGCGGATCCGTCGGCTTCGCGGGGCTCTGAGCGATATGGGCTCCAGAGGGGCCCGGACGGGAGGAGCGGCGGGCGGACGCGATGCGGGCCGGAACGTCGCGGACTGGCGGATCGGCGACGGTCTACCCATTGGCGGCCGTCCGTCGATCGGATCGGCGGCCGAGGGCGTGCTCCGTTCATCGCCGTGTATGGCTGGCCGGCCGGGTTCCGCGCCCGGCGCGCTCAACGGACCGCTCACGGGGATTCGTCGCGGCCCGTCCGCCGCGCCCCGGAGCATTGGATCATCGGCGTTCCGGGCCATTCTCGTCCGAAACTCCAGTCGCGCCGGTCAGGATGCATCGAGTGCCTCACGCAGGATCGCCTCCGAGGCCGCCTGGGCGGACGCGCTCAACGGCACGTAGCCCACCTGCCGCGACAGTTCGGGAACGGTGGAGATGTAGTATTCCACGAACGCCCGCACTTCCGGCCGCGCCAGCGACGCCCGGTTCACGTAGATGAGGAGCGGACGAGAGAGCGGTTCATAACTGCCATCCTCGATCGTCGCCAACGTCGGGCTCACACAGCCTGACCCGTTGTCGACGGCCACGAGTTTCAGCCGTTCCGCGTTCTCCGTGAAGTAGGCGAAGCCGAAATAGCCCAGACCGTTCACGTCCCCTGAAACGCCCTGGACGAGGACGTTGTCGTCTTCACTGGCCGTATAATCCGGGCGGCTGGCGCCGACTTCGCCCGTGATCACCTCGGTGAAGAAATCGAAGGTCCCCGAATTCGTGCCCGGGCCGTAGAGGCGCAGCGGGCGCCCGGGCCACTCCGGCCGAACATCCGACCAGAGCCGGATCGCGCTGGAAGGGGCCCAGATGGCGCGGAGTTCGTCGACTGTCAGGCAGGTAACGAAATCGTTGGTGGGATTTACCGCGATGGCGAGCCCGTCTCCCGCGATCGGCAGCTCGACGAACTCGACGCCGGATGCCGCGCACGCCGCGATCTCGACCTCCGAGATCGGTCGCGACGCATTGCTGATGTCGGTATCACCGGCACAGAAACGCCGGAAGCCGCCTCCCGTGCCGGAGAGCGCCACGATCACGCGGGTTTCCCCCCGCGTTTCGTACGCGAACTCTTCCGCGACCGCCTCGGTGACGGGATAGACCGTACTCGATCCATCAATATTCAACGAAGGCCGGTCACTTCCTCCACACGCCCCCAGGAGCGTGACCACACCGGCCGAAAGAACCCAGGTAATCCGTCCGTTCAACAGCTTCCTTCCTCCCCGGGATACCTCCCAGAACGTCAGCCGACAGAAGGGTAGCCAGCGTTTGTAACATTTATGTCACGGATCCTGGCCGTGTAGGTAACGTGATCGAGACGGCCTCGGCCGCGGCCATGAAAGCCGTCCCTCCTGTGCGTGCTTCACGGAATCGTTACGAAGTGGATACGCAAAGACGGAACTGCGCTCGTTACATGATGAATCGACCGAGAAGCAGACCGGTGCGGCCGCGAATCCCGCCGCCGCGGATGGAGTTTCCCGAAGCGAACCGAACCGAATGAGCGCCCACATACTGGTAGTGGATGACGAGCCGGATATCGCGGCTCTGGTGGCGTACCACCTCGCTCGCGCCTCGTACCGGGTGCGCACCGTACCCAACGGAACCGAGGCGTTGCGCGCGATCGAAACACAGACCCCTGACCTGATCGTTCTCGACCTGATGCTGCCCGGCGTTTCGGGGCTCGAGGTGCTCCGCGAGTTGCGCCGCCGGCCGGAGCCCGAGGCGGTTCCGGTGATCCTGTTGACCGCGAAGCGCGAAGAGCGGGACAGAATCGAAGGCCTCGCGCTGGGCGCGGACGATTATATCTCGAAACCCTTCTCCGCGCAGGAACTCGTGCTCCGGGTCGGCGCGGTACTCCGCCGTCATTCCCGGCCGACGACGCGGGAAGGCGGAGGGAAGACGATCCGAGTCGGACCGTTCCTCGTGGACGCCGGCGCGGTGCGCGTCGAGGTCAATGGACGTGACCTGGAGCTCACGCCCACCGAGTTCAAGCTCCTCCAGGTGCTGATGGAGCGTCGCGGACGAGTCCAGAGCCGACGGAAGCTCCTCGAATCGGTCTGGGAAGTCACCGCCAACATCGCGACCCGCACGGTCGACATGCACGTACAGCGGCTACGCATGAAGCTGGGACCGGAAGGTGTGTGGATCGAGACGGTGCGCGGGTTCGGGTACCGGTTCAGGGGAGATCACTGACGGGTTCCGGGCGGCTTCTTTCTCAACGCGAAGGCGCGAGGGAGGACGGACGAGACGCGAAGAACCGCCGAGCCTGGTCGTTGCTCGGCGGTTCTTCGCGTCTCGTCCGTTCTTCCTTGCGCTTGCGCCTTCGCGTCAAAAAAGGGCGCTCAAAGGCTGTTTCCGAAGCTCACGAACTTGAATGTACCGTCGCGCTCCATGATCTCGCTGAAGAGCTTGATCTCCTCGCGACCGCCCTCCACGTCGGGGATCGTGACGAGACAGTCATTCCAGAAGTGGGCGTCACCGCGTGTGACAGGTTCTTCCGGGCAGCGATAATCCCGGCCGAGCGGTCTGCCGCCGACCCGGTTGAGCGCGCGGCCGATGCCGTTGTTCCCGAAACCTTCGAGCTGCATCCAGACCAGGCCGGGCGGCAGTTCGTAGGGAGGCGCCGTGTATCGCGAATGAGGATAGTAAAGGTAGGCGAACTCCTCCACGGTGATGTGCAGGGATCTGAGCGCTTCCCGGTCCTCGCGCTCGAGGGCGTCGAGGAAACGGTGGACGAGTTCGTCACGTGACGCCGCCCCGCCGGTGAGCATGGTGGCCGGCTCGCCGATCGCGGCACGGAAGAGGCGCGATTCTTCTTCGATGGTTCGAGCACTATCGACGTGGACGGGAGGTGGCGCCGTGGCCATTTCGGTCGCCAGCGTCGTCGTCTCGCCATCGCTGCCCGTCAGACTCGGCTGGGACCGGGAGAAGAGGACGACGCCCAAGGCGAGCGCCACGACGATGAGGAAGCGAATTCGATTGTCTTGCATCGTCCGGGGCGTGGTTCAGGATGCCCGTGGCGCGCCTCCCCGCTCCCGGGAAGGCGCGCCACGTACCGTTCAGTCCGACTGCACCGCGGTCAGTTGCGCGCGTAGTTTGTCCAGCCCGCCCACCACTGGGGACCCGCCGGATCCGCCGCGCCTCGATACGATGTCGCCGTGACCACGCTGTTCGGGCTGCCATCGCCCGCGGCGGCGTCCGCCAATTGCGCGGGCAGCACCGAGAAGTCCGTCAGGCCGCCCGTCGCGATCGGCGACCCCGCCACCGGCCGCCAGTCGAAGCTCGCGGCGGTGGCGCCGACAGTGGCGTTCGCGTTGTTACCGGCGGGGAAGGTGGTGAAAAGATCCGCGGCGAGCACGGTGCCAGCTTCGAGCGCGTTCTCCGCCAGGTCGACCGTGAACCGCGAACCGCTGGCCGGTTGGAAGACCGCCGGATTCCCCGACGTATAGATGTTCCGGAAGCGCAGGTTGCCCTCCGTGTAACGCTCGTTCGTCGCCGCGTCGCGGAAGCTGATCGCCTCCTTGAGCGTGCGGGTGATCACGCCGTTCACGTAGAGACCGCCGGAGCCGCGTCGGATCATCATTCCGTGGTTGCCGCCCGGAGTGTCCCACACCCCGTTCGGCGCGCCGACGAGCGTGAAGTTCGCGAACACGGGGATGGTGAAAGGCTCCGAACCCCAGCCGTTCGGATACGCCGTGGTGTTCGCGCAGTTGCCGGAGTGGCACCCGTCGTTCTCGACGAGCTGCGGATCCGTGGCGACGCCGCCCGCGAGGCCCGGACGGGCATCCGGCCGGATCGACTGGAACGCGACGAGGAACTGGTGCCGGCCAACGTGGCCCTCCGACATATCGAAGTGATCGTCGCCCGCCTCATAGGACACCAGGTACTTCGAGTTGACCGCGCCGCCGAACCACTCGAACGAGTCGTCAAGGCCCTGGAGGACCTGTACGTGGTCGATGGTCGTGCCTCGGCCGACCGCCGCCATCGTCACCGAGTTGAGCTCCTCATTCGGCGCCGTCGGATACCCGGCGAACTCGACGCGAACGTAGCGCAGGATTCCGCTGTTGTCGTCGTTGTCCGTTCCGCCATTGTAGAACTGGGCCGGGTTGATGTTCGCCGGCGTGCCCGTGCCTTCGATCTGGGTCTCACCGGTCCGGTTGACGATCCCGTTTCCGATGATGATCAGGCCTCCCCAGTCACCCGGCTGCCGCTGACCGGCCGGTCGCTCCGACGTGAACACGATGGGCGCCGTCTCCGTCCCCTCGGCGTGGATCTTCGAGCCACGAAGGATGAAGAGCGAGGAGCCCGGTATGTCGAAGTCACCGACGATCTTCGTTCCTGGCTGGATCGTGAGGGTCGACCCGTTCGTCACCTTGATGAAACCCGAAAGGACGTAGGTCGTGTCCGCGTGGAACGTCCGGTTCGAAGTGATATCGCTGGTAAGCGTCGCGATCTTCGGCCCCGCCGCCGGCGTGGTGATCGCCGCGGAAGGATTGCTCGGCACACTCCGGTTCGTCCCGGCGACCGCGGTGATCCGGAAACGGTATGTCGCGCCCGTCGTCAGGCCGGTGACGTCGGCGCTGGTCGTGGCGGAGGCGCCCGCGGCGGCGAAGGTCCCGCCGGACGCGCCGTCGGCACGCTCGATCTCATAGCTGGTGGCACCCGTGACGGCGCTCCAGGTCACCTTGACCGACGTCGGGCCAAGCGCCTGCACCTCAACGCCGGTGGGGCTGGCGAGTTGCGGGGGCGGCTGCGTCCCGTCGTCTTCGCCGCACGCGACCATGACCGGAACGATCGCGAGTGAAGCGACCGTGAAGATCCCGCGAAGGTTTGCTCTCATCGATCCGCGCATCCTGGTGGAATGACTCAGTGAGACTGTTCAGACTCGCTGTAATTGAGTCCCGGCGGATAACGAAACGAGTCCGTGAGGTGTCACGGACTCGCAACAGGTCCATCTCATCCCCGTACCGCCCTGACGATCACTGCCTCCAGGTGAGACCGATTGTCGCGCTCCGGCCGGTACGATGGTACGCCGCGAGGAACTCTCCCTGACGGACCTCGTACGGCGAATCGAGCAGGTTCTTCAGATCGAGCTTGGCCGAGACGGTTTCGAAGAGCGGGAACCGCAGCGCGAAGTCGAGCCCGGGCCGGGCGATCTCGACCATATCCGGCACCAGGTTGCCCGAGAGTCGGGCGTTGATGATCCGATCGCCGACGATGTTGTAAAGCACGGTCGCGCTCGTCGCGCCACTGTCCGTCGTCCAGGTGAAGCCGGCGTTCACCACGTACGGCGCCTGTCCGGTCATCGCGCGCTTCTCATCCTCCCGCCTGCCGGAGCGCACCTCGCTCTTCATGAGCGTCGCGTTCGTGAATGCCGTGACGCCAGCGAACGAAGGGGCGATGAACTCGAGATCGCCGCGCGCCTCGACCTCAACGCCATAGTTGACCGCGCTCTCGGCGTTCTCATAGGTGAGGAGCGGGGTCCCTGACGTGCCCCGGTACCGGGGCTCGATCGGCTTATCGAAATGCTTGGCGAACACCGCGAGCGAAAAGACTTCACCGAGTGAAGGGTAATGCTCCCAGCGCAGGTCAAGGTTTCGGATGAGGGTGCGCTCGAGATCCGGGTTCCCGCACCGCTGCTCTTCGCCGAGGCCCGCGCGGTAGCAGATCGGAGCGATTTCGCGGTACTCGGGTCGGGCCAGAGTCTGTGATCCGGAGATCCTGAGCTTCTGGGTCTCACCCAGGTCCACATCCAGCGCCAGCGAGGGCAGAATGTCGGTATAGCCCGGATTGGATACACCCTCGTTGCCGAGTACGTCCTGGTAGTGGACTTCAACGTCGGACCGTTCGACGCGGGCTCCGCCAATCAGCTTCAGCCTCGGCGTGAGACTCCACTCGAGCATTCCGTAGCCCGCGATGAGCTGGTCCGAGGCCTCGTAGTTGCCCCCGGCATTGAAGATCCCCAGCTCGAAAAGCGCGTCGGCGTCTGTCGCGTAACGCCCGTCGAAGAACGTCTCCGGATCACCCTGCCAGCGAGAATCGCTCGCCGTCCACTCGCGGGTGCGGATCGCGTACCCCGTGTCGTAGGCGTCACGCTCAGTCTGACGGGCGACGGCGCCAAACTTCAGCAGGCGCGAGGCGCCGGCGTCCAGGTCGATCTGATAGTCGGCTGACGCCTCCAGACTGCTCTCCTCCAATCCACCGTACGCCCGGAACGCACCCTCCTGGTTGTACCAGATGGGCGTCTCGGGATCCAGCCATGTGACGTACTCGGAACGGTCGGGCTCCTGGCGGCTCACCGCCGAATTGGTGAGCGCCCAGTCAAGCCGTTGCCGCGAGGTCAGCTGGTGCTGCCCCTGCAGCTGGTTCGAGCGCACCGTCCGTTCGACGTACTTCAGCCGCTCGATCCGGATGTTCGTGCCGTGATTCTCGTAGAAGCCGCTTTCGGTCCGGGCTTCGTTGTCGGCGGTGCGGTTGAAGGTGTTATTGAGTGAAACGCGGGTGTTGGCGCCGATCATGGTGCTCAGGTTGGCGAGCCCCCCGACAAGGACCGATGTCTTGCCGACCTCGCCCTCGTAATGGTCACCGGCGGTATTCTCGCGGACGGCCCCGACGTTCACTTCGTCGGCGATCGAGTAGGTGCCCGAGAAAAGGTACCCGATCTCCCGGCCGAACAACGGATCGCTCCCGCCCAGCGACGCGCTGAGCGAGGAACTCGGACGACCCGAGCGGTCCGTGGCCGACCAGGCGTTCCGCATCGCGTTGACCATGTCGTTGGCCCGCGGCCCCGGTGACGGCGCCGTCGTCGCCCGTACGATGTCTGGGATGATGCGTGGCCCGGTCGCGGCCGCGAGCCATTCTCCTCCGACGGTCGGCGCCATCGGCAACGTCTTGCCGATCACCGCGCCGTTGAAGCCCTGCGAAACAGAGAACGTGAGCTGCCGGCCCACCGGGTATTCTCGCGTGCGGATGTCGATCTGCGCGCCGCTGAAGTCACCGGAGAGATTCGGAGTGAAGGTCTTGGAGGTGGTGATCGTCTGCAGGAGACCGGAGGGGAAGAGGTCCAGCGGGACCATCTTCTTCTCCGGCTCCGGGCTGGGGATACGGCTGCCGTTCAGCGAGGTGTTCGTATAGCGTTCGCCGAGGCCGCGCACGAAAACGAACTTCCCATCCTGAACCGTGACGCCGCTCACGCGCTGCACCGCCGCCGCCGCGTCGCCATCCGGGCTCCGCGAGATCTGTTCGGAGGTGATCGCGCTCACCACGCCGACCGCCGCGCGCTGCTCCTCGATCGCCCGGCTCACCGTCCCCCGTTCGCCCGCGACGGTAACGGAGACGCCTTCGATGGCCAGCGCCGCTGGGGCCATCGAGACGTCGATGTTCACCGCCGCCGCGCCACCCGCGTCGACCCCGGTGATCAACTTCTCGGCATACCCGATGTACTGGACGACCAGGTCGAGCGGGGCTGATGGAACGGTCAGCACGTATCGGCCGTCGATGCCGGTAAGCGTTCCCGCCGACCCGCCCACCGTGCCGACACGCGCGCCAACAAGGCCCCGACCCGTTTCGACGTCGATCACTCGACCGACGATCCGGATCCCCTGCCCCGCGGCCTGCCCATGTGCCGTGGGCACACCCGCGAGTATCGCGATGACCGCGAGGGCCAGGCCGATCGCCTTCGGTCGCACCCGCCACGTGAGCGGCCCGTCCTGACCCCGCCGACCTGCCCGACACCCTCGTCCCGCCAGATGGTCATTCAACGTATTCTCTCCTGACGAATTTTCCGCGGATTCGTCCCGTCACCGGGACTCCCGGAAACGTCGGGAGAAGAAGTCACCAATGCTGTCACAAACTGTTTCGAAATCGTCACGGACGTGACACGGCGAGGTATTCGGGCGTCCGGCGGTTCCGCGGTGGGGGCTCGCGGCGTAACCGCGGCACCGGGCGGAGGAGGGGAAAATTCGATCCGGGGGGGAGAGATTGGGGGAGTACCGACCGCCGCTACGGTGCCGGCTCTACCCCGTCTGGTCGGGCCGGCAGCGAGAAGCGGATCGTCGTACCCTTACCGAGCTCGCTCTCCGCCTCGATGAGCCCGCCGTGTGCCTCGATGAGGTGTTTGACGATCGCCAGGCCGAGGCCGGTTCCTCCCGCCTCGCGGGAACGGGCGGGATCCGCGCGATAGAAGCGCTCGAAAACGCGCGTGAGATGCGCGCGGCCGATCCCGGCACCCGAATCGGAAACCTCGACGATGGTCCACGGCCGGGTCCGCGGGAGCCGCGCTTCGAAAGTGGAGGCTCGCGTCCCGCCCGACTCCGCTCGTCGTGTTCGCACGGTGACCGTCCCGCCAGCCGGCGTATAGCGCAGCGCGTTGCTGAACAGGTTCACGAAGACCTGCCGTACCGCACCCGGGTCGGCGAGGACCGCGTGTTCTCCGGGCGCGAGTTCGACGGCCAGGGTGACGCGCGCGCCGTTGGCCGATCCGGTCTCCGCGCCCCATACCGCTCTCGCGACATCCCCGATATCGACCGCCGCCGGTTGCACGCGCCAGCCGCCCGCCTCGATTCGGGAAAGGTCGAGCAGATCGTCCACGATCCGCTGCAGCCGGTCCGAGTTGGCCTTGACGATCTCCGCGAAGCGCCGGGCCAGTTCCGGCGGGATATCCGGATCGAGGAGCGTCTCGCTGTAGCCGCGGATCGCGGTGAGCGGTGTCTTCAGTTCGTGAGAAGCGTTCGCGACGAAATCGCGGCGAACATCATCCAGCCGTCGAAGCTCCGAAACGTCGAGGAAGACGAGAACCGCGCCGCCCTGCGGCAGCGGATGGGCGCTCCCGAGGAGGAATCGGCCTTCGCCCATCAACTCGACAGGTGGCACGGACTCGCCGCGCAGGGCGCGGGTGACGAGGCTCAGGAACTCCGGCCGGCGCGAGACGGCCTCGGGCGGCTTCCCCTCGGGCTTCGGATCGAGGGAGAAGAGACGCCTGGCGGCCGGGTTCGAGCGACGGAGCGCGCCCGACGCGGTGACGGCGATGACACCTTCGGACATCGAGTCGATGAGGGTCTGCATCTCGGTGCGCTCACCCTCGAGCTGGGCCAGTCGGCGCTGCAGTTCCGCGGCGAGGACGTTGAGGGCCGAGCCTACCTCCCCGACGTCATTGTCGCGAATGTCCGTCATACGGCGTGAGAGGTCGCCCGAACCGAGCGCTCGCGCGACCTCCACGGTGCGACGGAGAGGCCGGGTGACCAGAACGCTGTACCCGTACGAGAAGAGGATGGCGAAGAGCAGGGCCACGCTGCCGGTCGCGAGCACCCCGCGGCGCACCGTGCGGACCGCCTCCTCTATCTCGGCCAGAGGGACCGCGGCGCGAAGCGCTTCGCCGGACGGCAGCGAGATCGCCACGTACAGATGATCGGCGCCGAGCGTATTGCTGTGCCGGATCGCCCGACCCATCCCCTCCGAGAACGCGGCCCGAACTTCCGGGCGACCGCGGTAGTCATCACCCGGCGGGTTATCGGCCGTCGTCGCGGATTCGCCGACGGCCCTTCCGTCGGGCAGGATGATCGTGATTCTCCGGCCGCTGAGCGCGCTGAGGAGGTTCGCGATCGAGTCGTGAGGCGCGCCGCTCAGTCTCTGGTACGCGACGCTCGCCAACCGCAATTCACGTCCGAGGTCTTCCTCCACGGTGCCGAGGAGGTGGGCACGGAAGGAACCCCCCGCGCCGATGCTGATCGCCGCCGTGAGGGCCACGATCAGGAAGAGATAGGTGGCGAAAAGCTGGAGGTCCGCTCGCGGGCGCACGGGATCAGGCGGGAGGAGGGTCCACTCGGAAGCGGTAGCCGAACCCGCGGACGGTTTCGATCCAGTCGGCGGCGTCTCCCGCCTTCAGGCGGAGCCGCTGTACGTGCATATCGACGGTTCGGGTCGCGATCCGGGCCGTCACCTCCCAGACCGCCTCGAGCAGCTGGCGGCGACTCTGGATCCGACCGCGTCGTTCCATGAGCACCTGCAGGAGCCGGAACTCGGTGGGAGTGAGGTCGAGCTGACGACCATCGACCCGTGCCACCATCCCGTCGACGTCGAGGACGTACGGCCCCACGCGGAGGACCTTGCCACCCGCGTGCGCCGGCGGTTCCTGGCGCACCCGTCGGAGTACGGCCCCGACCCGCAGGACGACTTCCTGCGGAGAGAACGGCTTCGGCACATAATCGTCAGCGCCCTGCCGGAACCCTTCGACCCGGTCGATCTCACCGCTCTTCGCCGTGAGCAGGATCACCGGTACGTCGCGCCAGGCTTCCTGACGACGGATCTCCTGGAGTACTTCGATCCCCGAGACACCGGGCAGCATGAGATCGAGAAGCACAAGGTCCGGCGTCTCGGCCTCCATCGCCTTCAGCGCCTCCTGCCCGGTCGAAACAGTTCGTACCCGATACGACTCGCGGGCCAGATGATACGCCAGCAGCGCCGATATGTCCGGCTCGTCGTCGACCACGAGAATGTGCGCGTTCGCCATCATGCCGCCCGAAAAGTGTGAACCCACCGCTCCCGGGGACCTGATTCTCCCGCGGAAGATACCCCTTTCGCGGAATCCCCGCTGGAATGGAAAATGTAATATCACAAGGGATTCGGGGCACCTTCCCGGCCGTTGGGGGGGCCGGTCGCAAACAGGGAGGCCAAAGATGACCAGAGGCGGTGATTTCCTGATCGGGATCCTGACCGGAGCCGGGCTGATGTACCTGCTCGACCCCGCGCGCGGCGCCCGTCGGCGGGCGCTCATCCGTGACCAGATCGTGCACGGCGCGCACGAACTCGAGGATGTTGGCGAGGACCTGGGTGGCCTGGGTCGTCACGCGCGGAATCGGACGCGCGGCGTCTTCGCGGAGAGTCGACTCCGCCGTCGCTCTGACGACGTCGATGACGCGGTCCTGGCCGCCCGCGTGCGCGCGGCGCTGGGTCGTATCTCCCCCCGGATACGGGACCTGGAGGTATCCGCCGAACACGGACGGGTGACGCTGCGCGGTGTCGCACCGGAGGACGGTATGGACCGCGTGGTCGACGGCGCTCAGAACGTCCCCGGTGTGCACGACGTGATCAATCGCCTGCGCGGCGCCTGAGGTTTTCCGCCAACGCGGGAACCGCGAGTCTCGCGAGCCGACGAAACCCTGAGAACTCCAAGCTCGAAGGAAAGCGCGGTGCCCACCGAATGGTCGCGCCACTTCGCCGCCGCCCCGGGCGGTGGTGATACACTCCCGCTTTCCAGAGTGCGTGGACTGATCGGGCAACAGTGGCACCCACCGGCCCCGTCCGTTACGGTATCGTTACCAATCCGTTGTGTTGCCCACCGTTCCGGCCCGCGAGCGTTCGGCTATCTTGGAGGCCGGAACGACCACCGGGGGGAGGAAGAGTATCGTAACGCCAGAAAGTGCTGCCCGAACGACCGCGACGGCACCGGCACCGGGACTCCCGTTCCGGCTGGGCGCGATGGACATCGGGTCCAACGGTATTCGCTACACGCTGGCGGAGTTCAGCGGCGCTCGGCGCTTCAGCGAGCTGGAATATCAGCGATTCCCCGTGCGCCTGGGACAGGATGCGTTCACCTCGCGGGTTCTCGGCCCCGCGGCGATCGACGCGGCGGTGGCGACCACGGTGCGCTTCCGCCAGCGAATCGATGACCTGGGGATCATCGCCTACCGGGCGGTCGGGACCAGCGCGATTCGGGAAAGCCTCAACGGAGACGAACTCGTCGAGCGGGTGCACCGCGAGAGCGGCATCCACCTCGAGACGATCACCGGCGGCGAGGAAGCGAGGCTGGTCTGGCTCGCGGTCCGACGGAAGATCCCGATGGAGAACTCGTCCTGGCTTCTCGCCGATCTGGGTGGCGGCAGCGTCGAGCTATCCGCGATCGACGCGCGGGGGATCGCCGCGAGTGAAACGCACGATCTCGGCACCGTCCGGCTGCTCGCGAACCTCGCACCCGGAGTCCAGAGCGCCGCCGAGTTCCGCGTTCTACTCGAGCGGTATCTCACCCGATTGCGCCTTCCCGCTGGCGGCCCAGCGATCGAGGGGACGATCATCACCGGCGGGAACGCGGAGGCCATCGCCCAGCTCGCCGGCGCCCGACCGAACGCGGACGGGGTCCGTGAAATGTCCGCCGAAGACCTCCGTGGGGTCCTCGAACGGGTGGCCGGCATGACGGTCGAGGAGCGGATCCGGGAGCTCGGCCTGCGGGAAGACCGGGCGGACGTCATCCTCCCGGCCGCGGTGGTGTTCGCCCGCGTGGTCGAGCTCGTAGGGTCCGAGCGTGTCCTGGTGCCCAGGGTCGGGGTGAAGGATGGCCTGCTCCTCGATCTGAGTGAGGGGTACGCCGAACACCGGATCCATGAAGGCGCCCTCGACCGGATGGTGACCGCTGGCGCGCTGGCGATGGGGCGACGCTATCAGTTCGAAGAGGCCCACGCCGTACACGTCCGCGACCTGGCCCTCTCCCTTTTCGAACAGCTCCGTGATGTTCACCGGCTCGGGGAACGGAGCCACCGACTGCTCGGAGCGGCCGCCCTGCTGCACGACATCGGGCAGTTCGTCGCCTACCGCCGTCACCACAAGCATTCCTGGTACCTCATCCGGCATAGCGATCTTCCTGGATTGCCTCGCGATGAGGCCGACGTGGTCGGGCTCGTCGCACGCTATCACCGGCGTTCCGAGCCGCGGGCCGACCATGAGGGATTCAAGGAACTCCCGGAAGAGCGGCGCCACGAGGTGCGGACGCTGGCGGCGATTCTCCGTGTCGCGGACGCGCTCGACCACGAACACGGCCAGCACGTCCGTCGCGTGGCGGTGACCAGGAACGACAGGGGGCTCACGCTCAGACTCGAGACCGTCGGCGACACGTCGCTGGAGCTATGGGCGCTCAGGAAAAAATCCTCGCTTTTCGAAGAGGTCTTCGGCGGTCCACTCGACGTGGTCTGAGCGGATCCCGAGCGACGCTGTCTCGACGGGTTCGCGAGAACGCTGAAACGCTCGCGGCTCGACGGCGGATCGGCCGTGAGAAGATGATCATCCTCGCCGTCGGCGAAGATCCACGGATGATCCGATCGACGACGCGGAGTCTCGTGACCACCACCGGGGATCTCCGGGGGGCGGCTACATTCGGATGGTTGGCGGAAACCACCTACAGGCGATCGAGAGACGTGACAGGGGAGAAGGGATCGACCAAGTCGGACGGCGGGCAACCGTCGGGAACGAAGGGGTCCGGATCGAAACGGGGTGATTCCAAGGCTTCGGGAGGGACATCCGTTCCAGGGCCGAAGAACCGGAGCGCGCGTCAACCGCGCAGGGCCGAGGGAGTCGCGGGTGAACCCGCCGCTCCACCGACGACGAAGCGCCAGACCGCGCCACGCCGCCGGCGCGCCACGAGCGCGCCTCCAGCGATCCCGCCGTCACCCACGGCGGTCGTGCCGCGCCCCGTTCCGGCGGACGCACCGCTCGATCATCCCGCCCTCTATTTCAATAGCGAACTCGGCTGGATCGATTTCAACTGGCGAGTCGTCCACCAGGCCCTCGATCCGCGAGTTCCATTGCTGGAGCGGGTTCGCTTCCTCGCGATCGCCAGCGACAACCTCGACGAATTCTACCAGAAGCGGGTCGGAGGCCTGAAGCGGCAGCAGGCGGCGGGCGTCGTTCGCCTCTCCCATGACGGTCGGACGCCGGAGGAGCAGCTCATGCTCATTCATCGCGCGGCCGGCGAGATGCAGCGACGAATCACGCGGACGTGGGAGACGGAGCTGAGGCCGCTGCTGCGCTCCGAGGCCAGCATCGTCATTTCGGAATATGACGACCTCACCCGGGACCAGCGCGAATCGCTCGACGAGCGGTTCTTCGAGCATCTCTATCCCGTCCTCACGCCGCTCGCGGTGGACCCCGGACATCCGTTTCCGTTCGTTTCGAACCTCAGCCTCTCCCTCGCCGTGGGGATGAGGCAGCCCGGGCGGGATGCGCTGTACTTCGCGAGGGTCAAGGTCCCGCGTTCACACGGCCGGTGGATCCGCGTGCCCCGATCCGAGCACCCATACCAGTTCGTTCCGGTCGAACAGCTCATCGCTCGCAACATCGGCGCCCTCTTCAGCGGAATGGAAGTGGTCAGCGTGAGCCCCTTCCGATTGACCCGGAACGCGGATATCGCACGCTTCGAGGAAGAAGCCGATGACCTGATCGCGATGATCTCCGGCGAGTTGCGCGAGCGACGCTCCGCGCCAGTGGTGCGCCTCGAAGTCGATGGGCGGATGCCGCGCCGGATCCTGCGACTCCTCCTTCGCGAGCTGGAACTGCGCGGCGATGACGTCATCCGCGTCGAGGGTCTGTTGGCGCTCGCCGACTGCGCCGATCTCGGGACACTGGACATCCCCGCCTTTCGATACCCGCCCTGGGAACCGCGAGTCCCGCCCCGGCTCTCCTTCGACGGAGAGACCGACGAGGAGCAGAGCATCTTCTCGATCATCCGCCGGGGAGACATCCTCGTCCATCACCCATACGAGTCGTTCAACGCGAGCGTGCAGCGGCTCCTCGATGAAGCCGCGGACGACCCGAACGTGGTCGCGATCAAGCAGACCCTCTATCGAACTTCGCCCAACTCACCCGTGGTGCGCGCACTCCTCCGCGCCGCCGAACGCGGGAAGCAAGTGGCGGTTCTCGTCGAGGTGAAGGCCCGCTTCGACGAGGCGAACAATATCGAATGGGCGCAGCGGCTCGAGAACGCCGGAGTGCATGTCACCTACGGACTCGTCGGCTTCAAAACGCACGCGAAGGCGCTCCTCGTCGTCCGTCAGGAAGACGGCAGACCGCGGTCGTACTGCCATATCGGGACGGGGAACTACCACGCCGGCACCGCGCGTGTCTACAGCGACCTGGGGCTGCTGACCGCGAACGCCGAGATCGCGCGTGAGGTCATTCAGCTCTTCCACTCGCTCACCGGTCACGCTCCCGACCAGTCGTACGAAGCGCTCCTCGTCGCGCCGCGCAACATGCGCCATCGATTCCACGACCTGATCCGTCGCGAGACGGCTCACCAGGAGGCCGGTCGCCCTTCCCGGATCATCGCCAAAATGAACGCGTTGGACGACCCCGGCATCATCCGGGAACTCTACCGCGCCTCCCGAGCCGGCGTCGAGATCGACCTCATCGTCCGCGGACACAGCCGCCTTCGCCCGGGATTGCCCGATTTCAGCGCGAATATCCGGATCGTCAGCATCATCGGCCGTTTCCTGGAACACGAGCGTGTCTTCTGGTTCGCGAACGGGGGCGAACCGGAGGCGTTCCTCGGCAGTCCCGACTGGCGGGAACGCAACCTGAGCGGCCGGATCGAAGTCGTCACGCCGGTTCTCGATCCCGACCTCCGGGCCCGGATCCGTCATATCCTCGACGTCCAGCTCTCCGACAATCGCCTCGCCTTCGACCTCGACGCCGAAGGCAACTACACCCAGCGCGCTCCCGCGTCCGGCGAACCCGAGCGAAACTGTCACGACATCCTCATGCGGGAAGCGATGCGCGCGGCGCCTCCCTCCCCCGAATGGGGCTGATCGAACGACCCTCCCTCACCTCCTGTTGACCCCCTCCGCGCGCGCCGGTCTCTCCGCGCGCGGCGACGCTGCGTGGCTCATTCCGCCCGGCAATTCCTTCCGCGAGAGGCAACTTTTTCCGCGCTTTCCGCGCCGGAATCGCACCCTTTCCCTCGGGGAGATGGGAGTGTTCCTCCCGGCATGAGTCTTTCATTCACCCGTGCCCCATACGAAGCGGCTCTCCGGGTGACCGACGATAACGCCGACCTTACCCCCGCTGTTCCTTGAGGGCGGGCACGGCTGAGTCCTCATCCAGGGGAGCCGCTTCGTTGCCCCGCCGTTTTCCCCGCCGCCACCGGGAATGAATCCGTCCCCTTTCCCACCCGCGCCTGATCGTCTCTGTCCGTAAAGCTGCGCACGACGCCGGGTCGCAACCTGATTAGTCAGGCGTGTGGTGGCGGGTTGTGCCGGCGGGGGTGGCGCGCGTCTCGGTCGCGGGAGGATCGAATGTCGCGACACAAGAGTATGGATACGAGAGGCGAGTGAGCCTATATTCGGAACCCTGTGGCGTCCCGGAGCACCCCCGCCCGGCGACGTCGCGCTCCCGGGCGAGCGACGGTCGAGATCCGCCGCCGGAATTGGGTTGAAGCCATCCTCTCGGCCAGGCGCGGGAAAATCCTCAGTGGAGAACCGGTAGATGAGAAGAAACGAAAGGTCGTTTCCGCTCTGGCGGATCGCGATGCAATCGGCGTGCGTGGTCGGCGCCCTTGCCGCGATGCCGTACGGAGCCGCCGCGCAGTTGACGGGCACGGAGAACGGAGAATGGACGTACCTGGGAGGTGACGCCGGTCACACGCGATACACCCCCGCCACCGAGATCGACGCCTCGAACTTCAACCGGCTGGAAGCGGCCTGGCAGTGGAACGGGACGAGTTTCGGCAGCACGACGGCGCGGGCCACGCCCAGCTTCGTGGATGGAGTTCTCTATACGGTCGCCGGCGAGCGACGGAATGTCGTGGCAATCGACGCGGAAACCGGCTCCACGCTGTGGTCCTATCGTGAGCCTGATACCTTCCGGTCGGAGTACTCGATGCGCGCGAGTTACGGCAAGGGTGTGGCGTTCGCGGAGATCGACGGACGCGAGGTCGTCTACATCAGCACCCCCGCGTTCTTCCTGCACGCGCTCGACGCGAAGACCGGCAGCCACCTCCCGAACTGGGGACGGCGGGTCAATCTCGACGGGTTCCCGGAAACCGGCGTCGTCGACCTGGTCGAGGATCTGGTCGACGGATGGGGCCCATGGGAGAACTCGGGCCTCCAGTACGACCCCGACACCGGCATCCCGCTTTCGCTCGGGTACATCACCGCGTCGTCGCCTCCGATCGTGGTGAACGACGTCGTGATCGTGGGCAACTCGGCCGAGCAGGGCTACAACCAGACGCGCCAGGAGAACGTGCCGGGCGACATCCTCGCCTACGACGCCCGGACGGGCGCGCTGAAGTGGAAGTTCCACGTCATCCCGCGACCGGGCGAGTTCGGTCACGAGACGTGGGAGAACGACGCCTGGTCGTGGACGGGCGACGTCTCGTCGTGGGCGCCGATGTCCGCCGACCCGGAGCGCGGGATCGTCTACATCCCGACGAACCCGGCGACGATGGACTACTACGGCGGGTTCCGCCCGGGTGACAACCTCTTCGGAACGAGCCTCATCGCCCTGGATGTGCAGACCGGCGAGCGGAAATGGCACTTCCAGTTCGTGCACCACGACATCTGGAACTACGACACGCCGACGGCTCCGATCCTGATGGACGTGAACGTCGATGGGCGGACGATCCCCGGTGTCTTCCAGGCGACGAAGCAGGTCTTCCTGTACGCGTTCAACCGCGAGACGGGCGAACCGATCTGGCCGATCGAGGAGCGGCCGGTACCGCAATCGAACGTTCCGG
This sequence comes from uncultured Gemmatimonas sp., assembly GCA_964634395.1. Lineage (GTDB taxonomy): Bacteria > Gemmatimonadota > Gemmatimonadetes > Longimicrobiales > Longimicrobiaceae > WHSP01. The sequence goes on along the minus strand of CAZWJE010000036.1, from coordinate 8,340 downwards.
GCGAGAAGCTCTCGCCGACTCAGCCGTTCCCGACGTGGCCGCTCCCGTACGACCTCCAGGGTCGGAACGAGGACCAGCTGATCGATTTCACCCCGGAAATCCGGCAATTGGCGCTTGAGCGCGCGACCGCCACGAACCGGTTCGCGCCGATGTTCAATCCGCCGACCTACGCGGGGAACCCCGATGGCGCGGGCCCGATCTGGAGCTGCCCGGGTGACGGTGGCGGTTCGAACATCACGGGGCCACCAGCGGCCGATCCGGTAAACGGCGTGATCTACGTCTTCTCGGCGAGCAACTGCTCCCAGGCGTTCCTCGCGGACGCGCAGCTGCGCGACCACGACATGCAGACGGGCTCGACGATTCTTCCCTGGGCGCGTAACAACGCGGCGGCGGGACCGGCCCAGATGCCGGCGACGAATCCGTTCGAGGGACTGCCGGACAACATCCTCTTCAAGGGTCCCGTCGGTCGGATCACGGCGATCGATCTCAACACCGGCGAGCATCTCTGGGTGATCCCGCACGGAGAGGCACGCCAGGCCGAACAGGACGCGATCCGTAATCACCCGCTCTTCCAGGGCGTGGACGTCGAGACGAACCGCGGACGCGGCGGTGGCGTGGGGATGATCGCGACCCCGACGCTACTCATCACGACCGGGCTCCTCGCGGACGATACACCCGCGCTCTTCGCCATCGACAAGGCGACCGGGCAGCGCGTCGGCCAGATCCAGATCCCCGCCGCGAGCAGCTACGGGATGTCGAGCTGGGTGCTCGACGGGAAGCAGCACATTCTCGTGCAGCTGCCCACCGGGTACGTGGCGTACCGGCTGCCGTAACCCCGCCGGACGCGGAATGCGTGGGATTCACCATGCGTGAAAGGGGCGGTCGCCATATGCGGCCGCCCCTTACTTTCCCCCTCGAGTTCTTCAGCGTCCATGTCTCGAAGGCTTGGGACGTGGTCCACGGGGAAGCCAGGTCCACCTCTACTTTTCGACTCCATCTCCACGGAAGATCGAAACGGTGAGTTCTCGCCAGCTCGGTGATCTGCTTCCTCAGCATTGACACACAAATGCCGAGCGGGCCCACCTCAACCGAGACGGACCCGCTCACCGTAAACTCCACGCCATCACACGCGCACATCCAGCGGAGGGCCAGGGATTCGAACCCTGATGTCCTTGCGGACGCCGGTTTTCAAGACCGGTGCATTAGCCGTTCTGCCAACCCTCCATGCCGGGACCCGGCCGCGCACGTCGTTCCGGCAACGCCGCGTCGGATGCCCCTCGCGAGGCCATAGTACCGTGCTCCGTGATACCCGTTCCCGCCTGCGCCTCGGCATCGGTCTGTACTTGGAGCCGGCTCGGCTCTGGCGATCGTT
>CAZWJE010000036.1:0-6868 GCA_964634395.1 uncultured Gemmatimonas sp. | reverse complement strand
GCGGCTTCCATGAGCAGGTAAAGTGTGGCGCCGACGATTCCGGCCGTCGCGTAGAGTTGACCCTGCCGGAGGACGATGGGGATCTCGCCGGTGAGGATGTCGCGCATCATCCCGCCCGCCACGCCGGTGATGACACCCATGATGACCGCGGTCGGCCCGGACAGCCCCGTCGCCACGGCCAACTGGGTACCGCTGATGGTGAAGACGGCGAGGCCGAGTGCGTCAGCGATCAGGAGCGACCGCTCGGGCGGCCGACGAGAGCGGAGGTAGGCCAGTGTGAACGCGGCGGCGACGCCGATCACCAGAAGGTTTTCCGTCTCCTCGATCCAGAAGATCGGGTGTCTGTCGAGGAGCAGGTCGCGGAGCGTCCCACCACCGATCGCGGTCACCAGCGCGATGACGAGCACCCCCAGCAGATCCAGCCGCTTGCGCCCCGCCGCGAGCACCCCGCTCGCCGCGAATACCGCGACCCCCAACAGGTTCAGGATGGATAGCGTCGTCATGTCCGCGCGTGTGGCTCTTTCAACTGGAATCCCGCCGATCGCCCTCTTTCCACGCTCCAGAACGACTGATCGGCGACACAAGAGGGTTGCTCACGGTGACGAAGTCAATATCGGAGAGTCGATCAAACCGGCCGGGACGACACCGAGGATATGCATGAGTTCCCGGACCAAATCGACCCGGGTTCGGGTATCCCTCACCGTTTCCCCGATCCGATGCCCGGGAGTCGTACATGGTCACTGACCCCGTACGGACCGCTGCCTTGGGGACATCGCCTCGTCGACGTCGTTGACGGTCTCCAGCGCGGACGGTAGGATGGTACGCCGCCGTCCGCCGAACGGCACCTCACCTTCGATACTGCCCGAGCCCGAACCGCGACGTGCGCGATCCGAGCCTGCTTCATCGCTTCTTCGCCCTCTGGTGCCTGGTCCTGCACCTGGGGCTTTCGACCGTGGGTCCGACTCTGGATGCGCGGATCGAGACCGAAGAGATGTCACCGGAGGCACTCGCGCTTCACGTCGAAGAGCCCGGCAACCCGCATTGCGCGCCCGACCATCACCATCAGGTCTGTCTCGTCCGCGCGCTCGAGTCCATGAACATCGGGGCGGAGTTCGCCCCGATCAGCGACATCGACGAGACGGATTCCACGCTTCCGGCGATGACATCGCCGATGGCGTCGTCCTCCAGCCGGATCCCCGGTCTCGGCCCTCGCGCGCCCCCGATCGCCTGATCTCCTCGTAGCGTTCCGTCAACAGATTTCAAACCGCCGCCGTCGATTCGGACGTCGAAACGTCGGCCGCCGTTCTCTCCGTATGAGCGCGAAATCCCCACTCCCCGGGAATCGTTATTTCCGGGCGCGCGGGAGGATCGAACGTCCATGCCGCTCCCTGATTGAGGAGCGATCATTTCGCCTGGAGGTATCGTGATGTCGAGGAAACTGAACGGATGGACTTTCGTCGTGGTTCTTTCCGTGCTCGTGCTGGGCGCCTGCAGCAATCCGGTCGAACAGAAGGATGACCATCATGACGATATCGTCGGCGTCGAGGTCACGACGATGAATGGCAACCCGCTGGCGACTTATGCCGGCGGTGTGTGGACCGTTTCCGGAGGTGACGCGCTCCACCTGCATGTGGACGAGGATGACGATGTGCGCATCTTCTTCCTGGCCGATGATGGCGATCGGATCCAACTGCCCATCTCCGGCGCGGATCTCACGCTGCGCGTCGTAATCGAGCATCCCGCGATCGCGTCATTCCAGGCGGACGCGGCGGACCACGGTCACTTCCGTGGCCTGGCTGAGGGCGAGACCACCGCGACTATCCAGGCGTACCACGGCTCGCATCCCGACTTCGAGACCAGGCCCGGACTGCCCATCGAAGTGGTCGACCACGACCACTGAACCACTGAACCGGACGCGCCGTGAGTCCGCCGACGCGCGTGAATGTGCGCGCGCCAGTATGCCCCCATCGGCGCGTCATCGCATTCGCGCGTGATTGCGGAGTTCCAGGCGGGCGGTTCTTCGAGCCGGTGACTCGGAGAACCGCCTTACACGAGGATCCAGAGCCAAAAGTGAAGCCGACATCGCGACGTCGGCTTCACTGACGCTGACCCCCGTCGATTTCGCGTCCCTCACGCCGCGGTGTCGAGGCGTGCACACACGAAAGGGGGGATGACGAGGGGTTTCGCGAGCGGGTGGCGCCGGAGTTCGCTAGCCCGCCCCCGTCGCCCGCAGCCCGGCGATACTCGCGACGAGCAGCAAGAGGAAAAACAGGCGGGCGGCTCCCGCCGGTTCGTCAAACAGGATCATTCCCAGTACGCCGGCGCCGGCCGCACCGATCCCGACCCAGACGGGATATGCCGTGCCGATCGGTATCGTCCGCATGGCGACCGAGAGCAGCACCATGCTCGCGACGAGCGCGATCGCCGTCACGAGGGTTGGCGCCAACCGGGTGAAACCGTCGGAATACTTGAGACCGACCGCCCAGACGATTTCGAGCAGGCCGGCGATGATGAGATAGACCCACGCCATGGTCCCCTACCTGGAATGACAGGGGTCGTCCCCGTAATCGGAAGGCTCCACGACGGGTCGTCCCGTCATGGTGGTTCGTGGCGTCCGGCGACTTCAGGGTCGATCCTGGAGCGCTCGGGCGCGCCCCTGAACGCTATACCGCTCCGCCTGTTCGAGCAACCTGCCGACGACTCCGATCGCTTCGTCCAGGGCGGCACTCGCTTCTTCGCGAAGGTTCTCCTCCAGGATGGAACGGGTGATCGCGCGGAGCAGCTCGAACTCGGCGTGGACGTCGTCCGAGGTCCACCCCAATCGACCGCGCTGCGCTCCGTGAAGGCGGGCGATGGTGCGCTGGATTTCGGCGCCATCACGCATCTGCGCCGGATCTCCCCTCGCCTCGTCCAGGGTGACGAGCGCGACCCCGATCGCGGTGAGGAAAGTGGCGATATGATCAGCCAGCCGCGCCGGCTCGAGACCACGCGCGTTCTCGACTCCCTCTTCGCCCCGCAGCAGTCGTCCGTGCCGCTCCACGATCTCGGCGGCCGATCGGACGAGACCATGTCCGACAACGGAGAGTCGCGGGTCATCGTGGGCCGTGGGACGCCACTCTCGTCGCTCGTCCGCCTCCTCCACCGCGATCGGCAGCCAGAGCGAGAAGCACGAACCCCGACCTTCCGCGCTCACCGCCGTCAGGTCTCCCCCCATCCGCCGCGCGAGCCGTCGGCTGATCGAAAGGCCGAGCCCGGTCCCGTCCTCCCGGCGGCCGTAGCCGCCGTCCACCTGATAGAACGGGGAGAAGATGGATTCGAGTTCCTCCGCCGGAACTCCGATCCCGGTATCCTCGACGTTGACGCGAAGCCAGCGGCCGCGGCGTTCGACTTCCGCCTCGGACCCGGCGGGATCGGCCTCGGCGGCCGAGATAATCACGCTCCCCCCCGGATCGGTGAACTTCACCGCGTTCGAAACGAGGTTCACGAGAATCTGGCGAACCCTGTCCTGATCGCCATGGAACTCCAGTTCTCCGGCCCGTCCGACGGCGTCATGAACCGAGACTCCATGGCTCTCCGCGTCGGCCCCGAGCATCGTCAGTGTCTCGAGAACGACATCGGCGAGAACGATCCGCTCCCGCGCGACGGGAAGATCACCGGACTCGACCTTCGCCAGATCGATCACCTCGTTGACGAGCGTGAGCAGGTGGTCGCTGCTCACCTTGATCCGCCGCAGATGGCTCCGCTGCTTCTCGGTGACCGGGCCCGTAATCCCCAGAGCCATCAGCTCGGCGTAACCGGAGATGGCGTTGATCGGCGTGCGAAGCTCGTGGCTCATGTTCGTCAGGAACACCGACTTCGCGCGATTCGCCTCTTCGGCTTCCGCGCGCGCCGCGAGCGTCTGACTGAGCAGTAGCTCTCGCTCGTGTTCGGCGCGCTTGCGGTCCTCGATGTCGATGTTGACGCCGATCATCCGCCGCGGGTGGCCTTCCTCGTCGTACGAGATACCGGCCTGCAACGCCAGCCACGCCGGCTCGCCGTCCGCGAGCACGGCCCGGAACTCGATGGTGAACACGCTCCGGCGGGCGGCGACCGCCTCCTTCACGCCATGTCGGATGCGCTCCGCGTCCTCCGGCACGAGCCGTTCGCACCATTCTTCGAAACCACCTGAGAACGACCCCGCCGGAAGTCCGTACAGGCCTTCCAGCTCGGGCGACCAGACCACCCTGTCGGCGCCGATCTCCCATTCGAAAACCCCGACCCGACCCGCCTTCTGGGCGAACCGGAGCCGCTGTTCGCTCTGTTTCAATTCGCGGATCGCCCGGGCCCTTTCGATCGACTCCCAGCAGCGCGCCGCCATGGCGCACACCAGCTCGACCTCCTCGGACGTCCACCCTCGCGGACGCTCGTCATGGACCGCCACCACCGCCGCGAAACGCCCATCCCGCCACAGCGGCGCGGCGATCGCCGAGTGTACGCCGCGCGCCAGGCAGGCCTCGCGGTCCGCCCCTCCCAGTCGAAGGTCTGCTTGAACGTCAGCGAGTATGAAGGGCTCGTTCCGCCGCAGTCCGGCGAGTGCCTCGTCTCCGAGATCGGAGAGTGTCAGAGCGGGCACGGGCGAGGTATCGGGAGCCTGCCTGACTGGTGAGATTACCAATCGGTCGTCGTCACGCCGCACTTCCGCGTACACACAGCCGGTGGCCGCGAGCCGCTCACGCAGCATCGCCGAGGCCACATCCGTGATTTCGTCGGGGTCAGCGAGCGGGCGCAGTGCCCGGCTCAACTCGGTCAGGAAGCGGGTGATACGAAGATCCGCGTCGAGGACGCGGCGTTCAGCGGGACGTATCGGGCCATCTCCGGCCGGGGGCGGATGGCCGCGGCGGGCATGGTCCCGATTCGCCGCCCGCCGTCCATCCACCGATCGCCCATCCACCGATCGCCCGTCCACGGACCGGCCCGCCGTCGCGGGCCGCCCCGCTTCGAGGTCACCCGGTTCGCGCTCGTCCCAGGTGCGCCGTAGCGTCAGAGCCTGCTTCAGATACCGCATTCCGGGAAACGCCTCGAATCGCGACGTGAGGTCCCGGACGGGACTCCGGGTGAAAACTCGTGTTCCTCACGATACTGGAAAAACCCTGCCAGTCGGCGATTTGAGCGATCCGGATCTTCAGATCCTTCTTCCTTCGGACTTCGCTTCGCGCGCGGCCAGCACGACGTCAACGAGCGGCTCCGGGCCGAACCGGACCGGATCGGTGGCGGGCAGTCCGGTTTCGCGCGAGGCCTTCTCGGCTTCCTCGCGCGCCTGCTCCTCGGTGAGGTCGTGCGTGTTGAGCGCGACGCCGATCACCCGCGACTGGCGAAGCGGAGCGATCGCGTTCTCGCAGATGCGGATCATTTCGGCGAGCGGCGGCAGCGACAACCACGAGTAGGTGCCGTTCCCGCCGTACGCGAACTTCCGCGAGGGTTGATGGCACATGATGATCGCGTCCGGCATCGATCCGTGGAGGAGTCCGAGGGTGACACCCGAATAGGCCGGATGTATCAGAGAGCCCTGTCCTTCAACGAGCACGATGTCGTAATTCTCGGCCGCCTTGAGCACGAGTCTTTCCGCGGCGCCACCGATGAAATCGGCGATCACCGAGTCGACCGCGATCCCCCACCCTTCGAGAAGGATCCCGGTCTGTCCGGTCGGCGCGAACCCGACGTTCGCGCCGCGGTCGGCGATGCCACGACGGATTTCGAGACCCGCCGTCATCTTCCCGATGTTGCAGTCGGTACCCATCGTGTGCACGACGAGCGAATCCACACTCCCGGCCCGACCAGCGGAAACGGAGAGGTCCGCCGGCGGTTTGCGCAGATCGTGGATCGGCACGCCACGCGAGTTCGCGAAGAAAAGCAGTTCCGGATCATCCGCGAGGTAGAAGTGGAGCCCGCTGACCAGTGGAAGGCCCGCCTCGATCGCGGCGATCAGCGTCGGCCGCCAGTTCAACGGCAACATGCCGCCGGACGGGGCGATCCCGATCAACAGTGCCGTGGGTCCGTATTCGAGGGCCTCCGCCAGCGTCCCGACCACGGGTATGTCCCCACCGATGCCGATCACGTCCCGGGATGTTCGACCGGCCTTCGCGGAATCGAGTACCGCGACCACACGATCCTCGACGTACCGGATCGCGCTGTTCGCGGTCTTGGAAGTCAGGGGACCGAAAGCTCCTTCGGCGAGAATCACGTAGCGATATGAGTCCATTGATCCGCTCGCGGCGTCAGTTCAATTCAGGGTAACGGAAAGCCGGGGTATCGATCGCGATCTTTATTGTCGTCCGGCATTCGGAATGGGCTCAAAGCTACACGGGGGATACCCTCCGGCGCCAGCGTCCCCCGCCCGATGACGTCCGCCACATCGCGCCTTCCTCATAAATGACGTCGCGCCAGCGAGTTACATGGGGAACATACGGCACGTCGCTTGCGATCTCCGATGCTCCCTGAGTCTCACGACGGCCAGCGGGTCAACGGCGGCCATTGTCTCGTTCGAGCAACGACCCATGCATTTTCGTGTTTCCGTTCCATTCAGCTTCGGCCTCATCCTGGTCACGTCCGCGTGTGACCGGAACACCCGAGACACGGGCTCGCCTCCGGGAATCGAGGGGGGGACGCCGTCGGAGAGCGTGCTTCTGCCGGACTGGGATGCGCGCCTCGATCCGGCGGAAATCGAACGGGGCCGGCTGGACCCAGCCTGGCGGAGGATCGTGGCCGGCGACACCGCCGCCCACGCAATGCCCGAGATGGTGAGCGGCGAAACCCTCGCGCGGATTTCCGCGACCACGGTAAACGAGGGACCGATGGTGCTGCCGCTCCACGGCGAGGTTCAGGGGCCGTC
>CAZWJE010000035.1:25110-31214 GCA_964634395.1 uncultured Gemmatimonas sp. | reverse complement strand
CAGGGGCCGCGGGCGCTGGCGCGGACCTACCGGGAACTGATCTTCGACCTCTTCGAGGCCCGGGCGGACGGGGTCGACGAGGTGACAGGCGGAGACGGGGGCGGGGCAGGGGATGAGAGCGCGGGCCGCGGCCGCGCGCGCGGGGTTTCACGCCTCGCCATCGTTCTGCGGCGCGCGGAGGGAGTCCGCTTCGGCGGGGCACCGACGAGCGCCGGGGAGACCCGCGACGATCTGCTGGCGCTTCGTGACTGGGTGGCGACGTTTCCGCCCGAGGACGGCGCTCCATGATCGTCGAGTTCGAACGCGGCTGGCTCCTGTGGATCGCCATCGTGGTCCCGGTACTCTGGCTTGCTCCGCGCGCGCGAGGGCGTGACGGCGTGATCCTTTCGCGGGCGTCGCTCGCCGCCGAACTGGCGGGAGGCGGATGGCGGAGCGCGTCCGCCGTCTTTCTGCCGGTCGCGCTGCGGGTCGTGGCGCTCCTCTCGCTCGTCGTCGCCCTCGCGGGTCCATACGCATCGCGCACGGACGTGAGCGTGGCGACCGAGGAGATCGCGGTCATGATGGCTCTCGACCTCTCCGGCTCGATGCGGGCCGAGGATATGGAGAACGGTCGCAGCCGGATGGACGTCGCGCGCGAGACGGTCGTACGCTTCGTCCGCGGTCGGGACGATGATCGCGTCGGGGTGACGGCGTTCGCGGGCGAGGCGATGACCCGTATCCCGCCCACGAGTGATCTCGACGTCGTCATCGCGGGAGTCGAGTCGCTCGACGCGGGACTCCTCGAGGACGGGACGGACATCACCGCCGCCATCCTCACGTCGATCTCCAGGCTGACGGGGCTGCCCCACGCGACGAAGGTGATCGTCCTGCTCACTGACGGAGCCCACAACGGTGACGGACTGCCTCCCGCCGCCGCCGCGGCCGCCGCGGTTCGCGAAGGGATCCGGATCTACTCCATCAGCGTCCTCGGGGGGCCGCCCTCGGCGTCCGCGCCCGGCGGCCAGGCCGACCTGACCCGCGAGATCGAGACCGTCCTCGGGCAGGTCGCCCGTCTGAGCGGCGGCCGCTACTTCCACGCCGAGAGCGGCGCCAACCTCGACAGTATCTACGATCAGATCGACCGCCTGGAGACGACCTCCGTCGACCTGCTCGAGCAGACGGTGGTGATACCTCTCAGAGCCTGGTTCTTCCTCGCGGCGGCCATTTTCGTCTGCGCCGAGGTCGTGCTCAAAGGCTCGCGGCTGGGGGTGATCCCATGACTTTCGACCACCCGGGTCTCCTCCCGCTCCTCGCGCCGCTCGTGGTCATGCTGGCCGCGGGATGCCTGCGGCACGCGTCGCGTCGCCGTCAGTTGGCGACACGCTTCGGCGGCCCGGCGGCGATGTGGAGGCTCGTGGGCACCGACCTGACCCGTTTTCCGCGGTTTCTGCTGATTCCCACGACCGCCGCGATCTTCGCGCTGGTTGCCGCGTCTGGTCCCCGTCGCGCGGGCGTCGCCCCCGCCGTGCGGGGAGCGCCCGGCGAGCTGATGATCGCGATCGACATTTCACGCTCGATGCAAGCCGCCGACGTCGCGCCGAGCCGGGTCGATGCCGCGCGCCGCGCGGCCCTCGCGCTGGTCGAGCGCCTCGGGGATCAGCGCGTGGGGGTGCTGCTCTTCGCCGGGCAACCCTATGTGCTCGTACCACCCACCGACGATGGCGAGCTGGTGCGATGGTTCATCGAGGGAATCGGCTGGGATCTCGTCAACGGGAACGACGAAGGGACTCGGATGGGCGCCGCGCTCGCGAGGAGCGCGGAGATCCTCACCGCCAGCCGGCGCGACGCGGACGGCCGGTCGGTCGTGGTGATCTCCGATGGCGAGACGAGCGAAGAGGCACGCGACGTGGCGCGGACGGCGCGAGAACTCGCGTCGCTCGGGATCGCCGTACATACGGTCGGCGTGGGCACCGAGGAAGGCGCTTCAGTCACGGTTCCGGATCGACCCGGACGCTGGGGCGGGCCGATCATGGACGCGGACGGTCGGCCCGCGATCGCCCGGCTGAACGAGGGGCTCCTGCGCGAGGTGGCGAACGCCGGAAGCGGAGAGTACTTCCGAGCCGCCGCCGCGGAGGCCGGTACGCTCGGTGCCCTGGGCTCGTCGCCGGTCGCGCGGGCTATCGTCTCGGGTGGCTCCCGGTCCGTCCGGATGGATCTGGCGATGGGACTCGGCATCGCCGCGTTCGGACTCCTGCTGGCCGAACCGGTTCGGAACGCCTTCCGCCGCCGCCGGCCTCTCATGGGGAAAGACCGGTCATGAGGTTCCCGATCCGAAGGCCGCCCGGAGCGTTTCGGTCTCGTCAGGCCTGGCGGCTCGTTCTCGTCGTGGCGTTCGGAATCGCGGTCGGGGTTCTCGCGTGGCTGGACATCGACAGCCCATCCCGCGCGAACCGGCTTTACCGCGGTGGAGACGGGCCTGAGGCGATCGCCATCTACCGCCGAATCGCGGAGACTGATTCGCTTTCGCTGGCCGCCAGTTACAACCTCGGCACGATGTGGCTCTCCCTCGGCGCGCCGGTACAGGCCGAGGCGCATCTCCGGGCTGGCCTCACTTCGCCGGAACCGGACATCCGTTTCCGCTCGGCGTACAATCTGGGCCTCCTGCTACTGGACGAAGGGCTGAAACTCAGCGACCGCGAGATGGCGGCCTCGCTCGTCGGTGAGTCGCTGCTTGCCTTTCGGGACGCGCTGCGAATGGCGCCCGGCTCTGACGATACTCGCTGGAATCTGGCGGTGGCGATGGTCACGCTCGACTCCCTCACCTATCAGCCGCTGAGCGGGGGCGACCGGATCCCGACGCGGCGGGTGCCGCTGGAACTGGTGCGCACACGGACGGCCGGAAGTGGTGAGGCGGGCGGTTCAGGTGAATCGGGCGAGATGCTCTTCGGGGCGAGTGTCCCCGGTCCGGGCGCGCGGGAGCTGCTCGCCTCGGAACTGGAGGGTGGGGCGTTCCGGATGGACGACGTGGATCAGGCGCTCAGGTCGATCGTGGACGATCCTCGCCGGCTCCTCGATCGCATGCTGGGGTTCGAAGGCCCGCGCGGGTGGTTCGTCAACGATACGACGGCGGGACCGGGGTAAGGAGGTCGCGGGGACGCCGCCGCACCCCTACTTCCGCTCCGCGCGCACCCATTCGAACGGCCGCTCATGTAGCGGGATGTAGTTCATGTCGGCATCGCGCCGGGTGAACGCCAGTCCCCGGTAGCTCGGAACGTAATTCCTCGCGCCCTTCGACTGGTTGCACCCGAGATCCCCCTTCACGAGCGACTTGCAGAGGATGATCATGTTGGTCGCCCGCCGGGCCTCGGTGTGGATCCCCCAGACCCGGAAGCTCCGGTCCGGAACGAGGTGATCCACATCGAAGAAGCTCTGCTCGGTATGGCAGAAGAGGCAATTCTCGCAGTAGTAGATCCGGCCCGAACTCCGGAGTCCCCGGTACGCATCGGCGATCTCCACCCCGTCTACCCTGTGGTGCTGGAGCCATGCGGCGTTCTCCTGGAACATCGAACGCCGCTGGACCTCCGAGAAGTTCTGTCGTCTGACCATGAATCTCTGGATCGATGTAGCGCCTCGCGAGCGGTTCGCGACCGACCTAACCGCTCGCTCCGAACTGCAACGCTTCGGGAGTATCGGTCAGCTTGCCCGCTTTCTGACGGCCCGCCTCCTCGGCCGCGTCGGGCGCCAGGCGGGCGCCGTCCGGAATCACCCGCATGATGCCGCTCTCCAGCCAGGCGTGCTCGCCACGAAGCACCTCCTGCGCGAAGCGATAGGTGGAGGCGTCGGCGTTGTGGAAGAGGTGGTGGAAGAGGTCGTCGATTCGCTGACGCGCCTGCCGGCAGAAGATGACGGCGAGGCGAACGGCCTTGTCACCCTCGGGCCCACCCTGGGCGCGGATCGCGTCCGCGCGTACACAGACGCACGCCATCGCGAAGAGCTCGGCGCCGATGTCGACGAAGCGGCCAAGCAATGCCTGCTTTCGTTCGAGCCTCGCCTGGTAGCGCGACATCGCGTAGAACATGTTGCGCGCGAGCTTCCGTGAGCCGCGTTCGATGTAGCGCAGCTGCGGGGCGAGCTTGCCGAACTCGCCATAGCGCGGCCACCGCCCCCAGCCAACGTACTGCTTGGGCAGCCAGGTCGCGTAGAACGCCCCCGCCCGGGCGAACGCCGCCGCCCGCTCGCTGTTCGAGGCGCCCGGATCGATCAGCTCGCCCGCGACTTCCAGGTGGGTGTCCACCGCCTCGCGGGCGATGAAGAGCTTCATGATCTCGGACGAACCCTCGAAGATCCGATTGATCCGGAAGTCGCGCATCATGCGCTCGACGGGGATCGGCACCTCGCCGCGCGATTCGAGCGAGTCCGCGGTCTCGTAGCCGCGACCGCCGCGAATCTGCAGCGTGTCGTCAACGATCTTCCAGCCCATCTCGGTGGTCCAGAGCTTGGCGATCGCCGCCTCGAGGCGGATGTCGTTGGACCCCTGGTCGGCGAGGAGCGAAGAGAGTTCCGCCATCGCCTCGATCGCGAAGGTGCTCGCGGCCATCTCGCCGAGCATGCTCGCCACGGCCTCGTGCTTGCCGATCGGGGCGCCCCACTGGACACGCTCCGCCGCCCACTTCCGCGAGATCTCCGTACACGCCTTTGAACTCGCGGCGGCGCTCATCGGCAGGGTGAGCCGCCCGGTGTTGAGTGTCACCAGCGCCAGCTTCAACCCCTTCCCCTCACCCCAGAGGATGTTCTCCTTCGGCACGCGCACGTTGTCCAGCCGGACGACCGCGTTCTGGATCGCCTTCAGCCCCATGAACCGACAGCGGTGGGTGATCTCCACTCCCGGCGAATCGGTTTCCACGATGAACGCGGTGATCTGCGGGATCTCCCGGCCGTTCCTTATCTTCGGCTTCGTCCGGGCCATCACCACGAGCAGCTCGGCGATCGTGCCGTTCGTGCACCAGAGCTTCTCGCCGTTGAGGATGAACGCTGATCCGTCGTCGGACTCGACGGCCGTCGTGGTCATCGCGGCCGGGTCGCTGCCCACCGCCTGCTCGGTGAGCGCGAACGCCGACACCGCGCCGGCCGCCAGCCGCGGCAGGTACCGGCTCTTCTGCTCGGGTGTCCCGAACATCTTGAGCGGTTGGGGCACGCCGATCGACTGGTGGGCGGAGACCAGCGCGGTCAGGTTTCCATCCCAGCTGGTGATCAATTCGATCGCGCGGCCGTATCCCACCTGCGAAAGGCCGAGGCCGCCGTACTCCTCCGGGATCTTCATCCCGAATACGCCGAGCTTCCTCAGCCCGTCGAGCAGTTCCGGCGGGATCTCGCCCGTCCGGTCGATCTCCGAGGCGTCCACGTTCTCGCGGAGGAAAGCTTCCAGCTTCACCAGATAGGCGTCGGTCTTCGCCCTGTCCTCCGCCGTCTGGGTGGGGTAGGGGTGGATGAGATCCAGCCGGAAGTTGCCCAGGAAGAGTTCCCGCACGAAGCTCGGTGCGGTCCACTCGGTCTCGCGGCTCTCTTCCGCGACCTCCCGCGACCTCGGATCAACGCCCGTGGTCTTCGCTTTCTGGTCGCTCATGATCAGACTTTCGCTCCTCATGCGTGGGTGGGCGTGGTCGCCGCGCCGATCGAGCAAGGAATGGACCCCGTGACGGCGTCCGTGGCGGAGCGCTCTTATGTATTCTATCGCGCCGCGCCGGAACGGTTCCGGCGGGGATGGAGCGCGGGGGGAATGCGGATCCCTCGGCTCCGCCTTTTCCCCCCCGGGGCCCTCACTCCCTCCCCCCGCCCCGGCATGTTTCGTGAACTCATAACCCGTCTCATCACAATGGGATGCAAGGAGGACGCATGGGCGGGAAACGGCCAGACCAGTACCGGATCGACCCGGCGGAAGCGGGCGCCACGGACTACAAGAGCCGGCCGCAGACCGGACGGGGTCACAGCAGCCTCGACGATACGGTGGAGATCGACCGCCGGCGGGTCGCGCAATCCGAGGTGGACGATCGCGACGAACTTGTTCATCCGCGGCGCCCGCCGCCGAGCAAGCACGCGAACCGGCCACTGAAGGCCGCCGAGGTCGA
>CAZWJE010000035.1:18574-25010 GCA_964634395.1 uncultured Gemmatimonas sp. | reverse complement strand
CGTTCGCGCATCCACCGGGAAAACGGATGACGAAGGTTTTTCGAAATCATCGCCTGACCACGGGACTGGCGTCTTGACCCCCATATGATGTTGGCATAGCTTTGACCCCCACAAGATGTTGTGGGGCATGATTCCGCGATTGTAACCTTGAAAATACCGGGACGTTCGATGCGTGACGCCATCCGTGAGGGCGTCGCATGGAGCGGTCTCGCCTCCATGGAAACCACCGTTCGGGGCCTCGCCCACCGCTCGATTCAGCGTCGCCGGGGTAAGAATCAAGAAGGGCAATGAAGGGCGGTTCGATCCGGTGTGTCGATTTCTGACGGATGCTGGTCGTGGGGCATCCCGAAGCTTCATCCTGATTTCCAGGCCATCTTTTCCCCGTACGAGACACAAGGAGAGTGGATGAGTTCTTCCGTGAGCGTGCCCTCGGTCGATGATCCGTCCGCGCGAGTGGAGCTGCCGGCGGCCGAGTTGACGCGCAACGCCCGCACGGTGCTGGCCCGCCGCTATCTGAAGAAGGACGCGGAGGGGACGCCGATCGAGGAGCCCGAGGAGATGTTCTGGCGGGTGGCGTACGTGATCGCGCGGGAGGACGCGAAGTATGGCGCGACGCCCGACGAGATCGAGGCACTGGCGCGGGAGTTCTATCTCCTGATGACGCGGCGGCTCTTCGAGCCGAACTCGCCGACGCTCATGAACGCCGGCCGACCCCTCGGGCAACTCTCCGCGTGCTTCGTGCTGCCGGTCGAGGATTCGCTCTCGAACGGGCGGACGGGGATCTACGACACGCTCCGCTCGATGGCGCTCGTGCATCAATCGGGCGGGGGGACGGGCTTCGGGTTCAGCCGCCTCCGTCCCTCGGGTGATATCGTCAAGTCGACGACGGGCGTCGCCAGCGGGCCTGTTTCGTTCATGGCGCTCTACGATGCCTCCACGGAGGTCGTGAAGCAGGGTGGCACCCGGCGCGGCGCGAACATGGGGATCCTGCGGGTCGATCACCCGGACATCCTCGAGTTCATCGACTGCAAGCAGGACATCACCCGCATCACGAACTTCAACATCTCGGTGGCGATCACCGACTCGTTCATGCGGGCGGTGGAGCTGGACGCGGAGTACGATCTCTTTCATCCGCGGACGGGCGCGGTGGCGGGTCGGCTCGGCGCGCGCATGGTGTTCGACAAGATCGTGCGGAACGCCTGGAATACCGGTGAGCCGGGAGTCTACTTCATCGACCGGGCGAACTACTACAACCCGGTGCCGCATCTGGGGAGCTACGAGGCGACGAACCCGTGCGGCGAGCAGCCGCTGCTGCCGTTTGACGTGTGCAACCTGGGCTCCGTCAACGTCGGGGAGTTCGTGCGAGACGACGTGGAAGCGGGCGCGCCCTGGTATGAGCGGATCGACTGGAAGGAGTTCCGGCGGGTGACCCGGCTCGCCACGCACTTCCTGGACAACGTCATCGACGCGAACCAGTTCCCGCTCCCGGAGATCGAGGATCTCGCCCAGCGGATCCGGCGGATCGGTCTCGGGGTGATGGGGTTCGCGGACCTGCTGGTCCGGGTCGGCATCCCGTACGACAGCCAGGAGGGGGTTGAGGTCGGGCGGCGGATCATGCGGTTCCTCGACGAGGAGGCGAAGGAGGAGTCGGAACGCCTGGCGGAGGTCCGCGGTGTCTTTCCCGAGTGGGAACGGTCGATCTGGGGACCCGACGCGACGTGCGCCCGGGCGCCCAACGGCGACCGGATCCGGGCGGAGCGCAGGCTGCGTAACTGCAACGTCGATACGGTCGCGCCGACGGGGACGATTTCCATCATCGCGGGTTGCGCTTCGGGGATCGAGCCGCTCTTCGCCGTGGCGTTCATGCGCAACCAGGCGGGCGTGATGATGCCCGACGTGAATGAGGATTTCGTTCGGGTCGCGAAGGAGCGCGGTTTCTATTCGGAGGATCTCGTCAAGCGGATCGCGGAAGAGGGTCACATCCATTTCCCGGAAGTTCCGGAGGATGTGCAGCGCGTGTTCGTCACCGCGCACGATATCACGCCCGAATGGCACGTGCGCATGCAGGCGGCCTTCCAGGAGTTCACCGATTCGGCGATCTCAAAGACGACGAACTTCCCGAACGAGGCCACGGTCGAGGACGTACGGCAGATCTACGAACTCGCGTTCAAGCTCAACTGCAAGGGCGTAACGGTCTATCGTGACGGCTCACGCGACAATCAGGTGCTCTCGACGGGGGCGACGAAGACACCCGCGCAGCAGAGCGCGGACACGGCGATGGCGGCGGAGCTGACGGAAAAGATCGAGTCGCTCGAGGCGGATCTGCGGAAGGCGACGGAGCGGGCCTACGCGGCGGAAACCCAGGTCCAGCAGGTCCGCCGGCAGAAGCGGCGCCGGCCCTCGACGTTGCGAGGCACGACGCGAAAGATGAATTCGCCGCTCGGCGACGTCTACGTGACGATCAACGAGGACGAGGCGAACCATCCGTTCGAGGTGTTCGCCACGCTCGGGAAGGCCGGGTCGATCGCCATGGCCGACACGGAGGCGATCGGCCGGCTCATCTCGCTCGCGCTGCGCTTCGGGATCCCCGTCTCGGAAGTCCACCAGCAGCTGCGGGGGATCTCCTCGGACCGGGCGGTCGGGTTCGGCCAGAACAAGGTGCTGTCCGTGCCGGACGCGATTGCCCAGGCGATCGAACTGCGCGAACAGGAGAAGGCCGGGGTGCAGCAGGAACTGATGCCGGACCTGCTGGTGGCGAAGGCTCCGCAACCGGCGCCGCCGTCGCTGGCGGGGTTGGAGCCAGCGGTCCCGGCCCTGCCAGCCGGGCCGGCCGGGGAGCTGATCCTTCCCGGTTTCAACGGCTACGACCCGAGCGAGACGTTCATCGGCACCTGCCCGGAGTGTTCCAGTCAGCTGGAGATGGCCGAGGGGTGCCAGAAGTGCCACGTCTGCGGGTACAGCGAGTGCGGGTGAGGTTCTGAGCTGAGGCTCGTTCTTCAACGCGAAGACGAGAAGGCATAACGGGAAGACGCGAAGGAACCACGTACCGGCGGCGGTTCCTTCGCGTCTTTCCGTTGAACAGAAGCCGTCACCGGGAAATCACCGAGGAAGCACGCCTCAGAAAATCACCACCCCGAGCAGCAGCTGACTCCGTTCGAGGAAGCCCTCCTGCGCGTTCCAGACGTCGCGGCTCTGGTGGCGCCACTGCGCGTCCAGTCCGGCGAAGGGGAAGGGCTTGTAGCGGACACCGACCTGATAGCCGAGCGCGTCCATGCTGTCGGGGAAATCCGGCATGTACGGATCGTCGAACCAGGTCCGGTCGAATGCTCCGAGGCTCGCGTGGCCGCCGACGTAGAGAGAGAGTTCAGGGCCGCCCAGGGGCAGGAAATAGTTTGCCTCGGCGGAGAGGAAGTACGCGGTGGTGTCGCTGAGCGTCGGTCCCCTCCGACCGTCGGCATGACCGTAAAGGCCGATGCCAACGTTGCGGACCACGTACTCGACGCCCAGGCCATAGGCCTTGCGAGCCTCCCAGGCGTCATCCACCGGGGTGATCTCGGTGCGGTTGAAATGGACGTTGCCTCGCACTTCGAGGCCGCTGATGGTGGAGTTTCCGGGAGCGCCACGCTGCGCCGCCGCGCCGCTGGCCATGGCGAGGATGGCCACGACGCCGATGAAAATGGATCGCATGGTCTTCGCTGGTTCTGGTGGGCCGCGGCGGGACGCCGGGCGGCCGGTACCAGGGTAGTACAGTCGTGGCGGCATGCGGTGTTCCATGAAGGCGGGGCTTCGTCGCGAGCGTCCTGGCCTGGATGGAAAAGAAACGCGCCCCCGGTCCGTGAAGGACGGAGAGCGCGTTTCGAACTGGGGAGTCCGCCGGTTATCGACGATACTCGATCGTAACGTTTCGCAACGCGTCCTCGTTCGCGGCCAGTTCCGTCGACCCTGTCGGGATGTCGTTGAGCTGAAGGATGGCGGAAAAGATATCGGTGTACTGCTCGAAGGTCAGGCGACCGGGCCCGTCCATCGGCATGGTGTTCCGGATGAGATCGACGAGGGCGAGCGCGGGCTGGTTCTGCCAACCACCGAGGAGCCGACCCTGGGCCCAATCCTGCGGGGAGTGGCAGGCGCTGCATTCGGATTGCATGAGCTGCTGGCCGCGGGTCGCCTGGGCGGCCGTGTATACACCGTCGTAGACGGAAACGGGCCCGGTGGGCGCGGCGGCGGCGGGGGCCGGAGCGGCCGGCTCACCCGTGGTGGCCTGTCCGCCGCAGGCGGCGAATAACGCGAGGCTCATGAAAATCAGCGCGTATGAGAGGCGTTGCTTCATGTGGTTCTCCGTTGCGTGGAACCAGGATCGATCGGACGATCTGCTGGAACGGTTTGGGAATGGAGGTGATAAATGCCACAAAAACGGGCGTTTCGCAACCTGTCGTCGACGCGGGTCCGCCGGCGACCGAATCCCGGGGTGGAGCCGTGACGGCCGAGAGAAGCGGCGCGACCGGGGCCGCCGAACGGATCGTCTTCTACGACGGGGATTGCGGCTTCTGCAGCCGTGTCGTCATCTTCGTGGCCGATCGGGATCCGGGGCGGGCCTTTCGATTCGCGCCCCTCGAGTCGGAACTGGGTCTGACGGTCCGGCGAAACGCGGGGCTCTCGACCCGGGATGTCGAGACGATGCTGTTACTCGAGGGCGGCCGGGTGCATACCAGATCGACGGCCGCGCTCCGCGTCGCGGGTGGTCTTCGCTGGCCCTGGCCGCTCGCGCGACTCCTTCTGCTTATCCCCCGGGTCATCCGGGACCGCGTATACGATGTCATCGCGAGGAACCGCCACCGCATCTCACGGGGCGACCATTGTGTTCTGCCCGCGACTCTCGAAGGGCGGATGGTCGAGGCAGACTAGCGACGGTGTGGGCGGATGACGCTCACCACGCTCTGCCTGACGACCTTCGCGGTGTGCGTGGTCGGCGCCATCATCCCGCTGGTCAATACCGAAATCTATCTGCTCTCGGTGTCGGCGCTCTCGCCGATCGAGTTCATCGCTCCGCTCGTGCTGGCCGCCACCCTGGGTCAGATGACGGGCAAGGTAGGGATGTACTTCGCGGGCCGGGGCGTGCTGAAGCTCCCGAACGAGAAGTTCCGGGATCGGGTGCTGAGCCTCCGCGAACGACTCGAACAGCGTCCATGGGTGGCGAAAGCGACCCTCTTCAGTAGCGCCACCTTCGGGCTGCCGCCGCTCTACATCATGTCCATCGTGTGTGGCACGCTGGGGATGGGTCTGCTCTCCTTCGTCGCGATCGGTACCGTCGGTCGGCTGATCCATTTCGCCGTGGTCGCACTCTTTCCGCAGTACGCGAAGTTCCTGCTCGGCTGAAAGGCATCCCATCTTCTCGTTCGTTCGGGAAGCGCTCGCCGGGTGGCTGAGCCGATTCGCGGATCAGGACTTCTCGCTGGTGGACGCCGTGAGTCTCGAGGTGATGCGCCGCGAGAAGGTGAGCCACGCGTTCGCGTTCGACGATCGCTTCGAAGTCGCGGGATTCCAGCTACCGCGGTAGAAGCGTGATGGGGGCGATAGCGACGGGGTCCCCGGGAGAAACGCTCCTCTCGGGGACCCCGTCGGATTGTCCTTCGCCGCGAACGGCCGGATTACTGCTGGCGCCCCTCCGCCATCTCGCGATAGTAGCGTTCGACGAGTTCTCGATACTCGGGCGGCACGTCCCCATTGCCTGAGAAGAAGAGGCGGCGTGCTTCTTCACCGCGCAGCGTCCGGTAGAGATCGAACTCGAACTGCTTCAGCCTGTCGAGCACCGCCTCCTGCAGGAGGGGAAGCCGACCGGAATCGTTGAAGATTCGATCGTCGTCGAGCCCGCGCAGGTCCTGGATCACCCCGTCGAGTTCAGCGGTATCGATCCCGTCCGCCCGGAGCTGGTCGCGCAGCTGGGTCGCGTCGTTGATTCGCTGGCGAAGCTCATTGCGCATCTGGCGGATGGATTCCGGATTGTCGTTCCATCGTCCGCCGTATCCGAGATCCCCGTAGTTCCCGCCGTCGAAGCTTCCGCCGCCATTCCCCATCGCGCCTTGCTGGCCGCCCTGTTGATTCCCACCTTGCTGGCCCTGGCCCTGGCCCTGGCCCTGTTGCCCCTGGCCTTGCTGCTCTTGCCCTTGCCCCTGCTGGCCCTGTCCCTGCCCTTGTTGCCCCTGGCCTTGCTGCTCTTGCCCCTGCCCTTGCCCCTGGCCTTGTTGCCCCTGATCCTGAGCGCCTTCCTGTCCAGGCTGCTGGCCCTGCCCCTGACCCGGCTGGTCGCCGCCCTGCTGCCCCTGTTGTTGTCCGCCCTGCTGCCCTTCCTGCTGCTGACCGCCCTGTCCCTGCTGTCCCTGTTGGCCCTGCTGTCCCTGCTGGCGCAGGCGCTCCCGCATCGATTCGAGGCCGCGGACGA
>CAZWJE010000035.1:0-18474 GCA_964634395.1 uncultured Gemmatimonas sp. | reverse complement strand
CCCTGCTGTCCCTGCTGGCGCAGGCGCTCCCGCATCGATTCGAGGCCGCGGACGAGGTCGCGGGTCTGGTCGAGGCTGCGGTCGCCGGTCCTGTTGGGCTGGGTGATCGCGTTGCTGGCCTCGCGAGTCAGGCGTTCCAGGTCGTCGAGGTTATCCTGGATCTCGGTCTCCATGCGCCGGCCGTACTCGATGGGCATGTTCGGCGCGGTGTTGGCGCGTGAGGCGCGGATCCGATCGGGAAGCTGGTCGCGACTGATCGCGTCGGCGGCGGCGCGCAGTCGCCGAGCGGCGTCGGGCTGATCCGAGCGTGCCTCGCCAGCGAGCCGGTCGAGGGTCTCTCGCATCCGCTCGAGTTCTTCGATCTGCTCATCCTTCCGGTCGACGATTTCGTTCGCCTGCGCGGCGCGTCCCGCGCCCGTTCGTGGAAGGTCCTGGACGTCCCGCGCGATCTCCCGCTGCCCGTCGGCCAGACGCTCCGCCTGACGGGCGATGTTCTCCGCTTCGGACTGGAGGTTCTCCGCCTGGCCGCGTTCGAGACGGCGGGTCGCTTCCCGGAGTCGGTCGAGCGCTTGCTGGGCGTTGCCGGAGTTTCCGCTTCGCTGATCGGCGGCCGAGCGACGGAGCGATTCCGCCGCGTCGCGGAGGTTCCGCGCGGCCTCGGCCAGATCCTGTCGTTGCTGCTCCCGGGAGAGCCGCTCGAGCCGTCGGGCCTCTTCCATCGCTTCTTCGGCGAGCTGTCGCTGGGCATCGCCCGATCCGCCCGACTGCGACTGCATCGACATCGCCTGCCGGAGCTGTTCATTCTGCTGCTCCAGGCGCCTCGCGAGTTCCCTGATCTTGTCGGCGGCCTCGTCGACTTCGCTGGCCGTCTGTTCCGCCTGGCTGCGCTGGAGTGTCTCGTACTGGTTACGGAGCTGGTCCAGTTCCAGGCCGAAGAGATCGGCCAGGTCTTCCGCCGAGGGGCCGAACCCTCCGCTGCTGCTCTGGCCGCCGCCTCCACCGCCCTGTGAACCGAGGCTCACCTGCACCTCGCGGAAGGCGGATTCGGCGCGTTGCAGGTGGACGAGCGCTCGCTGCTCATGCGGCAGCGCGTCCTGAGGGATCTGGCGCAGGAGCAGCTGGACCGCGTAGGCCATCTCCTCCGCGGCCATCGGCAGTGCATCGGCGATGACGTCGAACGACGTGTCGCGCACCGCGCCGCGATTGCTGAGCCGCTCAGCGAGCGTCAGCGCCTGACGACGGAGCGCTTCCTGGGCGGTGGAGAGTGCTTCGAGGTTCTGCTCGAGTTCCGCGGCGGTGTACTCGTCCCGGTCACGGATCACGTTGAAGGTGGCGGAGATCAGCTCGCGCTGCCGGCGTGAGAGCTGATCGTCGGCCGCTTGCTGGTCCTGCTGACCACCACCACCGCCCCCACCCCCCTGTTGCGCGTCGGACTGCCGGTACTCGACGCCGAATGGTCGGACTTCCAGGAAATACAGGTCGCTGGTGACCGGACTCCGGTCTGGTCCGACGTCGGTGACCCGGGCATAGTAGGAGACGAAGTCGCCCGCCTGGAGTCCCAGGTCCTCCAGGTAGAATGTATGGCCCGCGGAGACCTCGGTGAGCGGCTCGGCGGTGTAGAGCGAGACGACCTTCTCTTCCTCGCCGTTGACGCTGTACACGAGTTCGAGGTCACGAATACCGAAGTCGTCGGTCGCCTGGGCTTCGACCCAGGGTTCATCGACGAGCGTGACCCGGATGTCGCGTCCTGGCGTGGAAAACCGCACGGTGGGTTCGGCGTCCTCCATGATCTCGATGAGGTACTCGGGCGACGCCGGCCGTCGCGCCGCGCCGGCCGATTCGAGTTCGATGTGATAGAGCCCCCCGGTGGTCACCTGAAACTCCGCGGAGAGCGACCCCTCCGTGTCGAGGGTGAGCGGAATCGAGACTCCGTCGTCGAGCGCGATGGCGCCCGCCGTGACCGGGATGGTCGGGGAGGCCTTGAGTCGAACGGTGGTACCGGCCGGCGCGTAGATGTCGCCGCCATCCTCGAAGACCTGTGGATCGAGGCGGGTGTAAGCCGGGAACACGAGCTCCACCTGGAGCCGGTCGACGTAGGGGAGATCCAGGACCGTGACCGAATAGACGGGTGACTCGATGCCCTCGGATTCGACGAAGTACTCCGCCGGGCCGCGGAGGTTGAAGAGACGCAGATCGAAGCCGGACGCGCCTTCCCGCGGAATCATGGGGATGCGTTCGAAGGTGTCCGACCCTTCGAAACGCGCGTTGACGAAAGCGTTGCGGCCGCCGAATCCGATCAGGTCGACGCTGACGGGGAGGTCAGCGCCGCGAGCGATCGTGGTATCGCCGGGCGCGACTTCGACACGCATGATGTCGGCCGCCTCGGCCGCCGTCGTGCGCAACGGAAGGAAGAGCGCCCGGGCGCTCTGGCGAACGTACGTCGGCGAGATGAACGCGAGCGCCAGGGCGGCCATGAGCACGCCGGCGGCGAGCCCCGCCGAGCGGTTGAGGTCCTTCTTCTCGAGGTTCCGGCCCGACTCGATCTTACGGCAGCGGGCAACGGCGGTCTCGATCGTCTTCCTCGCCAGTCCGGGCGAGATCCCATCCGATCGACCGGCCGCGAGCGCGCCGATGAGGGATGACTTCAACGAGGGCTCGCGCTCTTCCAGGTAGAGGGCGACCTGTTCGTCGCTGACCCGCCGCCAGAGGGGCGGGGCGATGAAGAAGCCGACCGCCGCGAGGAAGACGATCGCGAGCACGATCCGCGCGGTGATGATCGCGGCGGGCGCGAAGCGGGTTTCGCCGAGCGCGTACGCCGAGATCAGGAAGGTGACGAGCAGGAGGGCCAGCAGCACGACGACCCCCCGCATCGCGAGCTTCAGCCGCCACCGTCGCCGTACCTGAGCCACGGTATGGACCAGCTCTCGGTACTGGTTCGAATCACTCAGCGATCGCTCCATCACACCCCCCTCGCGCGTTCGTTGATGCGTGCGTCACACCCGTGGGTGCGTCGTCTTCCGAAGTTCGTCATCTGGCTCGCGCCGTCCGCCACCGTTCGATCGCCGCTTCGATTCCGGCCGTCCGATTCGAGAAGAGCGTCTCGGCGGCGAGGAGCACGAAGACCCCGACGATGAGATACCACCACCCGTTCTGTCTTCGCTCGCGTTCGGCGATCGTGAGGCCGGCCTCCGAGGCGGTCGTCGGCGCGGCCCGCGACGCGGCGACCAGCGCCGTCCGCATCTCCTCCGGATCGAAACCACTCAGGTCGGATTCTGCCGGGTCCACGTTCACCGCGTATGCCGCCAGCAGCTCGCCGCCTCGACTGTCCCGCAGTTCGTAGAAGCCGACGCTCGAGAGCTCGATGGGCGTTCCCGCGCTGACCGGGATCTGACCGTCGTTCGGGGTCACCGCGACCCCGGACTCCTCACCGGGTGGCAGGAGTCCCCGGGCGTCGAGTGGATCACCGATCGTCATCGAACTCGGCGGGGGTTCGTGACCCCCGGCGTAGCGGACGAGCTGGTGCAGGAACGGCAGGAAGACCGGCTGCACCGTCAGGTCGTTCCAGTCGGTGTCGAGTGTGGAAGTCCAGACGAGTACCCGGCCTTCGCCGACCGGGCGTTCCGCCAGGGCCGTCCCGCCGTCGCCGAAACGCGCGAGTATCCGCGGAAACGAGCCGGCCGGCAGCGGCCTGTACCGATAGAAACGCGGAGCGCCGAAATCACCGGACCGCGGGCCCGCGAATACCTCGAACACCGGATGTCCCATGTCGACGTAGCCCAGGGTGACACCGCCCTCCCGCACCCGATCGACCGCCGCCGGTATGTTGGGAATGACGCCCGGCCAGTCACCCGGCGAAGTACTTCCCAGGATCATCACCACGCCGCCACCCTCCTCGACGTGCCGCCGGAGCCGGTCACCCTGCGCGCCGCCGGGGAAGGGTACCTGGTTCAGGACCACGACCGGGTTCGACTGGAGGTCCGCGACCCGCAGCTCTCCGCCACGCTGGATCTCGGCCCGAAACCCGGGCGTGGTGCCGATGGAGAGCGCCCGTTCCAGGAAATAACTGCCGCCCGCCCCGGTCCCGGCGGGTTCCAGCACGAGTACCGGTATCCGCTGGTCGGAGGAGAGGACGAAACGGAAGCTGTTGTCGGCGCCCAGCACATCGTCGGGGATTCTCACCGTACCGCGGGTGACGCCCGTCAGGGGGAGGGTCAGGGCCGCGAAAGTGACGGATCCCGTGTATCCTTCACCGAAGTTGACCTGGCGGGTCTCGACCGCGCGGCCATCGACCTCGAGTGTGACGGGCACGTCTCCGCGAACGTCGCCGTTGGCGGTGAGCCGGGCGACCACCGTGACTCGTTCGCGATCCTCGACTGATTGACGGTCAAAGTCGGCCCCGACGACGGAGAGGTTGGTTCCGACCGGGACGGTCTCGGCGACGGAGATGGTGGAGACCGCCGTACCGGTGGGGATGCGCAGCGAAGCGGTCTCTCCGCCGTCGGCGTCCCAGCCGCCGCGCTGGAAGTCCGACACCACGACCAGCTCGTGGGCGGGGAGGGGTGAAGCCGAGAGGATCCGCGCGGCGTAGCGAAGAGCCGGCGCGTAGCGCGTCGTCCGGGCGCCCGGCTCCGCGTTGCGGATCGCCGCGCGCAGGACGCCCCGATCAGAAGTGGACTCCGAGGCGGTCTCGGCGCCGGAGTCGAAGAGGATCACTGTTCCGCGATCACCGCCCGAGAGGCCGTCGACGATCTCTGTCGCCGCCGCCACCGCGCGTTCCCACCGATCGCCGAGCCCCATGCTGTACGACCGGTCGAGGAGGACCACGACTTCCCGGTCGCCGCCGACCGCGCCGGCCGGGAGGATCTCGCCCCGGTCCAGGAACGGGCGGGCGAAGGCGAGCACGAGCAGCGCGATCGCCAGCGAGCGAAGGAGGAAGAGCGGCCAGCGGTGGATCCTGCGCTTCTCCGTTCGTTTCTGCGGGACCTTCTCCAGGAACATCAATGACGGGAACTGCACGGGCTCTCGCGTATCACGACGCGAGAGATGGATCGCGATCGGGATCCCGAGCGCGAGCAATCCCGCGAGGAAGGCCGGAACGAGGAAACTCAGGGACATCAGCGAACTCTGCTCATGCGCTCACGCGCGGAGAGGAAGTCGAACAGGGCGAAATCCAGTGGTTCCGCCGTATTATGCAGGGCGTAGTCCACCTGGTTTTCACGGAAGAGCCGGGCCAGTGAGGCCAGGTGCTCCTTCATCGCCTCACGGTAGTGTTCACGAAGCGATCCCGGGCTGATCGGCAGACGGGCGCCGCTCTCCAGGTCCTCGAAGAGACTGGGGTCCTGGAAGGGGAATTCGAGTTCGTTCGGGTCCAGGATCTGGAAGACCAGGAGTTCGTGTCCGCGGCCGCGCAGGGGTTTGAGCGCGTTCAGTATCGTGGTCGGGTCCTCGTAGAGGTCCGAGATGAGGACGACCATGCCCTTGCGCCGGAGCCGGTCGGCGGCGCGGAGGAGCGGCTCCGTGAACTCCCCCTTCCGCCCCTTCCCCGGCTCGATCCGATTAAGCGTGTGGAGGATGATCTCCAGGTGCTTCGCCGACGGCGGCACGTAGTCGACCACGCTCGAATCGAAGGTGATGAGACCGATCCGGTCGCGCTGGCCCTTCACGAGGTAAGTGAGGCAGGCCGCGAGGTAGCGGGCGTAATCGATCTTCCGGATTCCCGCGCCGGCATACCCCATCGAACTGGATACATCGAGGACGGTCACGAAGTTCGAATTCGTGTCGGCCTCGAACTCCTTGACGTAAAATCGGTCCGTGCGGGCGAAGAGTCGCCAGTCGATCCGCCGGATATCGTCGCCGGGCATGTAGCCCCGGTGTTCGGCGAAATCCATCGAGAGTCCGAGGTTCGCGGACCTGTGGAGGCCGTTGATGAAGCCGCTGACCACGGATCTCGCGAGCAGGTCGAGGTTCCCGATCCGCGCGAGGACGCGCGGGTCGAGGAACCGTCCGAGGGAGTGGCCGAGCAACGCGGAATCCGTCATCGAATATCTCTTCCCGAATCGAGTGCGCGTTCCGACCCGTCGCGGACCGCGATGACGTGACCGGCTCGTTCACGGAGCCGGCCGGGAACGCTACATCCCCGATCGAGGGATGGGTACGGCGGCGACCAGCTGATCGATGATCTGGTCGGTCGTGACCCGCTCGGACTCGGCGTGGAAGTTCGTCAGGATCCGGTGCCGGAGGACCGGATGGGCGAGGGCCTTCACGTCGTCGAAATCCACGTGCGGGCGGGCGTCCATGAGCGCGCGCGCCTTCGCGCCCAGCGTCAGGTACTGGGCCGCGCGGACGCTCGCTCCGTACGCGACCCACTCCCTGATGAACGAGGGGACGTTGTCGCCCGCCGCGTCCGGCCGGGTCGTGCGCACGAGCGCGAGCGCGTAGCGCAGGACGGGATCCGGTACGGGGACGCGCCGCACGAGCCGCTGGAAGGCGATGATGTCCTCGCCGGAGACGGCCTGCTCGAACACGGGCTTCCTCGTCGACGTCGTCGACCGGATGACTTCGAGTTCCTCATCCTCGGGCAGGTGCCGGATGATGATCTCGAACATGAAGCGGTCGAGCTGCGCCTCGGGGAGGGGATAGGTGCCTTCGAGTTCGATCGGGTTCTGCGTCGCGAAGACGAAGAACGGCTCCTCGAGCGTATAGGTACGGCCCTGGATGGTGACGCGGTGCTCCTGCATCGCCTCGAGCAGCGCGGCCTGGGTCTTCGGCGGTGTCCGGTTGATCTCGTCGGCCAGGACGATGTTGGCGAAGATCGGTCCCGGGGCGAACACCATCTGTCGCTTGCCGGTCGCGGGGTCTTCCTGGATGATGTCCGTTCCGGTGATGTCGGAGGGCATCAGGTCGGGGGTGAACTGGATGCGGTTGAACTTGAGGTTCAACACCTGGGCGAGCGAGTGGATGAGCAGGGTCTTCGCGAGGCCCGGAACGCCCAGAATGAGGGAGTTGCCGCCGACGAAGAGGGAGAGGAGCAGCTGCTCGACGACCTCGTCCTGGCCGATGATCGTCTTGCGGAGTTCCGTGAGGATCCGTTCGCGACCCTGTTTCAGTTTCTCCGCGAGCTCGAGGTCTTCATCGTTCTCGAGCACCGCCGTATTGATCATGGACGACAATCTGATGCTCCCGCTATCGGTGAGTGAATGGAACCGTCGCCGTCGCGCCGGTCACGCCAACAATCCCGCCGTGGCGGCGGACGTCCCGTCTCAATCCGGCCCTTCATGGAGCCGAAGCAGCAGCTGTTGCGCTTCGGAGTAACCGGGCGCGATCTCGAGGGCGCGAAGGACTTCGGCGCGCGCCTCATCCGTCCGGCCGGCGAGGAAAAGCGCCCGCGCGAGTTCGTATCGAGCGCCGGCCATATCGGTCGGGCGCAACCCGATGATCGCGCCGCGCTCGCGGGTGGCGATGGCGAAATCGCCCTCCGCGGCGGCGAGTTCGGCGAGCTTGCGGTGCGGTTCGAGATCGTAGGGATAGATCCAGACCGCCCGATCGAGCGCCGCGACGGCGCCCGCGCGGTCGCCCGTCTTCTCCCGGAGGCCGGCGAGTTCCAGGTTCGCCTGGTATGCCGTCTCGTCATATTCAGTGTATGCCGCGAGAGACTCGATCGCCGCCGCGTCGTCGCCCGCCTGCATGTGCAACCGCGCGAGCATCGCGTGCGCGGCGCTCCCGCCGCCCGGCGGGAAGAGGGTCGTCGCGCGTTCCAGGGTCCGCCGCGCGGCGTCATTGTCCCCGGACGCCATCCGGGTGCCGGCCTCCTGGAGCGCTTCCAGGTATGCTCGTGCCCGGGCGGGGTCGGCGCGACCGCGGAGCCAGCGGTCGAACTCTTCGTCGATCCGTTCGGGCGCGGCGCCGAGCACACCCTGAAGCACCTGATCGGTCTCCTGCCCGTCGCTGTAGGCGCGAAGCATCCGAACGAGCGTGTCGAAGTCGCGGGTCTCCTCGATCCACTCGACCACCAGGGCGGCCATCTGGTACGCGAGCCCGAGGTGCTGCGGCGTCGGCGGGCGGATGAACCCTTCGTTCAGTCGGCTGACCGGGGGAAGCTGTCCTTCATCGTACGCGACGACGAACTCCGGCGCGATACCAGGGGTCCATCCGGGGCGGGCATACCGCTCCTCGACGACCGACATCCCCTCCGTGAGCCATCGAGGAACGCGGTTGCCGCTCACTTCGAGGGCGACGGTGTGCCCCATTTCGTGCCAGAGCGTGGTCAGCCAGTTATAGCTGCCGGGTTCACGAGCGGAGGGCGCGTCGAGCGCGACGACCTCGCCGAAGCTGACGCCGAGGGCACCGAGTCCGGCCAGCCCGACCGTACGCACCGAGAAGTCCGCGCTGCGCGGATAGAACTCGACGCGGACGGTACCGCGGGGGCGGGCCCCATAACGGGCGACCTGGCTCTCGAGTGCCTCGCTCGCCGCCTGGAGGGCGTACGGATAGAGCAGATCCGCCTCGTCCCCATGGAGCATGAACGCGAGGCGCGCGTCGGCGGAGCGCAGTTCGTACTCCCCGAAGGTATCCAGCAGGTCAAGGTTGTTCTTGATCCAGACGTTGTAGGGGTCACCGGCGAAGGAACGCTCGAGGGTCTCCCTCGCTTCCTCGATCCGCCCGGTCCGGAACTGGTTCAGGCCGAGGGCCGCATGGGCGGCCCAGGATTCCGGGTCCAGTTCGACGGCCCGGGCCGCGAGTTCCGCGGCGTCCCGATAGAGGCGGACCTGCGCCGCGACTTCCGCCACGGTGGTCAGCAGGCCCGCGTAGCGCGGGTTGAGTGACCGGACGCGCTCGCTGATCTCCCGGAACTCCGCCTGGTCGTCGCGGATGTAATGGAGTGACGCCAGTGTCGAGAGGCCCTCGAGCGAGGAGGGATTCACTTCGAGCGCGAGCCGCAGATCCTCTTCGGCGGCCTCGTAATTCTCGGCGTCGAGGTTCATCCGCGCGCGGAAGAGTCGGGCGGGGACGAGGTTCGGGTTCACTTCGAGCGCCCGGCCGACGAGCTCCATCGCCTGACCGCGCTGCCCGTCGAACGACCGTGCGCGCGCCATCGCGAGGAGGGCGCGTGGATGGTTCGGGTTGAGCGCGAGCGCGTCCTCGAGCGCGGCCGTGGCTTCCTGGCCGTTGTATTTCGCGACGAACAACTCACCGAGGCGGATGTGCGGCTCGATCGCGGTCGGATCGACCTTCGTCGCTTCGTCGAAGGCGAGGACGGCGTCCTGGAAAAGGGAAGACTCGCGGCCACCGAGGTACCAGACCGCGTTACCCACGGCGATGAGGTCCTTCGCGGAGAGCCCCGCCGAGCGGTTGTAGACGTCGATGAAGGTGTTGAACCGACGGGTTGCCTCGTCGCGGTCTCCGCGCATCCAGAGGATCTCCGCGCGATGGAACTCGGCGGTGAGTCGGTCCGGTCCTTCACCCGACGCGGCTTCGGCGAACGCCTGGTCGGCGTCGTCGAGACGACCCCGCGCGAGATGGGCCTCGCCACGCGGGAGCGGGAGACCGCTGGCCTCCTCGACGGCCTCGTCGTAGCGGCCCACGTCGATCAGTGCGCGGACGAGCGTTTCACGGGCGCTGGCGTCACCACCTCGGATCGCGGCGCTGGCGATGCGGATCGCGTCCTCGTAGCGGCCGGCGGCGAGCGCGGCGGCCGCCGACCCGGCGTCCTGCTGCGCGCAGGCGGCCGCCGGCAGGAGGAGGGCGAAGAGGAGCGCGACGGCCCCGCGGGAACGTGGATGAAGCTTCACTCGGGACCTTCGTCTTCCTGGATCCGCTGGTTCGTCCGGGCGAGCTCGAGGAGGAGTCGTTCGAGCTCGGCGGTGTATTCCGCGGCTTCCATCTGGCCGGCGCGCAGGCGGAGCGCGTCGATCGCCTCTTCGAGTTCGCGGCGCCGGGTGAAGAGCGCGCGTGTCTCGGCGGAGGCGTCCGAGGGCGCCGAGGCGATGCCCTGCATGTGGAAGACCCGCGCGAAGGCGGAGTCACCCTCGATCCGGGCGTTCTCCATCTGCAGCCGGTTGGCCATCTGGTACGAGCGCTGGGTTTCGCGCAGGGCGTAGTCGAACACCTCGGTGAGGGTGAGGCGGCCGTCGCGGTCGGCGTCGGCGCCATCCTGGGCGAACGCCTCGACGAAATAACGACCGAAGACCGTTTCGTTGCGTTCCATCCCGGAACGGGTGGCGGTGATGATCGTCCGGTTGGGACCCGCGAGGACGTCTGCGAAGTCGCCACTGGCGCTCGCGGTGTTGACGAAGGCGAGCGGACGGTCGCCGAACGCGGCGATCATCGTGGCGAACTCCTCGGCGGTGATGTCCGGGCCGGGGAGGTTCACCCGGGCGCCGCGGGGATCGGCGCTTCCATGGCCGAAGAGGACGATCATGATCCGGTCGTCGGCGCCGGCGCGCGCCGCCATGTCGGCGATCGCGCGTTCCACATTCTCTCTCCGCGATTCTCCGTTCACCCGGGACGGGTCGCGTGACGGGTTCTCTGAGAGGAACACCACGTTCTCCGCCGGCAGCCGGAGACGGCCTCGCGCGGCGTCGACGAGCGCGGTGCCCCAGCCGTGGAAATCGTCGACGTAGCGCGCCTCGCCGCCCAGGCCGCTGATGATCAGGAGGTGGGCCTGCGCCGTCGCGGGCGCCGGAGCGCAGACGAGCGCGGCGGCGATCGCGGCGACCGCGAACCTCGGTGACGAGAGCCACGAGGTCATGGCAACCCCCTGACCCGCCGCAGTCCCCACTCGCCGCCGACGAGCGCGATGATGAGCAGGAAGACCAGGGGCATGTCCCAGAGGTCGTAGTTCTCCATACGGGTGATCCCGCTGCCGGAGAATCCGACCTCGTCCGGCAGGCGACCCATCTCGGCGAGCGTGTAGAACCGCCCTCCGGTCTCCTCGGCGATGCGGCGGAGGAGCGGCCCGCGCATCTGCGCGCCGAAGAACTCGCCGTTGTCCTCGACCGCGTCGAGCGCGAACGATGCGCTGGCGACCGCCGAATCCCCTCGTATGGCCTGTACGTGGACCTGATGGAGGCCGCTCACCAGCGGGGTGAACGCGGCGGAGTACTCGCCGTCGCGGCGGTTCGTCCAGCGAAGCGGCAACTCGTTGGTGCTGCCGTCGGCGGCCTCGATCAGCGCGGAGACGGTGGCGTCGTTGATCCGGTGGAACCCCTTGTCGCGCAGATCAGCGTTGAGCTGCACCGTCTGGTGGAGCGCCGCCGGCTCGGCCGAGCTGGTGAGGGTCATCTGGTCGGGGACCTCGTTGACCATCCAGCGCAGGATCTGACGCCAGAAGATCTCGTGGGTCTGATCTTCGAGAGGGATATCGGCGTGCATCTGCCAGATCCAGGTGTCCTGGACGGGCAGGGCGAGCGCCATTCCCCGGCCGAACCGCTGCGAGGCCAGGACGATCTGCCCTTCGGAGACTCCCGGCCCGGTGCCGGTGAGCAGCGCGGTCGCGCCCGGCTTGAGCCGCGTCAACTGATTGAACGTCGAGAGCGCCGGCAACCCCTCCCAGATCCCGGCGGAAACGGCCGGGTCCGGATCGAACTGGAGCGCGGCGTGGGTGAGGCCCGCCCGGGTCGGGGCGACGGTCAACTCGCGGTAGTAGTTCGGATCGCCGCGGGCATCGAGTTCGACGGGCATCAGGTCGGCGAGCGGTGTCCCGGTGTAGCCACCTTCGGCGAACGATCGTTTGCCGCCCAGGAAGAGCACGCTCCCGCCGCGCTCGTTAACGAAATCGACGATCATGCGCAGCTGCTCGCGCGAGAAGAAGCTCGCCTCGACGCTGCCGATGATCAGTGCGCGGTATTGGAAGAGCTCCTCGCGAGTGATCGGGAACCCGCCCTCGAGTTCCTCTCCGTCGTCGACGTGGAGGCGGAGGAACTTGTTCTCGGCGGTACGCTGCAGCACGACGAGCTGGAGTTCCTCGTCCTCGTCGACGGCGCGGCGAAGGAACTTGACCTCGAAGCGGGGCTCGCCCTCGAAGTAGAGTACTTTCTGCCGACCGTCCCGGACGTCGATCATCGCCTCGCGATCGTTGTTCGCGGTGACCAGCTCGCCTTCCTGGAGCGGAATGCGGAAGCGGAAGCGGCGCCAGCCCGGCTCTTCGGCGGTGAAGTGGACACGAACCGCCGCCGGCGTACCATCGGCGGGGAGGACGACGTCCTGCGAGCTGACGACGCGGCCCTGATCCTCGACGATCAGCGGAACCGTCGTCCCCGCGTACCCGCTCTGCGCGACGACGATGTCGACGACGGTCGACGTGCCTTTCAGGATCGAGCGCGGGCTCGATACCCGACGGACTTCCACATCGCGCGTGAACTCCTCGCGGCCGACGCCGACGGTGTAGACCGGCAGGGCGCTCGTTCGCAGGCTGAGCAGCGTTTCGTTTAGCTCGGCCTCCGACTGGTCGGCCCCATCACTGACGACGACAAGCCCCGCGATCGGGACGCCGGCCAGTTCGTTTCGCGCCTGGTCGAGCGCCCGGCCGATCCGCGTCTCGCCGCCGGCGAACGAGAGGTCGCCGACCGCCTCGATGCGGCTGGCGTCGCCGGAGAAGCGGAAGAGCCTCAGTCGGAAGCGCTCGGAGAGACGGGTGAGCAGGTCCGTGTCGAGCGCCGCGAGCAGTTCATCGCCGCGGCTGGGCGCGGTCCCGTCGGCGATGAGCATGCTGCGCGAGTCGTCGACGAGGATCCCGAGGTAGTTCTCCTGGGGGACGGCGACCGGCACCTGGAGGGTGGGCCGCAGGAGGAGCGCGAGGAGCAGGATCAGCAGGGCGCCGCGCAGTGTCAGCAGACCGACGCGCTCGGGAATGGGCAGCGATCGCGCGCGGCGGACGTAGCTCACACCGGCGGCGGCGGCGACCGCGACCGCGATGACGAGCAGCCACGTCGGCAGTGGCGAAAGAAAGACGATCCTGCCCTTCTCGTAGACGAGCGGCGGATACTTCAGGAAGAACTGCCAGATCCCCTCAGCCATACTGATATTCCGGTGCGTCGATTCCGCCGAGGCGGGAGCACGGTTTGCGCCCGTCCGTCGCCGATCAGTGCGTCATCGCGTAGACAATGAAGTTCGCGGCCATCTGGTACGCGTACGTCGAATACATCAGCGGATAGCGCGGGTCTTCCGCGTGCTCCCACGCGTCGCCGAGATCCGTGTTCCAGTTGATGACGACGAGGACCCGATCCTTGTCGTCGATGATCCCGAGGAACCGAGGAGTGAATCCATCCCTCTCGAACGTCCTGGCCCCCGGGTATCCCATCCCCATCGAGATCCCGTTCGCGATATTCGGGACCTGGATGATCTCATCGATCGCGTAGTACGACCGAAAGATCTCGTGGTCGAGCGGGATCTCGACGATGTCAAACTCGGGCAGCACCTGCCGCATCTCCCACTCGAAGTTGCTCCACTCCCAGGAACCCCAGAAGTCGTCGACCATCAGAAAACCGCCCGCGAGCAGATACTCACGCAGTCCCCGTACCTCGGCGGGCGCGAGGCCCATGGAACCGACCTCTACGGCGTATATGAACGGGAAGCGCCGGAGCTCCGGGTCGTCGAGGCGGACGATGTTGTCGTACGGCGCCACGTCCACGCCCGTGAGACGGCGAAGGACGTTGGAAATCCAGATGTCGGCCTGGGGATAATCGGTTGCCCAGCGAGAGCGCCGGAACTGGGCGCCGCCGCCGTACTGGGCACGCGAGAAGTAGAAGTTGTACGGAATCTCTTCCTCGCCCGCCCCTCCGCCGCTGACGGTCATGCCGCGGCGGGACCGTGCGGGAAACTGCGCGGCGAGCGCGGAGCCGTCCGCGACTGCACCCGGCGGAGCCGCCATCGCGACGGCGACCGGGTCGACCGGCACCGCACGATCGGGTCGGTCGGCCGGCGAGCCGCTGCTGGCGGAGACCGCGATGAGCACCAGGGCCCCTATGGAAAGCGCCTTCATCTGAGGTCTCCTCGGTGCGCGACCCTCGCGGAAGGGCGGGCTGTGACGACTCGCGCGTCATCCCCCGATACGCGCGAGTTCCAGACCGTCGCGAATCGTTCCCGGCCGCCGGGGGCCGGGTGGGTCAGCTATGAAGCGGAAGCGGGGGTGGATCCGGACAGGGTGTGCGGCGAAGAAACGGGTACCCGCCTCGAGATAGCTCTACACCGCCGGATCATCCGGTGTTTGATCGCCGCCGCCGCGGCGAGCGGAACGTGTCTCGAACTGGCCGCGGGGCCGCCGCAAGCCGGTTTCGTCAATGTACAGCCGGCGCCATATCGGTCAATATGATCCACGGGGGCCGACCTCTGCATGTAGTTGTCATCGACACGAGATGTTCCTCAGGCGACCATCGCCTCGTGGGCACGGGCCCGACCGGAGGGGGTGAGGTGGAGCATCGGGCCGGCCTGCTCAACGAGGCCGCCGCGGGTGGCGGAACGGATGGCGAGATCGGCGAGTTCCTCGTCCCAGCGGAGGTGTTCGCGCAGGTGGTCGGGTCGGCACTCGATACCTTCCTCGGGCGTGCCTTCGTGGTGGAGGAGGTGAACGAGGAGCATGTGCTCGGCGAAGCGTCGGCGCTGGACGTGACGTCGGCGGGCCGCGGCGAGGAGGCCGTGCTGGGGCGCGAGCGCGAGGGTGAGGAGGAAGAACGCGCCGACCGCGGTGGCCATCGATCCGGCGATCGAGGCGTCGAGCCACCAGGCGAGCCAGTAGCCCGCGATGGCGGAGGCGGCGCCGATCCCCGCGCTCAGCGGCAGCATCGTCGAGAGCCGGTCGGTGAGGAGGTAGGCGGTGGCGGGAGGACCGACGATCAGGGCGACGACGAGAACGGAGCCGACGGCGTCGAACGCGCCGACCGCGGTGATGGAGACGATCCCCATCAGCAGGTAATGCAGGAGCACCGGGCTGAACCCGAGCGTGGCGGCGAGCGCGGGGTCGAACGTCGAGAGCTTCAGTTCCTTGAAGAAGGTCAGGATGAAGCCGGCGTTGATGGCCAGGATGATCCCCATCACCCAGAGAGAACGCGGTCCGAGGTCGTAGCCGCCGAGGACGAAGCGATCGAACGGGGCGAACGCGAGTTCGCCGAGCAGGACGGCGTCGACATCGAGATGGACGTCGCCGGCGTAGCGCGCGATGAGGATGACGCCGACCGAGAAGAGCAGGGGGAAGACGAGACCGATCGCGGCGTCCTGGCGGACGCGGCGGGTGCGGCCGAGCAGTTCGATCAGTGCCGCGGTGATCACGCCCGTCGTCGCCGCCCCCGCGATGAGCAGGGGCGAGTTGAGATCTCCGGTGAGGAAGAAGGCGACCACGATCCCCGGGAGGATCGCGTGGCTGATCGCGTCGCTCAGCATGGAGACGCGGCGCAAGACGAGAAAGACGCCGGGCAGCGCGCAGGCGATCGCCGTGACGACGGCGATCAGCTGGATCTCGAGTTGCGGGATCATGCCGCCGACGGGTCGCCGGGGCGGCGGTCCCCGCGGCTTCCGAACTCGGAGACGGCCGCCTCCCACCCACCGGGAGTCAGGCTCCAGGAGTCCGGGGGGGACCGGTGGACCCAGCCGCGCCGTTCGAGGCGATGGAGGCCGGGGCCGACCGTCTCGGGCACGGAGGTCATCGTCCGTAGCACGACGGCAAGGTGAGGGTGTTCGGGGTCCGCGTGCTGGCGCGCGAGGGTGAAGAGGTCTTCGAGGAGTCCGAGGTCGCGGAGCTCGCGGCGGCCGCGGCGGACGCGGACCGCTTCGGCGACGAGGCCGCGGCGGGGCGCGAAGAGCAGGCTCAGCAGCATGACCCCGCCCGCGCAGAGGACGATCGTCGGGCCGGTCGGCATGCGCGGCGTCGAGGCGCTGACGAGCGCGCCAGCGATTCCGGCCGTGGCGCCGAAGGCGGCGGCGAGCACGACGATGGTGCCCAGCCGGTCGGACCACTGCCGGGCGGCGGCGGCCGGGGCCACGAGGATCGCGCTCATCAGGACGACACCCACCGCCTGCAGGCCGATCACGATGGCGATCACGAGCAGTGAGGTCAGAAAGATGTCCAGCCGTCGGATCGGCAGGCCGATCGAGGCGCCGAACTCCGGGTCGAAGGCGAGCAGCTTGAACTCTTTCCAGAAGACCGTCGTGGCGAGGAGCGCCGCGACGCCCAGGACGGACATGACCGCGACCTCCCGGGGAAGGAGAGCGGCGGCCTGGCCGAAGAGGAAGGTGTCGAGTCCCGCTTGTGTTCCCGAGGGGAGTCGCTGGATGAAGGTCAACAGCACCATCCCGACGCCGAAGAAGACCGAGAGGATGAGACCGAGCGCGGCGTCGTAGGGAACCCGGCTGCGGCCGGTGATGCCGAGGACGAAGAGCGCGCCGAGCCAGCCGGCGAGCGCCGCTCCGACGGCGAGGACGAAGGGCGCGCGCATGCCCGTCACCAGAAAGGCGAGCGCGATCCCCGGAAGCGCGGCGTGCGAGATCGCGTCGCCGAGGAGGCTCTGGCCGCGAAGCACGGCGTAGGTGCCCAGGGTGCCGCTGACGATCCCCAGCACGGCGGCGCCGAGGGCCACCGTCCGCAGGGTGAAGTCGAGTTCGAAGGGCAGAGTCAGCCCCTGCGCCAGGGCGATCATTCGCCGCTCGCGCGGTCGAGCATGAATATCGAGCCGGGCTCCTCGCCTCCCGCCTGGCGAAGGTAGGGGACGCGGCCGCCATAGGTCGCCCGCAGATTCTCGTCGGTGAAGACCTCGTGCACTGGCCCGGCCGCGATCCTGCGCACGTTGAGGAGCAGCACCCAGTCGAAGTATTCGGGCACGGTCTGCAGGTCGTGGTGGACGACGGCGACGGTGCTCCCGGCCTTGCGCAGCGCGCGAAGCAGGTCGACGATCGCGCGCTCCGTCGTCGCGTCGACACCCTGGAACGGCTCGTCCATCATGTAGATGGACGCCTCCTGGACGAGCGCACGGGCGAGGAAGACGCGCTGCTGCTGGCCCCCGGAAAGCTGTGAGATCTGGCGGTCGGCGAAGTCGGCCATTCCCACCTGGGCGAGGGCTTCGAGCGCGGCCGTTCGATGTCGCGCGCCGGGCCGGCGTATCCAGCCGATCCGGGCATAGAGGCCCATCATCACCACGTCGAGGACGTTCGTCGGGAAATCCCAGTCCACGGTACCCCGTTGCGGGACGTAGGCGACCTGGCTCCGCCGCTCTTCGTAGGGACCGCCGTTCACGAGGACTTCGCCGGCGGCGGGCCGGACGAGCCCCAGGATCGACTTGATCAGCGTCGTCTTGCCGGCGCCGTTGGGGCCGACGATCGCCATGAGCACGCCGGCGGGAACCTCGAGGTCGACGTCCCAGAGAACGGGTCGATCCCGGTAGGCGACGGTCAGGTCGCGAACCTCGATCGCGGAGCCGGTTCCGGACTCCCGCCGTCCGGACGCCCTAGCCTCTCGGGGCGGCTTCGGCGCTCCCGAAGCCTTCGTGACCCCGGGAGTTCCGGATTCTTCCGGCGCGGTCGGTTCGTGCTGACGGCCCGGCTCGGCGGGCTGTCTCGAGGAGGTCACGTCACCGGTCGGGTCGCTCATTCGCGTCCCTCCAGCGCGCGGACGATCGTCTCGACGTTGTGGCGGATCATTCCCTCGTAGCTGTCGGCGCCCGTCCCCTCGCCGCCGAGCGCGTCGGAGTAGAGGTTGCCGCCGACGCTGACTTCGAAGCCGCGAGCGCGCACGGCGGCCTGCACGGCTTCGATGCTCCGGGGTGAGACGGAGGATTCGACGAACAGGGCGGGGATGCGACGGTCGGCCACGAACCGCGCGAGCTCCTGCACATCGCTCGTGCCGGCCTCGGCGACGGTCGAGATGCCCTGGAGACCGCGCACATCGAAGTCGTAGGCACGCCCGAAATAGTTGAAGGCGTCGTGCGCGGTGATCAGGACACGGCGCTCGGGCGGCAGGGCGGCGATCCGTTCGCGGACCCAGGCGTCGAGCGTTTCGAGACGCCCGCCATAGGTCGCCGCGCCGGCTTCGTACTCGGCGGCGTGCGTCGGGTCGAGCGCGGCCAACGCTTCGGCCACCCGGGTCGTCGTCGTCCGCCAGAGCGAGACGTCCATCCATACGTGCGGGTCCACCGCACCTTCGAACTCGGGCGGTGTGAGGAGTCGGTCGGGGGTGACGCCTTCGGCGATCGCGACGGTCGGGGTCGCCCGGGTACCCAGCTCCTCGAGCACTTCGCCCATCCGCCCTTCCAGGTGGTGGCCGCTGTAGAAGACGATGTCCGCCTCGCTCATCCGCCGGACGTCGCCTTCGCTCGCCCGATAGAGGTGGGGGTCCACGCCCGGTCCCATCAGCGCGGTCACCTCGACGCGGTCACCGCCGACCTCGCGTACCA
The DNA here is from genome assembly GCA_964634395.1 of uncultured Gemmatimonas sp. Lineage (GTDB taxonomy): Bacteria > Gemmatimonadota > Gemmatimonadetes > Longimicrobiales > Longimicrobiaceae > WHSP01. Next base: position 100 of record CAZWJE010000035.1, on the reverse strand, counting down.
CGTCGGCGACGATGCTCGTGGTGGCAACGACACGGACCGGGCGGGTGGCGATGTCCGAGGTGTCCGTCTCGACGCGGCCGCAGGCCGCGAGGGCGAGGAA
>CAZWJE010000034.1:5665-31559 GCA_964634395.1 uncultured Gemmatimonas sp. | reverse complement strand
CTCGAAGGTCCCCAACCTCCTGATCAACGGGAGCAGCGGCATCGCGGTGGGGATGAGCACGAACATCCCGCCGCACAACCTCGCGGAGATCGTCCGCGCGACGGTTCATCTTCTCGACAATCCCGACTGCACGGTCGCCGACCTGATGGAGTTCGTCCCCGGACCGGATTTCCCGACGGGGGGGTTGATCGTGGGCCGCGAGGGGATCCGGGCCGCGTACGAGACGGGGCGCGGCCGGATCATCATGCAGGGGCGGATCGGCCGGGAGGTGCGGCGCGGCGGGCGTGAGCAGCTGGTGGTGACGGAGATTCCCTACGCGACGAGCAAGTCCCGGATCATCGAGCAGATCGCGGATCTGACGCGGAAGGGGAAGGCCCCGGACATCAGCGACCTGCGTGACGAGTCCGATCGGGACGGGATCCGGCTGGTGATCGAGCTGAAGCGGGGGGCGGACGCGAAGAAGGTGGTGCGTGGGCTCCTGAAATGGACGGGCCTGCAATCGACGTTCGGGGTAATCGCGCTGGCGCTGGACGGGGGAACGCCGAAGGAGTTCTCGCTGAAGGGCATGCTGGAGCGTTTCCGGGACCACCGGATCGAGGTGATCGTGCGGCGCTCGGAGTGGGAGCGTGCGCGGGCGAAGGAAGAGGCGCACATCCTCGAGGGGCTGCTGATCGCGCTCCGCAATATCGAGCGGGTGGTCGAGATCATCCGTTCATCGCGGGAGCGGCCGGTGGCGGCGGAACGGCTGCGGGGGGAGTTCGGCCTCAGCGAGACCCAGGCGGACGCGATCCTGATGATGCGCCTCTATCGGCTCACGCAGCTCGAGACGGCCGAACTCGCCGAGAGGTTGGCGAAGCTCCTGGCCCGGATCGAGGAGCTGGACGCGCTGCTCGCCAGCCCGGCGCTGCAGATCGCCGAGATCCGCCGTGAATTGCTGGATCTGGACGCCAGGTTCTCCGACCCGCGACGGACCCGTATCATCGATGGGAAGCCCGAGTCGATGATCGACACGATGGTCGCCCAGGAGGATGTGGTCGTCACCGTCAGCCATGAGGGATACGCGAAGCAGATTCCCATGTACCTCCATCGCCGGAGGATGACTTCGGGCAAGCCGATGGCGGAAATGGATCGCTACGGGGAGGATTTCCTCCAGCACGTGTTCTCGGTGAGCACCACCGATCAGCTCCTCTTCGTCACGCGTGCCGGGCAGGCGCACACCGTGTCGGTGGGTGATATCCCGGAAGCGGAGCGCTCTTCCCGGGGGCGATCTCTTCATCAGCTCTTCGGGCTGGAGAAGGCTGACGGAGTCGCGGCCATCCTCTCGTTGGCGCGGGTACCCAGGGACGGGGCACTGGTCTTCGTGACGAAGGGAGGCACGGTCAAGCGGACGGCACTCGAAGCGTTCGGGTCCGGACGGGCGGGTGGCGTCAACGCGATCAACCTCCGCGATGGCGACACGTTGGCCGCGGTTCACGCCTCGGACGGCACGGGTGACGTGCTGCTGGTGACTCGATCGGGTCGCGTGATCCGCTTCGCCGAGTCCGATGTGCCCGAGATGGGCCGCACGGCGGCGGGCGTCCGGGGAATCAAGCTGACCGGTGATGACCGCGTCGTCGGGTCGATGGTCATGCGCCGTGAGGTGGTGGTGTGCGGTGTCTCGGACCGGGGATGGGCGCTGCGGATCGAGGTCGAAGGGATCCCGGCGCAGCGGCGCGACGGGAAGGGTGTGGTCGGGTTTCGCCTGGAAGACCGCGCGGGGAAGCTCGTTGGCGCGCCGGAAGTGCTCCCGGGCGAGGACCTCATGCTCGTCAACGCGGGGGGCTCCGCGCTGCGCGTGCCCGTCGATCGGGTCGCGACGGGCGAAGTCGGCGGACCGCTCGCGAGGATCGCGCACGTTCCCGGGGCAACGAGAATCGCCGAGGTCGCGCGGGTGGCGGGTGGCGGATCCGGCCGTTCCGAGGAGGCGACCTCCGGGCTCGCGGATACCGAGGGTGGCGATGAGCGAGAGGCCGGCGATGACGATGACGGATTGCTCGTCTCGGACCAGGGATCGACGACGGAGTCGCGCGGGCAGTACGAACTCCTGGATTGACGGCGGGTCAGTCGTCGAGCGACCTCAACGCGGTAGCTCTCGCAACACGGGCCCCAGTGACTCCCAGACCGTGTTGGCGACGATTCGCTGACCGCGTGCGTTCGGATGGATGCCGTCCGCCTGGTTCAGCGTCGGGTCTCCGGCCACGCCTTCGAGCAGGAAGGGGATGAGGATGAGGTCGTTGCGCTCGGCGAGACGCGGATAGATCGGCTCGAAGCGGGCCGCGTAATCGGGCCCGAGGTTCGGCATCGCCAGCATCCCCGCGAGGATGATAGGGGCATCGGGGTATCGGCCCCGGACCTGGTCGACGATCGCCTGGATGTTTGCCTCCGTGGCGTCGGCATCGGTGCCGCGCAGCATGTCGTTCGCGCCTGTCTCGATGACCAGGACGTCGAACGGCTGGCGGAGAAGCCAGTCGACCCGACGGAGCGCACCGGCGGATGTCTCACCGCTCACCCCGGCGTTGACGACGCGGACGGGCGGATCGCTCTCCTCGGAGAGTGTCTGAACGAGGGCGGGGAAGGCCTGGTCCGGCGAAAGGCCGTAGCCGGCCGTCAGGCTGGTTCCGAGGAACACGACGATGGGGGCGGTGTCGTCGGTGATGGCGGCCCCGGCGACCTGGTCGACCGAGGTTCGTTCAGCGATCGCCGCGGCGTCGCCCGCTGACTCGTCAGCCACCGCGATACTCTCTTCGTTGTTGCGCCCGCCGTCAGCGCACCCGAAAATCAGGATCGCCATCGTTCCCGCAAGGGCCCGGCTCGCGTGTTTCAGAAGCGACATGCTCATCGCGAAGGATCTCGAGAAAACCTATCGGAGCGGCGACCGCGCGTTGACGGTCCTGCACGGGGTGAACCTGCATTTCGCGGAAGGCGATTTCGTCGCCATCCTCGGGCCGTCGGGAAGCGGGAAGACGACGTTGCTCGGCCTGCTCGCGGGGCTCGATACCCCGTCGGGCGGTTCCGTTCGTCTCGCCGGCACCGAACTCGGCCCGCTCTCCGAGGATGAGCGGGCTCGATTCCGCCGCGCCACGGTCGGTTTCGTTTTCCAGTCGTTCCAGCTCATCCCCTCGTTGACCGCGAGAGAGAACGTACAGGTGCCGCTCGAGTTGCGTGGTGAATCGGGCGCGGCCGGGCGAGCGGCGGCGCTCCTGGCGCGCGTCGGCCTGAAGGAGCGGCTCGATCACTATCCGGCGCAGCTTTCCGGTGGCGAACAACAGCGCGTGGCCCTCGCTCGGGCGTTCGTCAACGAACCACGAATCTTGTTCGCGGACGAACCGACCGGCAACCTCGACGCGGCGACCGGCGAATCGATCATCGGTCTGCTCGAGGAACTGAACCGGGAGCGGGGAACGACGCTCGTCCTGGTCACGCACGACCCCGTGCTCGCCCGGCGTGCCCGGCGCACGATCCGGCTCGCGGACGGACGGGTCATGGAGGACAGCGCGGCGACGCCCGCCCCCGCCGGGTGAAACCGAGCCAGCTCCTTTCCCTGGCGTGGCGCGAAAGCCGCTTCGCTCGCCGGCGCCTCTTCCTCTTCCTCTCCGCGATCTCGCTCGGGGTCGCCGCGCTCGTGGCGGTACAGGGTTTCGCGGCGAACATGCGCGCGGAGGTGCGGAACCAGGCCCGCACGATGCTCGGCGCGGACGCGATGGTCGCGAGCCGCGAGCCGTTCAGCCCGGTCGTCACCACACTGCTTGACTCGGTGACGGCCGCCGGTACGGAGGTCGTGAGTGTCACGTCCTTCGCCTCGATGGCGCTGCATCCCCGCACCGGCGCCACCCGGCTCGTGCAGGTCCGCGCCCCCGAGCCCGGCTTCCCGTTCTACGGAACGATCGAGACCGAGCCGGCCGGCGAGTGGGCCGCCCTCCACGATGGCCGCAACGTGATCGTCGATCCCGCGCTCCTCATCGCGCTCGACGCGCAGGTGGGCGATTCGCTGGCGATCGGCGCCACACGCTTCCGAGTCGCGGCCGCGCTGGAACGGGTCCCCGGCGACGTCGAGATCGCGTCGTCCTTCGCTCCCCGCGTTTTCATTCCCGCGGCCACCCTGCCGGAGACCGAACTACTCGGTTTCGGAGCACGAGTCGACTACGAAGCGTTCCTGCGAACCCCCGACCCGGAGGCGGCGGAGGCGTTCGTCGACGGGCACAGGGATGTCTGGCGCGCCGAGCGGCTGCGTGCCCGGACCTCCGAGGACCAGCAGGAGTCGATCGAGGAAGCGCTCGATCGGCTCGCGGACTTCCTGGGCCTGACGGGAGTCTTCGCGCTGCTCCTCGGGGGGATCGGCGTGGCGAGCGCGATGGGCGCCTGGATGGCGCGGAAGGCCGAGAGCGTCGCGATCTTCCGCTGCCTGGGTGCCACCGCCGCCCAGGTATTCGGGATCTACCTGCTCCAGGCCGCGATGATGGGCTTCGTCGGGGCCGCCGTCGGTGTCGCGCTCGGTGGAGGGGTCCAGTGGTTCCTTCCCCGACTCCTCGAGGGATTGCTCCCGGTCGACGTCGCGATCCGTCTGGACGGGACCTCGGTCGTCACCGGACTCATCGTCGGCGTCTGGACCGCCGTCGTCTTCGCGCTGCTGCCGCTCCTGCGCGTACGCACCGTCTCGCCGCTCGGGGCGCTCCGACGCCGGGTGGAGACCATCGACCTCGGTGATTCCGACACTCCGAGGCGTGTGGCCTGGGTGCTGCTCGCCGTCAGCGTGCTCGGTCTCGTCGTCCAGCAGGCCGGTTCCCTCCGGGTCGGCGCCGCGGTGACCGCTTCGATCGGCGTGACGCTCGCCGCGCTCTGGGGAATCGCTCTTCTCGCGACTGCCTCGCTCCGCCGAGGTCCCTGGGCCGGGCTCGGCTATCCGTTCCGGCAGGGCATCGCCAACCTCTATCGACCAGGCAACCAGACCACCACCGTCGTGCTCGCCCTCGGCTTCGGAGTCTTTCTCCTCGCCTCTCTGATCATCACGCAGTCGAACCTGCTCCGTCCGCTTTCGGTCGACGCGACGTCGCGTGGCAACCTGCTGCTCTTCGACGTCCAGGACGACCAGATCCCGGGTGTCCTGCGCGTACTCGAGAGCGAGGACGTGGCGGTGACCCAGTCGGCCGCGATCGTGCCGATGCGGATCGCGGCGGTGAACGGGACCGAGGTTCGCCCGGCGACTCGCGGCGCCGATCCTGATTTTGACGATCCCGACGCTTTCGAGGAACCGGACGGTCGGGGCGGTCAGGCGACCGGGTGGGCCGCGCGCCGCGAGTACCGTTCGACCTTCCGCGATACTCTCCAGGCTTCCGAAACGATCGTCGCGGGACGGTGGTGGACCATCGACCGGGCTGCTTCGGACGCGAGCGCCAGCCGTTCACGTCCGGAGCGCTTCGAAGTCTCACTCGACCGCGACGTCGCCGCTGAACTGGGCGTCGGCGTTGGTGACGATATCGACTGGGATGTGCAGGGGGTCCGGGTCCCGACCACCGTTACTTCCCTCCGCCTGGTCGACTGGGCCCGCCTGGAACCGAACTTCTACGCCGTGTTCGAGCCAGACGCCCTGGCCGGCGCGCCAGGGATGTGGATCTTTCTCGGGCGATCGGAGGATCCGGCCGCGCGGGCCATCGCCCAGCGCGACATCGTCACCGAGTTTCCCAACGTCGCTTCGATCGACCTGACACTCATCCAGCGCGCGCTCGATGACGTCGTGGGCCGGATCTCTCTCGTCATTCGCTTCCTCGCCGGCTTCTCGGTGGTCACCGGGTTCATCGTGCTCCTCGGCGCCGTCGCCACCGGTCGCCTCCAGCGCATTCGCGAGAGCGTGCTCCTCAAGACCCTCGGAGCCACCCGTCGACAGATCGGCCTCATCCTTCTCACTGAGTACGGCCTCCTCGGTCTCCTCGCCGCTTTCGTCGGAGGAGGCCTTTCACTCGCGGCCAGCTGGGGTCTCGCGAGATTCCTCTTCAACGTTGACTTCGGTCTCGAACCGGGTCCTCTCCTGGGTCTCGTCGTCGTCATGACGCTGTTCAGCGCCGCGGTCGGACTCTCCGCGAGCCGTGAGGTGTTCCGTTCGACTCCGATGGAGGCGATCCGCGAGGAGTAGCCATCCCGGGATGATCGCCTGGTCCGCGATCACGGACGGAGGTGCTTCACATGGCGGGAAACCCTCGTTTCTCTTGACCCGTTACCCCCCACGCCTCCATCTTGCCATCGTATTGAGAATGAAACTCATTCCATGACGACGGCGAGGAACGCAAAAGATGAGGTGGATTCAGCGAAGCCGGGTCAGGGTGGCCGCCGCGGCGGTGATCGCGATCGGGGGATTGGGCGTGAACGGGATCGCGGCGCAGACGCCGGCCACCGAGGCGAGGGTGGGCATCCTGGTGATGGCGCACGGCGGCATCCCCGAGTGGGATCAGGCGGTTGTCGAAGCGGTGGAACCCGTGAAGACGGTCGTGCCGACGGCGCTGGCGCTCGGGATGTCCGACCCGGTGACGCTGCAGGCGGCGCTCGACTCTCTCGGCGCGGCGGGCGCGGAGACGGTTGCCGTCGTCCGTCTCTTTCTCTCCGGCGAGTCGTTCCTGCACGACACGGAGTTCTACCTGCATTTCAGGGACGACGCGCCCGAAATGACGATGGCGATGATGATGGCGATGATGCCCGGCGGTGGGCACGGGTCCGGCGGGTCGCATCATATGGGGCCACCGGAGCAGCTGAGTCTTCCGGGCGAGGTCGTGATGGAGATGCGGGGCCTTTCCGAATCACCGGTCGTGGCGGGGATCGTGGCGGATCGTGCCCGGGCGGTGAGTCAGGACCCATCACGGGAAAGCGTGATCGTCATCGCGCACGGCATGGGTGACGAGGGTGAGAACCAGCGGGTCCTGGACAACATGGCGTCGTCCACCGAACTGCTGCGCGCGGCGGGATTCCGGGACGTGTGGGCGACGACGCTGCGCGAGGATTGGCCGGAGGCGCGGGAAGCCGCGGAAGCGGAGATCCGTGAGTGGGTCGGGGAACGAGCCGGTCGTGGTGATCGCGTGATCGTGGTGCCGTTCCGGCTCTTCGGTTTCGGGGGATACGCGGAGGTTCTCGAGGGACTCGACTACACGCCCGCCGATGGACTCCTGCCGCATGAGCTGGTGACTACCTGGATCGAGGAGTCGGCCGCGGGGCTCTTCTGCGAGCAGGGGATCGAGACGCGCCTCGGGGCCTGCGCGACGTCAGCGACGCGCTGATTCCTTCGGACTCCGGCCAGCGGCGCTATGCCCGCCGGAGTCCCCGTTGCCCGGGGGACGCCGTCTCGGCCCTCGCGTTCCCGGGTGGCGCCTCCGCCGTGTCGATACGGCGGGCGTTCCTCCGGCCGGCGATCGTCGCCAGCGCGATGCCGGCGGCGATGGTCAGCGCACCCGCGAAGTGGTAGCCCCGCATCCTCTCCCCCAGGAAAATGGCGGCCAGGATACCGCCAAACACGGGCATGAGGTGAAGGTACTGGCCGACCCGGTTGGCGCCGATCAGCTCGACCGCGCGATTGAAGAAGAGGTACGCGACGATCGAGGGGAAGACCGCGACATACAGGATCGCGGACACCGCCGTGGTCGTCACCCGCAAGCCGTTCCCCGAGAGGCTCTCCCACGCGTATACCGGGGCCAGCATCAGAGAACCGAGCGCGAACGTCGACGCCAGCATCGTCAGGGGGTGAACGTTCGGCCGTGTACGGAGCAGCACGGAGTAGAGCGCATAGCCGAGGACCGCGAGGAAGATCCAGCCGTCGCCCACCGAAAACGTCAGCTCTCGAAGTGTCTGAAGCGATCCTCGTGACACGATCACCGTCACACCCACCAGCGAGATCGCGACCGCGACGAGTTGCGTCGACGTCACCCGTTCCCTGAAGATCAGGAACGAAAAGAGGAGGATGATCAGCGGCATCGTCGACTGGAGCAGCACCCCGTTCGTCGCCGTCGTCGTCCGCAGGCCGATATAGACGAGCGTGTTGAAGAGCGCGATGCCCAGAAACGAGAGGACGACCAGCGAACCGAAGCTTCGCCGGAGCGCGGGTATGTCAGGTCGGAGGTGCCGCCAGGCGGGCCCGATCACGAGGGAGAAACCCAGAGTCCAGCGCCAGAACGCGAGCGCGACCGGCGGCGTCTCGTTGGCGACCGCTCGACCAACGATGAAGTTCCCGGACCAACAGAGCGTCGCGACCACGAGAAGCGTCGACGCTGAGTTCCAGAGGCCGACCCGGTTGCGTGATCCGGCGGTATCCATCCGGTGCGTCTTCATGCGGAGAACCCGCTCACGATCCATCCAATGCTACGCGGCGCGCACCCGCACCAGGTGGTGCGCCTTCTTCCCCTTCCGCAGCAGGATCACCTCACCGCCGATCGCGTCATCCAGCGTGACCGTCGCGTCCGCCGCGTCCACGCGCTCTCCGTTGAGGTAGACGCCGCCTCCGGCGATCAGCCGCCGCCCTTCCCCCTTCGACGAGGCGATCTTCGTCTCCGTGAGCAGATCGACCACGGGCATCCCTCCGTTCTCGAACCGTCCACGGGCCACCTCCGTCGACGGCACCTCGGAGAAGACGTCGAGCAGTTCCGGCGCCGCCAGTTCGTGCGGGGGAACCCCGCCGAAGAGCACGCCTGTCGCCGCCGTCGCGCGGGCGAGGCCTTCCTCCCCGTGTACCATCCGTGTCATCTCGTCCGCGAGCCGCCTCTGCGCGACCCGGGCGCCCGGGTCCGCCGTATGCGCCGCGACGATCCCATCGATCTCCGGTACCGGCAGGAAGGTGAATCCCTTCAGGTACTTCTCCACGTCCCGGTCGTCGGTGTTCAACCAGAACTGCTGGAACCGGAAAGGTGAGGTGCGAGCGGGATCCAGCCACACCGCGCCGGCCTCCGTCTTCCCGAACTTCGCGCCGGACGCGGTGGTCACGAGCGGGAAGACGGCCCCGTGCGCGGCGCGTCCGCGGGTCTTTCGGATCAGCTCCAGTCCGGCGGTGATGTTCCCCCACTGATCGCTCCCGCCGATCTGCAGTGTGCACCCGGTGCGGTCCGAGAGCACGAGGAAGTCGTATGCCTGCAGGAGCATGTAACTGAACTCCGTGACCGAGAGACCGTCCTCCTGCTCGAGCCGTCGCGCGACCGAGTCCTTCGCCAGCATATAGTTGATCGTGAAATGCTTCCCCGTATCGCGCAGGAACTCGATCAGGCCCAGGCCACCGAGCCATTCGTGGTTGTCGATGAGCAGGGCGGCGTTCGGGCCCTCGAAGTCGAGGAATCTCTCGAGCTGGCAGCGGATCCCCGCGACATTGGCCACCACCTGGTCGCGGGAGAGCAGCTGGCGCTCCTTCGTCTTGCCGCTCGGGTCGCCGATCATCCCGGTCCCGCCGCCCACGAGGGCGATCGGACGGTGTCCGGCGCGCTGCAGTCGCGCGAGCCCCAGGAGCGGGAAGAGGTGTCCGACGTGGAGGCTCGCGGCGGTCGGGTCGAACCCCGCGTACGCGGTGACCATCCTCGTTTCGAGGTGATCGGGGAGCCCTTCGCTGAAACCGTGGATCAGGCCGCGCGCGGTCAGGTCTTCGAAAACGGATGCCATCAGGGATTCTTCGGTGCAGGCGACTCCGCGCCATGGGATTCATTCGATCGCGCGCAAAGATAGCGCGGCCACGCCGCCGCGCTAACGGCTTTTCGCGCGGCCGTTCGCGTTGCGTCGCTCACCGCTCGTCCGTTCGCGATCAACGGGCGTCAACACCAGGCGGCGAACAGCCGGGTCACGTCCGCCGGTCGCTCGAAGAGCCAGTCGGGCGCCCAGCGTTCCACGTCGCGGAGGAAAGCCTCCCGGTCGGTGGCATCGGTCTTCGCCCAGAGCGCCACGCCGATGCGCATTCCCGCCGCTCGACCCGCCTCCATGTCGGAGAGAGAATCGCCGATGTAGACGGCGCCGGACGCCTCGAGCCCCATGGCGCTGAGCGCCGCGCGCAGACCCGCGGGATGCGGTTTCGGTTCGGGAACGTCCTCCTCGCGCACCACGACCGAGAAGTCGCCAAGGTCGATCGTCCGCCGGGTGACCTCCCATGCGTGCGCACCCTTGCCGGTCACGATACCGAGGGGCACGCCCGCCGAACGCAGCGCCGTCAGCATCTCCCGGACGCCGTCATACGGACCTTCACAGTACACGGCGTGCAACGCCTCGTAATGTCGATTCATTTCGGCGTGACAGGCGGCCGCGTCTTCCGGCCCCAACCAACCGGTCAGGAAGTGCTTCTCGGAAGACGGGCGTTTGACCGCGAACTCGTGCAGCTCCGGGATCCGACCGAGCCGGGGCCCGAGCGCCCGGCGATAGGCTTCGAGATAGAGACGCCAGGTATCGATCAACGTTCCGTCCAGGTCGAAGAGGACGGCCGTGGGGGGGCGATCCGTCACATCCATATCGGGTCGTTTCGTGTCATCCGGCAAGTCGAGAATTCCGGCGGCCCCGGCGTGGGTTTCCGCCGCCCGGCGCGGGTTCCCGCCGCCCGGTGTTGGTGAATCGTCCCGCTCCGGCCGCGCGGGACGGGTAAGAAACATGCGGTCATCACCGAGGGTACCGGTTCCACCGGTCGTGAGACGTCCGTCGCGTCCGTTCTCGTCATACACCTCGTCCGGCACACGGACCCTCAGGACAGCCATGCCCCGCCGACTGAAACACCGCGCCCCGGGACGGGGTGCCGAAAGCCGGTCCGTCGGGTCTGGCTCCCGCCTGGTCGCGCCCGCCGGATGAGCCCGGTCGGCTCCGGCCACCGCGTACTCGATGGCGCGACCGCGCTCCTTCACCGGGCGCGAGCGGGTGTCTCGAGCGGCGGTGCGGCGCGGATTCGGCCGTACCGGGGCTACGGCACGTCCGATACGCTTTACCTCACCGGCCGGGTCCTGCGCGGGGACCCGCCGCCTTCCTCCCACGCTGACGATTCGCGTTGGCGCAACCTCCGCCACGTCTTCCGCCGGCTCACCACCATCGCGGTGCCCGGCGCACGTGTTCGCGCGTCAATCGAAGGTGCGGAAGCGACCGTCGTAACGGATTCCACCGGATACTTCGAAGTCGCTCTGTCGGTCGGGACGCCCGCCGGACTCGGGGAAGCGTGGAGGCCCGCCCTCCTCGAACTTCTCGACCCGTGCCCATCCGGAGCACCCGTATCCGCCACCGGCGTCGCGATCGTTCCCCCGCGGGGTGCCCGGTTCGGCGTCATCAGTGATGTCGATGATACCGTCATCGAGGCCGATGTCGCGAACATCTCGCGTATGTTACGGCTGGTGATGCTCACCAACGCTCGTACGCGCCTCGCCATCGCCGGTGTCCCGGCCTTCTACCGGGCGCTGCATGATGGGGTGTCCGGCCCATTCACGAACCCGGTCTTCTACGTCTCCAGCAGTCCCTGGAATTTTTACGACCTCCTGGAGGATATCATAGACGTCCAGGATCTGCCGGCCGGACCTCTCTTTCTGAAGGACTTCGGCGTCAATCGGGAGTTGATCCTGTCGCGCGGTCACGACGCGCACAAGTTGACGGCCATTCGCGGGATCTTCGAGGCGCAGGCCCGTATGCGCTTCGTTCTCGTCGGTGACAGCGGGCAGCGGGATCCCGAGATCTATCGTGAAGTCGTCCGCCAGTATCCCGGACGGGTGCTCGCCGTCTTCATCCGCGATATCGGTCGTGGCGAGCGGGATGAGGAACTCCGCGCCATTGCCGGGGACCTCGCCGGGCTCGGCGTCGAGATGGTTCTCGCTCGCGATACCGTCACGGCGGCCGAACACGCCGCCCGTCTGGGCCTCATCGAGCCCGGAGCGCTCGCCACGGTGCGGAGCGCGACCGGCGTCTGTCGCGAGGCGCGGGACTAGCGACCTCGTTCGCCTTCCTTGACTCGCCCCGGCCCGCGCGGCTTAATGACTTCAGGTGGTTCCCCGCAACGCCCTTTCCCTTCCACTCGGAGGTGCTCATGGGATCCCATCCCGCCTTCACAACCGATCGGATCCGCAACGTCGTACTCCTCGGCCACGGCGGCGCCGGAAAGACCACTCTGGTCGACGCCTGCTGCTTCGCGGCCGGTTCTTCCCGCAGACGCGGCTCGCCCGATGACGGCACCGCGCTCACCATGTTCACCCCGGAAGAGACCGCCCACGGGATCTCCATGAACTGCTCGGTCGCCTTCGCCGAGTGGCTCGATCACAAGATCAATTTCATCGATACACCCGGGTACCTGGATTTCGTCGGCGAAACGCGAGCGGGTGCCCGGGTCGCCGACGGGGCGATCGTCGTGCTTTCCGCTGTCGCCGGCGTGGAGGTCGGTACCGAGAGAGCGTGGGAGTTGGTGGAAGAGCGAAAGCTTCCCGCCGTGTTTTTCGCGTCCCTCATGGATCGCCCCAACGCGGATTTCGAGAAGGTCTACCGGGACATCAAGGAATCGCTGAGCCCGAGGGTGATCCCCGTCGAGGTCCCGATCGGCGCGGGAGAATCCTTCCGCGGAATCATCAACCTCTTCACCGAGCGTGCCCGTCTCTACACGCCCGGCACCCAGACCGGAGAGTATGAGGAGGTAGAGATTCCACCGGAATTCCGGGAGATCGAAACCCGTTATTACGCGGAACTGATCGAGACGATCGCCGCCACGGACGACACACTCCTCGAACAGTATCTGGAAGGGGAAACGATCACGCGCGAAGAGGCCGTCCATGCCCTGAAGCGCGCCATGCTTCGCGGCGAACTGTACCCACTCTTCTGCGGCTCGCCCTCGCTCTCCTACGGAATCCGCGCGCTCCTCACCGAACTCGTGGAGCTGATGCCCTCTCCACAGGAGCGGCCGGCGGAGGTCGCTCGGGGGCGGAACGATTCGGTCGTCGAGATCCGTGGCCTGAACAGCGACCCCTTCTGCGCCCTCGTCTTCAAGACCACGAGCGAACCGCATGTGGGCGAACTGTCCTTTTTCAGGGTCTTCGGCGGGTCAGTGCGGAACGGACAGGAAGTGTTCAACGCCGCGCGCGACCAGGCCGAGAAGCTCTCGCACCTGGCCATCCCGCAGGGGCGCGAACGTCTGGAGGTCGACGCGCTCCGTGCCGGTGACATCGGCGTCGTCGCCAAGCTTCGTGACACGCACACGAACGACACGCTCTCCACGCCCGGGCACCCGCTGACCATGGAGGGCATCGCGTTCCCGGAACCGGACATCGCCGTGGCGGTCGAAGTCGAGACTCGCGGCGACGAAGATCGTCTCTCCAACGCGCTCCACATGCTGCACGAGGAAGACCCGTGTTTCACCGCCGATTATGATCCCGAACTCGGGCAGACGATCGCCCGAGGATGCGGAGAACTCCACCTCGAGGTACAGCTCGAGCGGATGAAGCGGAAGCACAATGTGGCGGTACGGATGAGGGAGCCGCGCATTCCCTATCGGGAGACGATCCGCGGCACGGCCGAGGCTCATGGCCGTCACAAGAAGCAGACGGGCGGGCGCGGACAGTTCGGCGACTGTCACATCCGGCTCCGCCCGCGCGAGCGCGGCGAAGGGTACCTCTTCGTCGACGCGATCGTCGGCGGTGTCATCCCGGGCAAGTTCATCCCCGCCGTCGACAAGGGAGTCCAGGAGGCGGCCCAGCGGGGTATCCTCGCCGGTTTCCCGGTCGTGGATTTCCAGGCGGAGTGCTTCTTTGGCAGCTACCACCCGGTCGATTCGTCCGAGATCGCGTTCAAGCTCGCGGGCACGCTCGCCTTCCAGGAGGCCGCCGCGAACGCGGACCCGGTCATTCTGGAGCCAGTGGTCGAGGTTACGGTCGCCGCGCCCGAAGAGTATCTGGGCGAGGTCATCGGCGACCTGAATCAGCGAAGGGGAAGGATCCTGGGGATCGAGGCGACGGGGCGCCATCAGCGGGTTCGCGCGCTCGTGCCGCAGGCCGAACTCTACAGGTACGCCACCGCGCTCCGCTCACTCACGCAGGGCCGCGGCACCCACACACGCAGCGATCACGGCTACGAGGAACTGCCGGCTTCCGAGGTTCAGCGGGTCAGCGACGCCGCGCGAAAGGATCGCGAGGTCGAAGCCCTCGCGCGTTGACACTCGGGGCCGCCGGTCCGGTAACCTTTTCGGCGAAGTGTGGGTAAAGGTGAGCTTCGACCGCTGACGGGGAATGGCCGGCGCACGATCGCGATGCGTCCGGCCCTCCCGCAAACCGCGACCGATGCGTTTCAGAGAAATCCTCTTTCGAGCAACCGCCTCCCTCGGCATCGTGATCGCCGGGTGCGGCAACGGTGGGTCCGAAGCCGACCCGTTCGCCAGTTCCGGTGAACCCTCGGCCGCCGGTGCCGATTCGAGCCTGGACCTCGTTCGACCACCAACGCCGGAACTGTCCACGCCGACGCCGGTGCCGCCCGGTCGGCCGGGTGTGGATCCGCTCGGCCCCACCCCGGCCGCCTGGACGATGGACGCCACGACCGTGGAACATTCCTTCACCGGCGCCGCCCTGCTCGTCGACGCCAGAGCTTCCGCCAACGCGGGGTTCGACCGGATCGTCCTGGAGTTCGCGGGCGACCAGATCCCGGCCTATCACATCGAGTACGTGGACGCGCCCGTCACGCGGTGTGGATCAGGGGAAACAGTCGAGATCGAGGGTGACGCCCGGCTCCTCATCCGCCTCTCGTCCACGAACGCGCATCGGGAGACCGGCCAGCCTTCGGTCATCGAGCGCTCGCAGCGACCGGACCTGCCGGTCGTCCGCGAACTGACCCTCGTCTGCGACTTCGAGGGACAGGTCGACTGGGTTCTGGGCGTGACCGCGCCGAACCGTTACCGGGTGATGGAACTGGTCGAGCCGGCACGTCTGATCGTCGACGTCCGGCATTGATACCGCGCGACGTCGAAGTCAGCGTCGTCCGAACGCTCGTTCCTGCCAGGATCCCGCGTACCTTCGCTCCCACTCTCCCCGACGGATCGCCCCGACCGTGCCGACCGTGTTGTCGAACACCACCGTGCTCGCCAGAACGTCCCCCGCCGCGACGACCTCTCGAAAGCGCTTGCGTTCCACGGCCTGTACGGCGCCCGTCGGGTCACGGTAGAAGACGAGTGATCCGTCGAGGATCGACACGCCGATCTCGCGTTCGATGAGGCGGAGCGCGCGGTAGAGCGTATCGATCGAACATCCTGAGACGCCGGTCGCCTCCTCGTCGGCGGCGATCAGCAGGAATCGATCATACCGCCAATCGCGGGCGCCGACGACGGGCGCGCCATGCGCGGCCCAGCCATGGATGAACCTTTCGACCTGGCTGAGCAGAGTGGCGGCCTCGTCGCCGAACACGGGCTGGGCGGCACCGAGCACCCAGACGCGGGCGGCGTCCGGAATCGTGGGGAAATGCGTGATTGGCACGCGTGCGTCAGGGTATGGTTGGAGTCTTCCTTGGCCGCATCGCCGCGCCGACCGCCGTCGGCCTCCGACCCCCGTCGTGGCGGGCGAGTCCTTCCCATCCGCACCGGGGGCACCAGCGCAGACGGACCCGCCCCAGGGTCAGCGCGAACCAGAAGCGGCCGAACCGGTTCGGCCGGATCAGCAGCGTCTCCTCGTCACAATGGCTGCAATTGCCGTCGGATGGGAGCAGCAGGTACACCATCACGAGGCCGAGCAACAGCTTCGCGCCGAACGCGATGAAGAAGAAGAGAAGCCAGTAGATCACAGTATGGACCGCGCGGCAGAGTTTCGATGTATGTTGGATTGTAACTTCATCGACCCGGCGGGATCAAGTTCCCGGCGTCGCGGAAGCGTTCGTCGTCCATTGCCAGAAGCGGACCGCGCGAGTCCCGAGAACCGATCTTTCATGCCCCTCCTGACCATACAAGAGCTCTCGAAATCGATCGGATCCCGTGTCCTTCTTCACGATGCCTCACTGGGTGTCGAAGAAGGTGAGAAGGTCGGTTTCATCGGTCCCAACGGGGTCGGGAAGTCCACCCTCTTCGCCATTCTCGCGGGGCTCGAACCGCCGGACTCGGGGACGATCGCCATCCGGCGCGGCGCTTCCGTGGGTTATCTATCCCAGGAGCCCGTTTTCTCTTCGGGGATCACGATCCATGAGGCCGTTTCGGCGGGGCGGCCCGAGATGGTGGCCGCGCTCGCCGAGTACAGCAGGATCGCCGAACTGCTCTCCACCGCGCCCGGGGACGAGACGGCCCGTCTCCTCGCGCGCCAGGGGGAGTGTATGGCGCGTATCGAATCGCTCGGCGGCTGGGACTGGCATCACGAGATCGAGACGCTCCTCGCCCGGCTCGGTATCCCCGACGGCGATCGTCTCGTCGATGAACTCAGTGGTGGCGAACGCAAGCGCGTCGCGCTCGCCCGTGTACTCCTCGACGCACCCGACCTGCTGCTCCTGGACGAACCGACCAACCATCTGGATGCCGATACGACACTCTGGCTCGAGGAACGACTTCTCAGCTACCGGGGTGCGGTCCTTCTCGTGACCCACGATCGATACTTCCTCGACCGCGTCGTCACGCGGATGGTGGAAATCGAAGGCCGGGGTTTCAACGTCTTCGACGGAGGATACACCGAATACCTGGAAGAGAAGGCCGAACGGGAGACGCGCCGCGCGGTCGAAGTGGAGAAGCGAGACCGGCTGATCGAGCGCGAACTGGCCTGGGTTCGGAGGTCACCGTCAGCGCGGACCGGCAAGCAGAAGGCGCGAATCGACCGTCTCCAGGCGACACGTGCACGGGCGGACGCGGACCGACCCATCCGTCAGGAGGCGGAGTTCACCTTCGGCCCGCCTCCTCGGCTCGGGCGCACCGTCCTCGAAATGGAAGGACTCTCGAAGTCGTTCGCGGGGCGGCCGCTCTTTCGGGATCTCACCACCACCCTCCGCGCCGGTGAACGGATCGGCGTCATCGGACCGAACGGGGCGGGGAAGACCACGCTGCTCCGAGTCGTACTCGGCCACGAACAGCCGGATTCCGGTGAGGTCCGCTTCGGGATCAACACGGTGCCCGCCTACTTCGATCAGGCGCGCACGGATCTTGACTCCTCGCGTTCCGTATACGAGTCCGTCGCGGACGAGGATTGGGTCGAGTTCGGAGGGAAGCGGATCCACCTGAGATCCTACCTCGAACGTTTTCTCTTCCCGACCGCGACGCACGAACAGCGGGTCGGCAGTCTCTCCGGCGGCGAGCGCAATCGTCTGCTCCTGGCGAAACTGCTCCTGCGGGACGCGAACCTGCTGATCCTCGACGAGCCCACCAACGACCTGGACCTCCAGACGCTGAGGGTGCTCGAATCGGCGCTCGTCGAGTTCGGAGGGTGTGTCCTGGTGGTGACCCACGATCGTTTTTTTCTCGACAAGGTCGCCACGGGGCTCCTCGTCTTCGAAGAGAACGGGCTGGTGCGTCGGCACGTGGGCGGATTCGAACTCTACCGCCGATTGCGCGAGGAGGATCGGAAGGCCGCGGCGGCCGAGGATGTGGCGACGACGAAACGAGCGACGAAGGCACGGGCGGAATCGGCTCCCGCGACCATGCCCCGACCACGCCGCCTCACCCACGCCGAGCGCGGGGAACTGGCGGCGATCGAGACGACGATCCTCGACGCCGAGGCGCGGCGCGATTCGCTGGGAGAGCTGCTCACGAGCCCGGCGCTCTATGTCGATACTCCCGACCGGGTAGGCGCTGTCCGGGCCGAGTTCGAGGAGGCGGGCCGCCACGTCGAGGGACTCTATGCGCGCTGGGCCGAACTGGAGTCGATCGTCTCCGGTCGGGCAGGCGGTTGAACTTTTGCTTTCGGCGCGGACCGGTGAGGGATCACCGCCCCGGCGGCGGGGGTGTAACCTCGGGCCCGCTTGACGAATCAGCTCGCGTTCGCTATCGGTGTCGGTGGGCCTGACCGGCCATCCGCCTGGGCCGTCCACCGTCGTATCGTCCGATCGTTCCGTTTCTTCAGGGCGAACCTGGATGTTTTTCCCGTTGCTCGTCGCGGCCATTTCCCTGGCGCGACCGGACACGATCCTTCCTTCGGATCTCTCGCTCCTCGGCGTGGCCGTGGAGTCGGGGGCTCCGGTGCACGCCATGTCTCTCGAGCAGGGAGACGCGGCGACGACGTTGCTGGGCGTGGAGGAAGTCTCGCGAACGCCCGCGACGGTGGTTCCGGCGCGCGCTTCCACGACCGATCCGATCTTCGTGGCGTCTCCGCCGGCTCGGCTGGACTTCGCCGTGTACGCATCGATGCCCCTCCCGTCGACCGGCTTGGCGGGGGCGCCCGCCCACGGTATGTCGGCGAGCAATGAACTCGGGTTTTCGCCCAGGGAGCTGGACCGGGCGGTGACCGCGATCGAGGCGGAGGTCAGGCGCGGCGCGTTGCCGGGCGCGGCACTCGCGGTCGGACGCTGGAATCAGCCGGTGATCGAGAAGGGGATCGGGACGGTGGATCGGCTCGCGGGGTCCGCCACGGTGGATCCCGACCACACGATCTACGATCTGGCCTCGTTGACCAAGGTCGTGGCGACGACCACGGCCGTCATGCTCCTCTGGGAGGATGGGGACATCGATCTCGACGCCCCCGTCCGCACCTACCTTCCCGCGTTCTCGGGAGGTGACCGCGACCGGATCACCATCCGTCACCTCCTCACGCATACGTCCGGGCTCCCCGCGGGCGCGACGGTGGATGGTCTCTCGCGTGATGAGGTGTTCGCCCGGATCTACGCCACGGGGCTCCGTTCGCGTCCCGGCCAGCGGGTCGAGTACTCGGATCTGGGGTTCATCGTTCTCTGGCAGGCGGCCGAGGCGGCGCACGGGGCGCCGCTCACGGTGCTCCTGCAGAAACGGGTGTTCGGACCGCTGGGGATGAAGTTCACGAGCTTCCTGCCGGGCGAAACGTGTGTCCGATGCGCGCCGACCCTCGACCGGGAAGGGTTCCGGGGCGTGGTTCACGATCCCATCGCGCGCCGCCTCGGTGGCGTGGCCGGTCACGCCGGTCTCTTCTCCACCGCGCACGATCTCTCCCGGTTCGCGGCGATGCTCGCCAGCGGGGGTGAACTGGATGGCGTACGCGTGCTCCGCGCCTCCACCATCGCGCTCTTCACCCAGCGTCAGCCCGGCGCGGGAGTCCGCGCGCTCGGCTGGGAGACGCCGAACGAGCGGGGTGACGGATCTGGTGGACTCATCATTTCTCCCGGCGCGTTCGGCCACACGGGCTTCACGGGTACGTCTCTCTGGGTCGATCCCCAGCGCGGAACGTGGACGGTGCTTCTCTCGAACCGCACCTTGCGGCCTCGGGGCGCCAATCGCATCCAGGCACTCCGCCGGGAAGTCAACGACTGGGTGGCGAACTCCGTCGACTTCGCCAGATAGACCGGCCCTTCCGTCGGCCGTTCCCCGAGACGCTGTCCACCGAGGGGCCCTCGTCATTGCGGGACCCCTCGGGACTGTTTAACTACAATCTGTCGGCGGAGATTTCCACGTGCCGGCCACGACTCCACGAACTTTGACAGCTTCCAGACCGATGGCCCTCGTCTACCTGAACGGCTCATTCCTCGATAGCTCTGACGCCAGCCTTTCCGTCAATGACCGTGGCTTCCTCTTCGGTGACGGCGTCTACGAGGTGACTCGCGCGGTTCGGGGGAAACTCTTCGAGGAAGACGCGCACTGGAACCGGCTGCGGAACGGACTCCGCGATACCGCTCTGCCGGCGAACCCGATCGGAAAGGACGAACTGCGAGAAGTATCGATTCGGCTCCTCCGCGAGAACGGCTTCGACCAGGATGACGCCACGGTGTACCTCCAGATCACTCGCGGAGTCGCGCCCCGTACGCACGCCTTCCCCGTACCGGCGCCCGCACCCACGATCTATGCGTTCGCGAATCGATTCACGGTCCCGGTGGAACAGCGGATCAAGGGAGTCACCGCGATCACCATCCCCGATATCCGCTGGTCCCGCTGCGATATCAAGACGATACAGCTGCTTCCCAACGTGCTCGCCAAGCAGAAGGCGGTGGACGCCGGTGTATATGATGTGGTGATGATCCGCGACGGCGCGATCACCGAGGCGAGCGCGGCCAATGTCTTCGCGGTGATCGACGATGAACTGCGGACGTTCCCGCTCTCGCACTACATTCTTCCGGGAGTCACGCGCGGTGTCGTGATCGGGCTCGCCCGTGAACTCGGGATCCCCGTCCGTGAGGCTCCGGTGCTCGCCGGCGAGATCGCCCGGCTCCAGGAACTCTTCCTCACCGGTACGACGACGGACGTTCAGCCCATCATCGAACTCGATGGCCGACCCGTCGGCGCTGGCGTGGCGGGCCAGGTCACGAAACGCCTTCAACGCGCGCTCATGGATCGGCTCGGCCTGGAGATGTGGAACGCCGAGTGAGGTTTCGGGACGAATGGCGCCCCGGGGGGGGCCCGACCGCGCTGACGCCCGTTACCGCTCGATCGCCTTCGCCCGCGCTTCACGGATCCCCAGGTTTTCGAATCGATCCACCTGTCGGAGCACGTCCTCCGGCGGAGAATAGTCCGTCGACGCGGCCGCCAACGTCGTTGCGTCGAGGCCGGCGACGAACGGCTGGAACCGTGATCCGGGGTGCCAAAGGATCCAATCGTCGAATCCCACGTCGTACACCGCCTGCTTCTGCTTCCGGATCTCCTCGGGACCGTACTCCACACCATCGCGTAACCACGGTGCCTGGAACGCCTGCAACCAGACAATGACCCGTGCCGGTTCGATCCCCGCTTCCCGCATCCGGTCATTCCGCAGTCGGGCCATCCCCGCCGACTTGAAAACGGTCTCGTACGGCATCGCGTTCGGCCTGGGTACGTTGGGCAGGTGCGACGCGTAGTAGTGCGACGGGTACATCATGGGCAGCAGATGGTCCGCCACCGCGCCCAGTCGCTCCCATTGCTGGCCGATTTCCACATCGGTGTAGGTGTTCGGTGAGAGACCGAAGACATCCGCCGCGACGACGACGCCGAGAGGATGGAGCCGTTCCCTGGCGCGTGTCAGGAACGCCACGATCGCATCGGTCCGGTCACCGGCCGCCCGAGGGTGGACCTGTTGCGGGAGGCTCTGGAACTGCTCCGGGAAACGAACGTAGTCGAACTGGATCTCGTCGAACCCGGCGCGCGCCGCCTCTTCCGCTATCGCCAGGTTGTAGTCCCACACCTCGGGTTCCCAGGGGCTCACCCAGCTGTTCCCCGAGCGGTCGAGCCAGACCTGACCGTCCGGGTTACGGATCGACCATTGCGGTCGTGCCTTGGAGAGGATCGGGTCGTTGAACACGACGATGCGCGCGATCCGGTAGATCCCGTGCGCGCCGAGCGTGTCCATCAGCACCGAGAGGTTGGGGATCGCCACCTCTCCATCCTGGGCGAGTTCCATCGCCAGCGCGATCCCGCTTCGATAGCGGATTCCCCGTTCGTCCTTCACGTCGATGACGAAGGTGTTGATCTCGGTATCCCTGGCGATCTCCAGGAGCTGCCCCCTCCTGGTTGGCGAGGCGGCCGCGAACGCGTTCAGGTAGAGTCCGCGGATCTGTGCCGGGGCGCGCCAGCGCGGGCTGGGATAGACGGGGGATGTCGTGGCGCCGGACGGGGCGGCCGCGCCGTTGCTCGCGCCGGGCGTGGATGGTTCGGCGGTCGACTGGCCGCTCGCCACCGGCGATGGGATCGGCGCGGTGTCCGGTGCGTCCGCGACTTCCGCCCCCGACCCTGAGGCTATCCCGCTCGCCGTGTCCGCCAGCGCGGGATCGTCGGACCATGAGTCGCAACCCATGAGTGCGCCGAGAAGAAGAACACCCGTCACGAGGTACTTCGCCACGACGGGGTTGACCGGAAAGACGGCGCGCTCTCTCATCTGATGCGGGGGTAAGGCGTTTCAATCCGGGGGAATCAGCGACGCCGAAAGCAAGGACCGCGCCCCGGAAGAGGAGCGCGGTCGAGTATTACGTCGTGATCCATGCCTCTGTTCGTGGTCGTCAGGGCGGAGAGACGGTCCAGACGTCGTTTTCAGCGTCGACATCCGGCAGCGGCCCCTCCAGCGTGATCCGAGTGATCGGGCCCGGCGCGTCCAGTACTACGTCGATGCTCCGCGTTCCCCCGGCCCAACGGTCGACGCCGACGTCGACGAAAGCCGTATCTCCCGCCGTCGTCACACCGCGCACCCGCACGGGAGCCGTAATGCCGCCGCGGCTCTCGACGGTGACGATGGCCCTCCCGGTCTCCGCTCCGGCCACGTCCGCGATCGCCTGATCCAGCACGGACGTTTCAAACCACCAGGGCCCGAAGAACCAATCCAGGTCACGTCCGGCCGCGCTCTCGAACGCCGCGAAGAAATCCCATGGACTCGGGCCGCGGAGCGTCCATTCCCGCAGGAACCGGTTGAGGGTCCCGCGAAAGACCTCGGTCCCGACGATCTCCTCGAGAGAACGAAGGAGCAGGGACGGTTTCGCGTACGCGGCGATATATCGATCGCCATAGGGCGTCGCCAGATCGGTGTGCCGCATCAGGGGCACTTCACGGTCGCTACCGGCTACCGCCCGGTAGCTCTCTCGATCCAGCGCGAACGGATCGTCGACGGAGTAACGTCGCGCCACGGCGAGGTTCTCGAGATAGGTGGCGAATCCTTCGTCGAGCCAGGCGAAGCGTGCCTCGTCGCTTCCCGTGAGCATCGGGAACCACTGGTGCGCCGTCTCGTGGGCGATCACCGCGTAGAGCGCGTCCTCCACTCCCGGCTTCCCGATGAAGATGAGCGCGGGGTACTCCATGCCGCCGATCGGCCCCTCGGCGATGGTCAGATTCCCGTATGGATAGGGAAGGAGAAAGTCGCTCATGAACTCGATGGCGTCCTGGCCGAACGTCGCGGCGCGCTCCCAGGATGGTGCCCCGATCCGGTAGAGCGCGTGCACCGCCACGGGCCGGCTTCCTCCCGCGCCGTCGTCGACCCGTGCCGTCGTCGCGTCCCAGACGAATCCGGACGACGTGGCGAACGCGAAGTCGCGGATGTCTTCCGCCGTGAACCGCCAGGTGAGCGTGCCGCTGATCGACGGCAGGGTCGTGTTCTCGGCGCTCACGTCCGCGTCGGTGACGATTCGCGTCACACTGTCCGAACCCAGCGCGGCCGCCAGCCGGGCGATCGCTTCCTCGGTCAGCACTTCGGTGGGGTTGGCCAGCGAACCCGTGGCCCCGACGAGATGACCGGCGGGCACGGTAATGGACACATCGAAGTCGCCGAACGGGGTATAGAACTCGCCGTCTCCCAGGTACGGTGTCGCGTCCCATCCGGTCAGATCGTCGAACATCGCGATCTGCGGATACCATTGCGCGACCTGGAACGCACGTGCTCCCAGGGCATCCTCCCATCCCGTGCGGAAGGAGGGAGCGGGCGGGACAACATGGTCCCACTCGATCTCGAGGACCGCGCTGTCGCCCGGGGCGATCGGCCGCGGAAGTCGAATGCGCGCCAGCGTCCCCTGCACCGAGTATCCGGTGGGTGCGGTCGGGGCATCGAAGAGGATGGGGACCTGGTTCGTCCGCAGCCGTTCGAGCGCCACGCCATTCGCGGTGACCGAATGTAGCGTGACCCCGCCGGTGATCGGAACGTACCGGTTCCGGGGAACGCCCTCGGAGAAGATGTTCTGGTACAGGTTGAGGACGACGCTGGGCAGCGTGTTCGGGGAGGCGTTCCGGTAAATGACCACCTCGCGGCCGCGCACCGTCGCCGCGTCAGGGTCCAGTTCCGCCTCGATCCGGTAGGATACCGAGTTCCGCCAGGCCCGCTGACCGGGTGTGCCCGCCTCCGTCCGGGTGCCCGCTTCGATGGCCCGAAGCCAGGCGGCGGAAGCTGGAACCGATGGCCCGACCGACGTCGTGGATGGGGCGGCCATCGCCGGCGCGGTCGCCGGTGGCCCCCCGCCGCTGACCAGAGAGCACCCCGTCAGTGTGACCGCGAACAAACCGACGATCACGCCGACGATGGATCTCCCGGAAAGTTCGCCCCTAGCGATCCGGCTCCATCCGGGAACCGCGGACCCTTCGTTCACGTCATCTCCCCCGTTCCCACGTTGGTTCACACTGTCCTCTCGATCCGTGTCCGCGACCGGCCTTCCGGCGAGCGTTCGATCTCGTGAATCATGCGGCTCCGAGGTCCAGCCTCATCTCCGCTTCGAGCGAGAAGACCGTCGTCGGGATGAAACGGAAACCCGCGTTTTCATAGGAACCCACGGCGCGTCGGTTGCGCGGCTCGACTGTGAGCCAGAGCCCCCCCCATCCCGATCGACGAGCCGCCTCCGCCGCGATCCGGTTCACCGCCGTTCCGATCCCGCGGCCCCGGGCTTCCTCCCGAAGGAACACCGCGTACTCACCGATTCCCGCCTCCGCCGTCGGGACGATGAACGCGTGACCGATCAGTTCGCCACCAT
Organism: uncultured Gemmatimonas sp.; assembly: GCA_964634395.1. Taxonomy (GTDB): domain Bacteria; phylum Gemmatimonadota; class Gemmatimonadetes; order Longimicrobiales; family Longimicrobiaceae; genus WHSP01. The sequence goes on along the minus strand of CAZWJE010000034.1, from coordinate 7,094 downwards.
GCGTGGCCAGGAAATGTTGACCGTCAGCGAGAATGGACTCGAGCCAGCATCGCCTCCGCGCGGGGTGCGCGGGCGGCAGGCCCTGCGCGTGCTGCTTCGGCTCGAACTCCTCGTAGAATCGTTCGAGCGCTTCGCGGTCAGTGGGCCGAAACGGACGAACCAGAAACGGCATCCCGTTCTTGTCGTGGCCGATTCCCTCCACGGGTTCAGCCAGGTCGGTACTCCGGGTCCCCATCAGATCCCCATTCCCCAATCACGCAGAATGGGAAACACGCCCCGCTTCAGCGCCTCCAGCGTCCTCCGGTTCGTCGCCTCGACTTCCGTCCGTCGCGGGACCGATGGGAATGCTCCAGGCGGGTCACGCAGCAGTTCGGGTAACAGACATGGGCTCTCTCCCTGCCATCGTTCGATCCACGATCGGGGGATCCGGTCGTCCACCGGTTGCTCCGACAACGTCGCCCACACGAGCGACCATGCCCGCGGTACCACGCGCCAGATCGCGTAGCCGCCTCCACCCGTCACGATCAGTCGGCCGCCACAGTATTCCGCCGCGACATCGCACGTGATGCGCACGGATTCCTCGAAAAGCCGCGTCGTGCAACGCAGATGGGCGAGCGGATCCAGAACGTGCGCGTCGACGCCGCTCTGCAACACGATGATCTCGGGCCGGAACGCCGCCGCGACCTCGCCCAGCAGGTCCCGGTAGATTCCGATCCACGAATCGTCCTCCGTCTGCGGTTCCATCGGAACGTTCAGGGAGTAGCCATACCCATCCCCTTCCCCCAGTTCGTCGACGAAGCCCGTCCCCGGGAAGAGGAATCGCCCTGACTCGTGCAGAGACAGCGTGAGCACGCCGGGGTCCGTATAGAAGAGTCCCTGTACACCGTCGCCGTGGTGGGCGTCATAATCGATGTACATGACCCGCGCGCCGGTTGCTTCGCGAATCCAGGCGATCGCCGCCCCGAGGTCGCTGTAGACGCAGAAGCCGGATGCCCGGTCGCGGTGCGCGTGATGCAAGCCGCCCGCGATCGCGAACGCCCGGTCGACCTCGCCATTCATTACCATCTCGGCGGCCCGAAGTGTACCGCCGACGATCCGCGCGGTGGCGTCATGCATCCCGGGGAAAATCGGGTTGTCCTCAGTCGCGAGTCCCCATCGCCTTGCGTCGCCCGGTTCAATTCCCGGCTGGCTCAACCGGCGAACGGCGTCGATGTACTCTCGCGAGTGCACACGCAGCAGATCCTCGTCGGTCGCCACTCGCGTCGGCTCGACGCGGCGTCTGTCTCCGTCGATGAGTCCGAGCTCTTCGATCAGCGAAATCGCCAGTTCGAGACGCCGGGGGCTGAACGGGTGGTCCGGCCGAAAGTTGTACGCCGTGAACGATTCGTCCCAGATAAGGGCGGACGTCATGGAGTGAGTTGGTGCTCCC
>CAZWJE010000034.1:0-5565 GCA_964634395.1 uncultured Gemmatimonas sp. | reverse complement strand
CCCCTTCTCGCCCAGGACACTCACGGCCCGACCCAGGACGCCGGGACGGTCGGGCAAACGCAGTTCGAGGCGGGACGACGGCCGCGACACGCCCAGGAGCCTCACGAACGCGTGCAGGATATCCGTCTCCGAAAGGATCCCCGTCACCCGGTTTGATGGATCGACCACGGGCAGCGCCCCGATGCGATGATTGAACATCCGCTTCGCGGCGTCCTCCACGGTTTCGTTTTCCGCGGTCGTGATCACCTCACGACTCATGATCACGGCGACCGGGGTCCGCTCCAGATAAGTCAAGCGCTCGGCGTCCGACGTCGTCAGCGGGGATGGCATCGCGGTGCGGATGTCGCGGTCCGAGACGATGCCCGCGAGGTCGCCATCCGCCAGAACGACCGGCAGGTGGCGGATCCGGTGTTCGCGGGTCAGCCTCAGCGCGGTCGCGAGGGTATCATCCGGCGTGACCGTGATCACCTCGCGCTTCATGTTGTCGCGTACGTACATGATGGCGTTCCGGAGGAGGGTGGGCTGGGGAATGTGCCGGGAAGAGCCCGACGTTACGGCCTACGGGATGGGGGATCCATGGGTGGTGTCGCGCCCGTGGAACGCGCCGGGGCGGTCACCCCGGCGCTTCCTCTCATTCGTCTGGAAAAATTGTCCGCGCGGCGAGCGCGTGACCGACCGAAGTGTCCACGGATTCCCGTCCGACGGTTGTCAGAGCCGGGTTTCGCCCGCGAGCCGGCCGCTGGCGTCGTATGTTCGGAGCGCATTCGCCTGGCCGTCGTAATCCGCGTCGATCACCTGGACCACGACGCCGCCACTCCGGTAGATCTCGATGATGTCAGCCCTGCCATCGCCGTTCCGATCCTGCCATACGACGACCGGGATCGGTCCGTTGTTGAAGCGCACGACCTGCGTTACCCGAGAGCCGCGGCGAGGCTCACCGATCGCCCGGAGCGAAGCGGGTTGCACTCCGGATACCTGCGCGACACCGGAGAACCACGCTGATCGGGAGCTCAACCAGTCACCCGACAGCTCGGTCATCTCCGGCATTTCCGGCATCTGACGCGTGGCCGGCCGCCACTCCTGCGCCGAACCGACGCCGGGAGCGGCGCAGACCAGCGCCACGATCGCCAGAATCATCAGCCTGGAACTCATGCTCGGTCCTCGTGAGCGGGAATTTTCCATGGTAGTGGCTACCCTCTCGGATCGGGAGGGGTTCCCACCGCCCGTTCCCCGTGTCGACCGGATCGTCCGGGGTATGCGGGTTGCGTTGATCCATCCCGAACCGCCCGTTTCCCCTTCCTGAAGTGTTGCTTGTGCATGGCTGATCCCGGTGTCTCACGCCCTCGTTACCAGGGGCTCGCCGCCGCCCGCCGATGGGCCCATGATCCGGTCCGGCCGCGGGCGGAGTTTTCTCTGGCGGTCGGTGACCGACTCGGTGAACTCACGATCATCGGCCACCTCGCCCGCGGGCGCGTCACCGAACTGTATCAGGTCTGGAGCAACGAGCACTGGTGTGCCCTCACCGGCAAGATCGTGGCCCCGGAGGCGGTGAGCCCCGCGGGCGAGACGCCGACCTCGTTCCGCCGCGAGGTCGAGGTGCTCAGGCGGCTGGCGCATCCGAACGTGGTACGATTCTACGGGAACGGTACCACGGAAGGGCGTGCCTACCTTCTGCTCGAATATCTCTCCGGCCCCTCCCTCTTCGAGGTTCTCGAATCGCTCCCACGTCGGAGGCTCCACGTGCCCGACGCCATTCGCGCGATCATGCATATCGGGGCGGCGGTACATTACCTCCATCGCCGGGGCTACCTGTATCGTGATCTTAAACCCGGCAATGTTCTCCTGCGCGAAGGGATCCCGATCCTCGTCGACTTCGATGTGGTCCGCAAAATCGATCGGCGACGTCCCGCGGATCGACTCGGAACGGCGCCGTACATGGCTCCGGAGCAGGTGCTGCGAGCTCCGCTCACCGCCGCGACCGATGTCTATGGGCTCGGTGCCCTCCTCTACGAGTTGATTACCGGGCACTGGCCCACGGAGACGCCGACCGACGAGGACGAATGGAACGACTGGAACGATGACGCGGAGGTGTTCAGCCTCTCCGCCGACCTTCGCCGTGACCCGCTGGATGAGCCGGAGCTGGAACTTCGCTTTCCCCAGCTCACGGTTCCACCCGTTCCGCCCCGTGAACACCACTCCCGCCTGGACCCGCGGCTCGAACGGATACTCCTCCGCGCCCTCGATCCCGATCCGGCGGACCGGTTCCAGACCGTCTCCGGAATGCTTGCCGCGCTTGCCCCCCTTCTCAAGGGACGGCACCGACTCTGGCCCGAGGCGGTGTCCATCGAACGGCGGAGGAACACGACTTCGAGGTAGTCACGAGTGTCACGGCCGCCAGACGCCAGACGCCGGACGCCGGACGCCGGACGCCGGACGCCAGCGTCTGGGCCCCACCGGCCGTTCGATCGTCTCTGTTTCGGACGTGCCGCCTCATCCCCGCCGTTTTCCGTCCCCTATCCAGCCTCGATCGCTTCAGACTCTTCGATCTTCGGGCAGCAAACCTCGATAGATGCCGATGGCGGCGCGGGTGCCGTCCGCGGCCGCGCGGATCGCGAGCTTCCCACCGCGGGTGATGTCGCCCGCCGCGTAGATCCCGGGGACCGAGGTCTGGAAGTCGTCGTCGACTTCGAGGATCCCGGTCTCGGTCGCGCGGCACCCGAGACGCGCCGGGATCCCGCACGCGGGGCCCCAGGCGATGTGGAAGAACATCGCGTCGAACGGCACTCGCGTCCCGTTCTGAAACTCGACTCCCGTCACCTGACCATCCATGTGCGCGATGCGCGCGATCGGGTTGGTCCGTATGGGAATATGAAATCGTGACAGCGCCGCCTTCGCGCGTTCGGGCATCTCCGCGTCCCTTCCATCCGTCAGGATCGTCAGCCTGCCCGTCCAGGTAAGCATCTCCATGCAGAACGCCGCGATTCGTCGGCCCCAGCCAATGACACCAACACGCAGCCCCGTTGCGTCGGGTCCATCGCAGTCGGGACAGTGCCAGATGCTCTTTCCGTAACATTCGCGCAATCCGGGGATCTCGGGCACGATGTCGCGGAGCCCGGTGGCGAAGAGGATCCGCCGGGCTCGGCACCGCCCACCGTCCGCGAGTTTCAACGAGAAATCGTCGAGTTCGCCGTCGACGTCCATTACCAGGCCCTCGATTGACTCCGCGCCCACCTCGGCCGCCTGTTCCCGTCCCAGGCCGCGGAGTTCGGCCGGGCTGGGGCTGGGTACGCCAAGATACCCATGGACGGCCCGCGCATGAGCGTTTCGGGGATCGTTCGAATCGATATTGCACACCCGCAGGCGGTAACGCGCGAGCCAGAGCGAGGCGGCGAGTCCGGCGGGCCCTCCACCGATCACGATCACGTCATGGTTCATCGAACTCCCTGGTGGCGTCATGGTCGGGCGTGCCGGTGCAATCACCGGACCCGGAAACGCCGGAACACGAAAGGGGGATCCCGGATCGGGATCCCCCTTATCTCCCTCCAAACAGACGCGAAGGATCGTGTCTCGACGGTCGCCCGCGAAGCGGCGGAGTCGTTCGTACGCGTGCCGCCTTCGCCCGACCGGGAAGGCCGGGAGTCGGATCTACGGCGCGAACTCCAGCAGGCCGGCGAGCCGATCATTGAGAGCCGCGAGCCGCTCCAGCAGTGGCCCGGCCTCCGGATCCTGGTCGCGCATGTGGGCGTGAAATCTCGTTTCGAACGCCTCCACGGCGGACAGAATGTCGGGTCTCTCGATCACGGCGGTCTGAGTCGTCCGCAGACGCTGCTCGATCTCTTGTGCTTCAGTGACCAGAGTCCGCACGCGCGCCGAATCGCCCGTCTCCCGCGCCGTTCGCACATCCGCATCCAACTCGCCCAGGCGGGCGATCAGGCCCGAAGTCTCCGGCGCGATTTCGGCCATCGCCCGCTGGATGTTCGCGGCGATCGCCTCACCCTCCGCGCGCAGTTCAGGGTTCTCGAGCGCGTGCCGCTGCAACGGGGCCAAGCGGGTCCGGATGGACGTCATTTCCGTGATCAGCTCCGCCGCGCCGTCCGGTAGCGCCCGCGGCGCCGATTGTTGCGCCGAGCCGAACACCGGCCATAGGGCGATCGACAACGCCGCCACGATACTCAACTTCCAACGAATCTCCACGGAACCACTCCTTCCGATAGGCCGGCGAACAGCGTCGGCCGTGTACTCGAATTCGGTGGATCACGATCCGCCAGGGAATACGCCCGTCGGGATTCCACGCGCGGTCGCCGCCGCCGGGACGGTTCGTCTCCCGCTTCACGTGAACCACCGTCTCCGCCATCGTCCCGCCGCCGTCGATCGAATGGCGGACCTATGGCTCTATCGGAAGGTGTTGCAAGACGTTAGCCCGTGCGCCCAGGAGTCGGGCGACGGGCGTCAATCATCGTCGTCGTCAAGGACTCCGAATCCTTCTCCCTCTTCCTGGAGCTGCTCCATGAACTCGCTCCCCAGGGCACGTTCGAGCATCCGGCGAACGCGCGGAAACCGCTCCACCACTTCCGCCATTTCCGGATTCACGAACTGATCGGTTATGCTCCGCCGATCGAGGTCCGAAAGATTGTCTTCCATCAGCGTCTTGAGCTCGGAGATCAGGTCTTCGAGTTCGTTCAGCAGTTCCCGTGGGAAATGTCCTTCATCGAGCGCGAGCGCGGATTCCGTCCACTCGTGCAGCTGTGCGGTGATGACGTCGAGTTGCTGGTCCATTCCTTCTTCCGCTCCGGCAGTCGTCCAACGCTCTGGAGGTGATTGGAGGTGGCGGCGATGTCGAGAACACCGACCCGCCCTACGCCTCGGGTGGCACAAGGCTAAATCGCCCGCGCGATGGGGGCAAGATCCATGTGGACGGCGGTTTCCCGCGCCGGGCGTCTTCCCCCTGTTTGGTGCCGGGCGCCACCGTTCGCGCGACTCTCACGCATCTTCGGCGCCCGATCTCGCGGACCTCGTCCCGCGTGCACGATCGATACGAAGTATCCGAGGGCGCCGGAGGTGAACTCGAGCCATTTCATTCGGGTCGCGACGCGGGCCGGACGAGCCCCTGGAATCAGGATCTCGTCCCGAACGCGATCGAGGCCAGGATTCCGCGGACGAGTTCCGCTTCCGGTTCGTCGTCCCCGGCGGGACAGGAGTAGCTGGCCAGGAGAATCTGCCCCGGGGCGACCGCGACGCCCACCAGACAGTACTCCTCCTCGCCGTCCTCTTCGGCCAGATACGCGCAGAGCGCGAGCAACCCTTCGCCCGCCAGCTCGACGTCCTCGACTTCGTCCTCTTCCAGTTCGATCTCGTGTTCCGCGAGAAAGGCGTACAACTCTTCGGCGGCGTCGAGTTCATCATCCGGATCGCGCGAGAAGGGGATCAGGTGCAGCAGCCCTTCTCCCTCGTCGTCGAAGAGGAGAAGGCCAGCCTCGCCATCCTTCCTGGACCGCCAGGACGCCGGTAGCGTCACCTCGAAATCGCCTTCCGCGTCCTGGTAGCGCACCCTGTTCGTTCGCATCG
>CAZWJE010000033.1:24932-32827 GCA_964634395.1 uncultured Gemmatimonas sp. | reverse complement strand
GGTCACATGGCGGTGGCGCAGGCGATCGCCGCCGGGCTGGCTGATGTGGGCGTGGGAATCCGCGCCGCCGCGCATGCGTATGGACTTGATCACCTGCGGCTCGATACCGAGCGCTATGACCTGGTGATCCCGAACCACTTCCTGGACCTGCCGGTTATCGGCGCGCTGCTCGACCTTCTGCGGGGACCCGGCGTACGCGCGCAGGTGGAAGCGCTCGGCGGATACGACGCGAGCGTCATGGGGGAATAGTGGCGAGGTCCTTCTGATGATCGAGGACCTCGGGCCGCTTGCCCTGTCGCTTCGGATCGCCCTGACCGCCACGTTCTTCGCCTGCCTCTTCGGAATCCCGCTCGCCTGGCTGCTCGCCCGCCGCGCCTTTCCGGGCCGCGATCTGCTCAGCGTCGTCATTCTCGTCCCGATGGTGCTACCGCCGACCGTCCTCGGCTATTACCTGCTCCTGCTGATCGGGCGGGGCGGGCCGGTGGGTCGTCTGGCCGAGGCGGTCGGGATCGGGCGACTCGTCTTCACGCCCACGGCGGCGGTGATCGCCGCTTTCTTCGCGTCGTTCCCCTTCCTGGTTCGTGCCGCGCAAGCGGGTTTCGAGAGTATCGATCGCGCCTACGAGGAGGCGGCGCGCACCCTGGGCCGTGGTGAGCGGCAGATCTTCTTCACGGTGGCGATTCCGCTCGCCTGGCGCGGGATCGTCGCGGGGATCGCCCTCGCGTTCGCCCGGGCGGTGGGTGAGTTCGGCGCCACTCTCATGGTCGCCGGCAATATCCCGGGACGGACACAGACGGCGAGCATCGCCATCTATGAAGCCGTGCAGACTTTCCGGCTCGCCGACGCCCATATCCTCGCGCTCATTCTCTCCGTCCTCGCCGGGGTCATCCTGCTCGCGATCACGCGTCTCGGTCGTGGGAGCGGCTGGTGAACCGTCGGTGAGCCTCGAGATCGACATCCGACTTCGGCTCGGGTCCTTCGACCTCCGTTCGGCGTTCCGGACCGGTGGCGGGATTACCGCGCTCTTCGGGCCCTCCGGCTCCGGCAAGACGCTGACGCTTCGCTGCATCGCGGGTCTCGCGCGACCGGACGGCGGTACGATCGTTCTCGACGGGCGCGTGCTCTTCGACGCGGCGAACCGAACCGACGTGTCCACTCGAGACCGATCCGTCGGGTATGTCTTTCAGCAGTACGCACTCTTCCCGCACCTGTCGGTCGAGCGGAACATCGCGTACGGGCTCACCGGGAGACCGTCCGCGGAGCGCGCCGCCCGGGTCGAGGATCTGCTGGGGATCGTCGGCCTGCCCGGCATCGGCGACCGGAAGCCTTCCGAACTCTCCGGAGGGCAGCAACAGCGAGTCGCCATCGCTCGCGCCCTCGCGCCGGAGCCGAAGTTACTCCTGCTCGACGAGCCGTTCGCCGCCGTCGACCAGCGGGCGCGCCGCCGGCTCCGCGCGGAATTCCTCGACGTCCACGCTCGCGTCGGGACGCCGATGCTGCTCGTCACCCACGACATCGAGGAGGTGCGTCAACTCGCCGATTCCCTCGTGCTGCTGAACGAAGGACGCGTCCTGCGCACCGGCCCGACCACCGAACTGCTCACCCCTCCATTCGATATCGAGGTCGCCGATCTCCTGGAATAGGATCTTCCGGTCGCCCTTCCGGGTCCGCGGGGGCAAGTAACTTGCTCTTTTCGGCGGTGGAATGCTTCAGGAACCCGGCGTCAATCCAACCTCGATTTCATGATAACCAGACAGGATCTCGAACGAATCCTCGACCGCGAGAGCGATGAAGACCCGGTGGTTTCACTCTTCCTCGACATGTCGGTCGACGGGGACAACAAGCGCAATCATCGGCTGTTCCTGGCCCAGCGGCGGGCGCGGTTCGACGAACTCGACAGCGATCGCGCGGGCAGACCCCGCGAGGCGATCGGCCGGTTGTTCGCGCGGGTCGAGCAATGGCTCGCGGACGAATATCGTGAGGAGAACCGGGGCGTGGTGATCTACGCCGGCCTCGGAGGTGGATGGTTCGAGGCGTTTCAGTTCCCGGTTCCGATCGAGAATCGTATGGTGATCGCCAGGGATCCGGCGGTGGCTCCGCTCGCGCAGGTGCTGGAAAGCTATGATCACCATGGAGTCGTGCTGATCGACCGGGAGCGCGTGCGGATTCTGAGCGTCTATCTCGGCGGCCTCCTCGACGAGATCGTTCACGAAGGCAACCCGATCGACACGCGTCACGGCGTGCGTGCGGGCGGCTACTCGCAACCTCGCTATCAGCGGAGGAAGGAAGAAGAAGTCAATCGCTTCTTCCGCGAGTTCGCCGGAGAAGTCGAGGCGTTCGTGGACAGACACCGGCCGGATGACCTGATCCTCCTGGGCACGGAGGAGAACGTGAGCCGTTTCCGGGAGTTTCTCCCGGAGGCTGTGGAGAAGATGATTCTCGTGACTGGGGCGGTGCCGGTGGATGGAACGGTGAGCGAGATCCTTGAGTGGATCGAGCCGTTCGTCGAGACCGAACGCGGGCGGGAGACCGACGAGGTGATCGAAGCGCTACGGGGACGTATCGCCCGGGACTACCTGGCCACGGCCGGCTTCCAGCGGACACTTGTGGCGATTCAGGAAGGAAAAGTCGATACTCTGGTGATCGAGCGAAATCGGGAGCATCCGGGAGTCCGGTGCGACCGGTGCGGTTTCGTTTTCGGACCCGAAGTCGAACAGTGTCCCTACGACGGGACGGCGACTATCGCCGGCGTCGATGTGGCGGAAGAGGCGGTACGGCTGGCCGAGGCGCAGGGCGCCGAGGTCGAGTTCGTCGCCGCCGGCAGGATCGACGATCTGGCGGGTATCGGCGCCCTGCTCCGATTCTGAGGCGCCCACGAACCCGCGGCTCTCCGAGGGCCGCACCAACGGCACACGCGGATGGCTTCCAACACTTCCACCGACCTCGACGCGTTCAGCGCGCTCGTCGCTGATTTTCCCGGCGTTCGCGAGGTCGATTTTTCGGCGCTGCCGGTATCGATCTCGCTCAGTCTGGAACCGCGAGCGCAGCTGGAGTTCGCGCGTCTCGGCGTTCTATCCCTCCTCTCGGAGGTCGGTGGGCTCGGCCCGGGGCCGAACGTCGAGATATCGGCGACCGCTCCCGCGCTTCCGCGCAAGATGAGGCGGTCGCGGTTCGACTCGCTCACCCTCGCGTACCCCGGCCGTGACCGGATCGCCGCGCGCGTGGCGTTGGAATGGGAAGGCGAGATCGTGGAAGGCCGGGCGGACGGCGAGCGGAACGCGGTCAACGAGCTCCGGGTGGCGGCCGCGGCGACGCTCCGGGCGGTGGAACGCATGATCGATGATCGCGCGTCATTCAACGTCATGGGCGTCAAGGAGCTCACCGTGTTCGATCACCACCTGGTGGTCGTGCTCGTCCGTTCGCCCGAAATCGACGACCGGTTGATCGGGATCGTCGTCGTGGACGGCGACCGCTCTCGCGCCGCCGCGATGGCCGCCCTCAACGCGACGAACCGGGTCGTTGGGCGTTTCGTCGACGACTGACGCCGTACGTCCGCGTATCGCTCGCCCCGCCCTCAGCCTTCCTCCGTCGGGGCGACCCAGGTGCCGCTACGCCCACCCTCTTTCCGCAGCAGCCGCACCGAATCGATCGTCATCCCCCGATCCATCGACTTGCACATGTCGTAGACGGTGAGCAGCGCGAGCGAAACGGCGGTCAGCGCCTCCATCTCCACGCCGGTGCGGTCCTCCACCGTGACCGTCGCGGTCGCGCGAACGCCGGGCAGTTCCCGGTCCACTTCGAGTCGCAGTCGCACGGACGAGAGAGAGAGCGGGTGACAGAGGGGGATGAGCTCCGATGTGCGTTTGGCGGCCATGATCCCCGCGAGCTCCGCGATCGTCAGCACTCCACCCTTCTTCGTGCGCCCCTCGAGAATGGCGTCGGCGGTGTCCGCGTTCATCCGGATCACGCCTTCGGCGACCGCCTGCCTGCGGGTGATGCCCTTCTCGCCCACGTCCACCATGCGCGGCCGTCCTTCCGCGTCCAGGTGGGTGAATCCGTTGCCGCTCATCCAGCACCTCCCGATGCCGCCGCCTCACCGATCAGCTCCCGCTGCATTTTCGCGAGCAGATCCGCGACGATGAGTTGAGGGTTGACGTTTCCCTGCGCCAGGCGGCGGGCCTCCGTCAGATGGCCCATCGCGCGGACGACCGCTTCTGCGGTGACCCCCCTGCGGCTCACGGCGCGGTCGAGCAACCGGAGCGCCTCGGAGTCGATGACCTGGTCCCGGCCGCCGACGCTTACGGCGGCGAGGTCGCGGAGCCAGAGTCCCAGGGAATCGAGTTCGCCGACGAGGTTGGCGCGCGCTCCCGACGGCGCCCGCGCGTTGGCGGCCGCGAGCCGGGAAACCGCGCCGGAGGTAAGCGCGGCGATGAGCAGCTCCCGGCCGGCCATCCGCTCCGGATCCGGTCCATCCTCCTTCTCGGACGCCAGCCGGATCGCTCGCCTGACGGAACCTCTCGCCCGTTCCGCGATCTCCGCCGCCCGCTCCGGCGACGCGAGCCCCCCTTCGACCAGAAGCCGCTCGATCCCGGAGCGAGGGACGAGGGCCGCCCGCACGGCGAAGACTCGTGAGCGAATCGTCGGCAGGAGAGCTCCGGGCCGTGATGACGTCAGAACGAGTGTGGCGGCGGGAGGCGGTTCCTCGAGGAGTTTGAGAAACGCGTTCGCGGCCTCCTGACTCGATTCCTGTGGGACCATCAGCTCCGCGTCGCCGACCACGAACACGGCGTGGTTCCCGGTCACCGGTCGCTTGTTCGCGGCACGCTGGATCGTGCGGATCGCCGCCAGGAAATGGGCCGGGGCCTTCTCGTGCTCGACCAGACGCAGCGGCGTCGCGCGGAACTTCTCCAGTTCGGCCGCCCGCAGCTCCTCCAGCCGGTCACCGAGCTTTTCCGGCGTCGACGCGCCGTCGGGACGCGGAAGCGGGAAGTGCCAGTGAACGTCGGGATGCTCGAGGCGAGCGACGAGGCGACACGGGCCGCATTCGCCGCACGGCTTACCGGTGGTCGCCTGACACACGATCGCCTGGGCGAGCCAGAGGCCGAGCCGCTCCTTGCCCACGCCTGGCGGCCCGTGGATGAGGATCGACTGCGGGAGCGAGTCGTTCGCGAGAGCGCGGCTGAAGAGGGCGCGAGCGTCCTCCTGGCCAGCCAGAGGGGGAAGCGGCATCGGCGGCCTACGCGTGTGGCGAGCGCGGTGGGCCGGAACCGGCGAGCCGGATCGCCAGGCGAAGCGCTTCCTTCATCGACGTCGCGTCGGCGATTCCGCGTCCCGCGATCGCGAGGGCGGTGCCGTGGTCGGGGCTGGTGCGGGGGAAGGGGAGCCCAAGCGTCACGTTCACGCCTCCGCCGAAGGCGACGGTCTTGAACGGGGCCATGCCGACGTCGTGATAGGGCGCGACCACGGCGTCGAACTCCCCGGTGAGTGAGCGGCGGAACACCGTATCGGCGGGAATCGGTCCCGCCACGGGGATCCCGATGTCGCCGAGCGCCTCGATCGCCGGGGCCATGACGCGTGCCTCCTCGTCGCCGAAGAGCCCGCCGTCCGAAGCATGAGGGTTGAAGGCGCAGAGCGCGATCCGCGGTTCGTCGAGACCCCACCATTCTCTGAGCGCGCGATGGAGAAGCGAGACCTGGCGAACGATGAGCGTGGTGGTCAACGCGGCGGGGACGTCTCGCAGCGCGAGATGCGTGGTGGCGAGCAGCACCCGCAGCGGCGCGTCGAGCGCGGTTCGTTCGGCGGCCATGAGCATCCCCACGTCTTCGGCACGGGTGAGGGCCTGGAGCATCTCCGTGTGTCCCGGAAAGTGCCAGCCGCCCGCCTGGAACGCGGCCTTGTCGATCGGAGCGGTAACCAGCGCGTCGAGGCGTCCTTCGAGGGCGAGCCGGACGCCTCGCTCGATCGCCAGCCCCGCGACCCGGCCCGCGATCGCGGGATCTCCGAGATCGCCCATATCGGTTTCCGTCCCGATCGCCTCCACGGACCAGTCCTCGGGGTCGGGTATGGCACCGAGCGGGCCGATCAGGAGGAACTCGGCGGAGCTGGCGAACTCGGGATCCGTCAGGGCACGGAAAACAACCTCCGGACCGATCCCCCGGGGATCGCCGAGCGTGACGCCGATGCGGAGCCTTCCCTCTCCGCTCACTCGCGGGCTCCCACCGGCTCGTCGCGGAGTACCTGATACAGCTCGCGAGCGGCCTTCTTCGAGATGGATTTCGGCGGGAGCACGTCGATGCGCACTTCGAGAGTGCGCGTGGCGAAACGGAGGGTTACCGTCTGGCCGGGATTCACCGCCTGGCTGGCCCGGGCGGAGTGGCCGTCCACGAGAACCGCCCCGGCCTCGCACGCGGCCTTCGCCTCGCTGCGGCTGCGCGTGAGACAGAGGCGGTTGAGGACGACGTCCAGCCGTCCGTCCGCGTCGGTCACTGCAGTACGTTCACGTAGTAGCGCGACCTCAGGTCGGTCAACAGCTGTTCGATCATCGCCTGCTCCTGAAGCCTGTCCCGGATCTGGTCGCGCACGTCTTCGAGCGTGTACTCTCCCGCCGGCGTCTGTTCGGTCACCCGGATCACCGCCCAGCGACTCCCCCGTGGGCTCGGGACCGCGATCGGACCGATGACGGAATTGGGCTGCGCGTTCGCGAGCGCCTCCCTGTACTCCGTCGGCAGCCCGTCCAGGATCACTCGGTTGACCGTGGCCTGGTCGCTCGAATCGTTGTAGCGGGAGGCGAGTTCGGCGATCGAGCCGCCGCCGCGGATGGCGGTCGCCACCGAATCCGCCCGGACCCGGGCGGTCTGCACGTCCGCGTCCGTGATCTCCGGCTGGATGAGGATATGGCGGGCCTGACGCTCGGCGCCGCGTGCCCGGTCGACCCGAATGATGTGGAAACCGAACGGCGATTCGACCAGCCCGCTCGTGTCTCCCGGCCGCATTTCGAACGCCGCGCGCGAGAATTCCGCCACCATGCGGTCCGTGCCGAACCATCCGAGGTCGCCGCCGTGCTCGCGGGTGCCGGGGTCGTCCGAGAACCGCCGGGCGAGGACCTCGAAATCGCCGCCGGTGCGCAGTTCCGCGAGGACCGAGTCGCCACGGGCGATCGCGCGTTCCCGCGCCGCCTCGGACGGCTCCGGCGTGACGAGAACCTGCCGGAAGGAGATCGTCGCGGGGCGTTGGCCCAGATCCATCGCGGCCTGTTCATCGAAGTACGCCTGGATCTCGCTCTCGCTGATCACGGGTCGCGCGCGGTTGCGCATCCGCGTCGCGATGTAGTCCTGCACCAACTGTCGGTCGCGAACCCGCGCGGCGAGATCACGACGGATCTGGTCGCGGGTCAGCCCTTCCCGGGCCAGCGCCTGCGTGAACGCGACCTCGGACCCGAACTGCTGCTGGATCCGCGCCAACTCCTGATCGGCGACCTCGTTCACCCGGTCCTCGGGTATGACGATCGAGGCGTCGCGGGCCGCGCTGACGAGGATCAGGTCGCTGATCTTGTTCTCCAGCAGATCGGCGACCGCCGCTTCGAACGCCGCCGAGTCCGTCGGCATCTGGCCGGCCGCCCGGTACTGGCTGATCTCGTATTCGAGGTCGGAGTTCAGGATGGCCGTGTCGCCAACGACGACGAGGACGCGGTCCACCGGGCGCTCGCCCACGGACGGCATGCCCGGGAGCTGAGCGTCCAGCGGCGTCGCGGCCGCCAGCAGCGTGAGGAGAACAATGTACTTCCGCATGGTTTCCCTACCCATCCGATTGAGTTTTCCCACGGTCCGCGACCCCGACGGGATGTGTGGTCCCATTCGTGGAAGCCATGAAGGTCGCCGAGCCACGAACGACATCCG
>CAZWJE010000033.1:0-24832 GCA_964634395.1 uncultured Gemmatimonas sp. | reverse complement strand
TCGACGATCTCGTACTCGTAGATGTCTCGCAACGCGATCCCCAGACGACCCAGCGGGACGTAGGGCTGTTCTCCCGTCACCACGCCCTGCACGAGCAGCTTGACGTGCTCGTCGAGCTGGGCCGGCGTCGCGCTCGCCCGGACCGCCTCGGTGAAGCCGGTCGCGGTGACCAGTTCCGTGATCATCGCGCGTGCCTCGGACCGGAGCCGTTGGTCGTCCTCGGCGGTCAGCGTGACCCCCTGCCGCTGGGCCTCGTTCAACAGGAGCCGCATCTGGACCAGCTGCTCGATCCCCGCGCCGAGCTGTTCGTCCGTCGCCGACGCATAGGCCGTCTGCACTTCCGGCGGCTGGCCGCGAATGAAGCGCTGGAAGTCGGCGGCCGTGTAGTCGCCGCCGGCGAACCCCGCGATCCGCCGTTCGCCTTGCCTTCCGGAGAGGTTCCGTCCCGGCCGTCCCGCGATCTCGCGAACGATGTCGGCGCCGCCGTCGGCGACGGTGAGGTTCGCGGCCGTCGAGATCGAATCGAGGTACGCCATCTCCGACTGCTGAATCGCCTGTTGCGCCAGGAACTGCCGGAACTGTTCCTTCTCCTCACCCAGCTCCGCCTGCCGTCGCTCCTCGAGTCGGATCACGTGGAAGCCGAAAGGTGATTCCACGACCGGGCTGATCTCGCCCAGCTCCAGCGCGAAGGCCGCTTCTTCGAACGGCTGGACCATGCGACCGCGCCCGAAGAATCCCAGATCACCGCCCACCTGGGCGGTTCCCGGATCCTGCGAGTAGTTGGTCGCCAGTTCCGCGAATGATTCCCCGCCGGCGGCGCGGGCCCGGATCGACTCGGCCAGCGCGCGCACGCTGTCGCGCTGAGGTTGCGTGGCGCTGGCGGGGGTCTGCAGAAGGATGTGGCTGGCGCGGATCTCAGCCCCCGGTCCTTCCGCCGCCCATCGGCGGGCGATCTCCTCGTCGCTGAAGATCGTGTCCGCCGTGATGACCCGGTCCCGCAGCATGCCGATGATCGTCTGATCCCGGGCGGGCTCGATGAAGAAGTCGATGTCCACGGCCGAGAGCGTGGAATCTTCGGAAACGGCATTGGAGAGCAGCTCATAGTCGACCCAGAGCTCGGCGAGCGCCCGCGCGACCTCGGGGTCGGCCGGGATCTGCTGGTTCGCGGCGAGCATCTCGGCTGCCTCGCGCACGCGCAGGTCACTGCCGCTCGCGCGCGCCACGACGTCCGTGTGGGCGGTCATGGCCTGGCCGAACTGATCACAACCCGCGAACAGCAGGAAGGCGGCCGTCGCGAGCCGGCGGCTGGGAAGCAGGCCGGACCACCGTTCAACGGTGCCGCTGATGGACGTCATTGCACTCTCCGGAATGGGTTCATGGGCGGCCACACGCGATTCTCTTCATCGGCGGCCCTCAGGCCGCCGCCGAGTGGTCCTGGGTCAGGGCGCGGAGCGCCGCGATCAACATCGTCGCGACCGATTCCGGCCCGCGTCGATGCAGGGTGAGCGACAGCGGGAAGGTACGCTGCAGCTCGACCTCGAGCTGATACTCGCCGAAAACCCGCTGCAGCGCGGCCATTCTGGGCGCCACGCCAGACTGGAAATTGAGCCTGGCGTCCCAGAAGCGTACTAGGATACGCTCAAGCCCCAGTTCTGTGCCGAGCAGACGAAGCGCCGAAGTCTGGAGCAGATTCTCCGCTTCGATCGGCAAGGGGCCGTAGCGATCGCGGAACTCGAGCCGCAACGCGTCCAGCCGCCCTATCGACTCGATGGTGCTCAGCCTGCGGTAGAGATGCAGTTTCTGGGCTTCGTCGGGAATGTAGTCGTCGGGGATGTACGCCGCCCCGTCCACGGAGACCTCGGTACGGGCGTGGGCCGGCGCTCCGTTCTCGCCCTTCAACTGCTTCAGCGCCTGGTCGAGCAACCGCATGTAGGTATCGAAGCCGACGGCCTGCACGAACCCGGATTGCGCGGCGCCAAGGATGTTGCCGGCGCCGCGCAGCTCCAGGTCCTTGAGCGCGATCCCGAAGCCGCTTCCCAGTTCGGTGTAATGCTCGAGTACGCGCAGCCGCTTTTCCGCGTCTTCCGAGACATCCTCGGGAATGATCAGGTAGCAGTAGGCGCGATGGTGCGACCGGCCGACCCGGCCGCGAATCTGGTAGAGCTGCGCGAGCCCGAACTGGTCCGCGCGATCGACGATCAGGGTGTTCGCGTTCGGCACGTCCAGTCCGCTTTCGATAATCGAGGTGGCGGCCAGGATGTCGACCTCCCCGATCACGAACCGGCGCATGATCTCTTCCAGCTCCTTCTCGCGCATCTGCCCGTGCGCCACCTCGATCCGCGCGTTCGGCACCAGCGTGCGTATCCGCGCCGCCAGGGTGTGAATCGTCTCGATCCGGTTGTGGACGAGGAAGATCTGGCCGCCCCGGTCCATCTCCCGGCGGACCGCGTCCTCGATCACCGCGTCCGACCAGGGAAGCACGTGCGTGATGATCGGCTGCCGGTCGCGCGGGGGTGTCTGGATGAGCGTCATGTCGCGGATCCCCAGGAGCGAGAACTGGAGTGTCCGCGGGATCGGCGTGGCGGTCAGGGTGAGCACGTCGACGGTGGTCTTCAGCTGCTTCAGCCGCTCCTTGTGCCGGACGCCGAAACGTTGCTCCTCGTCGACCACCATCAACCCCAGGTTGTGGAATTCCACGTCGGGTGAGAGCAGCCGATGGGTGCCGATGACGATATCGATCGTCCCGTCCTTCAATCCCTTCAGTACTTCCGTCTGCTCCTTCGCGGTGCGAAAACGCGAGAGCGCCTCGACCCGGATGGGGAACCCCGCGAGCCGTTCCGAGAAGCTGTTCATGTGCTGCTCGGCGAGGATCGTCGTCGGAACCAGAACGGCGACCTGCCGGGCGTCCTGGACCGCCTTGAACGCGGCCCGGATCGCGACCTCGGTCTTCCCGTAGCCCACGTCGCCGCAGACGAGCCGGTCCATCGGGCGGACCGACTCCATGTCCGTCTTCACCGCTTCCGTCGCCTGGCGCTGGTCCGGCGTATCCTCGAAGAGGAAGGCGGATTCCATCTCGCGCTGCCAGCGTGTATCCGCCGAGAACGCGAAGCCGCGCGAGGCTTCGCGGGCGGCGTAGAGTTCGAGCAGCTCGTGCGCGACCTCTTCCACGGCCTTACGGGCCTTGTCCCGCGTACGCGTCCACTCGCGGCCGCCGATCTTGTGGACTTTGGGAGGTGACGCGTCGTCGGTGTCCGTCACCCACCGCTCGACCAGGTCGACCCGGTGGACGGGAACCCGCAGGAGTTCGCCGCCCGCGTACTCGATCACCAGCGTCTCGAAGATCTCCTCCCCGAGCCGGACCTGCTCCATCCCCTGGAAACGTCCGACCCCGTGGTCCATGTGCACCACGTAATCGCCCGGCCTGAGCGCGGCGAAGCTCTCGATGGCCGCGCCGCCGCGGAACTGCCGGCGCCGGCGGAGCCGACGGGTCCGGCGGAAGATTTCGTGATCCGTCAACACGCGGAGAAGCGGCGTCGTCTCGCGGAGGATGAAGCCGCCCGAGAGCGAACCCGTCGTCAACGTGACGCCGGCGTCGACCTTCAGATCCGCGAGCAGTTCCTGGAGCCGCTCGACCTGGCCCTCGTTGTCGCAGAGGATCAGGGTGCGCTCTCCGCGCCGGCCGGATTCCCCGAGGATCTCGCCGAGTGCCCGCATATCCCGGTCGATGACCTCGGGCGGGGCGATCGACAACTCGATCCGCTCGACTCCGGTCTTCGCGTCCGACCCGGCCCCGACGAGGATCGTCGGGAACTTCTCGATTTCAGCGACCACTTCCGCCGGCGGCGAGAAGACCTGGCTGGGTGGTTCGGGGTTCGCGCCGGCCCTGCGCTCGGCTTCGAAGAGGCGCAGGACCTCGGTCCAGGTGCGGCCCCAGTCGCCTTCATCCGTCTCTCCGGCCACCCGGATGAGGACGGTGTCCGGCGGCAGATAGGAGAGGAGGGATCGACGTTCGTCGGACACGGCCGCGCGGCCGGCGGGCCGGGGAGCGTAGCGCACGTCGACCGGCAGGATTCGCACGGACTTCAGTGTGCCGGTCGAGAGCTGGGTCAGCACGTCGAACCGCCGGATCGATTCGACCTGGTCCCCCCAGAACTCGATCCGCGCGGGTTCGGGGGTACCGAACCCGAAGACGTCCAGGATGCCGCCACGCGCCGCGAACTGCCCGACCTGCTCGACGGTGGCCACCCTCTCGAACCCCATCGCCTCGAGCTGCGAGATGAGCGCGGCCGGTCGCGTTTCCGTGCCGGCGCGCACTTCGATCTGGAGCGAATCGAGCCGATCCACGGCGGGCGAACGTTCCTGGATCGCCCGGCGCGTCGTCACCAGGATCGATGCCCGCCCGGTCAACAGCGCTTCCAGCGCCTCGACGCGCAGCCCCCCGATCTCGACATGCGCCTCGTCGCTCTCGTAGGGGAGTGACTCCCGCTGCGGGTAGAGGAGCGCCGAATCGTCGCCGAGCAGTGATTCGACGTCCGCGATCATATGCGCGGCGGCGTCCGGCGTGTCGGTGACCACCACCCAGAGCCGACCGGGGTGCTCCCGGCTGAGCGTCGCCGTGAGCAGCGCGGGGGTCGAGCCGATCAGGCCGTCGACGGCCAGGCTGGACGTCGTGTCTGAAAGAGAGCGGGAGAGGGCGCGGAATCCGACGGTCCGCTGGAACGCGTCGAGAAGAGTGGGATGCGGCACGACGAAGTTACCTCAGCGCGTCGCGCCCGGTGACGGACGTCGCGTGGGCCGGACGGGCGTCGCCATGGCCTGATTCGTGGAGTACGGATCGATCATCAAGGATTCGGATACCCGTTTTGCGCCATGCCGAGAGAAACCTCAATTTTAACGGAGGCGGCGCGCGTGAGTCAAATGGCCGGGCGGACGTCTTCGTCCGGAACCTCACGGGTCACACCCGGGTTGAATATGAGACGCCGGGTCGGACCGCGGCGCACGCGGGAAGACCCCGGTTTCGGGATCTCGGCCGATTTCAGGGAGTCGGGCCATGCATGCAACACGACGCGGAATCATCTTCCCGCTGACGATCGCGGCTTCGCTGACCATCGTCGGTACCGCCTTCGCCCAGCCGGCTTTTCCCATGCAGTCCCCCGCGGCCGGCGCGCGGGGCGCGGCCCGCGTCTGGCTGGAGGGTGAACCGAGCTACTATCGGTCAGGAGAACCGCTCAACGTCCGTTACTCGGTCCCATGGGACGCCTACGTCGCGATCATCCATATCGACAGCGACGGATTGCTCGACTTTCTCTATCCGTACAGTCCCTGGGATGACCATTGGGTTCGGGGCGGCCGCACACATCGATTGACCCTTCGCGGCAATTCCGCCGCCTCGCTCGTTCGGGGCGGACCGGGAATCGGCTATCTCTACATTATCGCATCTCCCGAGCCGCTCGATTTCCAGGACTTCTACGGCGGCCGGAACGGCTGGGGATGGGATTACGCGGGGCGCAACGTGTACGGCGATCCCTTCCTGGCGTTCGAGCAGGTGACGCGCCTGCTCCTCCCGCCCTGGCCGTACGCGCGGTACGCGTACGACTATCACGGATACTACGTCGGCGGGCTGTATCGCTATCCCGCCTACGCATGCGGGGACCGGTATCCGGGCTGGGGCTGGGGGGCCACGGACGCCTACGGTCCGTGCGGGCGGATGAACGTCTTCCTGCGGGATTATCCGTTCTACTACGACACCCGGCGCTACCAGGGGGACAGGCGGGTCTATCTGTCGCGGTACGAACGGTACGATCCGAGACATTCCTACAAGGAAGACCCGGCGACCGTGGACCGGCGCGACGCGATCCCCCGGGCTCCCGTGCCGTCGGGGGTACGCGAAGCGCCTTCGTCCGCCGGCCAGGGGACGATCCAGGGGCGGGAGCCCATCCCGGCCCGAACCGCGCCATCGGTCGGGGAATCGCGCGGGAACCCGGCGACCCGGACACCCGCTCCGGAGACGCGATCGCCCACCTCCGGTAACCGCGCGCTCGAACCGGCGGACCGGACTTCGACGCCCGCGCCCCGTGAAACCGGGCGTCCCGCTCCGACTCCCGCCACCCGCGGGACCACGGAGCCATCGCGCTCCTCAGCGCCCACCCGCCCGGCCGACACCCGGTCGGACCCCGCGGTGGACCGCGCGTCGTCGGGTGGTCGGCCGGCCGCGCGACCGGCGCCTCAGCCGGCCTCGCGCACGGGGACCTCGTCCTCGTCGAACAGCGGACGGTCGTCCGCGCAACCATCGGCGCGGCCCTCCGCGCAACCGGCCTCGCGCCCGGAGGCACGGGGCGCTCCATCGGGCAATCCCGCAGCGTCGGCCCCAGCGAGCAGCGCACGAACGGCTCGACCGCGTCCGGGGACGGAGTGACGGGCGGAGATCTCCGCCGTGGTTGAGGTGTACGGGATCGTTTGGACGATCGCGTGATACTTCGCATCTGAACGGATCCGGAACTCGATGACCATGGCCTTCTTCCGACCGATGGCGCGGTTGACCGCTCTTGCGCTGGCACTCCTCGCCGCGGGGTGCGGAGCGCCCGCGCAGCAGTCCACCGAATTGGGATCGAGTCCGTCCGGAGCGGCGGCGATCGCGGCGGCCGCCGCGACGATCACCCCGCGGGAGATGCAATCACGAATCGCGTTCCTGGCCTCCGACGAGATGCGAGGTCGGCAGACGCCGAGCCCGGAGCTGGAAACGGCCGCCGCCTATCTGGTCAGTGAGCACGAGCGTTTCGGCCTGGAGCCGGGGGCGGATTCGGCCTCGTATATCCAGCGCTACGCGTTCGTGCCCCGCCGCCTGGATGTCGGGCCGCCGCCGGAGACGTGGGCGCCGAACGTGGTGGCCGTCCTGCCTGGCTCGGATCCGGATCTGCGTGACGAGTACGTCGTGCTGAGCGCTCACATGGACCACGTCGGGGTGGGCCGGCCGGTCGACGGCGATTCGATCTACAACGGCGCTGACGACAACGGCTCCGGTACGGCCGCGCTTCTCGAGGTGGCCCAGGCGCTGGCCTCGCTGCCGACCGCGCCGCGCCGGTCGATCATCTTCCTGCACGTGAGCGGCGAGGAGCACGGCCTGCTCGGCTCGCGCGCCTACAGCGAGGACCCGACCGTACCCGTCGAGAGCATCGTCGCGAACATCAACGTGGACATGATCGGCCGGAACTCTCCGGACAGCATCGTGGTGATCGGGAAGAACTACTCCTCGCTCGGGCCGCTCGTCGAGGCGGTGGGCGCGAACCGGCCCGAGATCGGACTGACGGTTTCCGACGACCTCTGGCCGCAGGAACGCTTCTTCTACCGGTCGGACCATTTCAACTTCGCGCGGCTGGAGATTCCCTCGCTCTTCTTCTTCGCCGGCGTGCACGACGACTATCACCGCCCGTCCGACGAGGTCGAGTTGATCGACGCGGACAAGGCGGCTCGTGTCGCGCAGCTGATTTTCTACTCCGTGCAGGAGATCGCGAACGCTCCCGATCGCCCCACCTGGGATCCCGCCGGCCTGGCGGAAGTGCGGAATCTGACGCGCGGCCGCTAAGGCACGAAGGTCCGATCTTCACCCTCCTTCCGCGCGTCGCTATCTTTCAGAACTTTATCATCGTTCTCTCGAAGTCCTGACCGGCGAGCGAAGTTTGCGTATCGAACACATTCGGAATTTCTGTATCGTGGCGCACATCGACCACGGTAAATCGACGCTCGCCGACCGGATCCTGCAGACGACGGGGACGTTGCAGGCGCGCGAGATGAAGCAGCAGGTCCTCGATTCGATGGACCTGGAGCGTGAGCGCGGGATCACCATCAAGCTGAACGCCATCCGCATGGCGTACACGTCCGCCGATGGGGTGAAGTATCAGCTGAACCTGATCGACACGCCGGGTCACGTCGACTTCACCTACGAAGTGTCGCGATCGCTCGCGGCGTGCGAGGGAGCGATCCTGGTGGTCGACGCGTCGCAGGGGATCCAGGCGCAGACGCTGTCCAACCTGCTTCTCGCGATGGAGGCGGGTTTGGAGATCATCCCGGTCCTGAACAAGATCGACCTTCCGGGCGCCGAGCCCGAGAGGCGGCGTCAGGAACTGGTCGACCTGCTGGGCGTGGACGCCGAAGACGTACTGCTCGTCTCGGCGAAGGACGGGACCGGTGTGCCCGCGCTCCTGGAGGCGGTCGTGGCGAAGGTCCCGCCGCCCCAGGGAGACCCGGACGCACCGCCGCGCGCGCTCATCTTCGACTCCTTCTACGACCGTTACCGCGGGGCGATCCCCAGCATTCGCGTCGTCGATGGCTGGTTCCGGAAGGGAATGCCGATCACCTTCGGGTCGAACGACGCGCGCTACGAGATCGACGAGGTCGGATACCTGCAGCTGGGACATTACGAGGTCGCGTCGCTCGGCCCGGGCGAGGTCGGCTATCTGACGGCGGCGATCAAGCGGGTCGCGGACACGAAAGTCGGCGACACGATCTTCGACGCCTCCAACCGGGCGACGGAGCTGCTCCCGGGTTATCGCGACGTCAAGCCGATGGTCTTTTCGGGGCTGTACCCGACCGATACCGACCAATACGAGGAGCTGCGCGACGCCCTGGAGAAGCTCAAGCTCAACGACGCGTCGCTGTTCTACGAGCCGGAGACGTCAACGGCGCTGGGGTTCGGTTTCCGATGCGGGTTCCTTGGGCTCCTCCACATGGAGATCATCCAGGAGCGGCTGGAGCGCGAGTTCGACCTCGACCTGATCTCGACGGTTCCGAACGTGGAGTACCACCTCGTGATGACGAACGGGGAGATGGTGCTTCTGGAGAACCCCTCGGCGATGCCCGACCGCACGACGATCCAGCGCATCGAAGAACCCTACGTTCGGGCCCGTATCTTCGTGCCGTCCGAGTACATCGGCGGTGTGCAGAAGCTCTGTCACGAGCGCCGCGGCGAGTTCCTCGGCATGAGCTATCTCGATCCGACCCGGGTCGAGTTCACCTATGACCTGCCGTTGGCCGAGATCGTTCTCGATTTCTACGACAGGCTGAAATCGGTGACCCGGGGGTACGCTTCGTTCGACTACGAACTCTCCGATTACCGGCCGAACCGCCTGGTCAAGCTCGATATGCTGATCAACGGTGACCAGATCGACGCCTTCTCGGTGATCATCCATGAAGACAAGGCCTACGAATACGGTCGCTCGGTCGCGGAGAAGCTGAAGGAGCTCATCCCCCGGCAGATGTTCGAGGTGGCGGTCCAGGCGGCGATCGGGAACAAGATCATCTCTCGCGAAACCGTGCGCGCGCTGCGGAAGAACGTCACCGCCAAGTGCTACGGCGGTGACATCACCCGGAAACGGAAGCTCCTCGAGAAGCAGCGTGAGGGGAAGAAGCGGATGAAACAGGTGGGAACGGTCGAGATCCCACAGGAAGCGTTTCTCGCGGTACTCAAGGTCGGAGACTGACGCATGGGGATGCGCACGAAACGATGGGTCGTCGGCGTGGACCTGGGGGGGACGAACACGGTCGTCGGCCTCCTGCCGATCGAGGGAGGTGACGTGCTCGGCCTGCGGATGCGGCCCACGGATTCGCACCGCGGCGCCAAGTTCGTCGTCGACCGGATCATCGAGATGGTCGAGCAGTCGATCGCCGAGGTTCTGGACACCCACGGCGGTCGGCGCGACGATATCGCCGGCGTCGGGATCGGGTCTCCCGGCCCGCTCGATCGCAAGGCCGGCGTGGTCATCAACACCCCCAACCTCGGCTGGCGGAACTTCCCGTTGCGCGACCTCATCGCGAACGCGGTGAACCTCCCCGCCACGCTCGACAACGACGGCAACTGCGCCACCTATGGGGAGTGGTGGCTGGGCGCGGCGAAGGGGGTCGATCACGTCGTCGGCCTGACTCTGGGGACGGGGATCGGCGGCGGGATCGTCCTCGGCGGGAGCATCTATCACGGTATATCGGACGTCGCGGGCGAGATCGGCCACATGACGATCGACTCGACCGGTCGGCGCTGCAAGTGCGGCAACTACGGATGTCTCGAAGCGTACGCGTCAGGTCCGGCGATCGCCCTGCGGGCCGTCGAGGGGGTCGAGGCCGGTGTCGACACGATCCTCGGTGACATGGTCGGCGGGCGGCTCGAGAACATCACCGCCGCGACGGTCTTTGAAGGCGTCGTCGCGGGAGATGAGTTCGCAAGCGAGGTCATGAAGGATACCGCCAAGTTCCTCGGCGTCGGTATCGCGAACATCATCAATATCCTCAACCCCGAGATGGTCATCATTTCCGGCGGCGTGACCCGGGCGGGGGATCACCTCCTGGCGCCCCTGCGCGCCGAGGTCCGCCGGCGCGCTTTCCGGGCGGCGGAGGAACGCTGCATGATCGTCTCGGGCGAGCTGCCGGGGACGGCCGGCGTGGTCGGCGCGGCCGCCGTATTCAAGAAGGAGCGCTACGGGCGGGTGTGAGCACGGACGCCTTCCGGATTTCCGGTCACCACTCGGTGGAACCCGCCCACCTCCGCGAATCCGGCCCGAAACGCCTCGCCGTCATCGGAACCCTCGTCTGGGATTCCATCCATCATCCAGCCCGAACGGACGCGGAACCTCTCGAACAATGGGGCGGAATCGCGTACTCGCTCATCGCCCTTTCGGCGGCCTGTCCGCCCGGGTGGGTCGCGCGTCCGATCATCCGTCTGGGCGCCGACCTGGCCCCTGACGCATTCGACTTCTGTCGTACCCTTCCCAACCTCGAGATCGGTCCCGGCCTCACCGTCGTGCCCGAACCCAATAACCGTGTCGAATTGCGCTACCACGAGGTGGCCGAGCGAACCGAGCGGCTGACCGGCCGCGTTTCAGGGTGGACGTTTTCCGAGCTGGAACCGCTCCTCGACGGCGTCGAGGCGGTGTATGTCAACTTCGTGTCCGGGTACGAGATGGACATCGATACCGCGGAGAAGTTGCGAAGTCTCGGGATCCCGCTCTATGCCGATCTGCACTCGCTCTTTCTGGGGACGGCGCCGGCGGAGGGGCCGCGGCCGCCCCGCGCGCCGGGTGACTGGCGGCGCTGGGT
Source organism: uncultured Gemmatimonas sp. (assembly GCA_964634395.1). Taxonomy (GTDB): domain Bacteria; phylum Gemmatimonadota; class Gemmatimonadetes; order Longimicrobiales; family Longimicrobiaceae; genus WHSP01. Next base: position 13,750 of record CAZWJE010000033.1, on the reverse strand, counting down.
CGCCGCGTTCGACGCCGTGCAGATGAACGAGGCGGAGTGCCGGTTGCTCACGGCGGCGGCTGGCGAGAGCGGAAGGGGTGTGGATGATGGCCAGGCGCCATTCCTCGCGTCTCTTCTTTCGACGGGTCCGCGACTCGTGTTCGTGACTCAGGGAGAGCGCGGTGCGAGTTGCGTTGGCGCGATGAGCGACGGTGGTCCTCTGGTAAGTCGATTCCCGCCCGCGACCAACCCCGCGTCCTCCGGTGATCCCACCGGATGCGGCGACATCTGGGGCGCGATCATGGCGATCTCTCTCGCGGCGGGTGACCCGGTGGAGGTCGCCGCGCGCCGCGCCGGCATCGCCGCCGCGGCGCGTTGTGAAGTCTCGCGCATCGAGGAGCTTCGAGACGCGATCAGCGAATCTCTCGACCGGGTCCGAGGCGATCCAGGCCGAGGCGACGCAGGCCGCGTCGATCCGGTCCGAGTCGATCCAGTCGGCGTCGATCCAGTCCGAGGCCGCGACCCCGGCTGATCGATACTCCGCGGAACCGGGTAGCGTCCGACCCGTCGTGAACACGACGGCCGGCAGGACGCCGAGTGTTTTCACCGTCAAGTGTGTGTTAGCTTGTCCTCGTGAACGCGACCACTACCGACTCGACCGCCATGAGGCAACTCATCACCGTCCCCGCGACGCTCGACGAGCGGGGTTTCGATGCGCTGGTGGCCGAGGCCGCGAAGGCGACAAGCGTGGGCGGGCGTTCCGTCGTGAACGCTCGACACCTTCAGTGGGCCGACCCCTACGGGATGGCCGGCCTGCTCGCCGTCGGCCGTTATCTGCGCGACGCCTCCGGCGAAGTGCCCTCGCTCGAACTGCCCGAGTCGACCGAGGTGATGAGCTATCTTGGCCGGATGGAGTTCCTGCGCGAGGCCGAGGGGATCTTCGAGATTCCCGCCGGCGTCGTCGGTCGCCCGCACGGCGGCCCCTCGACGGTCCTGTTGGAGATCACGCCGATCCGCTCGCACGATGACGTGCATGGGGTGATCGAGCACATCCAGGAGCGCGCGGGCACGATTCTCACCGGTCAGCTGAACTATTTGCCCGCCGACGCGGTGCCGTTCAGCATCATGCTCTCGGAAGTCTGCCAGAACATCGTCGAGCACGCGGAGAGCGGTGGATGGGTGGGGATCCAGCGGTACAACTGGGCGCGGCGGCTGGGTCGGCAGGTGGTGGTGATCGGCGTCGCCGATCTGGGGATCGGGTTTCGCGGTTCGCTCGGGAAGGAGCACGCCGCGCGGTTCGGCGACCGGTGGAGCGACCTGACGGCGTTGCAGGCGGCCTTCCTGCATGGCGTGACCCGTTTTCGCGACCCGGGCCGCGGGCAGGGATTGAAGCAGATCCGCGCGCGGGTGCATCGGTGGGGCGGGAAGGTGTCGATCCGCAGCGGGACGGCGCGCGTCGCCGATATTCCCGAGTGGGATGACGCGCCCGCGATCCAGGAGGGGCTCGCCCCGTTCCCGGGCTCGCAGATCCAGATCGTTCTGCCGGCACGCGTGTAGACTAGAGCGGGCGACGCGCCCGAACACATCGAGAGGAGAGGATGGGAGAACGAATGGAGACGGTGACCTTCGAGACGAGCAAGGGCAGCTTCACGGCGGAACTCTATCCCGAGGACGCGCCGGGTACGGTGGAGAACTTCACGAAGCTCATCCGCGAGGGATTCTATGACGGGATCCACTTCCACCGGGTCATCCCGGGATTCGTCGTCCAGGGAGGCGACCCGCTCACGAAGGAACTGCCGCTGACCGATCGACGCGTCGGGACCGGCGGGCCCGGTTACAAGATCAAGTGCGAGACGGCGGGAAATCATCGGACGCACGAGATCGGCGCGCTTTCGATGGCTCACGCGGGAAAGGATACCGGCGGCAGCCAGTTCTTCATCGTGCTCGACGAGGCGAACACGCGACACCTGAACGGTGTGCATACGGTGTTCGGAAAGGTGATCGAAGGGATTGACGTCGTGATGACACTCGCCCGTGGCGACCGGATCGAACAACTCACCATCGTCGAGTCGACGGAATCCTGACAGGGATGTACGCGCCGCCGCGGCTCCCCGCCGTTTCCTTCGACCTCACGAGACTTCACCCGAGAACGGTGACGTCCTTCTACAGCAACCTCGTCACCCGTCCGACGGGACAGGCGGTGCGGGTCGTGCTCGAAGGACAGCTCGCTGAACTCGCCCCCGTCGGTCCGTGCCTCTCGGTGCTCGATTTCTCCCAGGTCCGCGTCATGGATTACTCGTGCGCGGACGAGATCGTGGCCAAGCTGCTTCTTCGCTACCGGGACGCGGATCGACCAGCGGACGCCTACTTCCTCGCCCGGGGCCTTCAGGCCCATCACCTCGAGGCGGTCGAGACGGTTCTTCGCCATCACTCGCTGCTGATGGTCGCGGAGTATGGGGGAGAAGCGCGGCTGCTGGGAACCGACGATCCCGTCGAACATGAATGCTGGACGATCCTAGAGACGACCGGTCGCATGGACGTCGACGGGCTCGTCGCCTCGAGCGGCTTTCTCGCGCGGGCGGTCGACGAGGTGATCCGACGGTTCGTGAGCTCCCGCGTCGCGATGCCTCTCGCCGGAGACCGGCTCTTTCCGCTTACCCGGATCGGCCGGGATTGAAGCCGGATGCCGCCGTCCGTTCCCGTTCACCCGAGCCCGAATGACCCGCCCGCGGATGATGGCTGGAGACCGTAGTGATCCCCTGGACATTCTCGTCGTGGGCGCGGGGCCGTGCGGGATCGCGGTCGGCGTCGCCGCGCGCGCGCGCGGGCTGCGCTGCCTGATCGTCGACCGGGGCGCGGTGACGCAGGCGATGATGGAGCACCCCACCTACACGACCTATTTCAGCGGGCCCGAGAAACTCGAGGTCGGTGGGATCCCGTTCACCACGGCCGGCGACAAGCCGACACGCCGTGAGGCGCTCCGCTACTATCGGCGGGTGGTGGCGTTTCACGAACTCGCGGTCCTCCAGTACCATGAGGTCGAGCGGATCGAGCGATGGGGCGGCGGGTTCCTCTGTTCGTCGCGAGGTCTCACCGGCGAGCTTCGCGAGACACGGACGCGTAACGTGGTGATCGCGACCGGCTACTACGACAGCCCACGCCGTCTGGACGTGCCCGGCGCGAACCTTCCACACGTCACGAGCTATTTCACCGAACCCTACCCGTTCTTCGACCAGGACGTGGTCGTCGTCGGCGGGGGGAATTCCGCGGCGGACGCGGCGCTCGCCTGTTGGCGGGAGGGCGCCAGGGTCACGATCGTTCACCAGTTCGACGCGTTGGACAAGGGCGTCAAGCCCTGGATCAAGCCCGATATCGAGAACCGGATCGAGGAAGGGTCGATCCCCGCGCTCTGGCGGCACCGGGTCCGGGAGATCCGCGCGCGCGACGTCGTGGTCGAGAGCCTGGAGACCGGAGAGACGGATCTGGTTCCCGCCGAGTGGGTGCTGGCGATGATCGGATACGTGCCCGATCCCCGCCTCCTCCTCTCGCTCGGCGTGACGATCGATCCGGAGACGGGAATCCCCACGCATGACCCGCGAACGATGCTCACGGACGTTCCCGGCGTGTACCTCGCCGGGGTGGTGGCGGCGGGCTATGACGCGAACAAGATCTTCATCGAGAACGGCAAGCTTCACGGCGAGATGATCGTGGAGTCGATCGCGCGGGATCCGTAATCGCGGTGGCGTCGTCATCCGCGTTGCCGCGCTTTCCCCGGCTTTCGCGGGGACACCAGCACTATCCTCGCGCGCCCGAAGCGCTTACAATCCCCCTCGTTGGATCCGATGCGGGATCCCCCATCCATACCCTCAAGAACAACTCGATGAGCCCGATGCGAACTTCATTCGTCTGTGCCGCGCTGCTGGCGGCCCCTTTGCTCGCCGCACCGCTCGCCGGCCAGGTCGGGCCGACGACATGGCAGGAGGTCAATGACTTCCGGGCGGGCCCGACGCCGTTCGACCCGCTCATGGCGTTCTGGTACGAACTCGACGCGATGAGCCCCGACGTCAGCATCCGTCCATTGACGCAGACGCTGCTCGATCGCGAGTTCACCGTGGTGACCATCTCGAGTGACCGGATCACGACGCCGCAGGAAGCGCTTCGCTCCGGGAAGACGATCGTCCTGGTCGCGAACGCGGTGCACGGCGGCGAGACGGCGGGGAAGGAAGCGAGTCAGTTCGTCGCGCGCGAACTGGTCTCGGGTTCGCTCCGCCCCCTGCTCGATGACATTATCGTGCTCTTCATCCCCCTCGTGAACCCCGACGGCGGTGAGGTACGGCGGCGGACGAACGAGGAAGGGTTCGACATGAACCGCGATTACATCAAGCTGGAGTCGCAGGAGATCCAGGCGCTCGTCACGCGGGTGATGAACGAATGGACGCCCGATATCCACATCGATACCCACCACGGCGGTTCGGCTCCGTACACGCTCACCTGGCAGGGAACTCTCAACCCGGCCGCCGACGCGGAGCTGCGGGCGTACCCCTACGACGTCATCTTCCCCCGGATCCGCTCCGCCCTGCGTGCCGAGGACTACGACGGTTTCGACTATTCCGGCGTCACGACGGTGGGCGGCGTGCGCGGCTGGGGATCGACCTCCGTCGAACCTCGCAAGCACCACGTCTATACGGGGATGACCAACTCGATCGGCATCCTCCTGGAGACGCCCGGCAACACGCGGCGGCTGCGCGACAACGGGACGAAGCTGGAAGAGATCCCGCAGGAGGAGCGCTACGTCCACCAGGTCGCCGGCCAGCGCATCGCGATCACCGAGATCCTGAAGGTCGCGGCCGAGAGAAGGCAGGAAATCCGCGCGCTTACCAACGCGTCGCGCGACCGGGCGATCCAGGCCGGCAAGGTCTATGACGAGAACGACCAGATCGTCCTCGATTACCGGCTCGTCTCCCGCGGCACCGAAGAGGTCTGGATGCCGGACGAAGCCGCGCCGGGTGGCTATCAGCCGCGGCAGGTCGAGGTCTTCCTTCGCTATGAGCCGACGCGCACGACGACGCGCCCCCTCGGTTACATCCTGCCGCAGTCGATGGCGAAGGTACTGCCCCTTCTCTTCGATCACGACATCACGGTGCATCGCTTCACCGAGCCCACGTCGATCGAGGTCGAGGTGTACGACGCCACGGCGGTCAGAGATACCGAGTACTTCCAGGGTCACTATCTGAAGGCGGTCGACGTCGAGAAGAGCACCGAGACGATCGAGGTCCCGGCGGGCGCCTACTACATCTCGACGGCCCAGTCTCGCGGCAACCTGATCAGCTACATCTTCGAGCCGGAGACGGACGACAACCTCATCACCTGGGGCTACGCTGATCATCTTCTTCGGCTTGCCGATGGCGAGGACGAAGACGCCCGACCCCAGCGAGTTCCGATGATGCGCGTCGTCAAGGACCAGCGGCTGCCCATGATCGAGGCGGTTCCGTTCAACGACTACAGCCGGAACCGGTACTACCAGACCTGGTGATCGAAACGAACGGTGGGCGGCGATGCCATGTCGCCTACCGTTATCGACAGGGTCGCCGGGAGGAGGCAGGCTCTCGAGTCGGCCGAAGACGCGCGAACAACTCGAAGGGGCGCCCCGGATCCAGGGCGCCCCTTCGAGTTGTTCCATTCCGCTCCGGTCGCCGCATCCGGAGCGCCTGCCTGGTTCAGTCGAGCAGATCGCCGGGAATGTCACCGCCGGCCGCGGCGATCTTCTGGAGCACCGTCTTGTGCAGCCAGATGTTCATCTTCGAGTAGTCGCCGCCCACGTACTCGGGCGGTACGCCGAGTTCCGCCGCGAGTTCCTTTCGCGAGGCGAGGCTGCTGTCGATGTCGAGCAGTTTCAGCAGGTCGACGATCGAGACACGCCAGTTGAGCTTCTGGGGATACGCGGCCGCCTTTTCCTCGAGCTGCTTAACGACCTCGACGACGGTGATCGGGGCTGGGGGAGGGGGAACATAGGGCGCCGCCGGGGCACCCGGCATGGGCACGGCGATCGATGGCTTGACGACGGGTGGAGCTTCGGGTTTGTCACCGATGCCGAGTTTCCGCAGGATGTTTCCGAAGAGTGCCATGACCGTGTTCTCCTCGTCAGGGGATGTGGGATCGAGCCGCTCACGAACGGCGGAAACCCGCCTGAAGGATAGTACCGAAACAGCCGGGAAAGCGCACGGGGAAAACGGCTGGCCGCGCTAGTTGAGGATGCCGCGCAGGAGGCGCCGCCCCGTATCGCGGGCCCGATCGCGGGCACCGTCGGCCGCCCGGCGCTGCGCCTCCGCGTAGGCGAGCTCAACCATCACCGAGCCCGGTGCCCGTCGCGAGACCACCGCCAGCTTCTCGGCGGCGCCCACCCAGTCCTCGCGGTCCATGTAATAGAGGGCGTCCGAGAACGCGAGCATCGTTTCCACGTCCGGGATCCGGTTGCGTTCCTGGCGGGCGCGCAGCTCCTCGCGCTGTTCCGGGGAGAGGCTGATCTCGATACCCTCGATCAGTTCGTCGGCGAGCTTCTCCTGCAGTTCAAAGAGCTTGTCTTCCTCACCGGTTACCTGGGCCGTCTTGACGATCTCGCCGGTCGCGACCTGCACGATGCGAGTGTCGAGGCGCACTTCCGGGTTGAGCGCGGCGATCGACCCGAGGAGGACGTACTCGGCGCCCACCAGGAGTCCCATCTGCTGCGCGGTTTCCGGATCGACCCGATCGGTCTGCTGGAGGTCCATCTCTCTCATCAGATCCTGGAGCCGCGCGCGTTCGACGAGGCGAACCTCGGGGACGGCGGCGAGGTCGGTGACCATCATCGCCGCGAGCCCCTTGCCGAGCGGATCGTAACGCGAGTTCCCGGAGTTGTTCTCGAAGTCGAGGACGGCCAGGGCGGTCGCGGCGAACGGCGGTGTGGCCGGTCCCGGGCCCGGATCTCCGACCCCCACCAGGAGCGTGATCAGTAGTGGGAACATTGTCGGTTCAAGCGAAGGGTGAGAGAGGGAAATCCTTCGGGACGAGCGCCGGCGTGATACCCGTCAGCCGCACCCGGACCCGACGGCGGCGTGACCCATCTCCAGGTCGACGAGCGGGGCGGGGTAGTCACCCGAGAAGCACGCGGAGCAGAACGTGGCGTTCGGATCGACCGACCGGATCATGCCGTCCAGCGAGAGGTAGCCGAGCGAGTCGACCCCGAGCTTCTCACGGATCTCTTCGGTCGTGAGGTGTGACGCGACGAGCTCCTCCCTGGTCGGCATGTCGATCCCGTAGTAGCACGGATGTCTGACCGGCGGAGAGGCGAGGCGGAAGTGCACCTCGGTGGCGCCGGCTTCGCGGAGGAGGTTGACGAGCCCCTGCGAGGTGGTGCCCCGAACGAGCGAATCATCGACGACGGCCACGCGCTTGCCTTCGAGGACTTCGCGCACCGGGCTGTACTTCAGCCTGACCTTGAAATCCCGCCCGGTCTGCGACGGCTCGATGAACGTCCGTCCCACGTAATGGTTGCGGATGAGGCCCAGCTCGAAGGGGATCCCCGATTGCTCCGCGAAGCCGAGTGCCGCCGAGTTGGCGGAGTCGGGAACGGAGATCACGCAGTCCGCTTCGGCGGGTTGCTCGATGGCGAGCTGGCGGCCGGCTTCCCGCCGGGATCGATCGACCGAATAGCCCCAGAGGTGGGAGTCCGGCCGGGCGAAGTAGACGAGTTCGAAGATGCACGGGGCGGGCGGTGCGTAGCTGCCGACGGACGGCAGCCGGGTGAGTTCGCCGTTGCGCACCCGCAGCACTTCGCCGGGCTCCACGTCTCGCACGTACCTGGCGCCGATGATATCGAGCGCGCACGTCTCCGAGGCGAAGACGTACGATCCGTCCATGATCCCCATCACCAGTGGCCGGAACCCGTGCCGGTCGCGCGCGGCGTAGAGCGTGGGTCCGACGGTGATCAGCATCGAGAACGCGCCTTCGAGCTGCGAGAGCGCGTCGGCGATCTGACCGTCGATCTCCTCCCGCTTCGACCGGGCGATGAGGTGAACGATCACCTCGGTGTCGAGCGACGACTGAAAGAGCGCGCCCTCGGCGACGAGGTTCGCCCGCAGTTCGCGCGCGTTCGTGAGGTTGCCGTTGTGAACGACCGACAGATCGCCCTCGGCGTAGCGGACGAGGAGCGGCTGCGCGTTCACGAGCCCCGCGCCACCCGCCGTCGAGTAGCGAATATGACCCAGCGCCATCGTGCCCTGGAGGGCGGCGAGCGCGGTCTCGTCGAACGCGTCGGAAACGAGTCCCATACCCTTATGGATATGGGTGACCATCCCCCCTTCCTCGATCGACAGGATTCCCGCCGCCTCCTGTCCCCGGTGCTGCAGGGAGTAGAGGGAAAGGAACACGAGCCTGGCGGCTTCGGGGGTTCCGCTGATCGCCGCGATTCCACACATCTCTCAGTACCTTGGCGCTATCGAGGTGGCTCAGTCCGCGTGAACTTCCGACTCGAGCGCGGTGGCGACATCGACCGGGGTACGGTCCATTCGGCGCGGCAGCGCGTCATACCAGGCGCGCGCGAGCGAGTCCACCGGCACATCGATCGTGACTTCGCGAGTGGCGATCCGAAAACGCCCGCCGGGACTCCCGACCCGACCGACGCGCTTCGCCGTCACGCCCGCTTCGGAGAAACGCGAGAGAAGCGCTCGCGTCCGCGCGCCATCACACGAAATGACGACTCGGCTCTGGCCCTCGCCATAGAGGAGCGCGTTGGCCGGAAGTTCGTCGTCGAGCGTCACGTCCACCCCTAACGGGGCCGTCGAATCGGCGATCGCGGATTCGGCGAGCGCCACGGCCACTCCGCCTTCGGAGACATCGTGCGCCGAACGCACCAGCCCCGCACGGATCGCCGCAAGGAGTGCGGACTGGAGCCGTTTTTCCGCCTCCAGGTCCAGAGCGGGCGCGTCACCCGCCACCGTTCCGTGGATCACCTTCAGGTACTCGCTTCCGCCGAGTTCGTCGGTGTTCGTCCCGAGGAGGATGATGTCGTCACCCTCCTCTTCGAACCGGCTGGTGGTGATGTGGTCGAGGTCGTCGATCACTCCCACCATGCCGATCGTCGGCGTCGGGTAGATCGCCCCGGCCGGGCTTTCATTGTAGAGCGAGACGTTCCCCCCGGTGACCGGTGTTTCGAACGTCTCGCAGGCCTCCGCGATCCCTCGCACGGCTTCCGCAAGCTGATAGTACACTTCGACTTTCAGCGGGTTGCCGAAATTCAGGTTGTCGGTCACGGCGCGGGGCAGGGCGCCGGAACAGACGAGGTTCCGGGCGGCTTCCGCGACCGCGATCTGACCGCCGCGCCGCGGGTTGAGGTAGACGTACCGCGCGTTGCAGTCGGTCGTCATCGCGATGGCGCGGCGTGTCCCGCGCAGCCGGATCACCGCCGCGTCCGAGCCGGGACCGACCACCGTCCCCGTGCGTACCGTGCTGTCGTACTGCTCGTAGATCCATCGCTTGGAGGCGATCGTCGGCGAGTCGAGCAGCGTCAGGAGCGTCGACGCCGGATCAGCGGCTTCTTCCGGCTTCGGTTCGAGGCTCTCCGGCCGCCATCCGCGCAGCTTCGTGATCGCTTCGGCTTCGCGTCCTTCCCGCGTGTACGTCGGACAGCCACCGACGAGCGGCTCTCCAGGAATCTCGACCACCGCGACCCCGTTCTCGCGGATCACGTACATTCCGGTGTCCGTGACGTGACCGATCGTCGCGGCTTCGAGCTCCCATTTCCCGAGGATCTCCCGAACGTGATTCTCCCGGCCGGCCCGCGCCACGACGAGCATCCGCTCCTGGGTCTCGGAGAGGAGGATCTCGTAGGGAGTCATGCCCGACTCGCGGGTGGGTACGAGGGTGATCTCGATCTCCACACCGGTTCCGCCGCGCGCCGCCATCTCGGTCGACGAGGAGACGAGCCCCGCCGCGCCCATGTCCTGGATCCCCACGATATGGCCCGAACGGATCAGCTCCAGCGATGCCTCGAGGAGGAGTTTCTCGGTGAACGGGTCGCCGACCTGCACCATCGGGCGCTTCGCTTCGCTCTCCTCGGTCAGCTCGGCGGACGCGAAGGTGGCGCCGTGGATCCCGTCCCGCCCGGTACGCGAGCCGACCGCCATGATCGGGTTGCCGACGCCCTCGGCGACGGCGGTGATCAACTCGTCCCGTTTCAGCAATCCGACCGCCATCGCGTTGACGAGCGGGTTGCCCTCATAGGCGGCGTCGAAATAGACCTCCCCGCCGACGGTGGGGATGCCGACGCAGTTGCCATAGTCACCGATCCCCTTCACGACGCCGGCGAGCAGGTAGCGGACCCGATCGGAACCCGGCCCGTCGAGTTCACCGAAGCGGAGGGAGTTGAGCACCGCGATCGGTCGCGCGCCCATCGTGAAGACGTCGCGCAGGATCCCCCCGACTCCCGTTGCCGCGCCCTGGTACGGCTCGACGGCCGACGGGTGGTTGTGCGATTCGATCTTGAAGGCGACGGCCAGCCCGTCTCCGACGTCGATCACCCCCGCGTTCTCGCCGGGACCCTGGAGCACCCAGGGCGCTTTCGTCGGCAGCGTCTTCAGCAGCGGGCGCGAGTTCTTGTAGCCGCAGTGTTCCGACCACATCGCGCTGAAGACACCCAGTTCGGTGTAGGTCGGGGTGCGGCCGAGTATGCCGAGGACGAGTTGGTACTCTTCGGGAGAAAGGCCGTGTTCGGCGATCAGCTCGGGGGTGATCGCCGGGTCGCCTGGACGAGGTGTGCTCATACCGTGGTCAGATACGCCGCGAGTGAGCGGAATACACCGATCCCGTCGGTCGAGCCGAGCAGGGGATCGACGGCGCGTTCGGGGTGCGGCATCATTCCCAGAACGTTGCCACTCTCGTTCACGATACCGGCGATGTTGCGCGCGGATCCGCTGGGGTTTGCGGCCGCCGTGACGGAGCCGCTGGAATCGCAGTAACGGAAGATCACCCGACCTTCGCCTTCCAGTCGATCGAGTTCCTCGTCGGCCGCGACGTAGCAACCCTCGCCGTGGGCGATGGGCATCCGGAGAACGTCACCCTCGTCGTAGGCGCTGGTGAACGGGGGCGCCACGCGTTCGACTCGAAGATGAGCCGCCTTCGAGCTGAACTTCAGCGTCTGGTTGCGGATGAGGGCACCGGGCAGCAGTCCGGCCTCGCAGAGGATCTGGAAACCGTTGCAGATCCCCAGGACCGGGCCGCCCGTCTCCGCGAACGCCGTGATCTCGCGCATGATCGGGCTGAGCGCGGCGATCGCGCCGGCACGCAGATAATCACCGTAGCTGAAACCGCCGGGCAGGAGAACCGCGTCGACGTCCTCCAGGTCGTGCGATCGATGCCAGAGGTAGACCGTTTCGGCGTCGAGCACCTCTCGGGTGGCCTTGTAGCAGTCGTAATCGCAGTTGGACCCCGGGAACGTGACCACCCCGATCTTCATTCGGCGCCTCCGGACTGGCCCGCCACGCTCACCGCGAAATCCTCGGTGACCGGGTTGGCGAGGAGCTGGCGACACATCGCGACCGCGCGGGCCTCGGCCGCTTCGGCGCTCTCCGCCTCCAGCGAAAGCTGGATGAAGCGGCCGACGTGCACCTCTTCGACTTCCTCGAAGCCCAGCGTCGAGAGCGCCCCCTGGACGGCCTTTCCCTGGGGGTCGAGGATACCGCGGCGCGGTACCACCCGGATATCAACGTTGTAGACCACTCAGCTTCTTCTCCGTGTGAAATTCCTGAACCGGCGGATGGGCCGGCGGGGTTCGATCTGATCGTACTCCAGTTCCCTGGTACTCTCCTCCGTCTCCTCGACGTCGATCAGCGGATCGCGCGAGGGCAGCCGCGAGTCGAAGCCGTGGATCACGGCGCGCAGCAGCCCGACCGTGATGTAGACGATCGCCGCGGGAAAGAAGAAGAGCGAGGGAACGGTGAAGGCGGCGATCATGGAGGTGATCGCCATGAGCATCGTCGCCTGTCCACGTCGGGTGCGCAGGTCGAAGCGCGGCACCACGGGATAGAGGACGTGGCTCATCATCAGCGCCGAGAGCGCGAGCACCAGGCCCACGGAGAGCGCGCTCCATGGAAGGTGCCCGAGGTTGCTCTGGAAGAAATCCGTCTGGCTGAACGGATAGAAGGTCGCGACCGTCACCCCCGCCGTGGGTGAAGGAAGGCCATGGAAGTTGGCCTTCGCCGATCCGGCCTGCTCGAGGTTGAATCGGGCGAGGCGGATCGCGACCGCGGAGACGTAGATGAACGAGAGCGTCCACGCCCACGGCCCGCCGTCGCGCAGAAAGATGAAGTAGAAGATGATCGCCGGGGCGACGCCGAAGCTGACCACGTCGACGAGCGAGTCCAGCTGTTCGCCGAAGTCGCTGCCCGTGCTCGTGAACCGGGCGATGCGGCCGTCGAGCATATCGACGACGGCGGCGGTGGGGATGAGCCAGGCCGCGATGATGAACTCGCCGCGGGAGGCCGCGACGATCGCCCAGAGCCCCAGGAAGAGATTGCCCAGGGTGAACGCACTGGGCAGGACCACCACGCCGCGCCGCAGATTTCTCCTCGGCGCCGCGAGGTTCACGTGCGCCCCCAGGTCGTCAGGTCAACGTCATCGAGTTCCACCCCGGTGATCCGCGCGAACGCGTCGAGGTAACGTCGCGACGTTTCATTGACCTGTTCCGGGGGAAGGTCGGGCGCCGGGGGTTCCCGGTTCCAGCGTCCGCGACTCACGAGATCCTCGAGGTAGTCGCGCACCGGCTGCTTGTCGAACGACGGCTGGGGGCGTCCCGGGGCGTAGCCGTCCATCGGCCAGAAGCGGGATGAATCCGGCGTCAGCATTTCGTCGATGACGCGGATCGTGCCGTCGGAGTCGACACCGAACTCGAACTTGGTGTCGGCGATGATGACCCCACGCGGCTCGACGAGCTTCCGACCGCGCTCGTAGAGGGCCACGCTGTACTTGCGCACCTGGTCCGCCCTCTCGACGCCGATCGCCCGGCAGACGTCGGCGAAGGTGATGTTCTCGTCGTGACCTTCCTCGGCCTTCGTCGCCGGCGAGAAGATCGGCGGATCGAGTCGGGCGGACTCGAGAAGCCCCTTCCGCAGCGGTTCGCCGGCCAGTGTACCCATCGCCCGGTACTCCTTCCACGCGGAGCCCGCGATGTAGCCGCGTACCACGCATTCGATCGGGAAGGGTTCGAGCTTGCGGACGAGCATCGCGCGTCGTTGCCAGACGTCGCGATACGGCGCCAGCCGGGGATACCGTTCCGCGATGAGGTCCGGATCGACGGCGAGGAGGTGGTTCGGTGCCAGGTCGGCGGTTCGCGCGAACCACCACGCGGAGATGAGCGTGAGTACTTCCCCCTTCCGGGGGATGGGCCGCGAGAGGACGACGTCGAACGCGCTCACGCGGTCGGTCGCGACCATCAGCAGTGCGTCGCCGAGATCGTACACATCTCGTACTTTCCCCTGTCTCAGGAGGGGCACGGGAAGGTCCGTTCGCGCGATCGGATCGTTCAAGATTGGCGTTTGGCGTTGCGATGGAATCAGGTATCGCAAGCGACTGAAGTTAGCGGAGGATGGCGGGGTCAGGCAAGGTGGGATGGGTGGCGGCGAGGCCGTGGGCGGTCGCCGCTGGTCGGGGGGGGGCGGTCGGAGGCCGGGGAGGGGGCGGAGGGGCGGGGCGACCGGGGGAGACGACCGGGGGAGACGAATGGGGGAGACGAATGGGGGAG
>CAZWJE010000032.1:0-34016 GCA_964634395.1 uncultured Gemmatimonas sp. | reverse complement strand
ACCGGGATCGGCGCCCGCCGTGGAACCACTTCTCCGCGCTGATCCTTGCTGGAAACGACACCGGGCGCCCGCGTCACACGCGAGCGCCCGGAGGAATCAGAGACCTTCCGCCGCGATCAGAACGAGATCGTCGTCGACACCCAGAGCCGCCGGCCCTCCTGGTGGTTGTTGTACACGTTCGTGTACGCGACCCCCGTCGGGTTCGCCGTCGTCGGCGTCACGGAGTACTCCGCGTACCGCAGGAAGTCCGTGTTCAGAACGTTGTAGACCGTCGCGCTGATCGCCAGGTTGCTGACCACCTGGTACGACCCGCCGAGGTGGAAGAGCGAGTACGCCTTGTAATCCCCCAGGGCGTCGAACGCCGCGTTCATCGCGGTGCTGAGCCGCCGCGCCCGCGAGCTCCGATACTCCCCGCGCACCCAGCCGCTCAGGCGATCGGTCGGGTCCGCTCGCAGGTTGCCGTTGACCATGTGCTTCGGCGTGTTCGTCAGCGGCATCCCCTCGTTCGGCCCACTCCGCTGTTCGCTCTCCGTGTACGTGTAGTTCGCGTTCAGCGTCAGGAACGAGACCGGCACGCTGCCGCCGAACTCGATCCCCCGGGTCACCGCCTCGTCCACGTTCACGCTCTGGCCGAAGAACTCCTGGCTCGGGAAGTTCCCGTAGTCGAGACAACCCGGCAGGTTCGGCGCGCCCTCGAACGTGCAGTTCGGGATCGGCGTGCCCGACGTGATCTTGTCCTGGAAGACATTGTTGAACACCGTCACGTTCGCGATCGCGCCCGCCTGGTTCGCGAAGTACACGCCCACCTCCGTGCTGGTACTCGTCTCCGGCTTCAGCGTCGGCGTGCCGATCACGGCGGTTCGCCCCTGGCCGGTGAAGCCCGTGATCCCGTCGACCAGCTGCTCGAGCCGCGGAGTCTTGTAGCCCCGGCTGACCCCGCCCTTGAAGGTGAAGAGATTCGTCGCGTTCCACACCAGATACGCCCGGGGTGTCGTCTGCGCGCCGAACGTGCTGTGGTCGTCACGGCGCACGCCCAGCGTCAGCGCCATCGCGGGGATGAACCGCCACTCGTTCTCCGCGAAGAGCGACCACTGCTCGAAGGTGAACGGATCGAGCGCCACCCCGTCGACCATCTCCGCGTCCCAGTACTGGCCGCCGACGGACGTCACATGGTTCCCGTTGAAGAGGATCAGCTTCGAGTCGGCGATCAGGTTTGACGTTTCCAGCTCACGCGGCGAGCCTGGCGTCTTGTTCGGCGCGCCACTCCCCGGAAGGCCGCCGGGCGTGCCCACCGGGATCGTCCGGCCGATCGTCTCGGTGCTGTTCCAGCTGAGCGTCGACGAGAGCTGTCCGCGGCTCAGCAGCCAGGTATGCGCGAGCGCCGCTTGGTCGCGGTTGAACCGCTGCTCGGGGCCATAGCCATTGAACGTCGGCGGCGTCCCGTTCGGGTTGTCGAGCGTCCCCAGCTGTGCTTCCGAGTTATCGTACACCTGGCGCGAAACGTCCGCGTCCAGCCACACTTCATGGTCCGCGCCGGGGATCAGCGTCAGCCGTCCGCCCACCGTATAGACGTCGGATTCGACCGGGCTCGGACCGCGCCGGCTGATCGTCGTGTTCTCGGCGACCTCGCCGGTCGGCTTCAGCTCCGACGGATTCCGGTGCGTCAGGCTCCCCCTGACCGCCAGGTTCAGCAGGTTCCGGACGATCGGGCCGTCCAGCTGGCCGCTTCCCGCGAACGTGTTCCCGAAACCCTCACGCTGCTGCAACGTCGCGTCCGAACTGAACGAACCCCGCCACTGCCGCGCCCCCTTCTTGGTGATGATGTTGATCACCCCACCCATCGCGTCCGACCCGTACAGCGTCGCCATCGGGCCGCGGATGACCTCCACCCGCTCGATCGCCGACGCCGGCGGCAGGAAGCTCGTCGAAGTCTCACCGAACCCGTTCGGCGTCACGCTGCCCGCCGTGTTCTGCCGCCGCCCGTCGATCAGGACGAGCGTGTAGTCGCTCGGCATCCCGCGCAGGCTGATCGTCGGCCCACCGGTCTTGCCCACGCTGTTCCCGATGTCGATGCCCTCCACGTTCGCCAGCAGTTCCGCGAGGTTGTTGTTGCGCTGCTGACCCACGACTTTCGCCTCGATCACCGTGATGCTCGCCGGCGCGTTGATCCGCAGCTGCTCGAACCCCGATGCGGTCACCACCAGCCCCTGCAGGCGAATCGGTTCTTCCTCGGGTTCCTCCACCTGCCGGTCAGGTGCGACCTGTCCCATTACCGGGGCCGTTCCCGCCAGTACCGCGAACATTGGAACCACGAAGCGGATCCCGCGCATCATCCTCATGTCGCCTCCCGGCCCGCCCGGGGCCGTCGTTATGTGCGATTGAAACTCATTCGCAACCAAACGGCGGGCAAGGTAGGCCGTTGATGCGCGGGACGCAAGGAGGAAGCGAAAGATGGCCGGTTACCGCTCCGATTTCACGGTTTCCGCCAGCGCCGGCCGGGTCACGTCGCCGGGGAGGGTAATGGTGAACGTCGTCCCGACCCCTTCGAAGCTCTGGGCGTTCACGGTGCCACCATGGAGTTCGACGAGACTGCGGACGATCTCCAATCCGAGGCCGAGGCCGCTCTCGCGGTCGGAGGAGGCGTCGTCAGCCTGGCGGAAGCGTTCGAATACGTGGGGAAGTTGCTGTCGCGGGATGCCGACGCCGTTGTCGCGCACCCGGAGCGTGACGAGGTCGGCGCTGCGCCGGGCGTGCAGCGTGACCTTCCCGCCCTCGTGGGTGAACTTGATCGAGTTGATGAGCAGGTTGCAGACGACCTGTTGAAGCCGATCGACGTCGCCCCGGACGGAGCCGGTGCCGGGATGGACGTTGATGTCGAGCCGGACCTGTTTCTCCTCGGCGGCGGGCCGGACGAGGTCCGCGGCGGTGTCGATGAGCGCCTGGACAGAGACCGAGCCGACTTCCAGGCGGAGCTTGCCGCTGACGATCCGTTCGACGTCGAGGATGTCCTCGATCAGGCGAACCTGGGTCCGGACGCTGCGTTCGATCGTGGCGAGGGCACGGTCGTGGAGGTCGCGACCGGGGCTGGTGCGGAGGAGGGAGGTCCACCCGAGGATCGCGTTGAGGGGCGCGCGGAGTTCGTGGCTGACGGTGGCGAGGAACTCGTCCTTCATCCGGTTGGCCGCCTCCGCCGCACGGCGTTCCGCCACGAGTTCCGTCACCTCGAAGGCGTGGATGAACACGGCTGAGACCGTACCTTCCGCGTCGCGCAGCGGGATCCAGGCGTAGTCGAAGAATGCGTCGGTGAGGATCCCATCCCGCCTCGGGTCGAGTCGGGAGAGCGTCCCGCGAGCGTGGACCGGCCGTCCCGTCAGGAAGACCTGTCGCAGGCGGCCGATCGATTCGGCGTCGCCGAGTTCGGGGATCGCCTCCTCGAACGGAGTTCCGATGATTTCCGGCGACCGGCTCCACGTCTCCAGTGCTTTCCGGTTGGCGAATTCGAGGATCGGCTCCGGGCCGCGAACCACGAACACGGCCGCCGGCGAGTCGTTGAACATCATCTCGAGGCGTCGTCGTTCGGCCGCGACCGCCTCGCGCGCGGCGACTCGCGCGCGTGTTTCGCCGATCAGCTTATCGACCCGCGCGAGCAGCGCCCGGGGGGCGAACGGCTTCACCAGGCAATCGTCCGCGCCCGCGCGCAGCGTTTCCGAGACGGTTTCCTCGCCGGCGCGGGCGGAAAGGATGAGGACGGGCACGTCGGCCGTCGACGGGTCGGCGCGCAGGGTGCGCAGGAGACCGATTCCGTCGAGTCCCGGAATCGCGATATCGGTGACGACCAGGGTGGGTGCGTCACGGCGAGCCGCCGCGAGGGCCGCGGGACCATCCGTGACGACTTCGACGTTCCAGCGTCCACGGAGAAGTCGGGCGAGGTAGGCGCGCATGTCGGCGTTGTGCTCAGCCACGAGTACCCGGCCGCCCGGTCTCGTACCGGTTTCCGCGGTTTCGGCGGGTTCCGCCTGGCCGACGCGCGTCGCGCCGACGGATCTCGCGCCGTCTTCAACCGGCTCCGGGAGCCAGCGCAACGCTTCGACGAGATACGCGCTCGCGTGGATATCCGTCTCCGGGATCGGGTCGGCCCGATCCGTCTCCGGCGTCAGCATGCTGAGGAGAGGGAAAGATACGCGGAACCTCGTTCCCCGGCCGACCACGCTGTGCACGTCCACCGTCCCCCCGTGGATTTCCGTGAGTTCCCGGACGAGCGCCAGGCCGATTCCCGTTCCCTCATCCGAGCGGGCCTTCGTGTTCGCGCCGCGGTAGAAGCGGTCGAAGACGTAGGGCAGTTCGTCGGGCATGATGCCCACGCCGGTGTCCTCCACCTCCAGGAGGATTTCTTCGCCGGCTGTTCGCAAACGAACGCTTACCCGTCCCTCGAAAGTGAACTTCAGCGCGTTCGACAGGAGGTTGAGCACGATCTTCTCCCACATGTCCCTGTCGATCTGGACCGGCCTCCCGAGCGGTTGGCACGAGACGTCGAAGTCCAGGCCGGCGCGCTCGAACGCCGTCCGGAAGGTGCTCGCGAGATCGGTCGTGAGCATCGAGAGGTATGTGGGACGCGGATTCGCCTGGATCTCCCCGGACTCGATCCGCGAAAAGTCGAGCAGGGTATTCGCGAGCTTGAGCAGTCGCAGCGCGTTCCGGTGGACGACTTCCAGCTCGTTTCCCTCCAGCGCGCGTTCCGGTGCGTCGAGCGCTTCCGTGAGCGGGCCCACGATGAGCGTCAACGGCGTCCTGAACTCATGGCTGACGTTCGAGAGAAAGGCCCTGCGATCACGTTCGAACTCGGAGAGCGTTTCCGCGCGGTCGCGCTGGGCGTGGTAGGCTCGTGCGTTCTCGATCGCCGCTGTCGTGTGCTCGGCGATGAGATCCAGGAATCCCGCGTAGCGAGCGTCGAACGGGAGGCGCGGGCTGAGGCCGAATACGGCGTACCCGAATGGAGCGGCTTCCGAGACTCGGCGGAGGGGGAGGATCACCGCGCGGCGGACAGGTTCCGGCCAGGGGTCGGTGATGATCGCGCCGAAGCGGAGGTAGAGGTCGTCGATCGGGACGGCGGCGCGGCTGGTGAGGGGGAGCGGCCATCCGCCCGTCTCTCCCCCGACGCACAGTTCGACGGCGGGCACCACCGCTGGTGAGCCGGTCGCGAGCCCGGCCGCGGCGACGAGGCGCGCCTGGTAGCCTCCCTCGTCCGCCAGGTAGAAGAGCGCGAAGGGGACGTCGGCCGTGTCGCGTGCCAGTGACCGTGCCGCTCGCACGCACGCTTCTTCCTCACTCGCCGCGGCGATGGTGCGCGCGCCCAGTTCCTCGAGCAACGCGAACCGCCGTTCGCCCAGGATGCGCTCGGTCATCTCGAAGACGCCGATCAGCGCGCCTCCGACCTCGTTGTCCTCATCGTGGATCGGGGTGCAGGAGAGCGTGAAATACGCCTCCTCGACGAAGTCATTGCGCCGGACCGGTAGTGGCAGGTCGTGCGACCAGCTCGCCTCGCCATCCGCCAGCACTCCCTCGAGAACCGGGCCCGCCGACTCCCAGACGTCGGACAGAACTTCCCGCGCCGTCGCGCCCGGCCCGCATTCGCGCCGGGCTCCCAGCAACGGCGCGAATGCGTCGTTGAAGATCGCCGTTCGCTCCGGCCCCCACACCACCATCAGCGGGACCCTGGAGTTCACGCAGATGTCGACCGCCGTTCGCAGGCTCGCGGGCCAGTCGGCCGAATCACCCAGCGGCGTCTGGCTCCAGTCCTTCGACCGGATCCTCTCCCCCAGCTCACCCCCCCGACCCCCTCCGAGAATCTCGCGGACCGCGGCCATGATGCACCTCCAGTCGAAAGCGAGGACCTCGCGCGAGCGCCGGGACGCCGGAAAACGACATCCCGCCGGGTGACGACGGCCGACACGACCGACGGGGCCCGCCCCGGGCGGCAAGCGCCTCCCCGTGCGTACGTCGTCGACCGTTGGCTCCGCCCGCACGAGTTTCCTCGAGCCCGCCTCTGTACCGGATTCCTGAAACGCCCGTAGAGCGCGGGCGGTTGTTCCAATATCTGACGCTGTCGACACCGGCGAGCGGCGAACCGGGATCCGTGGTCGGCGGTCCGCGAGTAGGCCCGCTCATTCACTCACGCCGAACGTACGACCGGGTGAGGGAAGATCGGTGAGCAGAGCGATTCGGGGGCGGCAACTCGCATGCCCGCGTCGTCGGGCCGTGCCGAGACGACGGCGCTTCAGAGGCCGAACGGCCAGGTCTCCGGCGGTTCGCCCCGATCCCAGAGCGCGGTCCGCTCGAGTGGCTCGATCGCGCTCGTTTCGTCGAAATGGAGGATCGCGTCGAACTGATCGGCGACGCGTGCCTCGAAATAATGGCTCCGCCGCTCCGTCTCCGGACGGTAAATGACGCCGATGGCGCGTTCAAGGTACTCTTCGCCTAACGCCTCCGCCACACTCTCGTTGTCAGTCCCGCCCGCACGCGGATCGATGAGGAACCCGGGGAGGCCGGTTTCGTGGAAAAGGGCCTCGACGCTCCCGGGTAGCGCGGGCCGGACCCGCTTGCGTTCCGCCGGGCCGTCCCAGTCGCTCGCGGCGGTCACCGTGCCGGTGTAGGTCGTGAAACCGATCAGGAAAACGGAATCTCCATGACGCTCACGGGTGAGTTGGCCGACGTTCCACTCTCCGGCCGTCGCCATGTACGTCGCGCGGGCGTCGCCGAGATGGGAGTTGTGCGCCCAGATCGCGATCCGCGGGTCTCGGCCGTGTTCGTCGAAGTGGTTCACCAGCGCGTCGAGTGTGTTGGTCATGTGGAGGTCCCGGAGGTTCCACGACGAGACCTGGCCGCGGAAGATGGAGCGGTAGTACTCCTCGGCGTTGAGGACCAGCCGAGCGTTCTGTTCGGCGTAGAAGAATTCGTCTTCGGGGATGCGGCCGTCGAGCCGGGAGAGTTCTTCGGCGCGCTGACGGAGTTCGAGGAGCTGTCGGACGGCCTCTTCCTCGCAGCTCGCTGAGACGCCGAGCTCCACCATCCGACCATAGACCTGCCCATCGTCCCTCGCGGCGCCGAAGCATGAGTAGCGCTGGCGCGCCCTGCGGGCGGCATCCGGATCGACGGTGTCGAGGTAGCCGATCACCGCTTCGATCGAGGCGTAGAGACTGTAGAGGTCGAGCCCGTAGAAGCCGACCTTCGGCGCACCCGGCGGGAGGCCGTCGTTGTGGTCGCGGAGCCATCCGACGAACGCCGCGACTTCCGTGTTCCGCCACATCCACTGGGGAAACCGTCGGAATCCGCCGAGTGCCTCTTCCGGCGTGCGGTCGGCGCTTTCACCCTTGACCCAGCGGTTGACCCGGTAGGCGTCGGGCCAGTCGGCCTCCACCGCGACGGCGGTGAACCCCTTCTCCAGGATGAGCCGGCGGGTGATCTCGGCTCGGGCCCGGTAGAACTCGGAAGTTCCGTGGGTTGCTTCGCCGAGAAGGACGAGTCGCGCGTCGCCGACCGCCTCGATGAGCGGATCGAGATCGGCCTCGGCGCCGGTGAGCGGGCGGATCCCTTCGCGAAGGATCTCCACGACGGAGCGAGTCGTGGGCATCTTCACGCGTGGCGTCGTCCGGACGAGTTGAGTCTCTCGCCGCGATCCAGGCACGCCCGGACTTCTTCATCGCTCGTCGGCCGGAAGTCATCGTACCAGAGGCCGACGGCATGGAACCCTTCCGGGGTGAGGACGCAGACGACCTCGTCGACCTGCTCCCGCAGCGCCTCGCACGTCTCCGGCGCGGCCACGGGTGCGGCGACGACCAGGCGAGCCGGGTCGCGCGCTTCGATCGCGCGGGCGGCGGCCCGCATCGTCGCGCCGGTGGCGAGACCGTCGTCGACCAGGATCACGGTCCGCCCCGTCACGTCGGGGAACGGGCGATCGCCGCGATACTCGCGTTCCCGCCGCTCCAGCTCCCGCCGCTCGCGCTCTTCCACCGCGTCGATCACCTCATCCGACACGCGGAGCGCATCGGTCACCTGCTCGTTGAGCACCCGGATGCCGCCGGACGCGATCGCGCCCATCGCCAGCTCCTCGTGCCCCACGAGCCCCAGCTTGCGCACCAGGAACACGTCCAGCTCAGCGCCCAGTGCACGCGCCACTTCATAAGCGACCGGAACACCGCCGCGCGGGAGCCCCAGGACCAGCACGTCCGGACGTCCGGTGTATCCCGCGAGCGCTCTGGCCAACTGGCGGCCGGCATCCATTCGATCACGAAAACGGGTCGGTTTCATGCAAAGATCTCCTGCCACATCACGGATCCGGGAGTGCGAGAAGCATACCGTCGAATGATGGCGTCTCGATGCGCGCGGGACGTGGGTCCCGCCCCGGACACGACCCCCGTATATGCGGTTTCGCGCGCCGACGCACGCGGATGCGTCCGCGTACCTGGAAAGTGGTCCCACCGCCGACGTACCTGGATGGTGTCGTGGCGCGCGGGCGCCCGTGCCGCTCGCGCGAGGGTCCGATCGTTGCACTGTTCGCGGCGACCGGGAGGCCTTTTCGCCCTGTTGTCCGTGGCGCCAGAGACCGAGGTTCGATGTCCGACAACCCTTCCACGCCAGCCACTTCGACCCCGCGCGACCAACGACGAGGCGAGCGGCGCGGCCGGGGGACAAGTCTCGATGGGACCGAGCCCGAGCCGGTTACGGGCGACGGAGAAGGAGAGCCACAGAGGCCGGAGCATCAACAAAACTCGGCGAGGACGGTCAGCACGGAGAAAACGGTCCGGACGACGAGCACGACGAGCACCACGGACGACGCCGGTCAACCCGGCGAGTCGAACACCCCCGCGGCCGGAGACGCCGACGCTCAGGCGTCTCCGGGGGAAGCCGGCGCGCGGAACGAGTCTCCGACAGATGAGGTCGCGCCGAGCGAGCCCACCTCCGCGGTTCCGGATGAGCCGAGCGACGGATCGACCGCCACGTCCGCGAACGCGTCGGCGGGCGAGGTGACGGATGAAGAGGCGGACCTCCCGACCGACAGGGCGTCGAACGCGGAAGAAGAACCGCCCTCGGATTCGTTCGCCGATCTGCTGGGGAAGCCACCCAAGCGATCCACCGTGGGACCGCCGAGCACGGCCACTCGCTCCCGACCGGCGTCCGGAGGTCACGGAGGCGGTCCGGCCAGGCCGTCGGCTTCCGAGGATGTCACCCGAGATACCCCCTCGCGACCCGCGAGCGAGGAGTCGAGACCCGTCCATGACGTGCCGGTGTCCGACGGGCGAGGGGAGGCTTCCAGCGGGCACCCGCCCGTCGAAGGACGATCGGACGAGCCCGTGAACGCCCGCGAAGAGGCCTCGACGGATGAGATCCGTCAGGGCCCGGGCCGGGCCTCAGGCGCGGATCGATCCGCGCGATCGGGGCCGGACGCGCCGCGCCCCGAACCATCGCCAGCCGGGGCCGCGCTCACGGAGCCCGCGGAATCCGCGTCGCCGCCGGAGCCGCCGGAGTCGCCGGCGCGATCCGAACCGCCGAGGACATCCGAGTCGTCCACGTCGTCAGGGGCCATGCCGCCCGGAGATCCATCGGCCGCGAAGCCTTCCGAACGCCCGGAACGCGCTGAACCGGCGGACGTCCCGGAATCCTCGGCCGTGCCGCCCGAAACCCCGGAGTCCGCTGGTTCGGAGCCCCCCGCTCGGGAACCCCAGGTCCCCACCGGCGAGCGGAGCGGGGAATCGGCGGAGAGTACGGAGGAACGGGTTCCGGTGAAGCCGCTCGACTGTGACGGCCCGGAGGCGTGCCGTCGCGCGTTCCTCGCGGTCGCCAGCGCCAGGCTTGCCGCGTCGCTCGACCACGACGAGACGATGGGGATCATCGCGCGTCTCGCCGTACCCAAACTCGCGGACTGGGTGGCATTCGATATCGTCACCGGGGTCGACGAGTTTCGCCGTGTCGTCGCCGAGCCGGCTCCCAGGAACGAGGTGGAGCTCTCCCGGTGGACGGAAAATATCGGCCCGAAGCAGCAGCCGCATGGCGCGCGAAAGGTGTTCCGCACGGGGGAAACGGATTTCGTCCCCGAGCTCACCGAGGAAGAACTGGAGAAGGTCGCGGTGGATGACGACCACCGCGAGCGTATCCTGCGGTGGGGTCTCAAATCGGTCATCTCGGCGCCGCTCAAGGGACACGATCGGATCCTGGGCGCCATCACCTTCGCGTACGTGGGCGATCGACGGTACACGGAAGAAGACGTGGAGATGGTGGAGGAACTCGCTGACCGGGCGACGACGGCCTTCGAGAACGCGTGGTTCGTGGGGGAGTTGAGGGCCACGTACGAGCGGTTGGAAGAGAAGACCACCGAACTGGAGGAGAAGAGCGAGCAGCTCGAGGTCGCCATGCAGCGCCTCAGCATGAACGTGGAGCAGAGCCCGTTGGGCGTCATCGACACGGACCCGGAGGGGACGGTGACTTCCTGGAACCCGGCGGCCGAGCGGATCTTCGGCTACTCGCCGGAGGAAGCGATCGGGCGACGGATCTCCTTCATCTTCAAGGAACCCGAGCGGCTCGAGATGATGTATCCGGCGATCGCGCGGAACCGTCGGAAGATCCGACGAACGTCGATCGAGAACGTACGGAAGGACGGGCAGCAGATCACCTGCACCTGGTACGCGACACCGATCATCGATAGCAATGGAAAGGTGATCGCCATCTCCGGCGCGGTCGCCGACACGGGCTATCGTCAGGAGATGGAGGAAGAGGTCCAGCTGCAGGTGGATCGTCTGAGCGCCTTACGGGCGATCGACATGGCGATCACCGCCAGCCTGGATCTCAACGTCACGCTCTCGGTTCTGCTCGACCAGGTGGTTTCACAGCTGGGGGTCGACGCGGCGAACGTCCTGCTGGTCAATCGGTACACGAAACGGCTCCAGTACACCGTGGGCCGCGGCTTCCGGACGAACGCGCGGGTCGACGCGGAACGGGCGTTCGGCGAGGGCACCGCCGGCAAGGCCGCTCTCGACCGCCGGACGATCGCGCTGCCTTCGTTCGAGAACACCACGATGTTCGTTCGCGCCTCGATGATCGAGGCGGAGCAGTTTGTTTCCTACTATTGCACGCCGCTGATCTCGAAGGGCCGCGTCACCGGCGTTCTCGAAGTATACAGCCGAACGCTCTTGAGCGCCGGGCCGGACTGGCTCGCGTTCTTCGAGACCCTCGCGGGCCAGGCCGCGATCGCGGTCGACAACGCCCAGCTGTTCGAGAACCTTCAGAAGTCCAATCTGAATCTCCATCTTGCCTACGATTCGACCCTCGAAGGTTGGGCCCGGGCGCTCGACCTGCGCGATGGTGTCACCCAGGGCCACAGTCGACGCGTCACCGAGATGGCCGAACGGTTGGCGACCGAAGTCGGAATTCCCGACTCGGAACTCGTGAACGTTCGCCGCGGCGCGCTCCTCCATGACATCGGCAAGATGGGAATTCCCGACTCGATCCTCCACAAGAGGGGCCCACTCACGGAAGAGGAATGGAAGACGATGAAGAAGCACCCGGTCTATGCCTGGGACCTTCTTCACCCCATCGAGTTTCTGCGCCCCGCTCTCGCCATCCCCTGCGCGCACCATGAGCACTGGGACGGATCGGGGTATCCGCGCGGGCTGCGGGGTCGGGATATCCCGCTGGCGGCGCGCGTCTTCGCCATCGTCGATGTCTGGGACGCGCTGCGCTCGGACCGGCCCTACAGCAAGTCGTGGCCGGAGGAAGAAGCCCGCGCCCAGATCCGTGAGCTCGCCGGGTCACATCTCGACCCGGAACTCGTGGAAGTCTTTCTGGGGATGGACTGGACCACGTTCCACAATGGTGCCGAGCCCGAGCGACCCTACCCGAGTCCGCCTCCGGTGAACGGTGTCATGAATGAGGAAGACAGGCCCGGTTCCGCGCCGTCCGCTGACGTCCGTCGCGATGAACACGAAGGGCGCGCCGCCGCCCGGAGGGGCGACCGCGAAGCGCCGGAGACTCCCGATACGACCTCACCGGGTCCACCTCCGGCGCGAGAGATGGAATCCGCCGCGTTGGCGACGAAGGAATTGAACAGCGCGGCCCGGAAGATTGCCAACGACACGGACGAACCATCAACACGGCCCGATTCGGAGGCCACTCGAAGCAGCTGACGAGTCGTTCGGAACGTGGCATGAACCCGTTGACGTTCGGGGAACCCTCACGCCTCGGTTCGGGCCGCGGCGAGGTACTGGAGAAACCAGTCCCGCGCCAGGGTCGCCACGGTTTCCAGCGTCCCGGGCTCCTCGAAGAGGTGTGTCGCCCCGACCACGATTTCGAGGATGACCTCCGTGTCCTTCATCCGCTCCATCGCGTCCCGATTCATCCCGATGACGGGGATGTCGTCGCCTCCGACGATAAGCAGCGTCGGAGCCCGGACACGGGAAAGCGCGGGCCCGGCGAGATCAGGGCGGCCTCCCCGTGAAACGACGGCGTGAACCGAATCCGGTCGTTCGGCGGCCGCGACCAGCGCCGCGCCGCCACCCGTGCTCGCGCCGAAGTATCCAATGGGCAGCGCCGACGTGGACGATTCCTCGAGAAGCCAGTCGGTGGCGGCGACCAGTCGTGACGCGAGCAACCCGATATTGAAACGGAACTCGGCCGTTCCAGCGTCAACCGTTTCCTCGCCGGCGGTGAGCAGATCGAGAAGGAGCGTCGCCAGCCCCGCCGACTGGAGTTCCTTCGCCACGAACCGGTTTCGCGAGCTGTGCCGGCTGCTCCCGCTCCCGTGGGCGAACAGCACCGTGCCCCGAGCGCCTCGCGGTACGGTCAGGTCACCCTCCAGCGTCACTCCCGCCGCCCGGATTCCGACGGTCTGGTCGACTCCCATCGGAAGCTCCCTATTCCCGAGTGACCCGTGAATCCGGCGCGGAAAGCGGCGCCGTTCGCGGCGCGGGTCTTTTTCTGGCCGGCTCATCCGGCTTCCCGCCCCGGCGGCCCCAGCCTCCCTGCGTGCGCACCTCCGCGTCCTCCGGAGCCTCTCCCGCCGACGCCGGATACACGCCGGACCCGCCCACTTCCTCTCGCTGACCCTCTCCGTCGTCCACCTTCTTCTCGCTCATCGTCTGATCTCCTGGTTGCGAGTCCCGGAATCCACCACGTTCCGCGCCCGCAAACGGCGGACCCGGCGGATCGTCGCTCCGACGGGGACCGGAACGCTCGCCGTCACACCGGGACCTCCGCGCGGCCTCATCTCACCGCGCCAGGCCGCATGCGTTCGGGGAAACGATGACGCGCTCGACACGGGCTCCGCTGGTCGAGCCCGGTCCCGCCGGGGAGAGAGACGGTCCGCCCCGGTGCCCGTCGCGGGCCCCGGGGCAACCGGGAGTGTGGATAGGGAGGAAAATCAGACGCGTGGGGTGACGTACTGTCGTCCGTTGATCACCGCGTGATGGGAGATCGGAGGGAGCCCCGCGACGTAGTCGTTCAGGGGCTCGCTTGACGATGTCGCGTCCAGCAGCGGCGATGTCGCGATCCGGCCGGCGTCGCACGACTGCAGCCAGAGACGTTCAGGACCCAGGTGTTCGTCGAGCGCGGCCCGCACCGTGACGAGAAACCGTTCCAGCGACCCGCCCTTCGAAACGTGAGCGTTGAATCCGGCGCGCCGGAACGCACCCGACTCACGCCGGTCGGCGGTCAGGGCCACGATGGGGAGCGCCGCCGTCTCGCGTCGCGCCCGGAGTCGGCGGAGCGTGTCCCAGCCGTTCATGCCCGGCATCGTGATATCGAGAACCACGAGATCGACGGGGCGGGTTTCCACCTTCCGCAGCGCCGACAGTCCCGAATCGGCGGTGATCACCGCATAGCCTTCCAGGCTCAGTACGAGCTCGAGGTTCATCCGAACCAGTTCGTCGTCGTCGACGATCAATATGTGAGCGGTCATCCCGCGAACTCCCCCGATTGTGAACGGGGAATACCGTTCCCCCGAACCGGCGCGTCCGTTCAGTCGAGCGGGGCCGGCGACCCGTGAAGCATCCTTCGTCGGGTCGGAAACGTCTGGAGGAAGAGGCATACCTCCGCGAAAAATTCCCGCAAATGCCATTCATGTGTAGGTGACACAACGACATGAATGGGTATTGAGAGGAGGTGGAAGAGTCATGTGACGGTAACGACCCGTAGCTGGATGATACCGTTTCGTTGCATGCCCCGCCGGTTGGCGTCGACCCGATGCCGATCGACCCACGTATCCCGGGGGGCGCCGGGTCCCCTTGCGCGACCTTCGCCAGCGGCCCCCCTCCGTCGTTCGTTCAGCACCGATCGGCCCGACTGGCCGGCGAGCGCCCGCCGGCGTCTCGGGTGTGGTTGACACCCGCCCGTACGCGCCGGTATTTTCATGGATTCGCTTCGCGCGCAAGTTCGCGAGCGGCATATCGTTTCCCTCATTCTCCCGGTGTTCTGGGGAGGTCATCCCGATGCTCAAAGACCTCAAAGTCCGCCTCCTGCTCATCGCCGGGGTTATCATCCTGTCCGTTTGGATCCTGATCGGCCGGGGGATCACCCTCGGCCTGGATCTGCAGGGCGGGACGTACCTGGCGCTCGAGGTGGACGATCCGGACAACGCCCTGACGGTCGCGCAGCGGTCGGACGCGATTGACCGGGCGGAACGGGTGATCCGTACCCGGATCGACGAGCTCGGGGTGGCGGAACCGGGAATCCAGAAATCCGGGCAGGAGCGGCTCGTCGTCGAGTTGCCGGGTGCCGATCGGGAGGCCCAGGCTCGGGCCAAGGACGTGATCCAGCGGAGCGCCTTTCTCCAGTTCCAGATCGTCCGACCGGCCTCGGACCTGGCAAGCTCGATCGGGCGGATCGACCGCGCGGTGGTCGCCGCGGGGCTGACGCCGACGGCTTCGGGCGCGCCGTCCTCGACGGCACCCTCCGCCACTCCCACGCTCGATCTCTTCACCGACACCACCGCCGCCGACTCCGCCGTCGCGTCCGGCGATCAGGTCGCGGGCACGGACACCGGCGCGGACACCCTCGGCGCACTCGCGACGACTTCGGATCTCCCCGCCGACCGGCCCTTCAGTTCCCGGCTCATCCAGGGCGGGACGGGCGCGGAGGGGATCTTCATCGTCGCGGCCGAGGATGTCGCGTTCATCGAGCAGGTGCTCGAGATGCCGGGCATCGAGGCGACGCTGCCACGCGGTACGGTCCTGCGCTGGGGGATCTCTCCGTCAGGCGGAATCGAGATCCCCTATCGCGAACTGTATCTGCTCGACGCGCAGCCGCTGATTACGGGCGAGAGCCTCGTGGACGCCCAGGCACAGCGTGACGTTCAACTCGGTCGCCCGATCGTCACCTTTCAGTTCGACCGGCAGGGTGGGCGGCATTTTGAACG
This sequence comes from uncultured Gemmatimonas sp., assembly GCA_964634395.1. Taxonomy (GTDB): domain Bacteria; phylum Gemmatimonadota; class Gemmatimonadetes; order Longimicrobiales; family Longimicrobiaceae; genus WHSP01. Next base: position 18,619 of record CAZWJE010000032.1, on the reverse strand, counting down.
GGGGACGAGCACGAATGTCGGGAACCTGATGGCGATCGTGCTCGACAACCAGGTATTCAGCGCGCCGGTGATCCGCCAGCCGATCGGCGCGCAGGGCCAGATCGAGATGGGTGGCGGCACACTCGAGGCCGCCGGCGACCTGGCGCTCGTCCTCCGCGCGGGCGCGCTCCCGGCGCCCATCGAGATCGTCGAGGAACGGACGATCGGTCCGTCGCTCGGCCAGGACTCCATCGACAGGAGCGCCTTCGCCGGTACGCTCGGCGTGATCCTGGTGATGGTGATCATGATCGGCTACTACCGGTTTTCGGGCGTGTTGGCGGTCGTTGCCCTCGGCGTCTACGTCCTGATGGTGCTCGCGGGGCTCTCGGGGATCGGGGCGACGCTGACCTTGCCGGGAATCGCGGGACTCCTCCTTTCCGTCGGCATGGCCGTGGACGCGAACGTGCTCATCTTCGAACGAATTCGCGAGGGAGTCGCGGCCGGAAGAACGGCCCGAATGGCCGTGAGTGAAGGCTTCGGAGCCGCTCTCTCCGCGATCATCGACGCCCAGCTCACCACGCTCCTCACCGCGATCGTGCTCTTCCAGTTCGGCACGGGCCCGGTGCGCGGCTTCGCGGTGACGCTCGCGCTCGGCATCATCGCGTCCATGTTCACGGCGATCTTCGTGACGCGTACCTTCTATATGATCTACCTGGATCGCCGCGCGGCGGCCCAGGGGATCAGCGTCTGACCCGAGGCCAGAGACACCACCCAATGCGCATCTTCGCCAACGCCGACTATCCCTTCCTCCGGTGGCGCCGGCAGGCATACATCGGGGCGACAGCTCTCGTCGGGCTCGGCATCGTCGCGATGATCCTGAACGTCTTCTCGATCGGCTCCTGGCTCCGTTATGGGGTAGACTTCACGGGTGGGACGTTGATCCACGTCAACTTCGACCACCAGGTGGAGGCCGACGAGATCCGCGCGGTCAATCCCAACTGGCTGAGCGTGACCCGGTTCGGGGAGGTCACCGAGTCGGAGTACGTGATCCGCATCCCGTCGTTCGAGGATCGGCTCGACGTCGATCCCGCGCAGTCGGTTTCCACCGCGCTCGCGGACGCCTTTGGCGCGGACACCTTCGAGATCGTGCGGACTGAGGCCGTCGGACCCCGCGTCGGGAACGAGTTGCAGCAACGCGCGCTCCTCGCGATCCTCATCTCACTCGTCGGTACGCTGATCTACATCGCCGTACGTTTCGAATGGCGGTTCGGCGTCGCCGCCGTGATCGGTACGGCGTTCAACGTAATCGTTTCGCTCGGGGTTGTCGCGTTGCTCCGCATGGAGGTCTCGATCACCACGGTCGCGGCGTTCCTGACCATCGTCGGCTACGCGCTCAATGACACGGTCGTGGTGTTCGACCGTATTCGCGAGAACCTGCAGAAGGCGAGACGCTCGCTTTTCATCGAAGTGGCCAACCGTTCGATCAACGAGACGCTTCCGCGTACAGTCATCACTGGCGGAACCACGCTCATGATGCTCCTGATGCTCTATCTCTTCGGCGGGGCGGTCATCCGTGACTTCTCCCTGGTGTTGATCGTCGGCATCACGATCGGTACCTTCTCGACGATCTTCGTGGCCACACCGGCGCTCGTCGACATCGAGGCGCGATGGCGCCGTTCGGGGAGCAAGGTCACCCAGTCAGGTTCCTCGAAACGAAGAGCGGCGGCGCGGGCCTGATCCAGGCCTTCCGGGCGTGACGGTACCGCCGCGATTTCCGTCGCGGCGGTTTTTCTTTTTTCTGGCCGGACGTTGCCTACGCTCATCGACTCGCACGCCCACCTGACCGACGCCCGACTCGCCGGCGAGACCGGGGAGATCCTTGCGCGTGCGCGGGAGGAAGGTATCTCGACGGTCGTGACGATCGCTTCCAACATCGAGGACGGGGAACGCGCGGTGAAGCTCGCGGGATCGTTCGACGCGGTTTTCGCGACGGCGGGGATCCACCCGCACGAGGCGGCTTCGGCGACACCGGAGGCATTCGTCCGCCTGCGTCAACTGGCCACCGCGCCACGGGTCGTGGGAATCGGCGAAACGGGGCTCGACTTCCACTACGACAACGCACCGCGCGATACGCAGTTCGCGGCCTTCCGGTCGCAACTCGAACTGGCGGCGGAACTGGATCTCCCGGTCGTCGTTCACGCCCGGAGCGCCGACGAGGAGATCGTCTCGATGGTCCGTGAGGCGGGTTGGAGCCGCGGCATCCTTCACTGCTTCAGTGGTGGCCGCGAGCTTCTCGATGCCGTGCTTCATCTCGGCTGGTACGTCTCGTTCGCCGGAATGGTCACCTTCCCGAAATGGGAGGGGGCGGATCTCCTTCGGGCCGTCCCTCTGGACCGGCTGCTCGTGGAGACCGACAGCCCCTACCTGTCGCCCGTTCCGTTCCGAGGGAAACGCAACGAACCGGCGCGAGTGCGACTCGTGGCGGAGCGCGCCGCCGAGATCCGCGGCGAGGCGTTCGCGACGCTCGCGGCGGCGACCACCGCCAACGCCCGGGCGGTGTTTCGCCTCGGGCCATAAGGGTTTCTCGTCCGTGACGCGCCGCATCCACATCCTTCCTGACCAGCTGGCCAATCAGATCGCGGCCGGCGAAGTCGTCGAGCGCCCGGCCTCGATCGTCAAGGAACTGGTCGAGAACGCTCTCGACGCCGGCGCGACGCGCGTCTCCGTAGCCATCCGTAACGGAGGGAAGACCGAGATCCGGGTGGCGGACGATGGCCACGGCATGGGTCGCGAGGATGCGCTGCTCGCCCTGGACCGCCACGCGACGAGCAAGATCTCCGACCCTGACGACCTGGCGACCGTGCGTACGCTCGGGTTCCGCGGTGAAGCGCTTCCCTCCATCGCGTCCGTCTCGCGCTTCTCACTGGAGACCGCCGAGCGCGACGGAGATGGGACCCGCGTCCTCGTCAACGGCGGAAAGGTCGCCGGCGTCGAGTCGTGCGCCCGCCGAACGGGGACGACGGTGAGCGCCCGGAGCATCTTCTTCAACACTCCGGCCCGCGCCAAATTCCTCCGCTCGACCCCCGCCGAAACCCGCGCGGTCACGGAGGTCGTGACCACCCTGGCTCTCGCGCATCCCGACGTCGCCTTCACCCTCGAATCGAACGATCGGGTCACGCTCGACGTCCCGCCCGCCGCGCGGCTCGCCACCCGGATCGCGGATATCTGGGGCCCGGAAGAGGCCGCCGATCTCATCCCCGTCGCCTGGGAGAGCCCGCGGGGGACGGTAACGGGGCTCGTCGAGCGTCCGCATGCCGCGACCACGGGTGGACGCCGCGCGTACCTGTTCGTCAACGGACGCTCGTTCTCCGACCGCTTCCTCGTCCGCGCCGTCGACCGGGGGTACCTCACCACGATCGCGCCGGGGGTCCGGCCTTCGTTCTTCCTCTTCCTCGACGTCCCGGACGGGGACGTGGACGTCAACGTCCATCCATCGAAGGCCGAGGTGCGTTTCAGGCACCACGCGGCGATGGAATCCGAAATCGAACGCGCGGTCCACGCGGCGCTCCAGCCACTGGAGAGCGCCCCGGGCCTCAGTGAGCCGCCACCGGCGGGTGACCCGTCCGCGCCCGACGCCGGATGGCGTGGCTGGTCCGGCGCCGACGGCGTGACGCGCTTCAACCCCGCCGGGGGAGCCGGACCGGGTTTCGGGAACGCGACGAACGCGGGCGATGCCCACCAGATGGCGCTCTTCGTGTCATCAGACGCGGAAGGGGAGGGAACCGCGACGACCGGAGGCCTCCCGAATCGATCGAGTGACCATGACCGCGGGCTCATCCCCCCCGTCATGTGGCAGGTCCACAATACCTACATCTTCGCCGAAACCCGTGACGGGCTGATCATCGTGGATCAGCATTCGGCGCACGAACGAGTCCTCTACGAGGAAATCTCTCGTCGCTGGGGCCGTCCCGACGCCGCCGAATCACAGCGTCTCCTCTTCCCGATCACTATTCGCCTGACAACCGCCGAACTCGACCTCGTCGAGCAGCTCCGCGGCCTCTTCACGGCGATCGGCTTCGAGATCGAAGAGTTCGGCGGCCGCTCGATCATCGTCCATGCCGTACCCAACCCGCACCCGTACTTCGACGCGGAACGGTGCCTGCGAGAGATGGTTCGCGAACTGTCCGAAGGCTCCGAACTGATCGCGCCCGCCCGCAATCAGCATCAACGGCTCGCGCTCTCGTTCGCCTGCAAGGCGGCCATCAAGGCGGGACAACCGCTCTCACAGCTCGAGATCGCGGAGCTTTTCGATCGGCTCTTCGCCACCGAGCTGCCTTTCCATGACATCCACGGCCGGCCGACGGTGATCCAGCTGCCGCTGGCCGAACTCCATAATCGCTTCCGGCGGGGCGGATGATCGACGGAGCGGAACAGCGTCGGCCCGAAACCGCGCCGACCGGGGCGCCGGAGACGGCCACCGGGGATTCACCGCTCGTCGCGCTCGTCGGGCCGACCGCGTCCGGGAAGACGGACCTTTCCATCGACCTCGCCCGGGCCCTCGGCGCGGAGATCATCTCGATGGATTCCCGGCAGGTCTACCGGGGGATGGAGATCGGGACCGCCAAGGCCGATGCGGCGCAACGCGCCGCCGTCCCGCATCACGGGCTGGACCTGGTTACGCCCGCCGAACGATTCAGCGCCGGGCGCTTCGCCGCATACGCCCGCGACGCGATCGCCGGGATCCGCGCGCGCGGCGCGAGCCCGCTCCTCGTCGGCGGCACGGGTTTCTTCCTTCGCGCCCTCACCCACCCGATCTTCGCCGAGCCGGAACTCGATGCCGGACGCCGCGAGGAACTGCGTGCGCACCTCGATCGATTTCCGACGACGACGCTCCTCGGCTGGCTGCGGAGTCTCGATCCCAGGGCCGCCGAGCGCCTCTCTTCATGGGGAGGCCGCCAGCGCATCCTCAGAGCGCTCGAGATGCCGCTGCTCACCGGTCGTACACTCTCCTGGTGGCATACTCACGCGGAACCCGCCGTCGAGCCCCTTCGTCCGCACGTTTTCGTCCTGGACATGCCCCGTGACTCGCTCGATACGCGGATCATGGCTCGGGTCCAGACGATGCGCGATGCCGGGCTCGTCCCGGAGGTCGCCAGACTCCTGGCGGAAGGTTACGATGAGCGCGCGCCGGGAATGAACGCCACCGGGTACATCGAACTGATCCCCCATCTGCGTGGCCAGAAGCCGCTCGATGAGGCGCTCGAAGAGATCCGCCGCAACACGCGCGCGTACTCGCGGCGCCAGCTCACCTGGTTCCGCAACCAGCTGCCCGCGGGTGCCACCTGGCTGGACGCGACGCGCCCGAGAGAGGCACTGGTCGAGGAGATCGTGAGGAAACTGGCGTGACTTTCGTTGACGGGAGGGCCGGCGTGACTTCCCTCAGCGGGGGAGGGCCGGCGTGATTCTTTTCGACGCGAAGACGCAAAGAGGAACGGCAAGACGCAAAGCAGCCGCGGCGTGCGGTCGGGACCAGGATAACCGAATTCGCGAGTGTTAATGTGATGAGTTCTGATAGTGAAGCAGCGTTTTTCGCCGTGACGTCCGCGGTCCGGGAGGATCGCGGTTCCTTCGCGTCTTGTCGTTCAACTCCGCGTCTTCGCGTTGAACAAGAGCGTTTCGGCGTTGAATTTGACCCTCCTTCCCGCCCATGAAGATCGGGATCACCTGTTACCCGACCTACGGCGGATCCGGGGCGATCGCCACGGAACTGGGGATGGAACTCGCGAGCCGCGGACACGAGGTCCATTTCATCACCTACGCGCACCCGTTTCGCCTTCCACACTTCCTGGAGCGGGTTTATTTCCATGAGGTGGAAGTCGCGCACTACCCGCTCTTCGAACATTCGCCCTACCCGCTCGCCCTCGCCGCGATGATGCACGAGGTGGCCGAACGCGAGGGGCTCGACATCCTTCACGTACACTACGCCATCCCCCACGCGACGTCCGCGTGGATCGCCAGGGAGATGCTCGGCGATGGTCGACGGCTGAAGATCATCACCACGCTCCATGGAACCGACATTACGCTGGTGGGTCAGGAGCGCTCGTTCGAGCGTATCACGCGCTTCTCGATCGACCGCTCCGACGGGGTCACCGCGGTGTCGGATTATCTCCGTCGCGAGACGGTGGCCCACTTCGGGATCGAGGCCGAGCGTATCGAGGTCATCCCCAATTTCGTGGACACGAGCGTCTATGATCGGTCCCGATACTCATGTCTGAAACACGCGCTGGCACCCGAGGGGCACAGGCTGCTGATGCACATCTCCAACTTCCGTTCGGTCAAGCGCGTTCGCGACGTGGTGGAGATCTTCGACCGGATCCATCGTCGTCTGCCGTCGCGCCTCGTCTTCGTCGGCGACGGTCCGGATCGCCCGGAAGCGGCCGCCGAGGTCTCGCGACTGGGTCTGACGAAGGACGTAATCTTCCTCGGCAAGCAGGATTCGGTCGCCGAACTGCTCGCGTGCGCCGACCTCTTCTTCCTCCCGTCGGAGTCCGAATCATTCGGGCTGAGCGCGCTCGAGGCGATGGCGTCGAGCGTCCCGGTGATCGCGACCGCGACGGGTGGGCTGCCGGAGGTGGTCGAGGATGGGCGGGGCGGTCGTCTTCTCCCGGTCGGCGACATCGAGGGAATGGCTGACGCCGGGCTGGAGATCCTCTCGGACCCGGTCACCTGGCGACGTTACAGCGAGGACGCGCGCGAAGCCTCGACGGCCTTCCGCGTCGAGCGCGTGATCCCGATGTACGAGAACTACTACGAGGCGGTACTCGCCGGGACGAACGAGGCGCGCCGATGAGCTGGTTCGATGCCCTCCTTCTCGGGATCATCCAGGGGTTCACCGAGTTCTTCCCCGTTTCGAGTTCCGGTCACCTCGTCCTCGGACAGGCCATGCTCGGCCTCGAGGTTCCCGGCATCGTCTTCGATGTCGCGGTCCACGTCGCCACCCTCTTCTCGGTCGTCACCGTCTACCGGGTCCGGTTGCTCGAGCTGCTGACCGGGCTCCTGAAGCGGGGAGAGGAGAGCACGCTGCCGTACGTATTGAAGCTCGCGGCGGCGACGGTGCCGGCGGCCGCCGTCGGGTTCGGCTTCCAGGACTGGTTCGAGGCCCGTTTCGACGACGCGGTGTTCGCCGCCACCATGATCCTGGTCACCGGCTGCGTGGTGTGGAGCAGCCGCTGGGCGCTGGGAATCAAACGGCCCGGTGCCCGGGAGCTGGCGCCGATCGCGATCGCCGCCCTCGTCTCGGTCTGGGCCGGTACGGTCGTTCCGTTCCTCGCCGTCTTCGCCCTCCTGGCCCTGCTGATGGCGATCGCGCGAGCGACGGCCCCTCGAGAGACTGGAACGGGCGAACTCTCGTGGGGGGCCGCGGTCACGATGGGCGTGGCACAGTCACTCGCCATCTTCCCGGGGATCAGCCGCTCCGGCAGTACGGTGATCGCCGGCCTCTGGCGCCGGGTCGACCCCGTCCAGGCCGCCGAGTTTTCGTTCCTCATGTCGATCCCCGCGATCCTGGGGGCCGCCGTCCTCCAGATCCCGGAGCTTTCCGGCCCTGATCTGGGGATATCCGGAGGCGCGATCCTGGTCGGCTTTCTCGCGGCCGCGATCAGTGGGGTCCTCGCCATCCGCTTCTTCGTCGCCCTCCTGCGGCGCCGTAACTTCCACGTCTTCGCCTGGTACTGCTGGGCCGTCGCGACCCTCTTCCTCGTATTCGGATCATGAGTTCACCGCTGAATCCCGCGGCTGGCGTCGATGGCGTTCCTTCCCTCGGTTCGGATGGCGTCAGCGGCGCCCGGGCTCGGGGGGCGCGCTCCGGTGAGGGTGACCACGACGCCGAAATCCGCGGCTCGTCACGTTTGGCCCGCCTCGAGGAATACCGCGAGAGCATCGATCGCCTCGTCGAGACCGGTCTGGCGGAGGATGTTGGTCCCGGTGATCGGACCACCGAATGGACCGTTCCCGACGACCGCCGCGCGACCGCCCGCGTCATCGCCCGCGCACCCGGGGTGATCTGCGGTATTCAGCCGGCCCGTCTCACCTTCACCCGGCTCGATCCCGGGCTCGGCTTCGACGCCGTCGTCAAGGACGGAGACGCCGTCGCCGCCGGTGACGAGATTCTTCGCCTGGATGGCCGAGCTCGCGGGATCCTGACAGGCGAGCGGCTCGCCCTGAACTTCCTCCAGCGCCTGTCGGGGATCGCCACCCTTACCCGCGAATACGTCGATGCGGTCGCGGGTACCGCCGCCCGCATCCTCGACACGCGGAAAACCACGCCGGGTCTGCGCGCGATCGAGAAACACGCCGTGGTCGCCGGTGGCGGCGTCAACCACCGATTCGGGCTCCACGACATGGTACTCGTCAAGGAGAACCATATCCGGGCCGCGGGAGGGATTGCCGCCGCCGTCGCGGCGATCCGCGCGCGCAATGAGGAAGGTCTGGCCGTCGAGGTCGAGACGACCAATCTCGACGAGGTCGCCGAAGCGCTGACCGCCGGCGTCGACCGGATTCTGCTCGACAACATGTCGATCGAAACACTGCGCGACGCGGTCGCGATGATTCGCGATTCGGGCGCGGACACGGAATCGGAGGCGTCGGGGGGGGTGTCTCTCGCGAACGTGCGGGAGATCGCCCTGACCGGCGTGGACTGGATTTCCGTCGGCGCGCTCACCCACTCGGCCCCGGCGCTCGACCTCTCCCTCCTGGTCGACGAGTGATACCGGCGAGTGATACGGCCAGGTGATACGGGTGAACAAAGGACACATTCCGGAAGTCAGCTGGGAAGGCTGTAGCGAAACGCGACTCGCCGCGCACTGGCGCCTTCCGGCCGTCCATCTCCACTCCGTCGCGGGGTCGACGAACGATCTCGCGCGTCGCCTCGCCGTTGCGGGTGCCCCCACCGGTACGCTCGTGCTCGCCGAGGAGCAGCGGGCGGGGCGGGGGCGGGGGCGGAACGCCTGGTCGTCGCCCCCGGGCGTCGGTCTCTGGGCCTCCCTGGTCGTCCGAGGTCTCACCCCCACCGACGTGGGGCTGCTCCCGATCCGCGTCGCGGTCGCCGTGGCCGACGCGCTCGACCCCTGGGCTGGCGACAGGCTCCGCGTGAAGTGGCCCAACGATCTCATCATCGACGACCGGAAGCTCGGCGGCATCCTCTGCGAAGCCTCGTGGGAGGGCCATCGCCTCGACCACGTCATCGTCGGGATCGGCGTGAACCTTCTCCAGGCGCCGAACGAGTTCCCGGACTCGCTGCGCGATTCGGCGACCTCGCTCCGCGCGGCGATCGGCCGTTCCCTCTCGCGCTTCGAAGTCGCGACCGCCCTGCTGGGTGCACTCCGTCCGCTCGTCATCGACCCGGTCCTGGCGGATCCCGAGGACCTCGCGGAGAGGTTCGCCGGCCGGGATTATCTCCGGGGCCGCATGGTCGAGATCCGCGACGCCGGCACCGGTCGCCTTCTCGCGGCGGGGCGCGCCCGGTCGATCGACGTCGATGGCGGTCTGCTCGTCGAAACGCGCGAAGGGCTTAGCCACATCCGGTCGGGGACGGTCCGGATCCTCTGATTCGACCGCCATCCCCGGGCCCGCTGGGGCCGACCCCGCGGACCACCGGGCCGTCCGCGCTGTCGGTCGTGAAAACCCGCACCGCCCGCCGCCCGTCTTGCGGTCGCGCGCTCAACGCCCGACCATTCCGCCAGCGAACACGCTCCGAATGAATCATGACCCGGAATTCCAGAGTATGAGTTTCCATATTGAAGGCGCGGTTTCCGTACCCGGTGACAAGTCGCTCACGCACCGCGCGCTGATGCTCGCGGGTGCCGCGCGCGGCGAGAGCCGCCTCTCCGGCCTCCTCTTCGGCGCCGACTGCCGGAGCACGGCCGAGATCCTCCGCGCCCTGGGCGTTCAGGTCCCTGACCTTCCGGATGACGGGTCGGAAATCGTCGTGCGCTCACCGGGGATCAGCGCCTGGACCGCCCCCGGCGGGATCCTCGATTGCGGGAACAGCGGCACGACCGCCCGGTTGATGATGGGCCTCCTCGCCGGCCGCCCGTTCGCCGCGACCCTCACCGGCGACGTCTCGCTCCGCGGCCGCCCGATGCGGCGGATCACCGATCCCCTGACCGCGATGGGCGTGCGGATCACCGAACTCGAGCACCCTGACCGCCTTCCCATCAAGCTTTACGGCGGGGAACTGAAGGGGATCGCGCATGTTTCCGCGAAGGCCAGCGCCCAGATCAAGAGCGCGGTGATCTTCGCCGGCCTCTCGGGTCGGGTCGACGTCAGCGTGCGCGAGCCGGTCCAGTCCCGCGATCACACGGAGCGGATGCTGCGATCGCTCGGCGTCGAGGTCACGGAGCGGGCGGACGGTGACGGCTGGCTCGTCGAGAGCCGCCCGCCCGCGGGTGACTTGCCGCCCCTCGAGATGGCCGTTCCGGGTGACCCCTCGTCGGCCGCCTTCCTGGTCGCGCTCGCCGCGCTCGCGGACTCCGGCGAACTCCGTATCGCGAACGTAGGCGTCAACCCCACCCGCGCCGGGTTTTTCAGCGCCCTCCGCCGGATGGGCGCGAGCGTGGAGATCACCAACGAACGGGTCACCGGCGGAGAGCCGGTCGGCGACCTCGTGGTGCGGGCTGTCGGCGGCTTGCGCGGGATCGAAGTCACGGGCACGGACGTCCCGGCGATGATCGACGAGATCCCCGTCCTCGCCTGCCTCGCCACCCGCGCCGTGGGCGAGACGCGCATCACGGGGGCGGACGAACTGCGCGCCAAGGAGAGCGACCGGATCACGGCGATCGTCGAGAACCTGCGCGCGGTCGGTGCGGACGCCGATGAACTTCCGGACGGTCTCGTCGTTCGCGGCTCGGCTCGATCCCTCGCGGGCGCCACGCGCGCCCACCACGACCACCGGATCGCGATGGCGTTCGGCGTCCTCGCCGCGCTCCCCGGCAACGCCATCACCATCGATACACCCGAGGTCGTCGACGTCTCATACCCGCGCTTCTGGGCCACTCTCGCCGATCTCGGCGGGAACGCGACGATCGCCGGATGACCGCTGAACCGCCCCGAAACCTGGTCATCGCCATCGACGGACCCGCCGCGTCCGGCAAGAGCAGCACGGCCAGGGCCGTCGCCGACCGGCTCGGTTACCGGCATCTTGATTCAGGGGCCTTCTACCGTGCTCTCACCCTCGCCGCGCTCCGCCGGGGAATCCCCATCGAACGCTGGCCACTTCTCACCTCCGCGGAACTCGACTCCTTTCAGGTGGACGCGATGGCCGTCGAGTCGTCGTTCGTCGTACGCGTCGGTGGTCACGACGTCTCCGACGCGATTCGCGACCCCGACGTGAACGCCTGTGTCTCCACCATGGCCGCCGTGCCCGCCGTCCGTGGCTGGCTCCTCGACACGCTGCGCGCCGCCGGCCGTGATGGTGGGCTCGTCGCCGACGGACGGGATATCGGCACCGTCGTGTTCCCCGACGCGCACCTGAAGATCTTCCTCGTCAGTGATCCTGAAGTCCGCGCCCGTCGCCGCCTCCTCCAGCAGGGGGTCGCGGCGCCCGACGAGGAGACGGTCATCCGCGAAGCCCGCCGTCTCGCCGATCGTGATCACCTCGACAGGACTCGCCCCATCGCCCCGCTCGTCCCCGCGCACGACGCGATCACCCTCGATACCTCCGACCTCTCCTTCGACGACCAGGTACGGGTCGTCGTCGATCTCGCCCGCCAACGTCCCGCCGGAAACGCCCGATAACGGGATCGGACTGACACGAACGACGCGGTCCGGGCGTTTTACTTGCGGAGCGGCCTGCTCGCGCCGGCTCCCGGATGTCGGGACCGGGGCGGGCGGGCGGATCCGGCCGCCCCGACCGTGTTCCGCCGACGTTGACGCGCCTGCGCGAAACGGTTAATTTTGTCCGCTTCCCGGGTTGGCTTCGCGCCATCTCGTTTCCGTTAACCCTTTGAACTCTCCGCGCGGGTTCCGGCTCGCGCGACACGGAAAGTCACCTCCCCACATGGTCGATCAGAACCCCGAGGATCAGGACATCACCGCCGTCGACACGACCGCCTCCGAGGATTCGGGCGCCGTCGCCGTCGTCAGCGAGCCGACTGACGCGCCGGCGGCCGGGCGAAACCGCGGGATCGTCAACATTCGCGCCGACCTCTTCGACGAGGACGAATACGACCTCGAAGAGTACGAGGCGCTCCTCGAGATGTACGAGGATACCCTCACCAACATCGAAGAGGGTGAGATCGTCTCGGCCCGGATTCTGAGGGTGACGGACAAAGTCGTCATCCTCGATGTCGGCTTCAAGAGCGAAGGGTCCGTCGCTCGCGATGAGTTCAAGGATCCCGATTCGCTGCGGGTGGGTGACGAGGTCGAGGTGTACCTCGAAAATCTCGAGGACGAGGACGGTATCGTCGTTCTCTCCAAGAAGAAGGCCGACTTCCTCCGCGTCTGGGAGAAGATCCGCGAGGCGTACGAGAGCGGTGACCCGGTCCCCGGGGTGCTTACCCGCAAGATCAAGGGTGGCGTCACGGTCGACCTCATGGGCGTCGACGCGTTCCTCCCCGGCTCGCAGATCGCGCTGCGCCGGGTGCCGAACATCGAGGACCTCCTCGGGCAGACCTACGACTTCAAGATCATCAAGCTCAACAAGCGCCGCCGGAACATCGTCGTTTCCCGCCGCGTCCTCCTCGAGGCTGAGCGCGAGGTCAAGCGCGAAAAGCTCAAGAAGGAGCTCGAGGTCGGTCAGGTGCGGAAGGGCGTGGTCAAGAACATCACCGACTTCGGTGCCTTCATCGACCTCGGCGGGATGGACGGCCTGCTCCACATCACCGACATGAGCTGGGGCCGTGTCGGCCATCCGAGCGAGGTCGTCTCGATCGGCGAGGAACTCGACGTGAAGGTGCTCGACATCGACTGGGAGCGCGAACGTCTCTCGCTCGGCGTCAAGCAGCTCCAGTCGTACCCCTGGACGGACGTCGACAAGAAGTATCCGGTCGGTTCCCGCGTCCGCGGCCGTGTCGTCTCGATCACCAACTACGGCGCGTTCGTCGAGCTGGAGAAGGGCGTCGAAGGCCTCGTCCACATCTCCGAGATGAGCTGGACCCGCAACGTTCGCCATCCCAGCAAGATCGTGTCGCTCGGGGATGAAGTCGAAGCCGTGGTGCTGAAGGTCGATCCGAACGAGGAGAAGATCTCGCTTGGCATGAAGCAGATCGAGGAGGATCCGTGGCACGCCCTGCCGGAGAAGTACCCGGTGGGCACGCGGATGAGCGGCAAGGTCCGGAACCTGACCTCGTTCGGCGCCTTCGTCGAGATCGAGCCGGGGATCGACGGCCTCGTTCACATCTCCGACATGAGCTGGACGAAGCGGATCCAGCACCCCTCGGAAGTCGTCCGCAAGGGTGACGACGTCGAGGTCGTGATCCTCGGGGTGGATGCCGAGAACAAGCGGATCTCCCTCGGACTCAAGCAGACGCAGGACGATCCGTGGGGCCAGATCGCGCAGGACTACTCGGTCGGCCGCAAGGTCGACGGGAAGATCTCGCGCCTGCAGGAAAAGGGCGTGGCGGTCGACCTGGGCGACGACATCGAGGGCTTCGTCCCGCTCTCGCAGCTGGGGGTCGCCGGTCTGCAGAATCCCGCGGATCTCTTCGCCGAGGGCGACGATCTCGAGATGGAGATCACCGAGGTCGACCCGGACAACCGGCGGATCGTCCTGAACGCCACCCGCGTGCCGAAGCTGGAGGATGGCGCGGTTCTTCTGCCGCCCAGCCCCTCGGCATCAGGCGCGGAAGCCGAGGCGGATCAGGCGGATGCCGAGCCGGCGGGCGACGCGCGGGAGAGCGACGCTGCGGAGGTGACGGCCGACGCCGGATCGGACGCCGCCGTGGAGGCCGAGCCGGACGGCGAGGTGGCGGCCCCGGAGGCCGAGGCTCCCGCGATCGCCGAGGGCGAGGCCGAGGCTGGAACCGCCGCCGAGGCGGATGCCGCGGCTGAAGCCGTCGGTGAAGTGGACGCCGAGTCCGAGACCGACACCGAGGGCGAGGCTTCGGCCAGGTAGGTCACGGTATCGGTTTTCTCGCGCGACGCGGGGGGACGGGGATCATCCCGTCCCCCCGCGTCGCGTTTCCTTCACATTCACCGTCAGCGGCGACCGGGGTTTGCCCTTCGGAGTCACGTTTGGCGGTACGCGCGCCCGCCTTTATCTTCTCTCGCGAACCCGGTGACACGCATTCACCCCCTCCCGCTCCCATCGACGTAATGCGCGAGAAGCTCGATCGACTCGAAGACCTCCGCCGACAGGCCGAACTGGGTGGTGGCGAGAAGCGGATCGCCGCGCACCATGAACGGGGCAAGCTGACGGCCCGTGAACGTCTCGACGTGCTTCTCGACGAGGGTTCGTTCGTGGAACTCGACCGTTTCGTCGTCCACCGTGCGACCGACTTCGGGCTGGAGAACGAGAAGTATCTCGGGGACGGCGTGATCACCGGCTACGGCGCGATCGACGGGCGCCTCGTGTACGTCTTCTCCCAGGATTTCACGGTTTTCGGTGGTTCACTCTCGGAGGCGCACGCGGAGAAGATCGTCAAGATCATGGAGCTGGCGCTGAAGAACGGCGCACCGGTCATCGGCCTGAACGATTCGGGCGGCGCGCGCATCCAGGAGGGAGTGGTGGCCCTGGGAGGCTACGCGGACATCTTCCTGCGGAACACCCTCGCCTCGGGGGTCATCCCCCAGATCTCCGCCGTGCTCGGGCCGTGCGCCGGCGGGGCAGTGTACTCGCCCGCGATCACTGACTTCGTCTACATGGTGCGGGGATCGAGCTACATGTTCGTGACCGGACCGAACGTCGTGAAGACGGTCACCCACGAAGACGTTTCGATGGAGGAGCTGGGTGGAGCGGCCACGCATGCCGCGAAATCCGGCGTCGCCCATTTCGCCTGCGCGAGCGAGGTCGAGTGCCTCACGAAGATCCGGGAGCTGCTCGGCTTCCTTCCCCGCAACAACCAGGAGGATCCGCCGCGCCGCTCGACGGATGACCCGTTCGACCGGGCTGATGAGGCCCTCCTCGACATCGTCCCCGACAATCCGAACAGACCCTACGATATCCTGGACGTGGTCCGGCGAATCGTCGACGATGGCGAGTTCTACGAGGTGCACGCGGACTACGCGGCGAACATCGTCGTCGGCTTCGCCCACGCCGGCGGGTATTCGGTGGGGGTCGTCGCGAACCAGCCCGCCGTGCTCGCGGGCGTGCTCGATATCGACGCGTCGGTCAAGGCCGCGAGGTTCGTTCGCTTCTGCGACGCGTTCAACATCCCCATCATCACCCTTGTCGACGTGCCGGGCTTCCTCCCCGGCGTCGGCCAGGAACACGGCGGGATCATTCGCCATGGCGCGAAGCTCCTCTTCGCGTACTGCGAGGCGACCGTGCCGAAGGTCACCGTCATCACGCGCAAGGCTTACGGCGGCGCGTACGACGTCATGAGCTCGAAACACATTCGAGGCGACATCAACTTCGCCTGGCCGACCGCCGAGATCGCCGTGATGGGCGCGAAGGGCGCCGTCGAGATCCTCCATCGCCGCGAGATCGCCGCCGCCGCCGACCCGGCCGAACGCGCGGCCGAGCTCCAGGACGAATACGCCGCCCGTTTCGCCAACCCCTTCTCCGCCGCCGCCCGGGGGTACGTGGACGACGTGATCGATCCGCGCGAGACACGCCGACGCGTGATCAGCGCGCTCGACATGCTCCGCGAGAAGCGGGACTCGAACCCACCGAGGAAGCACGGCAACATCCCCCTCTGAACGGGTCTACCATGCGCGATATCCTCACGGCCTTTTTCCTGTTCACGTTTCTCATCCCCACGGGCGACCTCCGCGCGCAGGCGGATACCCGCGTCCGGCGCACGATCCAGGAATACGAACGGGCCGAACGACTCCTCGCCACCGCCACCGCTCCTCTCGTGACTGGAACGGCTGGCGCGCCGGTGTGGATCGGAAACTCCTCACGCTTCATCTACCGCGCTACGGGGCCCGATGGAACGGGCGGCTTCTGGCGCGTCGATCCCGACGCCCGGTCGCGAGTCCCGGCGTTCGATCATGCGCGACTCGCCGCCGCGCTCGCCGGCGCGACCGGGTCCACGATCGCGGCCGACCGCCTTCCGCTGAACAACTTCCAGATCACCGCTGACGGAGCAGCACTCTCCGCCCTGGTCAACCAGCGGCCAGTTCGTTGCGACCTTCAGGCGTACCTGTGCACCGGCGAGCCACCCCCCTCCGCCCCGTCGATTCCGCCTTCTTCGAGGCTCTCGCCGGATGGGGCCTGGGCGCTCTTCCGCCGCGATCACAATCTCTGGGCGCACGAGGTCGCGACCGGGCGCCAGCTGCCGCTAACCACTGACGGGATCGAGGATTTCGGCTACGCGACCAATAACGCGGGATGGACGCATAACGACACCCCAGTCCTCGCCTTCTCCCCGGATGGGCGTCGCGTCGCGACCTTCCAGCACGATGGACGCGGTGTCGGCAGCATGTATCTGGTCACGACGAATGTCGGGACCCCGGTTCTCGAAGAGTGGAAGTACCCGCTTCCCGTCGACAGCGTGATCTTCCGCGTCTCCCGGGTGATCGTCGACCTGCCCGAGCCGGGGAGCGATGCGCCGCCACGCATCGTCCGCTTCCGGATGCCGCCGGACCAGCACCGTTCCACGGGCAGCGACCACATCGCGTGCGCGGGCGCGATCTGCGACCTGCAATGGGCCGAGGATGGCTCGGAGGTCTACTTCATTTCATCGTCGCGAGATCACAGGGATGCGTGGCTGCGCATCGCTGACGCGAATACCGGCGCCATCCGTGAGGTCCTCCATGAGCGGAGCGAGACCCAGATCGGAGGCGCCTCGCATCCCGAGGATCTCTGGCGGATCCTCCCGGAAACCGATGAGTTCATCTGGTGGTCGGATCGTGATGACTGGACCCATCTCTACCTGTACGATCTGCGGACGGGGGAACTGAAGAACCGGATCACCACGGGGAGCGGCAACGTCACGGGTATCGTGAAGCTCGATCGCGAGCGACGCGAGATCTGGTTCACCGCTGTCGGCCGCGAAGCGGATCGCGACCCGTACCACACACACCTGTATCGAGTCGGCTTTGACGGGAGTGACCTCCGGTTGCTGACCCCCGCGAACGGGAACCATTCGGTCCGTCTTTCACCCGACGGTCGGTACGTTATCGACACCTGGTCGACCTTCGAGAAGCCACCCGTCACCGAGATCCGTGACCGCGACGGACAACTCGTCCAGACGCTGGAGACGGCGGATATCTCGTTGCTCCTGGAAACCGGCTGGCGGCCTCCCATTCCGTTCACGGTCAAGGCTCGGGACGGCGTGACGGACATCTACGGCGTGATGACGGTCCCCACGAACCTTGACCAAGATCAGAAATACCCGATCGTCAACCGGATCTATCCCGGTCCACAGTCGGGTAGCGTCGGCTCGCGGAGCTTCTCGCCCTCGCGAAGCGACGATCAGGCGCTCGCGGATCTGGGCTTCATCGTCGTCTCGATCGACGGGATGGGTACGCCGAACCGATCCAAAGCCTTCCGGGACTACTATTACGGCCGCCTCGGTGACAATACGATCCCGGACCAGGTCGCGGGGATGAAGCAACTCGCCGAACGCTTTCCGTTCATCGATATCGAGCGCGCGGGGATCTGGGGCCACTCGGGAGGTGGGTTCGCGACGGCGGCCGCCATGTTCCGGGCGCCGGAGTTCTTCAAGGTCGGTATCGCGGAGAGCGGGAACCACGATAATCGGAACTACGAGGACGACTGGGGTGAACGCTACCAGGGCCTGCTCGTTCCGGACGGGACGGGGAGCGACAACTACGCGTCCGAAGCCACGCAGACGTATGCGGCCAATCTGCGGGGCAGGCTTTTTCTCATCCATGGGATGATGGACAGCAACGTGCCTCCCTACAACACCCTGCTGGTCGCCGATGCGCTCATGAAGGCGGGAAAGTCCTTCGACATGCTGATGCTCCCGCACGCGCGACATGGCTATGGCGCCGACGGACCATATGTCATGCGGCGTCGCTGGGATTACTTTATCGAGCATCTGCGCGGGGAGGTCCCGCCCGTCCGCTGACCGTGTCGTCCCGGGCATGCGACGTCACGGTCGCACGGTGGCGAATGGCGGTGATTCGACGTCGCCCGGATGCCGCCCGCGGTTCCGGTAACCGGCGCCAACACTGATCGTTACGGATCGATTGTTCAACAAGATTCTCATCGCCAACCGGGGCGAGATCGCGCTACGGATCGTGCGTGCGGCCCGGGAACTCGGGGTCCGCTCGGTGGCCGTCCATTCGGACGCGGATCATCTCGCTCCGCATGTTCTCGAGGCCGATGAGGCCGTGCGTATCGGCCCGCCTCCATCCGCCGAAAGCTACTTGCGGATGGACCGGCTGATCGACGCGGCCAAACGCACCGGGGCGGAAGCCATCCATCCGGGCTACGGCTTCCTGGCCGAGCGGGCCCCGTTCATCCGTGCGGTCGAGGAGGCGGGGCTCATCTTCATCGGACCGTCGGCCGCCG
>CAZWJE010000031.1:0-36005 GCA_964634395.1 uncultured Gemmatimonas sp. | reverse complement strand
GATACGCCTCGCGGCCCGGCGGGCGGCGGAGGACGAGCGACATCTGCCGGTAGGCAACCGCCTGCTTCGAGAGGTCGTCGTACACGCAGAGCGTCGCCTTCCCTTTGCCGTTCTCGTCCTTGGTGTACATGAAGTACTCGGCGAGCGCGGTTCCGGCGTACGGGGCGATGTACTGCAGCGGCGCCGGATCCGAAGCGGTCGCGGAAACCACGATCGTATAGTCCATCGCGCCGGCCTCGGTCAGCCGCTGGACGACGCTCGCCACCGTCGACGCCTTCTGGCCGATCGCCACGTAGACGCAGACGACGTCCTTGCCCTTCTGGTTGATGATCGTGTCGATCGCGATGGCCGTCTTCCCCGTGCCTCGGTCGCCGATGATCAGCTCGCGCTGGCCACGTCCGATGGGGATCAGCGCGTCGATCGCCTTGATCCCCGTCTGCATCGGCTCGTGGACCGGCTGACGGAGGACGATGCCGGGCGCCACGATATCCACCTCCCGACGGTCCACGCTCTGGATCGCTCCCTTGCCATCGACCGGCTCGCCGAGCGGGTTCACCACGCGGCCCAGATACGCCGGACCCACCGGAATATCGAAGACGCGGCCGGTGCGGCGGACCTGGTCGCCCTCCTGCACGGCCGTCCAGTCACCCATGACGACCGATCCGATATTGTCTTCTTCGAGGTTCAGCGCGAGCGTCGTGATCTGCTGGCCGCTCTGGGCGGTGATCTCGAGCATCTCGCTCGCCATCGTCCCCTTCAGACCGTAGATGCGGGCGACGCCGTCCTTGACCTCGAGGATCTGGCCCACCTCCTCGGCCTGGAGGTCCTCTTCATACCGCTCGATCTCATCGAGCAGGATGCTTTTGATCTCGCTCGCCCGGAGCTGGGTATCGACGGATGACATAGTTCTTCGAATGTAGGTTTGGTGCTAGCCCAGAAAATCGTCGCCGGACGGACCGGCGGCGGGAAGCTTCGCTCGGATCATCTTCCGTCGAAGGCCGGTGGCGCGGCGCCGGAGCGATCCATCGAGGACCTCTCCCCCCACCCGGACGATGATGCCACCGATCAGCGACGGATCCACCGTGAACTCGGCGGCGACGGCTCGACCCGTCCGCTGTTCAAGACGGGCGACGATCTCCCTTCGGAAATCCTCGCCCACTTCACGCGCCAGGACGACTTCGGCGCGGACCCGGCCTCGCGCCTCGTCCACCAGGAGCCGGTACTGTTCCGCGATCTCTCCGATCACCGCCTGCCGTCGTTTCTCGACGACCACGGTAAGAAAGCGAAGGAAGAGATCGGGCACGCGGCCCCTGAACGAAGCATCGAGCGCTCGCTTCTTCGCGTCGATCGACACCCGGGGCGTATCCAGGAAATCGCGGACGAGCGGCTCGTCGTCGAGGATCCCCGCGACCTCGTCGATCGCGGTGAGGTACTCGTCGACCGTCGCCTCGCCGCCGTGACGGCGGGCGAGATCGAGCAGCGTTTCCGCGTAGTTCCGGGCGATGACTGTCGGTCCCATCGTGTCCTCAGACTCCGGCGGGCTGGCGGGCCGCGCTCTCGCCCTCGATATCGGCGAGATACTGGCGCACGAGCCTGCGGTTGTCATCGTCGTCCAGGTTGCGTTCGACGAGCTTCGTCGCCGCCGCGAGAGCGATCTCCACCGCCTCTTCGCGCAGTTCCTGGAGCGCATGGTCGAGTTCCTGGCGGACGTCCCGGCGCGAACGGACGAGCAGCTCGTCCGCCTGCCTGCGCGCGTCGGCGACGATCTCGTCGCGGATGCGCTCGCCCGCCGAACGACCCTCGGCCACGAGTTCCTGCACCCGTGACCGCGTCTCTTCCAGCTGCTTCGTCTGCTCCGCGAGCACGGTCTTCGCCTCCTCCCGGTCGCGCTCCGCTTCGGCCAGGAGCTCACGGATCTGCTGCTCGCGCGCTTCGACAGCGGCGAGGATCGGGGGGAGCGCCGCCTTCCAGAGCACCACGAGGACGATCAGGAAGGTGACGGTCGTCCAGAACATCAGGCCACCGCTCACCGAGAGCAGCCCACCCTCCTGCGCCATGAGTGGCGTGGCCGAACCCGTCAGAAGCAGCGGCACGAGCCGCAGAGATTTCGCGGACATTCTATATCGATCGTGATCGTGAACGTGATCTGCGATGTCTGTATCGTCAGCCTGTTCAGTCAATTTCGGTCGGGGCCGCGGGGCCACGAAGTCGTTTCCCCGCGGCCCGACCCACATCAGATGGCGCCCAGGATCCCGCTCTGGATCAGGAACGTCACCACCAGCGCGAAGAGCGCCGCACCTTCGATCAGCGCGGCGAGAATGATCGCCGCCGTCTGGATGTTGCCGGCCATCTCCGGCTGCCGGGCGATCGCTTCGACCGCGCGACCACCGATGAGCCCGATCCCGATGCCGACGCCGATGATCACCAGACCGGCACCGATCGCGGCACCGAACAGACCCTGTGAAAGGAACTCCATCGTCTCTCCTCCCGAGAGCGAAGAATCTTGAACGGGCACCGCTCCACGCGGAACACGGCGGACGGATCACGCGCGTTCGCGCCTGACGCCGTCCCCGCCCGGACCGAAAGCACCCGTCTCCGTCCGCTTCCGATCCCCGCTGGTGCTACCTGGCCTCCAGGGCCTCGCACCTTCCCCGGGCGCCCATCCCCGGGTACCTACGACGCGGGGGGAGCAAGTCCCGCGAAGTCAACCACCTTCTCCATCCGTCATCCGCTCCGGCCGGACCGTCCTTCACGCCACCGGCGCCCCGTCCAGTCCTCACCGCGTCACTTCAACCGTCGGACTCCCACCCGCTCCATCGAACCCGACCCACTCTCCCGCCAATCCACCCGCACCCGCTCGCCGCGTCTCGCGGCCCGCGGCCCGCGTCAGTGCGAATGCGTGATCAGACCGATGAACACACTCACCAGCAGGGCGAAGACATACGCCTGCAGGAAGGCGACGAAGATCTTGAGGAACGAGAGCACGACGATCATCGCGACCGGCGCGACGGCGATCGCCCAGGAGCCGAAGAGGAAGATCAGCCCCAGCATGGCGTAGAGGACGACCTTGCCGGCCGTCATGTTCGCCATCAGCCGGACGGCGAGCGCGAACGGCTTCGAGAGCTTCCCGAGGATCTCGACCGGCGTGAGGATGAGCGCCATCGGCACACGCAGGGCGAGCGGGAGACCCGCGTTCCAGTAGACGATCGTCCGCATGTATCCAGCGGCGCCGAGAGCCTGCATCCCCGCCGCCTCGATGACCACGAACGCCATGATCGCCAGCGCCGCCGTCACGGAAATATTCGCGGTCGCCGCCGCCCCGTAGGGCACCATCCCGAGGAGATTCCCGATCAGGATGAAGAAGAAAACGGTGACCACGAACGGCACGAACTTCTCCCCGCCATGCCCGACGTTCGGCATGACCACCTTGTCGCGGAAGAAGAGGACGATCGCCTCGATCGCGTTGTGCCCGCCTTTCGGCGCGGCGCCGTTCGCCTGGTGACGCTTCGCGATCATCCCCGTGGGGATGAAGATCGCGAGCGTGAGAAGGCCGATCACCCACACCCAGACGACGTACTTCGTCGGGGTGATGTCGATCGGCCCGAGCATCCAGGACCCCGCCGGCGGGAGCTGCACGTACCCGACGAAGGGGATCTCGATCTGGTGTTCGTCGAGGATATGGTGGAGGATGTCGATCTGGTCCTCCGCATGCCCTCCATCGTCATGCGCCTCGACAGCGGCCGGAGCGGCGGGCTCCTGGGTCACGAGGCCCACCGTCTGGCTCGATACCATATGCGGGACCGCCACGAGCATCCCGGCGGCGATCACCAGCGAAACGAAGAACCTTGCGAACATCAGCGTACCCGTTGCACCCGTTCGGGCCCCGATAAGAAGAACGGCTCCATGAGCGTCGTCAGAAACAGAACGGCGACCAGCGGCAGCAGCAGCGCGGCGGCTGATGCTCCACGGGTCGCCAACCAACCCACCATCACGGCGGCCAGGACCGCGAACCGGCCGACCATTCCGAGACCATGCGCGAGCAACGGCCGCTTCGAGAAGGCGACCACGAAGAGCAGAAGGAAGAGGCCGAGCTGGGCGACCGCGCCGATCCCGACGCCGAGCCAGACCGCGGCGCGCGCGTCAGCGCCGGCCAGCCGGCTGCCTGTTCCTCCGACGAGTACCGCCACGACTCCCGTCGCGAGCGCGAACCCGACCACTTTGCTCAACCGCTACTCTCGTTTTCGTCGTCCTTGCGCTCCCGCTCACGCGGGACGATCACCAGCTGACGATACATCGAGTAGAACCCCGCTCCCGCCCCCACGAAAACGCCCAGCAGGAGGAGCCAGGGCTCCGTTCCCAGTCGCCGGTCCAGCCACTGCCCGGCGAAGAGAAAAAACAGGATCGACGCGCCCAACTGCAGCCCCACGCCGAGATAGTCTCCCGCCCCGCCACTGGAGTTCGGACCGCCACGTCGAACCGGATCGGACTTCCTGTGAGCGGCCATTCCTCCCCCATGACAGATCTGAAATATGGAAGCTTGTGAAATTTATCGCAAGCGTACGGATCCCCCCCGACGCGGTTGGTCGCTTGACGCTCTCCACCCGCCGTTTCTATCTTTCGGGCTTCCACCCCGCCGCCTCCTTACTTACGCCGTCCGCCCGTGATTTTCACGCACGGCGCGAAGCGCTCGCGTCCGTGGAAACATCCCGGGAGAGCGTGGGCCGATGATGGTTGAATCCTTTGAAGGCGTTTCGCCGCGGATCCACCCGAGCGCGTGGATCGCGCCCAACGCGACGGTGATCGGCAACGTCGAGATCGGAGCGGAAGCGAGCGTCTGGTACGGCGCCGTGATCCGCGGCGATGGCGGCGAGCACGTGATCCGCATCGGCGCGCGGACCAGCGTGCAGGACAACTGTGTGGTTCACGTGAGCGACGAGGGACCGACGCTGGTCGGCGAAGAAGTGACGATCGGCCATGGGGCCGTACTCGAGAGCTGCGTCATCGGTCGGGGCGCGCTGATCGGGATGAACGCGGTGGTGCTGCAGCGGGCGGTGGTGGGCGAGCAGTCGTTGATCGCCGCCGGGTCGGTGGTGGCCGCCGGATCGGAGATCCCGGCGCGCTCGCTCGCGGCCGGGGCACCGGCGAAGGTGAAGAAGGAGATCTCGGGCGCGTCGCTCGAGTGGGTCGCCGGGAGCGCGGCGCACTACGTGGGCCTGTCGCGGCGATACCTGGCGGACGAAGCGAGGCGGGTGGATCCCCGCGGAAAGTGAAGACTCCCATGCGTGACGTGGCCGTCATCGGTGGAGGGATCGTGGGGCTGGCCGTCGCCAGGAAAGTGGCGCGGGGCGGTGGGCGGGTGGTGGTGATCGATCGTGAGGACCCGGGACGGCACGCGTCGTGGGCGGCGGCGGGGATGCTCGCGCCCCAGGCGGAAGCCGGCGAGGTCGACGAGGCCTTCGCGTCGCTGCTCCTGAAGGCGCGCGGATACTACCCGGCGCTCGTGCGGGAACTCGAGGCGGAGACGGGCACGAGCGTCGGGTACCGGACGGAGGGCATGCTGCTGATCGCGCTCGACACGGCGGAGGCCGCCGCGCTGGAGGAGCGGGCCGCGCGGCAGGAGGCGGCGGGGCTGCCGGTGCGGCGTGTCTCGGCGGCCGAAGTGCGCCAGATGGAGCCATCGATCGGCGAGGAGGCGGTCGCCGCGCTTTTCTTCCCCAATGATCATCAGGTCGAGAACCGACAGCTCACCCGAGCGTACCATGCGTCCGCGCGGAATGCCGGAGCGGAGTTTCGGCTGGGGGCGGGCGCCCGATCGATCGAGGGACGGCCGGGCGGGATCCGGGTGGCGCTGGACGATGGAGACACCGTCGACGCGAGCGCGGTGGTGATCGCGGCCGGTAGCTGGTCCGGCCAGATCGCCGGCCTGCCCGCGCCGTTGCCGGTCGAACCGGTGCATGGGCAGCTGATCGCGATCGAGATGGCTCCCCCCCCGCTCCGCCATACGCTGGCGACCCCGGACGTCTACATGGTGCCGCGGCTGGACGGTCGGCTCATCGTCGGGGCGACGTCGGAGCGGGTCGGGTTCCGTCGAGCGGTCACGATGGGTGGGCTCCGGCGGCTCGTCACGGCGGCGCTTCGACTCATCCCCGGGATGGCGGATCGCCCGGTACTCGCGCAATGGTCCGGGCTCCGCCCCGGCACTCCGGACGGCCTCCCGATCCTCGGCCGGGACCCCGCCATGCCCCGGGTCATCTACGCCACCGGCCACTACCGGAACGGTATCCTCCTCGCCCCGCTGACGGGTGAACTCGTCGGGACGATCGCGCTCGGCGGAGCGATCGATGAGGACCTCACGCCGTACGGGGTGGACCGGTTCCGACACTGAGGCAGCGCCGCCGGCGTCGGCCGCTGATTCAGTATCCGAGCAGGCCGGTCCGGTACCAGTCGACCACGCCGCCCCCCCACGCCTCGGCGAGCGCGGCGCCCACGGCGAGGAAGAGACCGAACGGTACCAGGCGATTGCCCCGGAGCGAGAGCGGCAGGAAGACCACCGAGCCGACGAGCGCGCCGAAGAAGATCGTGAGCAACGCCCCCCAGGGACCGAGAAACGCCCCGACCATCGCCATCATCTTGATGTCTCCCCCGCCCATCGCGGGTTTCCGGAGCAGGAACTCCCCCACGACCGCCGCCACGTAGAGGAAGCCGAAGCCGACGACGGCGCCGAGGATCGCGTTCGTGAACGTCAGGCCGCCCGGCGCGAGCGCGAGGAGGAGCCCGAGCCCGAGACCGCCGAGGCTGAACTCGTCGGGGATGATGTAGGTGCGGGCGTCGGTCGCGGCGATCCCCAGGAGGAGGGTGAAGAAGACGGCCGTCGTCAGCGCCTGCCAGCCGAAGCCGAAGCGCAGCGCGGCGCCGGCCCAGATCACGGCGGTGGCGATCTCGATGACCGGATAGAGCCAGGAAATCCGCGTGCCGCACTGGCGACAGCGACCGCGGAGGACCAGCCAGCTGAAGACCGGGACGTTGTCGCGCCAGGCGATCGGCGCGGAGCATTCGGGACAGCGTGAGGCGGGTCGGACAACGGACTCGTCCGCGGGCCAGCGGCAGATGCAGACGTTGAGAAATGAGCCGACGACCGCGCCCAGGACGGCCGCGAACGCGACGAGGATCAGCGAGGGCATCGGAAGAAGCGGGAGGAAAGGCGGAATCACCGGGTTACTTCGTACAGGAGTATCGCCGCCGCCGCCGCCACGTTGAGGGATTCGGCCCGGCCGGGTGTCGGGATGCTGACCACGCGATCGAGGCCGCTCCGAACGGCGCTGGAGAGACCCGCGCCTTCGTTCCCCATCACGAGCGCGAGCCGGTCCGGGGTCTCGGTCGGCGGAGGTTCGCCTTCCATCGAGGCGCCCCAGATCGCGAAGCCCGCTTCACCAAGAAGCCGCGACACCGTGCCCCAGTCGGCGTGGACGATCGGGATCCGGAACGACGACCCGGCCGCCGCCCGCACCGATTTCGGATTCCACGGGTCGACCGTTCCCGACAACGCGACGACCGCCGAGACCCCGAACGCTTCCGCCGACCGGACGAGCGTGCCGAAGTTCCCCGGGTCCTGGACGCCGTCGAGGACGAGGACCGCGGAGGGCGACCGCGCGAACACGACGGTCTCGAGATCGAAATCGGGGATCTCCGCGACGGCGACCACGCGCTGCGGCGACTCGGTCATCGCGAACCGTTCGAACTCGTTGTCCGGGATCGTCCGCACGTCGAGCCCCCGCCGCGCGGCCGCCCGCGACAGGTCGCGCCCGCGCGCCGTGTCCTCGATCGAGGACGCGACAACGACCATCCGGATGGTCAGGGGGGAGTCGATGAGGTCCTCGACGACCCGCGTCCCCTCGGCCGCGAAAAGTCCGGAATCCGCTCTGCCTTCACGTCTTGCGAGCGCTCGCAACTGCTTGGCTTCGCGAGCGCTTAGCACGGTTCATCCGTGGTCCGCGACTTGCCTTTTCGAAGGGTATCGACTCGACTTCGCATATCCTGCCTGGAGCGTTCGAATGTTGACCAGGAGAGCCACCACGAGAGGGGCGGTCGCCCTGTTCGCCTGCGGACTGATCGGAGTTTCGGCCGGCTGCGCACCGACTCTGCAGGAGGAACTGCGGCTGGGACAGCAGACCGCCGCGCAGCTGAGCGCCGAACTCCCGCTCGTCCAGGACCCCGCGGTCGTACAGTACATCAATCAACTCGGGAACCAGATCGCCCGACGGTCCGACTCGCGGGGAATCCCGTACAGGTTCTATGTCGTCAATGCTCCCGAGGTCAATGCCTTCGCGATCCCGGGCGGACACGTCTACGTCAACCGCGGGCTGATCGAGCGGTCGCGGAACGTCTCGGAGCTCGCGGGGGTGCTCGCGCACGAGATCGCCCACGTGACCCATCGCCACGGGATCGAGCAGTGGACCCGGGCGCAGCGAGCGAACCTGGGGATCAACGTGCTCTACGGCGTGCTGCTGGGCCGCAACCCGTCGGGGGTCGAGACGGCCGCGATCCAGGTCGGCGGCGCCGGGGTGTTCAGCGGCTACAGTCGGGAAGCCGAAAGAGAGGCCGACCAGGCGGCGATTCAGTACCTGATCAGCGCCGGTTTCGATCCCAACGGCATGGTGACGATGTTCCGCACGCTCCTCGCCGAGCGGCAAAGCAACCCGGGCCAGCTGCAGCAATGGTTCGCCACACACCCGACGACCGAGGAGCGGATCCGCAACGTCCAGACGGCGATCAACCGGAGCGGAGCGGCCGGCGCCCGGGGACTCACCACGAATACCCAGGCGTTCAATGATTTCCGCGGACGGGTCAGCCGGCTCCCCGCGACGGCGCGACGGTGAGCGCGGCGAAGTGGCGGCATGACCGGGACGCGGCATTCGGCGGGGGCCGGGTGCCGCGTTCTCGTTTGTGGAGGCGAGCGGTGGTGAGCGTGACTCCCGGTCGGAAGTCGGCTCGAAGGTCGGCCCGGCCGCCGCGCCGCGGGTCGGCTCGGAGGGGCGGCCGCGCGGTCATCGCGCTCGTCGGGGCGGCGCTGCTGCTGACCGGATGCATCTCGGAAGACCGCGAGCAGCGGATCGGCGACCGTCTCGCCGCGGAGGTCAACCCGCACCTCGTCATCGTTGACGATCCGCTCCTCAACGCGTATGTCCAGGCTGTCGGCGCGCGGATCGCCGCCGTCAGCGCGCGGCCGGACCTCGTGTATTCGTTCTACATCGTCGACACCAGCGCGGTGAACGCCTTCGCGCTGCCCGGCGGGCACATCTACCTGACGCGGGGGTTGATCGAGAGAACCGACGGCGGAACGGAGTTCGCGGGGATTCTCGCGCACGAGATCGGGCACGTCGCGGCCCGCCACGGGGTCAGGAAGCTGCAACGCGAGTTGCGCACGGAGTCTCTGGTGAACCTCCTCTACACGACGATCTTCGGCGGGGAGCCACGGATCCTTCGCGAGAGTTCCGTGCGCATGGTCGGCACGGTATGGTCGATGAGCCACTCGCGCAGTGACGAGCGTGAGGCCGACCGCCTGGCGGTGGAATACCTGAACGCGAGCGGCGTGGACCCCCGAGGCATGATCTCGCTGCTCGAGATGTTGCTCGAAGAGGAACGAAACAGTGGGTCCGGCACCACGGTCGACTGGTTCTCGACGCATCCGCTCACGGCGAGGCGTATCGAGGCGGCGCGAGCCACGGTCGATCACCTCGCGCCGGCCGACCGGATCGGACCCGGGCTCGACATGAGCGGGTTTCCACTCTTCCGGGCGCTCCTGTTGTCCCGAAACCACCAACCCTTCGAGATAATGCCGCGTTGACGACGCCCATCGCACTCACCATCGCCGGCTCGGACTCCGGCGGCGGCGCCGGTATCCAGGCCGACCTGCGAACCTTCCACGCCTTCGGTGTTCACGGAACCACCGCGATCACCGCGATCACCGCGCAGAACACGCTCGGCGTGACCGCGATCCACGCCGTGCCTTCGGAGATCGTGCGCGCCCAGATCGACGCCGTGGCGAGCGACCTCGCGCCGACGGCCGTCAAGTCCGGGATGCTCGCGACCGCGGAACTCGTCGAGACGGTCGCGGCCGCCTTCGTCGAACTGGGTCCGCCGAACTACGTCCTTGACCCGGTGATGGTCGCCACCAGCGGGGCACGGCTCCTCGAGTCCGACGCGGAGGCGAGCATCCGCCGGCTCCTCGTTCCGCTCGCCAGCGTCGTGACCCCCAACCTCGATGAGGCGTCGATCCTGGTCAGGGCACCGGTGCGGACCGAGAGCGAGATGCGCGACGCGGCGGCCCGACTCGTCGAGATGGGGGCGGGCGCGGCTCTCGTGAAGGGCGGCCACCTGGATGCCGATGAACTCGTGGACGTCCTCTTCGACGGCGAGGAGTGGACCGTGTGGAAGCATCGGCGACAGGAGACGACGAGCACTCATGGTACAGGGTGCACGCTTTCCGCCGCGATCGCCGCCGGGCTCGCGCGGGGGCTGCCTCCCCGGCTCGCGATCGACGACGCGCTGGACTTCCTGCAGCGGGCGCTGCGCTCGGCCCCGCGTATCGGCGGCGGCCACGGGCCCGTCGATCACTTCGTGGAAGCGCCGCGGCGGGAGGGGAGGTCCGGGATGCGGGAGAGCGCCGAGGAATCCATCGCCAGCGCCTATGCCGAGATGGCCGCGGAAGAGGCTCGCGAGGCCGATGCCGCCGAATGGTCCAATTCCCTTCTTACGGACGTGGCGGATGAAACGCGGTGAGGTCTGGTGGGTCAACTTCGAACCGTCTCTGGGGGGTGAAATCCGCAAGCAGCGTCCGGCGGTCATCCTCAGCAACGACGCATCAAACCAGCATCTGAACCGGGTTCAGGTGGTTCCCTTGACCAGTAATGTGGACCGGCTTTACCCGAGCGAAGCGTATGTTCACCTGGGCGGCGAGCGTCGCAAGGCCATGGCCGATCAGCTTACCACCGCCAGCAAGGAGCGCCTGGTCCGACGAGCAGGGGTACTCAAGCGGGAAGATATCTCCGCCGTCGAGCGTGCCGTGCGGGTTCAGCTCGGTTTCCTGGAGTAGTCGCGCCTGACTGATTAAGGATTGCGGCGAGCGAAGCCGAGTCCGTAATCCCCTGTTCAAGGAGCCCGGAGCCAGTCTGAGCGCGGGCTCTACGTCGTTAAGGGGATTGGTTCGGCGGGAGGATCAGGAGAGTGCTGGACGGTGAGCGGGATGTGGCTCGGGCCCGCTCACGCCACGCCCTCACGACGCTCGGGGTAGAGGGAGAGAAGACCCGCGTTGCTGGCCGGCGCGATACCGCGCTCGGTGATGAAGCCGGTGACGAGCCGGGCGGGCGTCACGTCGAACGCGGGGTTGGCCGCTGGCGATCCGGGAGGCGCGACCTCGACGGATACGACCGAGCCGTCGGGAAGCCGGCCGCGCACGCTGAGCACTTCGTCCGCCCCACGCGCCTCGATCGGAATACCCTCGCCACTGGCCACCGTCCAGTCGATCGTGGTGTGGGGCAGCGCCACGTAGAACGGCACACCCGTATCGTGCGCGGCCAGCGCCTTCAGGTAGGTGCCGATCTTGTTGGCGACGTCACCGTTGACCGCGACGCGGTCCGTTCCGACGATGCAGAGGTCCACCTCCCCGCGCCGCATCAGGTGGCCGCCCGCGTTGTCGGCGATGAGCGTGTGCGGAACACCATGGCGGCCGAGTTCGAAAGCGGTCAGCGCGGCGCCCTGGTTACGCGGACGTGTCTCGTCCACCCACACGTGGACGGGGAATCCCGCATCGTGGGCGTGGTAGATGGGCGAGGTCGCCGTGCCCCAATCCACGCAGGCGAGCCAGCCCGCGTTGCAGTGGGTGAGGATGTTCACGGGCGCGCCCGCCGGTTTGCGCTTCGCGACGGCCTCGATCAGCGCCAGTCCGTGCGCGCCGATGCGACGGCAAGCCTCCACATCGTTGTCAGCGATGGCGCCCGCCCGAGCGAACGCGACCTCCGCGCGGGTCTCCGGCGGGAGCGGAGCAACGGCGCGCCGTACTTCCTCCAGCGCCCAGCGAAGGTTGACCGCCGTCGGCCGTTGTCGGGCGAGCAACGCGATGGCACCGGCGAGACCCGCGTCGGATGCGTCGACCCGCAGGCCGAGCGCCAGGCCGTAGGCCGCCGCCGCGCCGATCAGGGGCGCGCCGCGCACCCGCATGGTGAGTATCGCGTGGGCGGCATCCTCGACCGTCCTGAGCCGCACCGTCTCGAAGTGATGCGGCAGTCGCGTCTGATCGATGATCATGACCGACAGGCCATCGTCCGCCGGCCAGATGGTGCGAAAGGCCCTTCCGTCAATCTTCATGGAGCGGTCCGCGTCAGGAAGCTCGGGCCACCCGTGGCGAGTGGAGTCAGAGGGATGTAAACGGTTTGCTCGGCCGCCCGCATTGGCGACGGTCGCGCTTGTCCTTTACCACCAAGAGCTCCAAGGACTACAAGTTACGATAGTTCCATGAGCAACCGGCCGCCGCTCGCGTGAGGAGTTTCCTGGGCACGCGGAACGCGGATCGGTGGGAAGTCTTGGCGGTCTTGGCGGTCTTGGCGGTAATTGAAGTAGCCCCCCATGCTCCCTGCCGCGCCAACCGCCCGGTCCAGGAGCGCTCCCACCTCACCGCCGCTTCTACTCCGCCGCCTCGGTAGGCAGATTCAGCGACGCGAACCCCGGCAGCGCTTCCCGAACAAGACCCGTGAGCCGTTCGCTGGCCCGGCCCGCGACGTCCAGCACCTCCGTGTGCGTCAGCTTCGGCCGACCCGCGCCCGGCGCGTCGTTCGTGATGCAGGAGATCCCCAGCACCCGCATCCCGAGTGAGCGGGCGATCACCACTTCGGGAACCGTCGACATCCCCACCGCGTCCGCGCCCAGGCGGCGGAGCATCTCGATCTCGGCCGGTGTCTCGAAGTTCGGTCCGAGGACTCCCGCATAGACGCCCGACTGAAGGCGAAACCCCATCCGCCCGGCGACCTCTCTCACGACCGCACCCGCGCCGCCATCGTACGGCGCCTCACCGAGCCGCCCGATGAGGTCCCCGCCCGATCCCGGCCCCGGCCCCGCCACCAGCGGACCCCGAAACATCATGTCGAGATGGTCGGTGATGAGCATCAGGTCGCCCGCCCCGAGGTCCGTCCTGATCGCCCCCGCCGCGTTCGTCACCACGAGCCGGTCGGCGCCGAGCGCCCGCAGCACCCTGAGCGGAACCGCCACGTCCGTCGGCCCCCAACCTTCATAGAAGTGGAAGCGCCCCCGCATCACCGCGACCTCCACACCCGCCCAGACGCCCAGGATCAGCATCCCGTCGTGGCCGACGACGGTGGCGCGCGGGAATCCCGGAATCTCCTCGTACGGGATCCGCAACGGGTCCGCGATCTCGTCCGCCACGCCGGAAAGGCCCGAGCCGAGGATGATCACGACCGACGGCGCGCGGGTAACGCGTTCGCGCAGATACGAAATCGCGGCTTCGATCCGGGAGTCGTCGTGCATGGCGTACGGAGGGCGGTCAGGTTCGCGAGGTCACGAGAAGCGTGCCGGAGTCAAGGATAGGTGTTTCGGACTTCACTCACCACCGTACCGGCGGGTCCGGACAAGATCGACCCACACACTTCCTTCAACGCGAAGACGCGAAGGGTACCGAAAGACGTAAAAGAACCGCGAGCGCCGTTCGGAGTCTTCGCGTCTTTCCGTTTCACTTCGCGTCTTCGCGTTGAAAAAAAGAAGAGACCCCACCCCGGCCCGCCATTGTGACCCGACCGACACGGCGAATCCTGCCGTTTTCGCAGAAATTCGGCCCCGACGCCGGGCATATGCGTTGCAAAGACCTCGGCCAATCGCACCGCTGGCGGCCCGGCCGCGGCGGGATCTGATTTTCATCGAATATTACTGAGGAGAGCCCATGGCGAAGGTCATCGGGATCGATCTGGGGACCACGAACTCGGTGGTCTCGGTCATGGAGGGCGGCGACCCCGTCGTCATTCCGAACGCCGAAGGGGGCCGCACGACGCCGTCGGTCGTCGCGTTCACGAAGGACGGAGAGCGGCTCGTCGGGCAGGTCGCGCGCCGCCAGGCGATCACGAACCCGAAGAACACGATCTTTTCGATCAAGCGGTTCATGGGCCGCCGCGAGTCAGAGGTCGAGTCCGAGGAAAAGAGCGTGCCGTATGAAGTGGTGAGCGGGCCGAACGGTCTGGCGCAGGCGAAGGTGCCGAACGCGGAGGACAAGCTCTTCACGCCTCCGGAGATCTCCGCGATGATCCTGCAGAAGATGAAGCAGACCGCGGAGGACTACCTGGGCCAGTCGGTCGAGCAGGCGGTGATCACCGTCCCCGCGTACTTCAACGACGCGCAGCGGCAGGCGACGAAGGACGCCGGGAAGATCGCCGGTCTGGAAGTGTTGCGGATCATCAACGAGCCGACGGCGGCGGCGCTTGCCTACGGCCTCGACAAGAAGAAGGACGAGAAGATCGCGGTCTACGACCTCGGCGGCGGCACGTACGACATCTCGATCCTCGAGCTGGGCGACGGCGTCTTCGAGGTGAAGGCGACGAACGGCGACACCCATCTCGGCGGCGACGACTTCGACAAGCGGGTCATCGACTGGCTCGTCGAGGAGTTCCGGAAGGACCAGGGGATCGACCTCTCGAAGGACGCGATGGCGCTCCAGCGGCTGAAGGAGGCCGCGGAGAAGGCCAAGATGGAGCTTTCGAGCACCTCGTCGACCGACATCAACCTGCCGTTCATCACCGCGACGCAGGAGGGACCGAAGCACCTGAACGTCACGCTCAGCCGGGCGAAGTTCGAGCAGTTGGTGGACGACCTGGTGCAGCGCACGATCCCGCCGATGGAGAAGGCGCTGAAGGACGCGGGTCTGAAGCCGGGCGAGATCGACGAGGTCGTCCTCGTCGGCGGGTCGACGCGGATCCCCAAGATCCAGCAGGTGGTGAAGGACTTCTTCGGGAAGGAGCCTCACAAGGGCGTCAACCCGGACGAGGTGGTCGCGATCGGCGCGGCGATCCAGGGCGGCGTGCTCGCGGGCGACGTGAAGGACGTCCTGCTCCTCGACGTGACGCCGCTCTCTCTGGGCATCGAGACGCTGGGCGGAGTGATGACGCACCTCATCCAGCGGAACACCACGATCCCGACGCGGAAGACGGAAACGTTCTCGACCGCCGAAGACAACCAGACGACCGTCGAGATCCACGTGCTCCAGGGTGAGCGCGAGATGGCGATGTACAACAAGACGATCGGGAAATTCCAGCTCACCGGCATCCCGCCGGCGCCGCGCGGCATGCCGCAGGTGGAGGTCACGTTCGACATCGACGCGAACGGCATCCTCAACGTGTCGGCGAAGGACCGGGCGACGGGCAAGGAGCAGAAGATCCGGATCGAGGCGTCGAGCGGGCTCTCGGAGAACGAGATCGACCGGATGGTGAAGGACGCCGAGTCGCACGCGGACGAGGACAAGCGGCGGCGCGATGAGGTCGAGAAGCGGAACCGCCTGGACGGCCTCACCTACGAGGTCGAGAAGAACGTCAAGGAGTGGGAAGACAAGCTCGACCAGGCGTCGAAGGACCGGCTCACGACGGCGGTCGACCGCGCGCGGAAGGCGCTGAAGCAGGACAGCCTGTCCGAAATCGAGAGCGCGACCGAGGAGCTGAACCAGGCGTACAGCGCGGCCGGCGCTCAGATCTACCAGGCGCAGCAGGCCGCGAGTGAGACGACGCCTGACGCGGGGTTCACCGGTGGCGCCACGGCGGGCGCCGGTTTCGAGGATGACGCCACCGCGCGGGCCCAGGCGCCCACCGACGACGAGGACGTCATCGAGGCGGATTACGAGATCGTGGAGGACGAAGGGAAGCGGTAGACGCTTTCATGGCGGGGCCTCCGTGTCGTCACGGGGCCCCGCCTCGACCGTCGTTCCGAACCACGATCGTCATCCCGACTCACGACCGTCATTCCGAGCGAAGTGAGGGATCCGCATTTCGAGTCCGGCGCGCGAAACCCGGGGAATGCGGATCCCTCGCTTTGCTCGGGATGACAATGGTGGTCCCCGAGTCGGGATGACAATGGTGGTCCCCGAGTCGACGCAAGGGTGGTATCGGCATGATCCCGCCGGAACCCTCGACGGGTCGGTTTGTAGAGAAGCAAACGTGCCCTCGCCGCCCAAACCCGCCTGGATAGCCTCATGCTCGATCCCGTTCGCGCGAAGTTCAGACTGATCGGAGTGGTAACGGCGTCGTTCGTGGGAGGCGTGATGCTGGCGTCCGGGATGGAATGGACGACGCAGTCGCAGGCGTCCGCGCTCTTCCAGTCCGGACCCGACGCGGAAGAGGTGCGGCCGCTGGCGGAACTCAGCCAATCGTTCATCTCGATCGCGGAATCGGTCACGCCGGCGGTGGTGAGCATTCGTACCCGGCGGGCCGCCGAAGCGCCGCTCACGGGGCGGATTCCTGAAGACGTGCCGGACGAGTTCCGGCGTTACTTCGAACAGCCGCGGATCGCGCCGGAAGCCGGCGGGACCGGATTCCTCATCCGCGAGGACGGCTTCATCGTCACGAACAACCACGTCGTCGCGGACGCGATCGAGATCCGCGTGGTGACGATGGACCGTCGGGAGTACCGCGCCGAACTCATCGGCCGGGATCCGATGACCGACGTGGCGGTGATCCGCATCGAGGGAAGCGGCTTCCCGACGGTACGCATGGGGAACCCGCACAACACGCGCGTCGGGGAATGGGTGATCGCCGTGGGCAATCCCCTCGGGCTGGACTTCACGGTCACGGCGGGGATCGTGAGCGCGAAGGATCGCTCGGGCCTGAACATCCTGGCGCAGGCGGCCGACGAGGACGTGCGGGCACTCACGGTGGAATCGTTCATCCAGACGGACGCGGCGATCAACCCGGGCAATTCCGGCGGACCGCTGGTGAACATCCGCGGCGAGGTGATCGGGATCAACACCGCGATCGCGTCGTCGACCGGGCTCTCGCAGGGGTATGGCTTCGCGGTCCCGATCGACCTGGCCTGGCGAGTGGCGGATGACCTGATCCGCTACGGCCGATGGCAACGGTCCGTGCTGGGCGTATCGATCAGCGAGGTCGACCCCGAGGCCGTGGAAGCGTTCGGCCTCCCGGCGGTCGCCGGCGCTGTCGTCCAGAGCTTCAGCATGGCGAACACCCCGGCCGAGCGCGCGGGGCTCCAACAGGGGGATGTGATCGTAGCGGTCGATGGTGAGCCGATCCGGCGGCTGAACGAACTGCAGCGGCTGATCGCCGCCCGGCGACCGGGCGATCGCGTCCGGCTCGACGTGGTCCGATACGGCCAGCCCCAACAGCTCGACGTCCAACTGATCGACGCGGGGGCGCCCGTCGCCAGTGGACCCGCGGGTCCCGTCCCCGGCCCGACCGCGCGAAACGGCACCGCGCAGGCGGACCTCGGGATCCGGGTCGGACCGATCACCCGGGAAGAGGCCCGGCGGCGGGGCTTCAGCGGCATGACGGGCGTGATGATCGTCGAGGCGGATCCCGGTGGTCTCCTCGCGCGCCGGCATGGCGATCCGCGCAATAATCGGATCGTCACCATCGACCGGGAACCGGTGGCGGACGCCGATGCGTTCGAACGGATGTTGCGGGCGAAAGCGCCGGGGTCCGTGGCCTCGCTGCTCATCGAGCGACCGGGCGGCCAGCAGAGCATCACCAACGTGCGGCTCCCATAGGGCGCGCGAGGCGAGGCGCGGCGCGGTTCTTCCAGTCGGATCGCGCCGCGCGCCAGACCCGCCAATTTTGTTGACCCGCCCGTCGATGCGGGTCTATATTTTCCGATCGCGCGCCGGGCGAAAGTGGCGGAATGGCAGACGCGCTGGTCTTAGGAACCAGTGGCTCCGGCCGTGGGGGTTCGAATCCCCCCTTTCGCATTTCACCCAGTCTATCCCTCAGAGCTTCGGGAGCCAGGTTTCCGGATGGAATCCAGTACAAACGACCTCATCGTGGCGGTCCAGGAGGAATCTTCCTGGAGCCGCAGGCTGTCCATTACCGTTCCCGCGGACCGGGTGCGACGCACCCGCGGGAAGGTCGCCGCGATGGTGACACGCGGGGTCCGGCTCCCGGGCTTCCGCAAGGGGAAGATCCCTGAAACCTTTCTGGAGCAGCGTTTTGGCGCATCGATCGACCAGGAGACGATCGACCAGCTGATCCAGGAAACGTATCGGGAGGCGCTCGAACAGCAGGGGATCACGCCGATCCGGCAGGGGAAGGTCGAAGAGATCAAGTTCGACCGCGGCACGGAGATGGTCTTCCAGGTCGAGGTCGAGGTGAAGCCGGAGCTGACCCTCGAACGGCTCTCGGGCTTCACGGCCCGTCGACCGGTCGAAGAGGTCACCGAGGCGGATATCGACGGAGTGATCGAACGCCTCCGGGATGATCGTGCGGAATGGGAACCGATCCCCGAAGACGCGCGACCGGGCACGGGCGACCAGGTCCTCGTCGAGATCGTCGCGGTCGAGGAAGGCGAGGCGTCCGAGCCACGCAACTATCGGATCGTGCTGGGCGGCGACCAGGCGATCCCCGACGTGGAGGCGGCGATCGCGACGTTGAAGACCGGTGAATCCGGCGAGTTCACCGTCACCTTCCCTGACGATTTCCCCGACGAGGAAAGGCGCGGGCAGACGCAGACGCTCCGCGTCCGCCTCGACGAGGCGCGGTCCAAACGGCTCCCCGAAGTGGATGACGAGTTCGCGAAGGCGGTCGGCGAGTTCGAGGATGTCGCCGCGCTCCGGGCCCGCGTGCTCGCCGACCTGAGCGAAGAGGCGGGGAACCGCGCCGAGTCGGAGGTCCGCCGGCAACTCATCGACGGCATCCTCGAGGCGAACCCGTTCGAAGTGCCCAATTCGATGCTCGAGCGATATCTCGACTACATGCTCGGCGAGAACCATGATCACGATCATGACCACGACGACGAGCACGGCCATCACCACCACCACGAGCCGAAGCGTACGCCGGAGCAGGAGGAACGGTATCAGGAACTGCGGGCGAGCCTGCTGCCACAGGCGTCGTGGGGGCTGAAGCGGATGCTGGTGGTGGAGCGGATCGCCGAGGCCGAGGGGCTCAACGCCACGCAGGATGAGGTCGACGATCGTGTCGAGGACCTGGCGAAGCGCAACGATCGATCGCCGAGCGAGGTGTGGATTCAGCTGGAGAAGTCGGGCCAGCTGGAGGTGCTGGAGCGGGACATCATGGAGGAGAAGGTCTTCACGTTCCTGAAGGCCCAGAACACGGTGGCGTGAGCGACCAGCCGCCACCGTCATCCGTCGCACACTGAGAAGAGACGCAACTTAATGCCGATATACGCGCCGTACGTGATCGAGCGGTCGAGCCGGGGAGAGCGGTCCTACGACATCTTTTCGCGGCTCCTCATGGACCGGATCGTGTTCCTGGGAAGCCCGATCAATGACGATGTCGCGAACGTCATCATCGCGCAGCTGCTTTTCCTCCAGGCGGACAACCCGGAGAAGGACATCTACCTCTACATCAACTCGCCGGGCGGGTCGGTGTACGCCGGGCTGGCGATCTACGATACGATGCAGTTCCTGACCTGCCCGGTGAACACGTACTGCATGGGAATCGCCGCGAGCATGGGGTCGTTTCTGCTCGCCGCCGGGACGAAGGGGAAGCGGTACGCGCTCCCCAACTCCCGCATCATGCTGCACCAGCCGTCGGGCGGCATGCAGGGAACCGCCGCCGACATCGAGATCCAGGCCAAGGAGATCATCTATCTCCGTGAACGGTTGAACGAGATCTATTCGACGAACACCGGGCAGCCCGTCGAGCGGATCAACGAGGATCTCGACCGGGACCGGTTCATGTCTCCCGACGAGGCGAAGGAGTACGGGCTCATCGACCACGTGATCGCGAATCGCGGCGAGGTCGTAGACGTCCGGCACGATGAAGCCGAGACTTGATCGTTACCGGGAAACGAGGCTGGTCACGGCCCATCGACCTTGACCGCGATGTGTACCGAGTGAATGGAACGAGCGAGGCCTATGCGGGTCTCTGGAGAATGGACGACGGAAACATCGGGCCCCGGTACGCCGGGGCGGCGACTTCCCTCCAACTCGGCGTTTGATGTCTATGGCGAGCGATAAGCACCTCCGCTGTTCTTTCTGCGGCAAATCCAAGGACGCCGTAAAACGGTTCATTTCCGGCCCCTCGGTCTACATCTGCAACGAGTGTATCTCGCTCTGCAACGAGATCCTGGCCGAGGAGGAGGAAAAGGAAGCGGCCAACGCGCCGGCCCCGTTGCCGACGCCGCGGGAGATCCGCGAAGCGCTGGACCAGTACGTCGTCGGTCAGGACGACGCGAAGCGCTGGCTCTCGGTGGCCGTGTACAACCACTACAAGCGTGTCACCGGAGGAGTCTCCGGCGAGACGGGCGTCCAGCGTCATCCGCCGAGCCACGCCGACGAAGTCGAACTCGACAAGTCGAACATCATGCTGATCGGGTCGACGGGAGTCGGCAAGACACTCCTCGCCCAGACGCTCGCACGCACGCTGCAGGTGCCGTTCACCATCGTTGACGCGACGACGCTGACCGAGGCGGGTTATGTGGGAGAGGACGTCGAGAACATCCTCGTCAGACTCCTCCAGGCCGCCGACTTCAACGTCGCCGAATGCGAGCGGGGGATCATCTACATCGACGAGATCGACAAGATCGCGCGCAAGAGCGAGAACCCGTCGATCACGCGAGACGTCTCGGGGGAAGGGGTCCAGCAGGCGCTGCTGAAGATCCTCGAGGGGACGACCGCCTCGGTTCCACCGCAGGGCGGCCGGAAGCATCCGCAGCAGGAATACATCCAGATCAACACGCGAGACATCCTCTTCATCTGCGGGGGCGCGTTCGACGGGCTCGAGAAGATCATCGAAGCCCGCACGGGGCGACAGCAGATCGGTTTCTCTCCGCCCGCGTCGAGGGCGGGCGCCGGAGAGGAGAAGAACCCCTTCCAGAACGTGCAGCCGGAAGACCTGTTGCGTTTCGGGCTGATCCCGGAGCTGGTGGGCCGGCTACCCGTGACGGTGACCCTCGGCAACCTGGACGAGGACGCGCTGGTCCGGATCCTCAGCGAGCCGAAGAACGCCATCCTCAAGCAGTACAAGAAGATCCTGGGCATGGAAGGCGTGGGTCTGACCTTCGATCCGAGCGCCGTCCGGGCGATCGCGCGCAAGGCGCTCGATCGTGGCACGGGCGCGCGTGGGCTCCGAGCGGTCATCGAGGACGTGATGTGCGACGTCATGTTCGACATCCCGTCCCGCACGGACGTCCGGGAGGTGGTCGTCACGCCGGAAAGCATCACCGACGGGATGCCGCCGCTAATGATCCTGGGCAACGAGACCAAGCAGAAGAAGGAAGCGTAGTCGCCGCGACGGAAGGGAGATCCCTAGGTCTCGCCTTCCGGGCCAGGCACGCGCCCGGCCCCCGCCTCGACGCCGGAACGTGCCGCGCGAAATCGCGTCCAGTCGATGCCGAGCTTCCGCATCCGGGCGCGCAGCGTGTGCGGGTTGACGCCCAGAATCCGCGCGATCCCGTCCCGACCTTCGATCCGCCCACCCGTCGTGCGTAGCGCGGCCTCGATGTGTCGACGGTTGACCTCATCGAGTGTCAGCAGAGTCGCGGGCGCGGCGCCGTCGACCAGCGGCGGTGCCGGTCCATCCCCCCGAACATCGAGCAGGATCCCGCCGAGTGCCTTCGCGACTTCGAGTGTCTCACCACCGCCGAGAATGGCGGCGCGCTCGATGACGGAGCCCAGTTCGCGGATGTTTCCGGGCCAATCGTAGCTGATGAGCAGCGCGAGGTCCGCTGGCGTCAGGGTGAGGAGTCGGCGACCCCAGCGTCGAGCCGCGCGCTCGACGAAGTGCCGGGCGAGCGCGGGGATATCTTCGCGCCGGTCGCGGAGTGGGGGGATGAGGACCGGGAAACCGGTGATCCGGTACCAGAGATCCTCGCGGAACCGACCCTGCCGGACCATCGCGGGGAGATCCCGATGGGTCGCGGCGACGATCCGCACATCGACCCGGATCGGGCGCTCGCCGCCCACACGCTCGAAAACACCTTCCTGCAGGACACGGAGGAGCCGCACCTGCGCGGGTAGCGGGAGTTCGGCGATCTCGTCGAGGAGCAGCGTTCCCTTGTCGGCCCGCTCGAACCAGCCGCGCCGGCTCGACGTGGCTCCCGTGAACGCCCCCTTCTCGTGACCGAAGAGTTCGGAATCCACAAGTTCAGGGGGAATCGCTCCACAGTTCACGCGAATGAAGGGCGCCTTGACGCGGGCGGAGCGCTCGTGAATCGCCCGCGCCATCACCTCCTTCCCCGCGCCGGTTTCTCCCAGCAGAAGGACCGGCACGTCCGAACTCGCGACCAGTTCGACCCGCCGCATCACCCCCCTGAGCCCGCCATCGTACCCGATGATCTCGAGGATCTCGTCGCGACCGAGAGTGGCGAGCACGGATTGCCGTTCCGCCTCCGCCGCTTCGCGAAGCGCCTTCAACTCGGCGAGCCGACGATCATTCGCGAGCGCGATCGCGAAGGGTTCCGCGAGCCGCTCGACGAGCGTGAACAGCGCCCCGTCCACGATGGCCGACGGAACGAGACGCAGGAGCAGGAAGCCGGATGGGCCGGTCCCGATGGCGGGATCACCCGGGAGCGGGAGCGCGATCCATCCGCCGGATGTGGACCCGAGCAGGGCGCCGAGCACGGGTGGCGTCTCTCCCCTCGCTTCACGCCAGAGAGCCTTTCGCTCCGCCGCCCATTGACGAACCGAGTTCGCCTGGCCCACCGTCAGCTGGCGAGTCGGGGGAAAGTTCGCGGTGGCCGTTTCATCGACGCTGGCGCGAGCCCGGAGCCGCAGAAGCCGCCCGTCGCGCTCGACGACGTTGATCTGCAGCCCATCTACCGGCAGATGTTCGGCGAGGATCGCCGCGAGAACGGAAAAGGAATCATCCAGCTCGGTATGACGGCACACCTGCCTCCACACCGCGAGGAGGAAGGTCGCGTCACTCTCCAACCATGGTTCCAACCGGGGATTCACCGGGACACCCTGCTTCGACACGCGAATACCTGGTCACGCGAAAAACGCCGGCCACCGATCATCGGTACGCCGGCGGTGATCATAGCATCATATTTCGCGGCCCGCCATGATATATGATGGGGAAGGCGAACGTCCCGCCTTCCCTGCCCCTGGTCAGAACCTGATCTGCATCTGGCTCCGGATCGCGGTCTGACCACCGGCGATCGAGCGGAGGAGAGCGTTGCCCGAATCGGCGACGGGAACGGGGTCGAACGCATGGATCACATCGAAGGTGAGCCTCGCGTTATTGCGTCGCAGGTAGCGGTTTACGCCGCCGGTGAGAATCGAGAGTCGGCTTTCAGGGAGATCCCGCGAGCCCGATTGAATCGCGCCCTGGTTGACGCGGTAATAGACGCCGTCGAAGTCGATCGATTCGAAACGCGCGTAAACATCGAGTTCATCGGGGATGACGAACCAGGCGCCCTGGCCGACGAAGCCGATCTGACTGACGCCGTCGATGTTCGCGGGCACCCCATTCGCCAGGGGTGCGTCGGCGGTGAAGTTCTGGCCGATCACCGCGCCGAAGAGGCTGGCGCCGCCCGCTTCGAGGCTGGCGTCCACGGTCCATTTGAGGACATCGGGGTAGCTGAGCGCGTCGTTCCGGCCGAGTTCGTAGTCGACTCCGACGCCGATGAGCGCGGCGTTCTGATCTCCCCGCCAATGCTGGGAATCGCCGAACTGGCCCCAGGCGCTGGCGGGTGCGTCCGCGAAGGGGATCCACGCCGCGCGCGCGGCGAAGGCGATCTCGGTGGGAGCGGCCGTGTAATCGGAGCGGAACGAATACGATCCGGAGTGGAGCGAACCCGCGAGGGTGACGCGGTCGGACGGGCGGCCGACGATCTGGACCCCTCTGGCGTAGTCGACGGTGAAATACTCGGTCGTGTACGCCCGTTCGATCGACTGCTGGGTCGGCTCGCCGATGCTCTCCTCCTGAAGGAAGTCCGGCTTGTACTGACCGAAACGAATGGTCGCGCCGCCGTCGTCGGTGGTGTGAGCCACCCAGAGGTGAGCCGCGGTGAGGGTTCCGCCGTTCCCGGAGTCCAGGCGGAAGCGGTAGGTCCAGCGGGGGTTGAAGAAGTGCCCCTGGAAGTCCAGCTGAACGCGTCGGAGCTGGAAGCCGCCGATGTCGAGGTCTTCATCGGCGTCGATTGATGGGCCTTCGCTTCTCAGCGTGTAGAGATAGCGGGCCTGGAACGCCGTACTCAGTCGAAGCTCGTAGTTGCCCTCCGCGTCGCGGATGTAGAATCCGCCGCCATATCCGGTCTGGGCGCCGTCCTGCGCGGCCGATTCCACCGGTTGTCCGAGGATGAGCGCGAGCGCTCCCGTCATCGAGGCGATCAGGCGCCTGGCCATTCGAATCCGCGTCACGTCGTTATCATTCCGTTACAATTCCGTGCGATGAACACCGCATCGCGCCCCATGGGCCGGAAGTGGTCGGTGGGGGTTTTGATGGCCGACAAAGTGGGCTGGAGGCCGGATGTTGGACAGAGGGAAAAGTACTCGCCATACTTCCGTCCCCGCTGATTAATCACGACGAGAAACGCGAACGGTGAACGGATGCACATCAAATCGGTGGAGTTCGCGGGAGCGATCGGACAGATCGGGCAGGCCCCGCCGGAAAGCGTCGCGGGCCTGGTCCAGATCGCGTTCTCGGGGCGGTCGAATGTCGGCAAGTCCACGCTCGTGAATCAGTTGCTTGGCCGCACGCGGACGCCGATCGCGCGCGTCTCGGCCCGACCCGGGAAAACCCAGGAGATCAACTTCTACCGGGTCCGGTCGGAGGCGGGCGACTTCGCGCTCGTCGATCTTCCGGGCTATGGGTTCGCTCAGGCGCCGGCGCCGCTGCGGGAACGGTGGCGCGGATTGACCGACGATTACCTTCGCGGCAGCGAGGCGTTGGCGGGGGTGGTGCAGCTGATCGACCTCCGCCACGGGCCGACGAGTGATGATCGGAAGGCGATCGAGTACCTGGCCGAAGTGGGACGGCCCGTCCTCTTCGCTCTCACGAAATCCGACAAGCTGAAGCCTCGTGCCCGTCGGGAGGCGATCGCGACGATCACCGAAACCCTGGGCGTCGACGAAGCCCAGGTGATCGCGTGTTCATCTCTTTCCGGCGACGGGATGGAAGCGCTGCGCGAGACACTGGGCGGACTGGTCTCTTCCGCCGAATAACGGGCGCCGACGCGCCCGATTCCTCATTCCTCGTCCCGCGGAGGGAGCCAGACGACGCAGGTGCGGACCCCCTTCCCCCGGACCGCCGCGACCTCGAAGAACGCCCCGTCGAACTCGACCAGGTCACCCACGACGGGGGGGCGGCCGAGGAGCGCGAGGACGAGGCCGCTGACCGTGTCCACCTCGTCATGTTCGAGGACGACACCGAGCGCCTCGCCGACTTCCTCGACGCGGACGGCGCCGTCGACGCGGACGCGCCCGACCCCTTCGACGACGATCTCGGGCACTTCCGAGGTGCGTTCGGTGATGTCTCCGACCACCTCTTCGAAGAGGTCCTCGAGCGTGACGATCCCGGCGGTTCCCCCGTGTTCATCCATCACCACGACCATCTGTACGCCCGACTGGCGCATCGCGGTGAGGATCTGATCGCTGGTCGCCGTGGCGGGGACGTGCGGCACCGGCCGAATCTCTTCCGGACTCCCCATACGGCCCTGGTGAATCCAGCGCAGCGCGTCGCGGACGTGGAGCATCCCGACGATCTGGTCGAGCGTGCCCCGATACACCGGGTAGCGCGTGTGCGGCGAATTGCGGAGCAGGGCACGCAGGGCGCCAAGGTCCGCTTCGATCGGCAGCGCGACGACGCGGACGCGCGGGACCATGACCTCCACCGCCGTATGATCACCGAACTCGAGGAGATCCGAGATCACCTGGGCGGACTCCTGACGCAGCAGGCCACCCGCCTGGCT
The DNA here is from genome assembly GCA_964634395.1 of uncultured Gemmatimonas sp. GTDB lineage: Bacteria > Gemmatimonadota > Gemmatimonadetes > Longimicrobiales > Longimicrobiaceae > WHSP01. The sequence goes on along the minus strand of CAZWJE010000031.1, from coordinate 9,926 downwards.
TTCCCGCACGACGTACGCGATCTCCTCGCGGGTCCGGTAATGCTCCGTGCCGACCATTTCGCGCCGGACGCCGACGAGACGGAGGAGGCCGTTCCCGGCGGCGTTGAGCGTGACCACCAGCGGGTAGATGGTGAACTGGATCGCGCGCATGACCGGGAGAATGGCGCGCAGCGTTCGCCCCGGAGATTGCAGCGCGAGCGACTTGGGCACCATCTCACCCACCACGATGTGGAAGTAGGTGAGAACCGCGATCGCGATGACGCTGGCGGCCGTGTGGGCCGCGATCCAGCGTTCGGCGCCCCATCCTTCCAGGTGTCCGGCGATCCACGCCGCGAGCTGGTGTTCCCCGTACATGCCGAGGCCGAGGCTGGCGGCGGTGATTCCCAGCTGGGCGGTCGCGATGAAGCGGTCCTGGCGGCGCGGATCATCGACGATCGCATGGATGAGCGCGGCGCGCGGCTTTCCTTGCCGGACGTCCTGATCGACCTCGGCTCGCGGGACGCCGACGATCGCGAACTCGGCCGCCACGAACAGCCCGTTCAGGCAGATCAGCAGGATGATGACGAGGATCGGAACGAGTAGACTAGCCATGATCGTTCTCCACCTCGTCCGGGGCCGTCTCCGCTCCGGAGTTCGGACCGCCTGGTCCGCCCGCGAGCGGCGCGCCCAGAACCACCCACGAAATGGTGTGCCCGTCCATCTCGGTGACCTCCACGGGAAGACCGTCGATATCGAAAGTCTCTCCCGGCTCTGGTAGCCGGCCGAGATACTCCATGACGAGACCGCCGACGGTGGCGGAGGTTGCGTCCCACTCCACGCCCAGAAGCGCCTCGGCGTCCTCGACGCGCAACGAACCGGGAACGCGAAGGCGGCCGTCTTCGAGCCGCGTGGCGACGTCGTCCGCCGGTTTGAACTCATCGGCGACGCCCCCGATGATGTCATCGAGGATATCGCTGACGGTGACCAGGCCGGCAATCCCGCCGTACTCATCGGAGACGAGCGCCATGTGCTGTCGCTCCGCCCGGAGCCGGTCGAGTACGCGCTCGAGACTGAGGCCGGTGGGGATGAAGAGCGCGCGACGGAGCGGCAGCGCGTCGGTCCCGCCGAGCGCGCGCCGGGCGACGTCCTGCACATGGATATAGCCGACGATGTTGTCGAGCGGACCATCGTAGACCGGATGCCGGGTGTAGACGCTCTCGGCGGTGATCCGCATCACTTCCGGGAAAGGGGTCCCGGCGGCGATCGCGTGGATGCGTTTGCGCGGGACCATCACCTCATTGACCGTCGTGACGCCGAGACGGAGCGCCTTCCTCAGCCGGGCATGGTCTTCCGCTTCCAGCAACCCTCCCTCCTTGCTCTCCGCGATCAGATACTCGATCTCGTTCGGAGAGTGGATATGCCGGTGCCCGGAAGGAGTGAGGCCCAGGACACGCAGAACGAAAAGCCCGCTGCCGTTGAGGAATCCGATGAACCAGGAGAGCAGCCGAATCGACCACTGCATCGGGAGCACCGTGTAGAGGGCGACCGGAGTCGGATACTGGAGGGCGAGCGACTTGGGGACCAGTTCCCCGAGAGTGATCTGCAGGCTGGTCAGCAGCACGAGCACGAGGATCGCCGAGGCGGATTGGGCGCTCGCGACCTGCATCCCGCCCAGGCCTTCGAACAGCGGCATGAGCGCCGGAGCGATCCGCGCCTGGGCGTACGCTCCGAGCACCAGGCTGGAGATGGTGATCCCGATCTGGCAGGTGGCGATGTATCGATCGAGCGCGTGCGCGTCGGAGATGTACGGGAAGAGGCGCGCGGCGAACGAGTTGCCCTCTTCCATCCTCTGCTGGATGCGGCTTCTGCGCACACTGACGGCCGAGAACTCGGCGGCGACGTAGAGGGTGTTGACCAGAATGAGCAGCAGAACGACAACGACCGTCACGCCCATTCGGTCGCCCCGGGACGGAGGAGTTCACGCACGGGAGGCACGGGACGCTCGTGAGGCTCGGCACGCACGGGACGCACGGCACGCGAGCGGGACGCGCGGCGAAGACACGGGCGGAGTCGCCGGGGCTGAACGCACTCACCCCCCGGGCACACGGGGGCCATGTCCGGACCCCCGACTTCAGGGCGGACCTGGCCGTGCGCGACTGGGTTCTGGCGGAATGGCCGCGGCGATCCGGTGAGGAAGTCTCGGCCGCGGGTCGCTCCGGCTCCCCCGGCGCGAACATGACGGCCCCCGAACGGGGATCGTCGGCGCTCGCGCGATGGGTACCGGAGCGATCTAGGTGGAGGCTGATCGCTCATGACGGGGAAGTATAGCCGGCCTTCCGAATCTCGACAACGGCTCCAGGCATCTCGTGGGCGATATGGCCACTACGCGTCCAGCTCGTATTCCTTGATCTTTCGATAGAGCGTGCGTTCCCCGATTCCGAGCATCTCGGCGGCGCGCCGGCGGTTGCCGCGGACCTCGCGGAGGGCGGCGGCGATCGCTTCGCGTTCGAGGTCCTGCATCGTCATGCCGGGCCGGAAGACGACCACGCCATCGTCGGTGGGCGCGTCGGGAGTCGTCGTGGCGGGCGCTCCGGCCGTGAACGTCTCCTCGGTGGGCGCGGGGACGGAGGCGGCGAAACGGGGAGGGTACTGGACCTCGATCTCACGGCGCTCGCGGTGCCGGTAGTTCTCCATCTCGCGACGCAGGTCGTCCACGTCCATCCGAAGATCGAAGATCGTGCGGAGGATGAACTCGAGTTCGGCGGAGCCCGCCGCGACCCCGGTTTCTCGCGGGTACGCGACCTCCGGCAATCCGCCAGCTTCCGGTGGAGGCTCGGCCGGCCGCGACACGACCATCGGCAGGTTGCGGCGGAAACGGCCCTCCTCGCGCACTTCAGCCGGGATATCGGCGGGACGGATCGGCCGTCCATGCGCCAGCACCACCATCGACTCGATGAGGTTACGCAGCTCGCGGACGTTCCCCGGCCAGGAATACTCGACGAGGATGCGCAGCGCGTCCGGAGCGATCCCGGGAAAGACCTTCTCGTGTCGTTCCGTGAACTCGTGGACGAATCGCGAGATCAGGACCGGGATGTCTTCGCGCCGTTCACGGAGCGGGGGAAGCGAGATGAGGAGTACGTTGAGACGATGATAGAGATCACGGCGGAACTCACCGAGGTCGACCTGTTCGCGGAGGTTACGATTGGTGGCCGCGATCACCCGGACATCGACCCGGATGGGCGACTCACCGCCGACGCGGCGAAACTCGCGCTCTTCCACGACGCGCAGGAGCTTCGTCTGCGTGGAGAGCGGCATTTCGCCGATCTCGTCGAGGAAGACGGTCCCGCCGTGCGCCAGCTCGAACAGCCCCTTGCGGAGCGAGGCGGCGCCGGTGAACGCCCCTTTCTCGTGGCCGAAGAGTTCGCTCTCGAGAAGCGTCTCGGGGAGGGCCGCGACGTTCACCGCGATGAACGGTTTGTGGCGGCGTGGGGAGAGTGCATGGAGACCGCGGGCAACCAGTTCCTTCCCCGTCCCGCTCTCGCCGTGGATCAGGACCGTCGAGTCCACACCGGCGATCTGCACGACGCGTTCGAGGACCTCCTCCATCACCTCCGTCTGGCCGACGATCCCGGTGATCTCGCGGAGGCGCTCCCGTTCGATCGCGCGACGGCCGATGAGCGCGACCTCGTCGATCTCGACCGGCTTGATGAAGCATTCGGTGAGGCCCAGTTCGCGACAGGCGTCCCGATCTCCGGGGTCGCCGGGTTCGACGAGGCCGATCATCGGGAGCCGTCCCCGCGCCCGCGCCTGCTCGACCAGCCCCCTGCCCCGCTCGTCGCGCACCCCGCCGGAGAGCACGAGCAGGACCGGATCGCCGACCACGTCGTCGAGGTTCTCGTTCGCGGTGAGGAGCTCGACTTCCATCCCTGAGGCCACGAAACGGGCCCGGAGCCGGACCGCGGGCTCCAGATCGTCCGTGGTGATCACCACGACATCACTCATCGCTCATCCCGTCGGGCGAGGCGCGACGCGCACCGTCATCTGCGAATCGATCCGGTCTTGTGGAACGGGGGTCGGACGATCTCGGCGGCAACGGGCTGCCCGCGGATCACGACGTTCACCGGAGTCCCGGCCTTCGCGGCGTCGACGGCCACGTAGCCGAGGCCGACGCCGCGTCCGAGCGTCGGACTGAGGATGCCGCTCGTGACCTCGCCGACCCTCACGCCTTCCCGCTCGATCGCGTACCCCGGACGCGGGAACCCCCGCTCGAGGAGGGTGAAGCCGACCAGCTTCTCGCCGACCCCCTCCTCCCGGCTTCGGCGGAGCGACTCGGACGCGATGAACTCGCCCTTGTCCAGCTTCACGACCCAGCCGAGGCCGGCCTCGTACGGGTTGCGCGTGTCGTCGATGTCATTCCCATACAGCGGGTACCCCATCTCCAGACGAAGCGAGTCGCGAGCGCCGAGACCGACCGGAACCACGCCACGTTCCGCCCCGGCCCCCAGGATCGCGCGCCAGACGGTCACGGCGTCCTCATTGGGAAGGAAGATCTCGAAGCCATCCTCGCCCGTGTACCCCGTCCGGCTGAGCGTGACATCGACACCCGCGACGGTGCCCTCGGCGAAGTGGTAGTAGCCGATCGAATCGAGCGCGACGCCGGTTACGAGCGGCGCGAGGATCTCCGAGGCGATCGGCCCCTGGAAGGCGATCAGCGCCATCTCGTCCGAACGATCGACCAGGGTCGCGTCGAAACGCGGAGCGAAACGGCTGATCCACTCGAAGTCCTTGTGCCGGTTGGCGGCGTTCACGACCAGCATGTACCCGTCGCCCGTTCGATAGACGAGAAGGTCGTCGACGATGGTGCCGTCCTCGCGCAGGAGCATCGAATACCGCGCCTGACCCGGTTCGATGTCGGAGGCGTCGTTGCTGGTGACGAACTGGACGAGATCGAGCGCCCCCGAACCGTTGACGAAGAACTCGCCCATGTGCGACACGTCGAAGAGTCCCGCCGCCGCGCGGACGGCGGCGTGCTCCGCCGTGATCCCCGTCGGATACTGGATCGGCATCTCGAAACCGGCGAAGGAAACGAGCTTCGCCCCGGCCCCGAGATGCTCTTCAAAAAGCGGCGTTCGCCTCAACCCGTTGGCGCTGTTCATGACTGCGTCTCCTCACCCATGAGGCGAAACATGAGAGATTTCTGAATGTGGAGGCGGTTCTCCGCCTGATCGAAAACGCGCGACCAGGGCCCTTCGAAGACCTCCTCCGTGACCTCTTCCCCCCGGTGCACGGGGAGGCAATGGAGGAAGATCGCCCGGTCAGCGGCGGAATCCATGATTGCCCGGTCGACCCTGAAATCCGCGAAGTCGCGGGCACGGATCTCGGCCTCTTCCTCCTGACCCATGGAAGCCCAGACGTCGGTGGTGACCACGTCAGCGCCGACGGCGGCCTGGTGGGGGTCGTTGGTGACGGTAACGTCAGCCCCCGAGGTCACGGCGCGTTCCAGGATACCGGCATCGGGTTCGTAGCCGCGAGGTACCGCCAGGCGGAGAGAGAAACGGAGTCGATAGGCCGCGTTGACCCAGGAGTTGGCCATGTTGTTCCCGTCTCCGATCCAGGCGACGGTGATGCTCGACACATCCTGGCCGAAATTCTCCCTGATCGTCATGAGGTCGGCGAGGACCTGGCAGGGATGCAGCAGGTCCGTCAATCCATTGATCACCGGAACGGAGGCGAAGTGAGCGATTTCCTCGACGTCGGCCTGGGCGAAGGTGCGGATGACGATCCCGTCCACGTAGCGGGAGAGGACGCGGGCGGTGTCACGAATGGGTTCGCCGCGGCCGAGCTGGATGTCGCGCGAGGACAGGAAGAGCGGATGCCCGCCGAGTTGCGCGCAGCCGACTTCGAACGAGACTCGCGTCCGTGTGGAGCTCTTGGTGAAGATCATGGCGAGTGTCTTGCCCGTGAGCGGCTTGTCACGGACCACGCCCGCCTTGAGGTCACTGGCGAGTTCCAGCGTCCGCTCCAGTTCCTCACTCGAGAAGTCGGGGATCGCCAGGAAGCCCCGCCTGGGGGAGCCGGTCATTCGGAACTCGAAAGGGGTGGACAGGTACGATTCAATTCGCTTCCCGGAGCAGAGATAATAGCACCGGCACGGGGCTCCGACCACCCGACGCGAGCGACCGTCGACCGGTGCCCGAGCGCATGCGATGACGACGGGGCGCGAGGTGACGTCGATCGTCCGCGCCCTTTCTCCCTGGATGTATCCGTGGTTCCCGGATTGACACACCGAATGAGATCCCCCTTTTCGCGGACGTTTCCTTCTCGTCCGCTGACGGCGATGGCGTTCCTCGCCCTCGCCGCCTGTTCGGACACCCTGCGGCCCGGGCCGGAGATATCGCTGCTGATCCACCGTGACGCGGAGCGTATCCGTGAGACCACCGTGATGGTGGACGGCAGCGTGGAACTCACCGTACGGCTCGGCGGAGGGGGCGGGACCACGGGCGAGCCACCCGCCGATCCGGTGACCTGGTGGAGTGAGGACCCGTCGATCGCGACCGTGGTCGCGGGCACCGAGACGACCGCGACGGTACGCGGCGTGGCCTTCGGGAGCACGCGCGTCGTGGCGTCGGCCGGCACGGCGGCGGATACGGTGGTCGTGTCGGTGCTGGCCGGGATCGGTGGGGCGTGTGAAGACGGCGGAGTGACGTTGGCGGTCGGTGAGAGCATCACGTCGAGCGCGGCGATGGCGATGCCGCTGTGTCTTTCCGCCGCGCCGGCCGGAGGCGCGGAGTATCTCGTCGTTCCGTTCAACGCGGCGACCGCCGGTGGGAAGCTGCGGGCGGAGGTGACCGGCGAGGGGATCGCGGCGCCGCTCTCGATGGCGGAACGGTTCGGCGCCGCGGACGGATCAACCGGCCTGGCCGATGGATCGGGCCGGACGTCGATGGGCGAGGAGACCATCGAGATCCTGAGCGGATCGAGCGGCATGAATGATCGGGCCCTCGAGTTCGACCGTCGACTCCGCGATAGAGAGCGTCGGGACCTGTCGCCCCTCGTCGATCCACGACCGGTGTCGGATCCATCGTCGGACGGCCTGGCGCGCGCCGAGCTGGCGGCGGCCGTGGTGGCTCCGGTGATCGGCGAGATCCTCCAGATCAACGTGAACTCGGCGGAGACGTGCACCGCGCCGATCATGCGGAATGCGCGGGTCGCCGCGGTGGGCGACCATCTCGTGATGCTCGAGGACATGACCAACCCGTTCGGGGGGTTCACGGCGGCGGACTACCAGTCGCTGGTCGACTCGTACGACCGGCATATCCACGCGGTCCTGACGAACAATTTCGGCGCGGCGACGGACATCGACGGCAACGGCCGCGTCCTCGCCCTGGTGACGCGCGAAGTGAACGCGATGACCCCGGCGGGTTCGGACGCCTACGTGGCGGGGTTCTTTTTCGCCCGGGACCTGTTTCCCACGAGTGACACGGGAGCGTTCCGCGGATGCGCCTCGAGCAACCACGCGGAACTCCTCTACCTGCTCGCGCCGGACCCGGACGGAGTGGTCAACGGCAACAGGCGGTCGAAACAGGACCTGCTTGCCCGCACACCGGGCGTCATCGCGCACGAGGCCCAGCACCTGGTGAACGCGTCGAGACGGCTCCGTACGCTTCGCAACCAGAACTGGAGCGAGTCGTTCTGGCTGAACGAAGGGCTGAGTCACATCGCCGAAGAATTGACGTTCTACGCGACGACCGGTCTGCGACCGCGCGACGAGTTGACGCTCACGCGAGTGCGTGCGACGGCCCAGGGAATCGCGCGGCTGAACGAGTTCCAGGCGGCGAACTTCGCGCGCTTCTCGGATTATCTGCGCGACCCCGCCGCCGTCTCGCCGATCGACGGCGACGGTCTCGCGACGCGGGGCGCGGCCTGGGCGTTTCTCCGCTACGCGGCCGATCGGCGCGGTGGTGACGAGCCCCGGTTCTGGCGTACGCTCGTCGACGCGGACCTCACCGGTTACGACAACCTGCTCGCCGCGCTGGGCACCAGCCCGCTCGCCTGGCTTCACGACTGGACGCTCGCGAACTACGTGGATGACGCCGTTCCGGGGGTTCCGTCGCGTTTCCGCCAGCCCAGCTGGGATTTCCGCTCGATCCTGCCGGAGCTATCGACGAACCGTAATGGTTATCCGTTGAAAGTCATCGACCTGGCGCCCGGTACGGGGGCGCGAGCCGAGGTCCAGTTGGCGGCGGCGGGCGCGGCGGTCGTACGTTTTCGGGCCCCTCCCGGTGGGGAGACGCGGGTCTCGGTGACATCGGCCGGGACCACCCCACCGGCGGCACTGCGGGTCACCGTGGTGCGGATTCGATGAGCGGGTCGCGGATTCGATGAGCGGATCGACGACGGATTCCCCCGGATGGCGCGAGGTCGAATGATGGCGAGAACGATCGGCGGGGCCGCCGGTTTCCCGGCGAACGAATCGCTCGGCGGCGGAGCGAATCCGGGTCGGGCGGGAAGATGGGGATTCGTTCTCGTCGCCCTGCTGGCGGCGGGGTGCGCTCCGGGCGGTGTCGGGGCCGGCACGGGACAGAGCGCGCCGGAAACGTATTCCGGCACCATCCAGGTCGTCGGATCCACTCCCGTGAATGTGCGGGTGGTACTCGAGCGTGAAGGTGAGGCCCCGGTCGGCCTGGACGGGGGGATCCTGCCGGAACTGGAGACGTTGCGCGGCGCACGGGTCACCGTTCGCGGCCGGGCGGCCGAATCTTCAGACCCTATGACGACGCGCCGGATCGAAGTCACGGATTATGACATTCTCTCGATCAACGGGGCGCCGGTACTGGTCGGTGAGGTGATCGCGGTCGAGAACTCGATGGCGCGGCTCCGTACGGCGGACGGCGTCGAGGTGCTGGTCACCGGGGCGCCGCGGAGCTTCCGGGTCGGGCAGAAGGTGTGGGTGCAGGGTCCCGTCGAGGTCACCGTCCAGTCCTACGGAACGCTGAGGCCGTAGTGGCCAGGTCCGCGCGTTCGTTGCTCCGGATCGGCCTCGCGGCGCTCCTGCTATCCGGATGCGGCGACGCGGTCTCGCCGTCGCCGGCCGGTACCCGTCTGCGCATCTTCCTCGCTGGCGAGCCCTTCGACGAGCAGACGATCGGCCTGGGAGACGGGATTCAGCTGACCGCCCGGGTACTGGATTCCGACGGCGACTGGATCCCCGATCAGATCGTCACCTGGTCGACGACGAATTCCCAGGTGGCGACCGTGACGAGCGGCGGCGCGGTGGTGGCGACGGGGTACGGCACGACCACGATCCGGGCGCGCCACGCGTCGGGGTCGGACACGGCGCGCGTCAACGTCGCTCCACCGGTCACCGATCCCCTCGCGTGTGAAACGGGCGATGAGGTGTCGATCGAGCCCGGTCAGTGGCGGACGTTCACGGCGGAGGGCGCGACCAGCATCTGCCTTCCCGGCCGCGATGACGGGCCGATCGGTGGATTCGCCGAGTACGTGATCGTCGTGGCGAACACCGGCACGAGCGGCGGCTCGTTGCTGCCCGTGCAACTGCGGGCGGCCGGTACCATCGATACGGGGGGGCCGCCCTTCCCCGACCTCGTCCCGGAGGATCGCGCGCCCGCCATTTCAGGGTCCGCTGACGGCCGGGAGGACGTTCGCTTCCACACCCGGGTACGCGCCGAGTCGTCCCGACTGCTCGAGCCCCTGCTGCGCGCGGCGGCGCACGCGCCCGAGCGCGTTCTCGCCACATCTCCGCCTTCCCGCGAGATCGGTTCCTCGTTTTCCTTCCTGGAAACCGGCCATTCCCTCTCGTTGAACGGGATGGTTTCCGGAGCGCCCTGCGACGCCGGCGAAGCTCGCGGCGCCCGGGTGGTGTGGGAAGGAGCGCGCGCGCTCATCGTCGCCGACACGCTGAATCCGGCCGGAGGCTTCACCGACAC
>CAZWJE010000030.1:0-36341 GCA_964634395.1 uncultured Gemmatimonas sp. | reverse complement strand
GCAACCGGAACATGCCGACCGATTCCTGGGGCCGGGACTGGAAGTTCTCCGAAGAGCTCTCACTCGTGCAGCCGTGGGGCGAACAGGTTCATCGCCTGAAGATAGGCGGTTCGTTCGAGAACAACGTGAGCGAATCGCGCACGACGACGAACAGTTTCGGGACGTTCCGCTTCGCGTCGCTCGCCGACTTCGAGGCCAACCTCCCCGACCGCTTCGAACGAACGATGACCGATCTCCGGGAATATAGTGACCGGACGAGCACGGCCTTCTGGTTCTCGGACGTGTGGCGGATCCGACAGCCCCTGGAGGTTACTCTCGGGCTCCGCTGGGATCGATCGCGGCTCAACCGGACGCCCGACCACAACCCGCTGGTGGAGAACGCATTCGGCGTCCGCAACGACGTAACTCCGTCGGCTTCGGCGTGGAGCCCGAGGCTCAGCTTCAGCTACTCCCTTCCAGAGCGGCGGGCGCTGACGGGCGGGATCGGGTACTTCGCGGGGCGTGCACCCACGAACATCTTCTCGACGGCGATCCGGCAAACGGGGCTACCGAACGCCGAGCTTACGCTGATCTGCATCGGCTCGTCGGTTCCGATTCCGGAATGGGACGTCTATCGCGCCGACCTCTCCGCGATCCCGGCCGAATGCGACCAGGACGAACCGAGCGCCCCGAATACACAGGCCTCCCGGGCGCCGACCGTCACCGTGATCCGGCCGGACCAGTCGTTGCCCACGTCACTCCGAATGGAGGCCGGATACCGTACACCGCTGCCCCTGGGCGTGACCGGGAACTTCAAATATCAGTTTTCCCTCGGCAGCGGCCTTTGGGGATACCGGGACCTGAATCTCAGTCAGGCGGACACCACGCGGATCGGACCGGACGGCCGCCTCTTCTTCGGGGATCCGCTCGCGATCTCGGAGCGCACCGGGTCCGTTTCGATGGCCAGTTCCCGCCGCTTCCCCGAGTTCGCCAACGTGTACGAGGTCGCCTCGAAGCTGCGATCGGTATCGCACCAGGTCTCCGCGCAATTCAGTGGAACTCTCCCGCGGCGCGTACGCACCAACACGACCTACACCCTGGCGTACGTGCGCGACCAGGGGTCCGGTTCGCTCTCTCAGGTGACCACGGCCGGGAACCCGAACGAGATCGAGTGGGCGACCGCGAGCAACGACAGGCGGCACAATCTCAACGTGACACTGACCTGGCCGGCCCGGGAATGGCTCGAACTCTCCGCCACCGGCCGGACCCAATCGGGAGCCCCGTACACCCCGCTCGTCAACCGGGACATCAACGGCGACGGGATGCGGAACGACCGCGCGATCGTCTTCGACCCCGAGATGGTCGCCGACACGGCACTCGCCAACGGGATGGTTCGTCTTCTGGACAACCTTCCCGCCAGAGTACGCTCGTGCGTCGAGGCTCAGTATGGACGTGTCGCCGAGCGCAACAGCTGCCGGGGGGGATGGACGCAGACGCTCAACCTGGCCATCAGCGTTCGACCGATGTTACCCAATCTCGAACGGCGGGTCACCATGGTGGCCAACGTACGCAACGTGCTCACCGGCGTTGACTACCTGTTTCATGGCCGAGCGGGGATGCGAGGCTGGGGCGAGGGCCAGCGAGATGACGCCAACCTCCTCGAGGTCACCCATTTCGACCGCGAAACCGGAAGCTTCGGATATCAGGTGAACGAAGGATTCGGGCAGGACCGGCGGGGCCCGGAGGCCTTCCGCAACGCGTTCTCGCTCAGCCTCTCCGCCCGGATGTCGCTGGGTGGCAATCCCGCGCAGGCCAGTCGCGGCTTCATCGGAGGAACGGGCGGTCGCTGAAGCCCGGACGGCGGCATGACCAACGCCGACGAGCGGCGATTGATGGTATCGCCCCCTCCGCGACGGTGACCCGGCCCATCTAACCGAGAAACGTCTCCAGGAATCGCGCGCGAGATTGATGTCGGAGTCGCGCCAGCGCGCGTTCCTTGATCTGACGGACCCTCTCGCGCGTGATCCCGAACCGTTCGCCGATCTGTTCGAGTGTCAGCGCTTCCGCCTCCCCGAGGCCGAAATAGAGTCGAAGGATTTTGGCTTCACGTTCGGCGAGCGTATCGAGGGCGTCTTCGATGGAGCGGGAAAGGGCCTGGGAGTAGAGTTGTTCGTCCGGACCGGGGGCGTAATTGTCGCAGACGTAGTCGAGCAGCTGTCCTTCCTCACCCGGGATCAAGGGAGCGTCGAGCGACAGGTGGGTCTGCGCCATCGCCAGCGTGTGCTTGATTTCATCCTCAGGAAGCTCCAGTTCCTCCGCGATCTCCTCGAGCGTCGGTTCCCGTCCCAGTTCCTGGGTGAGCAGCGACGAACGCTTCCCGATTCGATGCAGCGTGCCGGCCCGGCTGAGCGGCACGCGTACGATTCTCGATTGCTCCGCCAACGCCTGCAGAATCGCCTGACGAATCCACCACACCGCGTAGGAGATGAACTTGATCCCCTTCGTCTCGTCGAACTTCTGGGCCGCCCGCATCAGGCCGATGTTGCCCTCGTTGATCAGGTCCGCGAGCGAGACCCCCTGGTTCTGATACCGCTTCGCGACGGAGACGACGAAGCGGAGGTTCGAACGGACCAGCGCGTCGAGAGCGCCTTCGTCACCGCGCCGGATCCGGCTCGCGAGTTCGGCCTCTCTCGACCGATCGATCAGCGAATAGGCGCTGATCTCGCGAAGGTACTGGTCAAGGGACTCGGATTCGACGGTGATCTTGCGGATGGTCGTGCCATTCATGGGACAGTCCGTGGAGCCGTTCGGGAGGATCGAAACCGATAGCGCGAAGTAAAGCGATCAGGAGTTCGACATCGACACGTTCGCGGCCGTGAGGAGCGGCCGGCGGAAGGGAGAGAGCCGGGATCAGGTACGGTGGGGCGCTGGTCGTTCCGAGCGTCCGGATTGATACTGGAATCCCTCGGTAGGGCTTGTCAAGGGGGGAGGGGCCAACGGGGTGTCCTAGCGAATCGGTTCACCGATCCGGTCCCAGCGAACGTCGGTCAGCCAGGAGAACGGCCGAAGCGGGTCCCGGGCGAAGGAGTAGTACACGAACATCGGCTTCCCGCGAATCGACCCACCGTCGACGAAGCCCCAGTAACGCGAGTCTTCGGAGTTGTCACGGTTGTCGCCCAGGGCGAAGTATTTCCCCTTCGGTACCACGATCGGGCCCCAGCTGTCGCGCGTCGGGTCGTACTTCCCCTTCGCCTTCCGCTGTCCGACGAGGTACTCGCGTTGCCACTGCATCCGCTCATCCGATGGTTCCGAGAAGCGGTCCACATGGCGGATATAGGGTTCGTACTGCGGCTTGCCGTTGATGTAGAGCACCTTGTTCCGCATCTCGAGCGTATCATCCGGCAGGCCGACGATACGCTTGACGTAGTTCTTGGTGGGTTCGTGAGGAGGGAAGAAAACGACGACGTCCGAGCGCCTCGGCTCGGTGAAGCCCGGGATGCGCGTGGTCATCCCCGGAAGGTCGGCGCCGTAGACCGCCTTGTTGACCAGCAGGAAATCCCCGATCAGGAGCGTGCCTTCCATCGACCCCGTAGGGATCTTGAAGGCCTCGACGAGAAATGTCCGGACGACCAGGAAGAGAACGATCGCCGTGCTGAAGACGCGGATACCCTCCCAGATCCATCGGCCGACCGAAATCGCGCCGCGATCCTCCATCCGCTCGGGCGCGGACTCCTCGATCCGTTCCGGTTCATTCGGCACGATTCACCACCTCCGACGGGTGACCGGGCGGTCACCGATCTGATCGCCCACCTCATGTCATTCCGGAATCCGGAATCTCAAGAATCAGACCCCTGACTCGCGGTGAACGATCCGGGCACGGGGGGTCGGGGTCGACCTCGTCCCTCTTCTACAGGCGGCATCCCCGACACGTTCCGGGAATGAGAGTGACGTTCCTTCAGTATGGACCCGCCGCATAGTTGTCGATCTGCGCGCGCTGCAGCCGGCCGGAGTAGTCAATGTAGCAGGCCTTGGTCTCCGAGTAGAACTCGTAGACTTCCCAACCTCCTTCGCGATGGCCGTTGCCCGTCTGCTTGACGCCCCCGAAAGGCAGGTGCGCCTCGGCCCCGATCGTCGGCGCGTTGACGTAGGTAATCCCGTTATCCAGCTCCGCCATCGCGCGGAACGCGAGGTTCCCGTCTCGTGTGTATATCGAACTCGACAGTCCGTAGCTGACCTCGTTGTTGATACGAAACGCGTCCTCGGCCGTCTCGAATCGGATGACGGAGAGTACCGGCCCGAAGATCTCCTCGGTGGCGAGTCGGGACCCCGGGAGGACGTCGACGAAGATCGTCGGCTGGAAGAAGAGCCCGTCTGCGAGCGGGCCTTCCGTCGCGCGGGAGCCGCCGAGGGCGAGTCGCGCCTCCCGGCTCCCGATCTCCACATAGCGCTCCACCTTGTCCAGGGATGCCTCGTTGATGAGCGGGCCGACTTCCACCCCGTCGTCCAGGCCGTATCCGAGCCGCAGGCCAGCCGCCCTGGCGAGGAGCATATCCAGGAAGCGATCGTGAATGGATTCGTGGAGGAGAAGCCGTGAGGTCGCCGTGCACCGCTGGCCGGTCGTGCCGAACGCGCCCCAGAGAATCCCGTCGAGCGCCAGGTCCAGATCCGCGTCGGACATCACGATCTGCGCGTTCTTGCCTCCCATCTCCAGGGAGAGACGTTTATGCATTTCGCCACAGATCCGACCGATCGAACGGCCCGTCTCCGTCGAGCCGGTGAACGAGACGACGGGCACCCCCTGGTGGGAGACGAGCGGCTGTCCGACTTCCTCACCGAAGCCGTGGACGAGGTTCACCACTCCAGGGGGAATCCCCGCTTCCACCAGCACCTCGACGAGGAGTTCGCTCGTCTGAGGCACATCTTCCGCCGGTTTGAGGATCACGCTGTTCCCGCAGACGAGTGCGGGAAACATCTTCCAGGTGGGGATCGCGAGGGGGAAATTGAATGGTGTGATGAGGGCGGCGGGACCGATCGGCCGGCGGTAGGTCATCGCCCATTTCTCGCGCAGTTCCGAAGGGACCGTATGGCCGAAGAGACGACGGCCCTCGGTGGCGGCATAGTACGCGGTGTCGATACCCTCCTGGACGTCACCACGGGTCTCGAGCAGCACCTTCCCCATCTCACGTGTCGCGACCCGGGCGATCTCGTCCTTCCTGGACTCCAGCGCGTCGCCCACTCGTTTGAGGATCGCGCCGCGTTCCGGCGCCGGGGTTCTTCGCCAGATCTCGAAACCCTCCTTCGCGGCGGTAACCGCCCGCTCGACATCTTCCGCGCCGGATCGCGGCCAGAGCCCGATCACCTCCGACCAGCGCGCCGGGTTCCGATTCTCGAAGTATTCCCCGGTCGATGGCTCGACCCACTCCCCCCCGATGAAGTTCCCGTGTTTCTTCGCCATCGGAATGCCCCCATCCCTTTCTGGTTTCGGTGACATCACCGGCGCGGCGTCAGCGGCCGCCCCGCCCGGACTCATTCTTCCCGGACGAACTCGTACTTCTCGATCTTCTTGTACAGGTTCGACCTCGGCATGTCGAGCAGACGCGCCGTCTCGGAAACGTTCCAGTCATTCTCGCGCAGTTTGTGCAGGATGAACGCCCGCTCCGCCGCCTCCTTGAACTCGGAAAACGTGGCGCACGAGAGCAGGTCGGCGGAGAGGCCGCCGCCCGCGGTCTGACCCGTGACCAGCAGGTCGACATCGCTTTCGCCGACATGCGGCCCAGTGGCGAGGATGAGCAACCGCTCCACCGTGTTTCGCAGTTCCCGAACATTCCCGGACCAGTCCATCTTCTGCATGCGCTCGATCGCCGCGTCCGTGAACGCCTTGGGCGCGAGGTGCGCCTCGCGCACGGCACGAGCGGAGAAATGCCTGACGAGCATGGGGATATCTTCTCGCCGCTCGCGCAGCGGAGGGACGTGCACGGGGATCACGTTCAGGCGGTGAAAGAGGTCCTCCCGGAAGCGTCCTTCGCGGATCTCCTCGGGAAGCTCCTTGTTCGTCGCGGCGAGCACCCTCACATCCACGCGGATCGGCTTTCCGCTGCCAACCCGGGTCACGACTCCCTCCTGTAGCGCCCGCAGGACTTTCGCCTGCGCGGCGAGGCTCATGTCACCGACCTCGTCGAGGAAAAGCGTGCCTTGATGGGCGAGTTCGAACTTCCCGGCGCGATCCTCGTGGGCACCGGTGAACGATCCTTTCATGTGTCCGAAGAGCTCGGACTCGATCAACTCGGTCGGGATTGCCGCGCAGTTCACTTCCACGAACGGTTGCTCACCACGCGACGAGAGCCGATGGATCGCCCGCGCGACGAGTTCCTTGCCCGTCCCGTTCTCGCCCGTAATCAGGACCCGCGCATCGGTGGGCGCGACTCGCTCGAGCCGTTCGAGCACCTGACGGATCGCGAAGCTTCGCCCGACGATTTCGTGGCGACTCTGGACCTCATCGCGCAACCGCGCGTTTTCGGCGAGCAACCCTCGTTGCTGCAACGCGTTGCGCAGGACGAGCAGAATCCGGTCGGTATCCAGGGGCTTCTCGAGGAAGTCATAGGCGCCCCGGCGGGTGGCTTCGACGGCGGTTTCAATCGTACCGTGTCCGCTGATCATCACGATCAGGGCATGGGGATCGATCTCCCGGATCCGGGTCAGCGCCTCCAGGCCGTCCATCCGCGCCATCTTCACGTCCATGAACGTGAGGTCCGGGAAGAACTCCCCGAAAACGGCGATCGCCTCCGGCCCGCTCGACGCCGAACGTACCTCGTGCCCTTCGTAGTCGAAGAGCTGTGTGAGCACGTGGCGGATTCCTTCTTCGTCGTCGACAACGAGTAACCGGGCCATACCCAGGATTCAGTGAGCGGATGCGAGGAGCGGAACCGGTGGAGGATAACAGGTCGAAGGCATGAGGACCAACAAGAGGCGGGGCGCCTCATGGGTTCGCGTTTCCGTCGATCGCGCGGACCGCGGCCGCCGCCGTGTCTATATCGGCCTCCGTGGTCGCCCATCCGATCGACAGACGGAACGCCCCCTCACCCAGCGTGCCCAGGACCTCGTGCGCCTCGGGGGCGCAATGCAGACCGGCTCGACCCTGGACCCCATGCGTCCGCTCCACCTCCGTCGCGAGCAGGTCGGACGGCAGCCGGTCGTGCACCATCGTGACGATGCCGACATCTCCAGGGCGATCCGTCGAAACGATTCGTACCCCCGCGCCGATGAGTCGATCGAGCAGCCGTCGCTTGAGACGCGTCTCTTTCGCGGCGAGAGCATCGACCCCATGGTCGAGTACCCACTCCACACCGGCGGCCAGGCCCGCGATCCCCAGCGCGTTCTGCGTGCCCGCCTCCAGGTGGTCCGGGTAGCTCTCCGGCATCCCCGCGAGCGCCGAGTCACCCCCGGTGCCACCGAAGGCGAGGGGACGGACGTCCAGGCCCTCACGTACCCAGAGGCCGCCCGTTCCCTGCGGGCCAAGCAGCCCCTTGTGCCCCGTGAACGCGACCATGTCCGCGCCCAATCGCCTCACGTCCACCGGAAAGTGTCCGGCGGTCTGCGCCAGATCCGCCAGAACGATGGCGCCTGACTCATGCGCGATATCGGCGATATCACGAACCGGAAGCACCGTCCCCGTCACGTTCGACGCGTGAGGGAGGACGACCAGGCGGGGCCGAATTCCTTCACGGAGGAGATCGCGGACCCGGTCCAGGTCGACCCGACCGTCCGCTTCGATCTCGATCATCGATTCGACGACCCCGGCCCGCGCCAACGCGGAAACCGGGCGACGGACCGCGTTGTGGTCGAATCGCGTGCGAATGACGCGGTCACCCGGCGACAGGACTCCGAAGATCGCCGTGTTCAGCGCATACGTCGCGTTGGATTGGAAGACGATTCGGCCGGGATCTCCCTCGATACCGAAGAGACGCGCGAGGAGGTGGCGACATCGCAGGGCGAGTCGCCCCGCGGCGAGCGACCGCCGGTGCCCGGAACGACCGGGCGTCGCGCCGATATCCGTGAGATATCCAGCGACCGCCTCCGCCACGTCTGGCGGCCGGATCGCCGATGTCGCCGCGTAGTCGAGGTATATGTCCGCATGTGTCATCACTACCCGCCGGGAATCAGTCTGATCGCGGATACCCGGGCGTGAAGATGCGGTTCATCCTCTCCAGGCGCCATCGCGCGGCGGGTCGGGCCGCGGATCGATGCGGGTCGGGCCGCGGATCGATGCGGGCCGAAGCGTCCGTCGATCAGCCGGGACGGGGGTCGGCGTCCGCGGTCGGCGTACCGGAGGCGGTGTTCGTCCGGCCACGTTGCGCCCGCGCCTCGAACTCGAAGAGGATCACGAGGAGAGCCACCGGCAACGAGGTCAGGATCGCCAGGTCGGCGATGTTGCCGGGCGGCAGCCAGTACGGATCCCACCGAAAGGAAATGAAGTCGGTCACCCACCAATGCAGGGTTCTCTCGCCCAGGTTGCCAAGCATCCCCCCCGTGAGCAACCCGACGAAGAGCCACGCCCAGCGCCGACGGTGTGGGAGCAGACGATGTGATCGCGAAACGACCTGAAGCAGAAGGGTGATCGCGGCCAGGCCGAGCAGGACGGTCACGGCCTTCCTCAGCGCGAGGTTCGAGTTGCCCAGGAGACCGAGGATGAGGGCCGGGTTCTGAACGTGCCAGAAGGCCAGCCGATCGTCCCAGACGATGACCATCTCGTTCAGTGGAACGTACGCGACGATCAACGCCTTCGTCACCCAGTCGACGACCGCGACACCCACGGCGATCATGACGACCCGAGGCCAGCCTCGATTCGGTTCTCGATCCGTGCGGCGCCGAAGCGGCAACTCCCCTTCCCCGTTCCCTTCGACCCGCATTCGATCCCACTCCTTCTGGTTCCAGAGACGATCGACCTTCCCCCTCCGCTTTCCGCGTTCCATGAGTGGACGCGGCGCCAGGATTTCCGGTCGCTCACGAAGCGGCCGCCACATGACGCCGACACGGCCAGGCGACTCCAGTATCCTGTATCGTCCGGACACGGCCGTTCCTGAACGCATCACTCCGGGCAAATGCGGAGCCCATTCGGTCGCGATCCACGAAGGCCCGGAGGAAGGTGATGGGGGTCCGGCCGTCCAGGTCCGGGAGGGAAACCCTTTCGTGTATGTAGGGACTTTCCCGACTTGAAGTGCCTCAGCGCTGGGCTATACTGTCCGACATAGTATCGTTACACGGTTTACGCGTGGACGCGAGTCCTGGAGCAGGCGCTCTCGCGGACGCCAACCGTCTGTCTACCAGGGACGCCGGCCGGACATGGTCCGACCGGCGTCACCGCGAGGAGTCGGCTCTTCGGGCTGGCGATGCGACGGCGAAACGAGACGCGGCACGATGTCGATTCGCCGCCGTTGGCGGTCGTGAGGACACCAGAATGAGCAATCGCAGACAGCCACAGCGCCTCCCTCCGCCCATCACGCACTCCTCCGGGACGATCGATTCCGCGGTCGTGCTGCGAGAGTTCCCGGACGGCCTCGGCCTTCTCCTCTGGAAATCGGTTCGGTCGACGCTGCTATGGGCGGAGGCTCCGGACGCCGTGCGCTCCACCATCTTCGACGCGGGCGCGGCGCTGGAACGACAGACGTTGATCCAATCGACGGACATCCCGGGAGAAATCGAACCGCCAATGAGCAAGGTGGCCGCGGTGCTGCGGAAACGCGCGCGGGCCTCGACGGTGGGCACGGCCTGCCACACGATCGCCTTATGGGCCGAAGAGCGTGGCGCCCCCGGGACGGCGATCGAGTTTCTCCAGGCCGCCGCGATGGCGATGCCCGCGGATGCCGAAACCGCCCACGAGGCGGGCCGCCTGGCCCGCGCGAATGGGGAGTATCAGCGGGCGGAGACGTGGTTCCGACACGGGATCTCACGGGCTCGCCGGTCACGGGACAGATACGAGTTCGCCCGCGGCTACATCGGGCTGGGGAATGTCGCGATCCTCCGGGAGAATTACCCGCTCGCGAGACGGGCGCTGATCCGGGGCCTCCGGGCAGCGAAACGGTTCTCGATCAGACCGCTCATCGCGGCCGCGTACCAGGAGATGGCGGTCCTGTCGATGCGCACCGGGAGCGTCGCCGATGCCCACCGGCTTACCCGCGCGGCGTTGGATTCGTCCGCGACTGACGACTCAGGTTTGGCGGGTCTCGCCTGCGAGTATGGCGTGTTTCTTCTCGATGCCGGTCACGTCCAGGAAGCCCGGAAGCTTCTCGACGGTGTTTCCCCCGGGGCGCTCGACCCGGCCCGACGCCTGGCGCGAGCCGCCGCGGCGGCCCGGGCGGCCGCGGCGACGAACGAGTCGGCGGCGTTCGAGGAATCATGGCGAGAGGCGCAACGGCTGCTGGAGGATCCGGGAGTGGATGTCACTGGCGCAACGCTCCTCGGCCTCGTCAGGGGAGCCCTCATCGCGGGAGACGTTGCATGGGCGGTGGCCGCGGCCGAACGGGTGAACGTTCGCGAGGGAGTGGGCGATCCGGCCATCGAGCGGGAGATCGCCGACCTGCTGCGATCCGCGGCCAGCGGCATCCGACTGGAAGCGAAAACGGCGCCGCGCGGAACCTCGGAGCGGATCCGGGCGCTGGTGGCGGATCTCGAAGCCTTGGTGAAGAAGTCGCGGCCGGCGTGATCCCGCCGCGCGTTCCGTTTTTCGAAGTCCGACCGGTTGGCGGTGAAAACCGCCGGCGCGGCGTCGAACCCGACACGGGCCGGCGCCATCCCATCATGACCACGAAATAGTCTTCGGGAGCTGGCCATGCAGAAGGTTCCGCGACCGCTCATCGTGCTTCACGACGACGACAAACTGCGATCGGGGCTCCGCGCCGTCGCGAAGGGCCGGAAGCTCGAACTCCGGTTCCTGGATAGCTGGGAATCTCTAGGAAATGGTGTCCACCTCACCCCCGCCTCCGCGCTCTTCGTCGTGGATCCATACCACGATGCGGATGTCTCGACCGGACCCTCCGCCGAGCTCGCGTCGCTGCTCGAACGTTTCCCCTCGCTCACCATGACCGCCGCGGCGGAATTCCGCGCCCACCAGGCGGCCGATATCATCCGGCTGGGCGAATGGGGAGTGGTCCAGGTGATCGACCTCACGGAGGAGACCACTCCGGTGGCGCTCGGTCGCCGTCTCGCCGCCGCGCGCGGCAGACCGCTCCGCGCGCTGGTCGAGGGCTCGCTCCCGGCGTACACGTCGGCGGGCGGGCGCGCGATTCTCGGCGCCGCCTCGGCGGTGGTCGCGGATGGGGGCCAAGGCCGGGACCTCGCGGAAGTGCTCGGCATCACCCCGCGAACGCTTTCACGCTGGTGCCGACAGTCGGGCCTCCCGCCGCCCAAGCGGCTGCTCGCCTGGATGCGGGTCTTGCTCGCCGCCGAGTTCCTCGACGATCCGGGCCGTCCCGTGGCGGCGGTCGCACGGGCGTGCGGTTATGCGGCCGACAGCAGTTTGCGCCTCGCCCTGCGCCGATTCACGGGGTTCAATCCGACCGACCTTCGCTACCGCGGCGCCTTCGACACCGCCGCGGCCGCCTTCGCCGAGGCACTCGCGGAGGCTCGGACGCCGAAGCGTCGATACCGGGCCCTCTCCCGTCCTCGCGCGGACGGATACGCGGTTGAGGCCGCGGATTGACGCTTCCACTCCGTCCTCGGTCCCGCGCTTTCGGCCCCTCGTTCCGTAACGGATATACGGCTCGCCGCCGAGACCACCATGCGGTCGCCGGATTTTGTCACGCACGTCTCGAACCAGCTGACATCTACTCATGCATGGCGCGCACGGACCGGTCCAACGACCTGTACTGAATGGCCTCCGCGACGTGGGCCGCTTCGATCGAGCGCGAGGCCTCGAGGTCGGCGATCGTCCGCGCGATGCGAAGCACGCCCTGAAAGGCCCGCGCGGAAAGCCCGAGTCGTGCCACCGCCGATCGGAGTAGCCGCTCGCTCGCCGGATCAAGGACACAGAATCTCCGCGTGTCCCGCGGGCTCATATGCGCGTTGGCGCAAGGTCGCTGACCACCATGACGCCCGGCCTGCCGCTCTCTGGCCTCGACCACGCGGGCTCGGACAACGGCTGAACTTTCCGCCGCACCACCGTTGATCAGCGTATCCTCGTTGAGCGCCGGCACCTCCACATGCAGGTCGATCCGGTCCAGCAGCGGGCCGGAAACTCGCGCCATGTAGCGCCGCACGACGGACGGAGCACAGGTGCAGCTTCGCGTTGCGTCGCCGAAGTAGCCGCAGGGGCAGGGATTCATCGCGGCGATGAACATGAACCGGGCCGGATACGTCAGGCTGAGCCCAGCACGCGAGATCGTCAGCGCATGCTCCACAATCGGCTCGCGCAGCGCGTCGAGCACATGCCGTCTGAATTCCGGCAGCTCATCGAGGAACAGCACCCCGTTGTGCGCCAGCGACACCTCACCTGGCCTGGGGTGGGAACCGCCTCCGATCAGACCCGCGTCGGAAACCGTGTGGTGGGGTGCGCGAAACGGTCGCGATACCACGATCGGGACTTCCGCCGTCAACAGCCCGGCGACCGAGTGGATCTTCGAGGTTTCGATGGCCTCGCCCAGTGAAAGTGGGGGGAGGATCCCCGGAAGCCGGCGAGCGAGCATCGTTTTCCCTGAACCGGGGGGGCCGACCAGGAGCAGATTATGATTTCCCGCCGCCGCGACCTCGAGCGCTCGTCTCGCGTGTACCTGACCATTGACGTCCGCCAGGTCGAGATGCTCATGCGGGTCCGCCTCCGCATGAGGTTTCGAGCAGCCGATGGGCAGATCTTTCTTCCCATTCAGGAATTCCGCGACTTCACGGAGATCTCGCGCTCCCCGTACCTCCAGGTCGGATACGACCGTCGCTTCGCCCACGTTCCCGCGAGGAATGATGATCCCGCGGATCCCCGCCTCCCTGGCGCCCGCCGCCAGCGGCAACGCGCCGCGCACCCGCCGAAGAGATCCGTCCAGCCCCAGTTCACCCGCCAGGACGTACTCTCCGAGGAAGCGACCCGAGACCTGATTCGTACTCGCCAGAATTCCGATCGCGATGGGCAGATCGAATGAGGTACCCCGCTTCGGTATGTCAGCAGGGGCCAGGTTGATGGTTATCCGGGTGGGCGGCACCTCGAATCCGCTGTTCCTGATCGCCGCGATCACCCGGTCCTTCCCTTCCCGTACCTCACCCTGCGGCAGCCCCACGGTCGCGAAGCTCGGCACCCCGTTCCGCACGTCAGCCTCGACCCGGACCACGTACGCGTCGATCCCCAGCACGGCACTGGAAAGAACCCGGGAAAGCATCGAGGCAGGAATCCGATTCGAAGGAATGGCGGGTTGGTTGGGCGTTTCGGCACTCAGGATGGCGCGACGCCCGTCTTGGCGATTCCGCCTCCATACGGTAACCATGCACGGGCCGGGTCGAGAGATTCGGTGACATGAACGCCGATTTCGATAGGGACGCGGACCTCCCGGCGCACCCCAAGCGGAAAAGGCCCGGCGAACCGAAGTTCGCCGGGCCTTTCACCAGAACCGGAATCGAGATCGAGAACTACTCAGTCGGCCAGGCCGGACCCTGGTGACGGGCGACCGGCCCGATCCCCTTGTAGGTGAACTTCTGGATGCGCCGACCCTCGTAGGTCTCCGTGATGAAGATGTCACCACGAGAGTTCGTGGCGATGCTGTGCACCGCCTGGAACTGACCCGGATACCGGCCGCCGGAGCCGACGGTGGTGATCTCCGTCATCGACGCGCGGTCGATGATGCGGATACGGGCGTTCTTGCCGTCCGCGACATAGAGGTACGTCTGAGCCGAGTCCGGCGAGAAGGCGATCTCCCAGATCGCGCCGTCGCCGAGAGTGGTCGGCGCGAAGAACGCCTCGCGGACGAACGTCCCGTCAGGATTGAAGATCTGGATGCGGTTGTTCTGACGATCGCAGACATAGATCAGGCCGTCGTGCGAAGGCTCCGCGCAGTGAACCGGGTTCCGGAACTGCTGCTGCGGGTTCGCGTCCGCTGACCAGCCGGTGCCGGCCTGACGGACGTCCGTCCATTCGTAGTCGTCGATCGGGCGGTTACCGTAGGCACCCCAGTACCGCTTGATCTCGCCGGACTCCATGTCGACCACCGCGACGCGGCGGTTCCCGTAGCCGTCGGCGAAGTACGCCTCGTTGTTCGGGAAGTCGAACGCGACCTTCGCGACGCGGCCGTAGTGATCGAGCGCGTTGCTGTCCGTTGACTGGAGCGGTTCGCCGAGCGTGCGGATGTACTGGCCGTCACGCGAGAACACGAGCACGTGTGAGTCCGGACCGCCGTTCCCGCCGATCCAGATGTTGTCCTGCAGGTCGATGCCCACGCCGTGGTTCGACTGCGGCCAGACGTACGGCGCGCCGTCGACCGGCCCGCCCCAGGCGTTCACGAGGTTGCCTTCCGGATCGAACTCGAGGACCGGTGGCGCTCCCGCGCAGCATTCGGAAACCGGCGGATCCAGCGTCGCCCCCGCCTCGCGCGGCGGGACGATATTTCCACGATGTACGATAAACACATGGTCACGGGAGT
Organism: uncultured Gemmatimonas sp.; assembly: GCA_964634395.1. Taxonomy (GTDB): domain Bacteria; phylum Gemmatimonadota; class Gemmatimonadetes; order Longimicrobiales; family Longimicrobiaceae; genus WHSP01. Next base: position 21,753 of record CAZWJE010000030.1, on the reverse strand, counting down.
CCACCCCGACCCCGATCGCCTGTCCGAGGACCCAGTTGTTCGGAAGCGGCTTCGGCCAGAGCGGGTCCACCTCGAAGATCGGTCCCACGACCTGCTCCTGCGAAGCCACGACCGCTTCCAGCCGGGCCTGGCCGATTCCGAGCCCCAGGATGGCCACGGCCAGGGCCCCACCCATAATCAGTTTGCGACGGCGCTGCATAATGGCGTATCTCCTGTCGAAAGTGGAGAGGCTCCGGCCGGGCGCGCCCGGCGGGAACCTTCGTCTTGTCTCTTACTGGTCCGGCCAGACCGCGCCCTGATTCAGCGCCGTGACCTCGCTGAACCCGGTATTGACGAACCGCTGAACGCGCCGTCCCTGGCCGTTCTCCGCCGTATAGACATTCCCACTCGCGTCGACCGCCAGGCTGCCCAGTTCGAAGAAGGCGCCCGGCACACGACCGCCGATCCCGAAGGTCGTGCGAACCTCGAGGGATTCCCGGTCGAGCACCGAGACCCGTTCATTCATTCCATCCGCGACATAGAGGAAACGCTGATCGCCGTCCGACGAGAACGCGATATCCCAGACGGAGCCGAGCGAGAGCGTCGCGGGGGCGATAACCGTCTCGGCGACGAACGTCCCGTCAGTCTCGAAGACCTGGATCCGGTTGCTCGCGCGATCGCAGACGTAGACGAAACCATCATTCGAGAGCGCCGCGCAGGTGACCGTGCGGAACTGCTGGGCGGGCGCCGCGGTCGGATCGTAGTCCGGAACCGCCGAGTCGTCCGGAGCGTTGCCATAGGCGCCCCACTGCCGCTTCAACTCACCGGTCGTCGCGTCGAGAACCGCGACGCGGCGGTTGGCGTACCCGTCGGCGACGTACACCTCGTTCGCGCCGGCGTCGAAGGAGAACCTGGCCGCGCCGCCGAAACTCGTCGCCGAGTGCAGGTTCGCCGCCGTGCCCTGGTTCGGCTGACCGATCGTCGCCAGATACCGACCATCGCGAGAGAACTTCAGGATGTGGCTGTCGATCGGTGACGCGTTCGGCTCGCCGGCGGCACCGCCGCCACCCGGGCCGGCCGGAGCCGCCGAGGCCACACCACCCCCGATCCAGAGGTTCCCTTCGGGATCGATCGCGATTCCGTGCGGGCGCTGGGGCCAGACGTATCCGTCTCCGGGGCCACCCCACTGACGGACGAGCCGACCGTCCGGCGCGTACTCGAGCACCGCCTGAGAAGGCGTACAGCAGGTGCCGGTACCGGTCACCGAGTTGATCTCGTTGCCGTTATTGAAACCATCCTGGCGCGTAAGAATGATGACGTTTCCGTCGGGCGCGACCGCCACGCCGGAAACCGGGCCAAGGATGTAGGGGTATTCGAGCGGCATCGGCCAGAGCGGGTCGACCTCGAAGGCGGGGACCTGCGAATCTTGCGCGAGGGCGGTGCATCCGGCACTCAGGCCGGCAATCAGCATCGCGGCGGTCCCGGCGAAGTACAGATTGCGCCTCTGCTGCATCTACATTCTCCTTGTGCGCGTTTATCGGACCACTGTGCGGCGGGCCGTGGGGGGTTTATACTGCGCATTCCAGCATCCGGGCGGATTCGCTCTCATAGTACGTGACCCCGCCGATTTAATCCAGAGTTTTCCGTTTCCAGCGCTTCCTCCCACCGTTCGTGGAGTTGATGATGCCGAGAAGTTTCCCGCCGGCGCTTCGCGCGAGGATCTGCCTCGGGCTGCTCGCGGCCCTCGTCTTTGCTTCCCCCGCCACCGCGCACGAGATCCCCGCCAGCGTGGTCGTACGGGCCTTCGTGAAGCCCGAAGGAGACCAGATGACGCTGCTCCTTCGCGTTCCGCTGGAATCCATGCGGGACATCAACTTCCCGGTACGCGGGCCGGGATTCCTCGAACTCGATCAGGTCGATCCGCTTCTCTACGCCGGCGCACGGCTCTGGCTGGCGGATTTCGTTCGCGTCTTCGAGAACGGGAACGTGATCACCGGCGAGCAGATCCTCGCCGCGCGGGTCTCCCTTCCTTCCGATCGATCATTCGCGACCTTTGACCAGGCGCTCGCCCATGTGACGGGGAACCCGCTCCCCGCCGCGACGGAGATCATCTGGCAGCAGGCGCTGATGGACGTGCTGATCACCTATCCGATTCAGTCCGAGAGTTCGGAGTTCACCATCCGCCCCGAACTCGCGCACCTGGGGATGCAGACCACCTCGATCATTCACTTCCTGCCTCCCGACGGGGGAGAACGAGTCTTCCAGTATATCGGAGACCCCGGGCTCATCCGGCTCGACCCCGCCTGGTATCACGCGGCGTGGACGTTCGTGAAGCTGGGGTTCGAACACATCCTCGAGGGGACCGACCATCTGCTCTTCGTTTTCCTCCTGGTGATTCCGGTCCGCCGGTTCCGCCCGCTCCTGGCGATCGTCACCGCCTTCACGCTGGCGCATTCGGTTACGCTGATCGCTTCCGCCATGGGGATGGCGCCTTCCGCGCTCTGGTTCCCGCCGCTGATCGAAACGCTGATCGCCCTCTCGATCGTCTTCATGGCCTTCGAGAACATCGTCGGCGCCAACCTCCAGCGTCGGTGGATCATCGCCTTCGTCTTCGGCCTGATTCACGGGTTCGGGTTCTCGTTCCTCCTCCGGGAATCCCTGCAGTTCGCCGGATCGCACCTCCTCGCCTCGCTCGTCGCTTTCAACGTGGGGGTCGAACTCGGGCAGATCCTCGTCATCCTTCTGACGGTCCCGCTGCTGGCGCTCTTCTACCGATTCGTGGTCGAGCGTCGACTGGGCTCGATCATCCTCTCCGCCCTCGTCGCCCACACCGCCTGGCACTGGATGACCGACCGGTACGCCGAGTTCTCGCTTTACCCGATCCAGATCCCGCCGATGGATCTGCTCTTCGTCGCCGCCCTGATGCGCTGGACGATGGCCGTCCTGATCCTGATCGCGGCGGTCAAGCTGCTCTCCGGCCCGTTCGGCCGGCTGGTCGGGCAGGAAGGAGCACCGGAACCGGCGGGCGCGGGCGCCAGTACCGGTGACCGGAACGGCTAGGGCGGCCAGCGTGAGCGAGGCGACTCGTCCCGATCGGTGGTTTTCGCGGGATCGTTCCTCGCGAACTCCTCCCGCGCGGGCTCGCCGTCCGGGCCGATCATCGGGCGAGGATCGAGCGGGAGTCGGCGGGCGTCGTCTCCTCTGGTGATCGGCGGGCGGGCGGATCGCGGAAAACGCGGATCCCGAAAGGGGCCTCTCCGACAACTCGGAGAAGCCCCTTTCGATCATCCACCGGAAGCCCCCGCCGCGGCACTATCCGGCGGGAGCCTCGACCATGGACCCGGTCCTGTCGGCACGAAGCTCAACTCGCGAAGCAGAGATAGAGACCGCGGGCATCCGGCTCGCCGGTCTTGAGGAGTTCCTCCGGCGCTGTCGTGCTGGCGTTCGAGAACGGGTATCCACCGTGCTCCGTCACCGCGGTCTGGCGGTTCAGGCCGTGCCCTCCCTCGGTCAGCTCCCCGACGTTGGACGCGATCCATGCGCCTTCGAGGTTGTACCATGGGCCGTCGCCGATACGCTCCGATGCCTTCTGCGCCGGTCGATCACCGCTCGCTGGCACGTTCAGATACGCGCGCCACTCCAGATCGCCAAAACCCGCCGCGTATCCCTGCAGCTGACAGTGTTCGTCGGCCGCCGCGATCCCGCGGGGTCCGCTGAGCGGCGGCCCGGCCGAACTCGGAACGAAGAACGTCATCGCCGTCTGGGCCTCGGCCGGCCGAAACCCGAACACCATCGCGACCACCACCATGAATAGCGCCTTCCTCATCTTCGGCCATCCTCGCGAGTCTGGAACAGAGCGAACATCAGGGCGAAATATGCGCGGGATCGAACGAGCCGGTCAAATCCACGCGTCCGCCGGGGTGTAACCCGATTCGCCACGACGGGGTTCCGAACGTGGGTCAGGAAGACGTCTCGTTCCCGGCGCCGGCGGCGGCCGCGCGCAGACGGATCGTGAACCTCGTGCGGACTCCGGGATCGGAGACGACCGTGATCTCGCCGCCCCATGATTCGACGATCCGCCGGACGATCGCCAACCCCAGGCCGGTCCCGCTGGATCGCGTCGAGAAATGAGGTTCGAAGATCGACGAGAGCTGATCGGGCTGGATCCCGACTCCATCATCCTCGACTTCGAGGCGCCACCAGGCGGGATCCTCGTCGCGCTCCATCGAGATCACCACGTGTCCGCCTTCCGGATCGACCGCCTCGCGGGCGTTCTCGAGAAGGTTCAGAAGCACCTCCTTGATCTCACCGGCGCGAGCGATGACGAGTGGCGAATCGGGTGACAGGGCCAACTCGATCTCCACTCCGCCATCCGCCCCACGATAGAGTGTGCTCACTTCGCGGACCGCCTGGCCCGCGTCGACCCGTTCGAGTGGCGAGGCGACGGCGGTCGGCGTCCCGAACCGGGCGAACGCGCGCGAAATCTCGCTCAGACGATCGATTTCCCGCAGGATCGAATCGACGTTGCGCTGGAGAATCCGATCGAAATCGGGGCGCTGATCCTCGAAGGCCCGCCGGAGGTGCTGCACCGACAGTTTGATCGGAGTGAGCGGATTCTTGATTTCATGCGCGACCTGCCGCGCCATCTCACCCCACGCGATGACCCGAGCGGTTCGCATTTCAGCGGTTACATCCTCCAGGGCGATCACCGCGCCGCCACCGCCACCGGCGCCGTCGCCGCTGAGCCTTCGAAGTCGCATACGAACCGTGCGTCCCTCGAACTCGACTTCCGTCACCGCGTCCTGCGCGGGCGAGTTCATCAGCCCGGCGATCGCCAGGGAGAGCGCGCTGCTGCGCCCACCCGCCGCGAGCGCGAGGTCACCCGTATCGACCGTGCCATCGAGGATTTCCGCCGCACGCGGATTGATCAACTCGACTCGGCCCTCCGCGTCGAGCGCGAGTACGCCCGTCGCCGCTTCCGCGACGATCGTTTCCGTGCGACGGGTTTCCTGGACGAGCGCCGCCCTCGTCCGATCGAGTCGGCCGACCATCCGGTTGAACGATTCGTAAACGTTTCCGAACTCGTCCCCGCGGGTGGGTGGCAACCGGGTTCCGAGGTCTCCCGCGCCAACGGTCGTGGCCGCATGGCTCAACTCATCGAGTGGCCGAACGAGTGCGCGACCCACGATCAGCGAAAGAACGACCGAGAACCCGAGGCCCAGGAGGATCACGAGCAGCGCGACGTCCCGGAACTCACGTTGGCGGACCGTGATCTCGTTCGAGGCGAGCGGCGTTGGCGCGGCCAGCGTACGGTCGGTCTCGATCCGCCGATAGGCGATCAGGTAGTCACCATCAGCGATACGGCGCTCCTCAACGCGTTGCGCCTCCTCGCCGTTGACGAACTGAAGGTGCACCCGTGGCGGAAGCCAGGTGTGGAACAGGCCGAGTTCGAGCACTTCCGGAGCCGTCGCCGCCGTCAACGTGCCATGCGTGTAGAGCAGTAGATCGGGGCTCGAACGGTTGCCCGGCACACCGAATCGCACCAGCGCGGGATTCTCGGCGGCCTGATTGAGGGCCTGTTCCGCGAGAGACGTGGCCGAACGGATCACTTCCCGCGCGACCGCTCCATAGGAAACCGCCCCGAACGCCACCGTCGGGATCAGGAAAAAGGCGAAGAGGGTGATGGAGAGCCGCCCGCGGAATGACCTCAGCCAACGCCCGCGGAACACCCGAGCCAGGAAGAACTCCCCGCGGATGGTTCGCGACGCGATCCAGAGGATCATCAACGTCGCGGTGATCGCGGTGATCGTCAGGATCGCGCGCGTCAACAGCATCGGTAGCGACGCGGTCGTGAGCACGAAGTGGGCATGAGCCTCCCCCTCCGGCATCCGAACGATCGTTTCGCTCTGCCACCCATCCTGGGTACGCACCCAGTGGACGGTGTCCGCGGAAACTTCCAGCGGTTCGCCGTCGGCGCTGGCGACCCGCGAATCGTTCGGGACCAGGTATAGCATTTCACTCCGCTGGCCGACGGCCTCTTCACGCCCCGGGTGGAGAAAACGCGAAAGAGAGGTGGCTCCCCCCAGTCGTCGCCGGGGGACGACGGCCACCGACACCGTCGAACCGTCATCGAGCGGCGCGACGAGCAGGTAGTGCAGCCCGTGCAGTCCGCCATAATGCACGACGGTTGGCGCTTCCCGGGGCGCGAGCACATCCACGACCACGCTGCTCGGCAATGTCCCGAGTTCGCTCAGGTTCAGCTCGGCGGTCGCTTCCCGGTTCCTCCACAGGCTGAGTCGCGCCTCGTACCCTTCGCGGGCAAGGTTGCTCTCGATCCAGCTATGATAGAGCAGGTTGACGCCGCTCTCCCCCTCATCGGACCGTTGCGTCGCTCTTTCCGCGAACTGACGGAGCAGGAAGTCGAGAAATGGATCGGCCTGCACGCCGAGCACCTCGATCTCGCGTTCGGCGCGGGCGAGTTCCGCGCGCATATGCATCGGCCAGAGAAACGCCAGGGCCGCGGTCGCGCCGAACCAGATGGCGGTGAGCCAGGTTCGCCACGAACCCCACGACCGATCCGGATAGGACGTCGCCGCGACGAGCAACGGGGGGCCGGCCCAGAGCGCCGCGAGAACGAACGGCGCATCGCCGGCCGGGCTCCACGTCAGCAGGACGCCGATACCCAGGAGTACAGGCGCCACCAGGCCGACCAATCGCGACGGTCCGAAACGAGCCGGAAGTCGCTCTGTCCGCCGGGTATTCCTCAGGATAAGGAAGAGGGGGACCGCCAGGAGAAGCGTCGTCGACAGTTGCAGAAAGAAACCGCCGGCCGGTCGGTCCGCCAGCAGCCCGCCGGACGCGGATCGATTGATCAGCAGAGCGGCCAGGGGAAAGAGGACGACCAGGAGCGCGGCGGCCGAACGCGGAGACAGCCTCACGCCGGGCGGGCCGAGGGCTCGGGTCAGGAGCCAGAGACCGAGTCCGGTGAGAAGAATGAGCAGGGTCCCCAGCGATATGTCGAGCGGTCCGGGAAGCACGAACTGCAGGGGAGAAAAGAGGTGTTCGACGCCGATCAGCCGGTCCACCGGCGCGATCGTCGCCGCGGCGGTGGCGACCACGATCGGAATCCCGGAGGCACCGCTCCGCGAACGGTACCAGAGTGCGCTCAACGCGGCGAGCGCGGCGAAAGCCAGCACCGCCACGCTCTTCCGACCCATGTCCGCCGCCCGCAACCACCAGTCCTGCTGCGTGAGAGACGAGAAACTCACGCTCAGAATCGGGCCCTCCTCGTCCGTGGCCCAATCCCAGATCGATTCCGGGCGGGCCCGATCCGGCGTCCAGAACCGTGGTGTCACGCCGAATCGCGATTCGAAGCGTTCGGCGAACGAGGCGGTCCCGGCCCGCCCCTGGATCGAAGCTTCAAGGAGAAAAGCGGCCGCCGCCGTGTAGCCCTGTGGAAGTCGCCGGATGAAGTAGAGATAGCTGTAGAGCGGCCCCTCCTGATACAGATAGTTGACCGTTCCGAGACGGGCGGCCGCCGGTACGCCACCCTGGTGTTCCCCGCCCCAGGCGATCGCGGTACCGGTCGCGTCGAAGAGCGCGATCGCGGAAACGCCGGTCGTCCGTTGCAGTCGGGCGAGTTGATCGAAGAGCGCGGGTGAGCCGGACGCCTCGGCACCGGGCTCCATCGGCTCGGTGTTCGCCGCCTCCGCCGCGCCCCGTGCCGCCGCTTCGCCCTGCTCCACGAGTGCTTCCAGCGCGTCGCCGAGCGCATCCGCCAACGGCTCCTCGACGCGGGGCCGCAGCGCCTCCCAGTCGTCGGCGATCTCCGAGAGCCGGGCCTGGACCCCGACGGCGAGCAGCGTCGCCACCCAGAGCAACGCCGCCGAGACGAGGCCCAAGGAAAAGCGTGGACCCAGACGCGACAGCGTCCAGACACAGCTTCCCACGGCGGCCAGGACGAGCCACATTGGGGCGAGTTGCGATAGCCAGAACGACAATCCGAGGATCGCGCTCCACGCGCCGATCCACCCATACCGGGTCACGCCGCCGAGCAACGCGAAACGACTCGAACCGCGCACCGTCGCGGCCCCAGGTGCCTCCTCTTCAATCACGATGGCCGAACTCGACACGCTCCTCCTCACCGAGCTCACACCGGACGAAGTCGCCGATCATCTCGACCGGGATTCGCGGCTCATCATTCCCATCGGAACCTGCGACCAGTACGGACCGCACCTGCCGATCGGTGCCGCCACGCTCGTCGCCGAGGCATTGGCGAGTCGTCTCTCCCGGGAACGAGGCGTCCTCCGAGCCCCCACCGTGCCTTTCGGCGTCAACACCCCGGCGGAACGCCGCTTCAGCGGCGCCTCGACATTGCGCGAAAAGACGCTTCACGGTCTGCTGAACGACCTCCTCTCCTCGTGGGAGGATACCGGGTTCACGGAGTTCATACTCCTGACGGTGCATGAATATGATTCCCACGCCGAAGCGATGGCCACGACGACGGGAACGGGCGCGCGAGTCCGCGCGATCGAGGCACTGAACCTCGATCTGTCCGGACTGCTGGACCGGGACTATCCCATCGAACACGGCGGAGAAGCGCTTACCTCGCTGATGCTCTTCCTCTACCCCGAAAAAGTGCGAATGGACCGGGCCGTCGATTACCTCCCCGGCTCCGGCGCGATTTCGACCCTCCGGCGTCTCGTCCGGATTCCCGCCGACTCCTCGGGTTCCATGGGATGTCCGACCCTGGCCACCGAGGAAAAGGGACGGTTGCTCTTCGACCACATCAGCGAGCGAATCCTTTCACGGGTCTTTACCGACGACGAAGGATAGGTGATTCGCTCCGTGGCCGCGGCCACGCACCCTGACCCGGAGACCACGGATTCCGCGAGCATCCCCCGCCCATCCGTTCTCCATCGGGAGCGAACCGTTCAGGATCCGGTCCCCATGCGCCCGTGTATATCCGTGGTAGCGTGGATCGCGGCGCGACCCTGAGGGGGAGTCCTCGTATCTCCCGGGAAATGACATCGAATGCGCGGACAATTGCTCATGCTGTTCGGGATCGCCGTCCTCATCGCGCTCGTCGGAGGGTCGGCGCGCGAGGCGGCGGCACAGACGAGCGCCGAGGACGAGGGGACTTTCGAGATTCTGGTGAACGGGCGGCCGGTCGGGACCGAGGAGTTCGTCATCCGCCAGACCGGTATCGGTTCGACGGCCGAGTTCATCGCCACCGGACGAACCCAGGTCCTTCTCTCCAATGGCGGCCTCGACCTGGCCACGCGATTGCGGGCGGCCGGGTTCCAGGCGGATCCGGTGACCTACGAAGCCACGGTCGTCAACGACGCGCCCCGACAGATCGTGGGTTCCGTCGGTGGAGGGCGGTTCAGCGCGAAGATCGTCACACCGTCCGGCGAGCAACTGCGTGAGTATCTCGCCAGTGAAGGCGCGACGGTTCTCGACGAAGGGGTCGCCCACCACTATTACTTCCTCGCCCGCCGAACCCGCGGCGGCGAGGTGCCCGTGCTCATCCCACGCGAGAACCGACAGGTAATGGCGCGGGTAACGGACCTGGGTGAAGCTGAGATCACCATCCGCGGCGTCTCCGTCTCACTCTACCATCTCTCCGTCGTACCCGAAGGTGGCGACGAGAGCCACGTCTGGACTGACGCGCTCGGCCGGGTGATCCGGGTGGAGATCCCGGGTCGTAACTACGTCGCGGTACGCACCGAGTTACCGCGCTGAATCGGATGCCCGATCGGCCGACCCATCCGGGTGTCGGCGGGACAGGGCGCCTCGAGAACAGGGGAGGAACTTGACGGAAGGCCTGATTCTCGTGCCCGCGAAGGTTCGCGTGCGCGACACGTTCCTCGCCCCGGCCAGGCTCCCTGGCCACCTCGCCGGTTCCACACCCTGGCTCGGCGTGCTGCTACTCTCGACGGCGATCGCCATTCTCGCCATCCTCGCCGTGCCCGACGAGGTCTTTCTCGAGCCGATGCGCGGCGCCGTATCCCGTCGCGGCGCTCCCGTCGAGATCACGTCGGACCCCGACGTGATCGTCCGCTGGGGACGCGCCCTGGGAATGCTTTCCACGATCGGGACCCATCCCGTCATCGCGTTCGTCATCGCCGGACTCATCACCATTGTCTTTTCCCTCCTCGGTCGGGGCAACGGGTCGTTCCTGGAGTACCTTTCCCTCGCCAGTCACGGATTGTTGATCCCCGCTTTCGGGACGCTCATCCTGCTGGTGGTGACCACGGTCTCTCGACTGACCGGACACGGTGATCCATTCATCCGACTGGACCCCGAGAGTCTGGGTGGAGGTATCCTTCTCTCCACCTTTCTCTCTCTCGATCCCTTCGTGATCTGGATGCTGATCGTGCTGGGAATCGGGGTGAGTCATTTCGATGGCCGACGTGGCGCCGTGACGGCGACCGGCATTCTGCTCGCGGGCTATCTCCTCTTCATCGCGGGAGCCACCACTCTTCTCGGCGGACCCGCCGGGTAGGCCCGCCGCGGTGAAACCGACGGCCCGATTCTCCCGTAGATCCCCCGACTCCGGACGACGCGGAACCGCGGGCGACGGGTTCCAGCCATCCCTTGGGGCGGGTTGAGAACACGCGAAAGCGGGACGGCCGCGATCATCCGCCAGGGCAGACCATCCCCAAACGAACCGAATCGATCGAGACGATGAGCAGACGCAAAGTCATCCTGCTGGCGGTAATCTGCGCCGTGATCGTTCTGAGTGTGGCCTCGGCCGCCATTGCCCGGACGCGCGCCAGGGGTGTCGAAGTTCGTGCCGAGGTCGTCGCTCGGCGCGATCTCGTCTCGATGGTCACCGCGAGCGGTTACATACAGCCGCGACTGAAAGTCGATATCTCCGCGGACATCTCTGGCCGGGTAACCGATCTGTACGTCGAGGAAGGTCAGTGGGTGGAGCAGGGCGATGTCCTGCTACGCATCGATCGAAGCAGTTTCGAAGCCGCCGTGAATCGAGCCACGGCGTCCGTTGCCCAGGCCCGTGCCCAGGCGGCGCAGGCGCGGGCCAACCTGCTCCGCGCCGAGAGCGAGCTGGAACGGGCGGAGCAGCTCGCCCCGCAGAACCTGCTCTCGCCGGCCGACCTCGAACAGGCGCGGACCCAGCTCATGGTCACCGAAGCGCAGATGGAGGCGGCCGAGCATGGGGTCACGCAGGCGGAGGCCGGACTCTCCGAGGCGAACGACCAGCTCCGCAAGACCACGATCTCCGCCCCGATGAGCGGCCACGTCGTCCGTCTCAACATCGAGGTGGGCGAGACGGCGGTGGTCGGCACGATGAATAACGCCGGATCCCTCCTGCTCACGATCGCCGACCTCTCGGAGATGGAGGCGCGGGTCCGAGTGGGCGAGACCGACATCCCCGAGATATCGCTGGCGGACAGCGCGATCGTCCGTATCGATGCGTATCCGGATCGGACCTACGCGGGCAAAGTGACCCGTATCGCCAACAGCGCGGTCAATGCACCGACGGCGACGACCACCGCGCAGACCTCGCAGGCGATCGACTTCGAAGTCGTCGTGGCGCTCAGCCATCCGCCCGAAGACCTCCGACCCGATCTTACCGCGACCGCGGACATCATCACCGCGACGCGGAAAAGCGTCGTCGCCGTGCCCATCATCGCGGTCACCGTCCGCGACGGTGAGGGAACGATCTTCCGCGCGGTCAACGAGGACGCTCCTCCCGACGACGACGCGACCGAGGTCGAGGGCGTTTTCCTGCTCGACGGCGGGACGGCGGTGTGGGCCCCCGTGTCGGTCGGTGTCGTCAGTGACTGGTATTTCGAGGTGTTGACCGGTCTCGAGCCGGGCGACACGGTGATCGCCGGCCCCTATTCGGCGGTTCGCGATCTCGAGGCGGGTGACGCTGTTCGCACGCTGGCCACCGCGGGGAACGAGGAATGAGCCAGCCGGCCGTGGCTCCGGAGAACGAAACGCTGGGCGCCGGTGGTTCTTCGGTCGTCATACTCACCCGACGTCTCGAACGACATTACCAGTTGGGAACCGAGACCGTACGAGCGCTTCGCGGTGTCGACCTGGAAGTCAAACGGAACGAGTACGTGGCGATCATGGGTCCTTCCGGCTCGGGCAAGAGCACGCTGATGAACCTGATCGGCTGTCTCGATACTCCGACCTCCGGTGAATACTCGCTGAATGGGGAACTCGTCTCGGGGATGACGGACGACGCGCTCGCCCGCGTCCGCAACCGCGAGATCGGGTTCGTCTTCCAGACGTTCAATCTGCTCCCACGCTCCACGGCCGTCGAGAACGTCGAGCTCCCACTGGTCTACGCGGGCATCCCGAGGCCGGTCCGCAGGCAGCGCGCCCGTCTCGCGCTCGAATCGGTCGAACTCGGGGACCGCATGACGCACCGCCCCAACGAGCTTTCCGGCGGCCAGCGTCAACGAGTCGCCATCGCGCGCGCCCTGGTAACGGATCCGTCGATCCTGCTCGCCGATGAACCCACGGGCAACCTCGACTCGAAGACCTCCGAAGACATCATGACACTCTTCGACCGGCTCCATGAGCAGGGACAGACGATCATCATGGTGACCCACGAGCAGGACATCGCGGCCCGCGCCGAGCGGCTGATCACCCTGCGCGACGGCCTGATCGCGTCCGACGAACGGCGACCTCGCGTTCACCCCGGCGCCGATACGAATACCTTCGGCGGCGACGAACGACCTTGAGCTCCTTCGACGCGCTTCGCACCGCGCTGGAAACGGTCTGGGCGCACAAGCTCAGATCCTCCTTCACCGTTCTCGGCACGGTGGTCGGCGTCACGTTCCTGATCGCCGTCATCACGCTGATCGAAGGGATGAACTCGTACGTCGAGGACGAGTTCGCCGGCCAGGTCTTCGGCCTCCATACCGTCACGGTCCGGCGAACCCCATCGGTTCAGATGGACCCGACCGCCGAGATGCGACGTCGCTGGGCCGCGCGTCCTTCGCTGACCTTCGAAGACGCCGACTGGCTCGCCGAGAGGATAGAGACCCCCGGGACGATCGCCATCAGTTCGAACATGTCGGGGCGGGTCGATGGCCCGAACGGGAGGACCATCGACGGCGTGCAGATCACGGCCGCCAACGCCGAGTACTTCCGACTCCGGTCGATGGAGATCGCGCAGGGTCGCGTTTTCCAGGCCCAGGAGGACGAGCGCGGGGCGCCCGTGGTCGTAATCGGCGCGGATGTCGCCGAGAACATCTTCGAGAACACGTCGCCCCTCGGAAAGTCGATCCGTATTCGGGGTTTCCCATACCAGGTGGTCGGAGTACTGGAACGTCAGGGCAGCCTTTTCGGCTTCTCGCTCGACAATCTCGTGATCGCGCCCGCTCGCTCTCGCCTCAATGGCGTCGTCAACGGGCGAAACGTGATCGATCAGCTCGCGTTCCAGGTCGCCGATCCACGATATCTGTCGACGGCGGTCGCCGAGATCGAGGGCTGGATGCGCGTTCGCAGGCAGCTCATGCCGGGCGAGCAGAGTGACTTCGAGGTCGAGACCGCCGAGGGAGCGCTCGCTTTCTGGACCAGGATCTCGACGATCCTCTTCCTTGCTCTTCCGGGTCTGGTGGGAATTTCTCTCGTGGTCGGCGCCGTCGTGATCATGAACATCATGCTCGTTTCGGTCACGGATCGTACTCGCGAGATAGGGCTTCGCAAGTCGCTCGGTGCCCGGAGGCGCGACATCATGCGGCAGTTCATCATCGAGTCCGGTACGCTATCGGGACTCGGCGGTCTCGTTGGAATCGGCCTGGGGATCGCGCTGGCCGCCGCGATCTCCTCCTTCTCGCCTCTCCCCGCGGAAGTCGCTCCCTGGTCGGTCGTCCTGGGACTCGGGCTTGGCGTCGGGGTCGGGATCGGCGCCGGCGCGTATCCCGCCTGGCGCGCCGCCCGCCTCGATCCGATCGAAGCCCTTCGGCAGGATTAGGCACACCACCATGAATCTCACCGCCGTACGCGAAGGCGTAATGATCGCCATCGAGTCGCTTCGGGCCAACAAGGTCCGGGCGTCTCTCACCATCCTCGGGATCGTGATCGGTGTGGCGACCGTCATGGCGATGGCGGCGCTGATCGTCGGCATCCGGAGTTCGGTCACCGCTGAACTCGACGCTCTCGGCCCCAATAATTTCATGGTCGAGCGATTCGACCAGACGCAGATCCGACTCGTCAACACGGGGACGGGTCGTGAACCCTGGGAGGGGATGGAGCGCATCACGCTCGACGAAGCGGCGATGATCAGCTCACTGCCGGCCATCCGGTCGGTGACGGCGTCTGTCGGAACGAGTGGCGAGCTTCGTTATGAGACGTCCGCGATCAACGTCAGCGTTCGTGGGCGGAGCCATCTCTGGCCCGATTACACGCGTGGGGAGTTCGTCCACGGGAGGAACTTCCTGCCATCGGAGGATCGGCGTGGGGCGAGCGTCGCGGTCATCACGGAGTCGCTCGGGCAGTCGCTCTTCGGCTCCACCGATCCGACGGGGCGTCACGTGCGTGTATCGGGCGAGCGACTCCTGATCATCGGCGTCTACCGCGAGGCGACCAACCCGTTCACGGGAACGATGGAGCCCGCCGTCACCACTCCAGTCACCACGGCGCTACGGCGGCTGCGCGCGAGTCCGAACTGGCTCTCCCTTCTCGTCGTCCCCGCGGCGAACGTCACGCAGGACGAGGCGATGGACCAGGTAACATCCGCCATGCGCGCGTCCCGCGGTCTCGAGCCCGGCCAGGAAAATACGTTCGCGCTGGTCCGCCAGGAGGCCTTGGGTGACCTTTTCGACCGCATCACCGGCGTCTTTTTCCTGGTCATGCTCGTTCTCTCCTCGATCGGCCTGCTGGTCGGTGGGGTCGGAGTCGTGGCGATCATGATGATCTCGGTCACGGAGCGGACCAGGGAGATCGGCGTACGGAAGGCGCTCGGCGCCACCCGGCGTGAAATCATGTGGCAGTTCCTCGTCGAATCGGTCACGGTGACGTTGATCGGCGGGCTGCTGGGGATCGCGCTCGGCGGCGCGGCGGCCTTGCTGCTCGGGGCGGTGACTCCGCTTCCCGCGGCGGTACCCCTCTGGTCGATCGGCGCCGGTCTCGGTGTCAGCGCGCTGACGGGCATCGGATTCGGCCTCTATCCCGCGAACAAGGCGGCCCGGCTCGATCCGGTCGAAGCGCTCCGCTACGAATAGGACCACGCTGTTCGATTCCGGTTGTTCAGTCCATATTGAGCGGCCGCACCCGCACGCTCAACGGACTGATTCCGACCGAATATGACCACGACCACCCCCTCGCCCGCCGAGAATGCTTCCACCGTCGACCTGCTCGCGATCGTCGCGCATCGGGACGACGCGGAACTCCTGTGCGGCGGTACACTCGCGCGAACCGCCGCACAGGGCTATCGCACCGGAATCCTGGACCTCACGCGCGGAGAACGCGGAACCGCCGGTGACGCGGACGTGCGCGGGGCGGAGGCGGAAGCGGCGGCCCGGGTTCTCGGCGTCGTCGCGCGAGCCAACGCCGGTCTCCCCGATGCGGGCCTTCTGAACACGGAAGACTCCCGGCGGATCGTGGTTTCGATGATCCGGCGATTCCGGCCACGCGTGGTCATCCTCCCGTTCCCCGCCGGTCGCCATCCCGACCACCGGATCGCCTCTCAGCTCGCCTACGACGCCTGTTTCCTCGCGGGCCTCGCGAAGTACGATGCCGACGGAGAACCGCACCGGCCTCATAAGCTCCTGTACAGCCTGGCCTACCGGGAAGACGCCGTGAAGCCGACGTTCGTCGTGGATATCACCGATCAGATCGAGACGAAGCTCGCCGCGATCCGCTGCTATGGGTCGCAGTTCGACGAGCGGACCTGGGGAGGCGAGGTCTTCCCGGGCGGCGACCGGCCGCTCTACGATCAGGTGCGGATGCACGCGGCCAGGTACGGCTCTCTGATTCGAACCGAATACGGCGAGCCCTTTCAGACGCTCGAGACGATGCGCGTCGACGACGTTCTGCGGTTGGACGTGCGCAGCCTTTGACGACGGGCCGTATGTTCCTGATTCGCGGAGATCGACAGCTGGGGCAGGCGTTCTCCGGATCGACCCGTCGCGGGTGAACCCCACGGCGTCGCCAGTTTATTAACATCCTTTCCCGCAAGCATACACGCGAGCGACACCATGGAGTCCATCTATCTGGATTACAGCGCGACCACACCGGTCCGACCCGAAGTGCGCGAGGCGATGTTGCCGCTCGCCGGCGAGATATTCGGTAATCCGTCGAGCGTACATCGATGGGGCCGCGACGCGAAGGTCAAGCTGGAGGATGCCCGGGCGCGACTCGCCGCGCTCCTTGGAGCGCATCCGACCGAAATCGTGTTTACGCGTGGTGGTACGGAGGCGGACAACCTCGCCATCCTTGGCAGAAGTCGGAGGTCACGAGGTGCCGCGGTGGTGTGCTCGGCGATCGAACACCGCGCGGTTCTGAATCCCGCGCGCGCGGCGGAAGTCGAAGGCGCCCCGGTGCACCTCCTCCCCGTCGACTCACGGGCCGCGGTTTCGCCGGAGGCCGTCAACGAACTTCTTCCCTCGAAGCCCTGCGTCGTTTCGGTGATGTGGGCGAACAACGAGGTCGGATCGATCCAGCCGGTCCAGCGACTCGCCGAGATGTGCGCCGAAGCCGGGGTCGTGTTTCACACGGACGCGATTCAGGCCTTCGGGAAGCTGCCCGTTCGGGTGGATGACACCCCGATGAGCATGCTCTCGTTGAGCGCGCATAAGATCGGCGGCCCGAAAGGTGTCGGCGCCCTCTTCATTCGAAAAGGCACCCACCTGGCTCCCCTGATTCATGGCGGTGGCCACGAGCGTGGGATGCGGGCGGGAACCGAAGATGTCGCCGGCGCGGTCGGCCTGGCGGTTGCCGCCGAACTGGCCACGCGAGATCGCGAACGTGATATGTCGCGCATCGCGTCGCTTCGGGATCGGCTCGAGGCAGGGCTCGCGCGCGATGTTCCGGATCTCGTCGTGAACGCGGCCGGCGGCGAAAGGTTGCCGAACATCCTGAACGTTTCCATGCCGGGGGCGGGCGGAGAGTTGTTGCTCGTCATGCTCGACCTCGAAGGAATCGCGGTCTCCTCCGGCTCCGCGTGTTCCAGTGGTGGGATCGAGCCCTCTCACGTGCTTACCGCGATGGGACTTCCCACGGAAATCGCCGGGCCCTCGGTGCGCTTTTCACTCGGCCGCGAGACGACCGAGTTGGAGATCGACACGGTGATCGAGCGCTTTCCCCCGCTTATCGCGAGGCTGCGAGAGATGGCCTCAGCATGACGATCGTCCCATAACCACCGCCGGTGTGCGGTGAGGCCCGACGGAACGACGCGCACAACAAAGGAACAAGGTCAGTGGATTTGACGCGGAACGGAAGGAAGGTTCTGGTCGCCATGTCGGGTGGGGTCGACTCGTCGGTCGCCGCCGCGCTCCTGGTCGAACAGGGATACGAAGTCATCGGCGTGACGATGAAAACCTTCTGCTATACGGAAGTCGATGGTCCGTCACGTACCTGCTGCGGGCTCGACGGAATCCTGGACGCCAGGAACGTCGCGGACAGGCTGGGCATCCCCCACTATGTCTTCAACGTCGAGAAGGAGTTCTCACGCGACGTCATCGACGACTTCGTGACGGAGTACGCGAATGGTCGGACGCCGAATCCGTGCGTCCGATGCAACGGGAACACCAAGTTCCGCGACCTCCTTCATCGGGGCGAAGCGCTGGGATGCGACCTGATCGCCACTGGCCATTACGCGCGAATCGGTCACGACGAGACGGGCAATCCGCGCCTCCTTCGCGGCCTCGACCACCACAAGGACCAGGCGTATTTTCTCTGGGGTCTGCCGCCGACCCTCCTCCCCAGGCTGCTCTTCCCCCTCGGCGAGTTGACGAAGCCGGAAGTCCGCGAGCGGGCCAGGGCGCTTGGACTCTCGACGGCGGAGAAGCCGGAGAGCCAGGAGATCTGTTTCGTGCCCACCGGCAACTACGTGGACATTCTCGAACAGCGCCTTGGCTCGAAGCATCCAGCGCTGGCGGCGGGTCCGCTGGTGACTTCATCCGGTGAGAGGATCGGGACACACTCGGGATACGCCCGCTATACGGTCGGACAACGTCGGGGGATCGGGGGCGGATTCTCGCGCCCTCTATATGTGCTCGGCTCTCGACCCGCCACCCGGGAAGTCGTCGTGGGGGAATGGGAGGAGACTTATCGAGAGAGACTTCGTGTCGAGGAGCTGAACTGGCTGGGCCCGTTGCCGGAGTCGGGGAGGACGGTCCAGGTGCAGATCCGGCATCGTTCCCCGGCCGCGGACGCGAGGGTGGTGAGCACGAGTGAAGATCAAGTCGACCTTCACTTCGTGGAGCCGCAGCGGGCGGTCGCGCCAGGACAGTCCGCGGTGATTTTCGCGGACGATCTGGTCCTCGGTGGCGGCCGGATCTCGTCCAATTTCATCTAGTCCGCGGAGGGCGGACCCCTACCGCCGCTCGTCGGATCACGGTGAGGCGCGTACGGCGCGGATCGCCCGCCAAACATCCATCGCCCGCCATGGGGCCGCGCACGCGACTCGACGGGTCACGCGCTGACCATTCCGCGGGCAATCAGTATTTCAACTCGGCCGCCGCCGCGAACTCCTTGAACAGCTCTTCCTCGCGCGGATCGAGATGCTCGGGCACCTTGACGTCGATTTTCACCAGAAGGTCGCCTCGCCGTTCGCCCTTCTCGATCCCCTGCCCGCGGATTCGCAGTCGCGTGCCGGATTGCGTTCCTGGCGGCACCCGCAGGACAACGTGCTTCCCATCGACGGTTCTGACCCGTACTCTGGATCCGAGCGTGGCCTGGGCGATGTTGGTCGGAACGGTGCACTGCACGTCGAGACCATCCCGGGTAAAGAAATGGTGCGGTTTCACCCGGAACGTGATGATGAGATCACCCTTTGGTCCGCCCGCCGCCCCGGCCTCGCCCTGCCCCGCCAGCCGCATCTTCGACCCGGTGTCCACACCCGCCGGTACGTTGACCTGCAGCTGCCTCTGCGTACGCACCACACCCTGACCCGAGCATGTGGGGCAGGGGTCGGTCGCGATCGTTCCCCGCCCGTAACAGGCGGGACACGGACGGGATACCGCGAACCCTCCCTGTCCGAAAGTGACCACGCCGCTCCCTTTGCATTCCGGACAGGATACCGGCGTTGACCCCGGTGCCGCGCCGTTTCCGCCACACGTCCCGCATGGTTCGGAAATCGGTACCGTTATCGCGATCTTTCCGCCGCGCGCGGCCGTCTCGAACGGGATCTCGACCGCGTACTCGACATTTTCCCCGCGTCGCGTCTGGTCCCGCGCGCTCGCGCCGCTCCGCTGCCGCCTTCCGAAGTCGAAGATCGAACCGAAGAAGTCTCCGAAACCGCCAAGCCCGCCGATGTCCTCAAAATTGAAGTCTTCCGCCCTCGGAGCCTCCGGTCCCGGCGCGCCCGGGCGAGGTCGTCCGCTCGACGCGAACCCGCCCATCGCTCCGTATTTCCGTACGTCGTCGTACTGCTTGCGCTTCGACTCATCAGAAAGGACGGAGTAGGCTTCGGAGATCTCCTTGAATCGGTCGGCCGCCGCCGCGTCGTTCGGATTGGCGTCCGGATGATACTGCTTGGCGAGCTTTCGGTAGGCCTTCTTGATCTCGTCCGCGCTCGCGTTCTCGGCGACCCCGAGCAATCGATAGAAGTCTTTCGTTGCCGTAGCCATGGGGTCGTCAAGCGTCGAGGCGTTTCACCTGGACCCTGGCGGGTCTCAATAAAATGCCCTTGAATCGGTATCCCGGCTGAAAGACGTTGCCGACCATTTCGTCTTCCGCCGGATCGTTCGTCGGTGTCAGCATCAACGCCTCGTGATGCTCCGGATCGAAACGTTCCCCTTCCACCGGGACGATCTCCAGACCGGCGACCTCGAGCGCGCGCATCAACTTGCGGTCAATCAGGCGCACGCCTTCCAGTAGCGAGTCGACGGTCGCGCTCTCCGGCGAGAACTCCGAAAGTCGATCCAGGTCATCCAGAACATCCAGAAGCCTGGTGATGAGCTGGCCCTGTGAGCGATCCTGCATTTCCGATCGCTCGCGATTCGTCCGTTTACGAAAGTTCTCGTACTCCGCGGCGAGCCGAAGATATCGCTCCTGGAGATCATCCAACTCTTCGCGACTGGGGGGCGCGCTCACCGCTCCGGTCGCTCCCACCTCGTTCTCCGAAACGTTTTCCGACGTCTTGTCGACGTTCGGTTCGGCCCCGTGCGCGAACTCTTCGGCGGAGGCCGTTTCGTCCCCGCCGTTGCTTTCAGCTCTCATGGTCGTGTGCGTATCACCGGGTATGCGCGGTCATGAAAGAAATCGAAAAAATGGGCGATCCGAGGTGCAAGCCGGATGCCAACCGAGGGTGCCAATCTGGCGGATTCCCGGGCCCCGGCAAGCCCGTCAGTTCACTCGCCCCCCGGCACCGCTCATCACGACTGAGCGGTACCCCCAAAGATACACGATCATCGAATAAACGGTCAGGAGGAGAGCGACGCTGAGGACGACGACGCAGAAGGTAAAATGGATGTCCAGCCATCGGTCCCAGACGTTGCCGTCCCAGCCCCGATCCCGGGCCGCGGACCAAAGCGCGAGCCAGAGTATTCCCGCGCCGATGAATACGTTTTGGACGACCGTCTTGTACTTCCCGGCGGGGCCCGCCGCGATCACCACGCCCCGTCGCTTGGCGTATCCGCGGAAGAGGGTCATGAAGACCTCACGACCGAGGAGGATCAGCAGAATCCAGAGTGGCAGGATCCCGCCGAACCACGGAAAAGAATCCCCCGGCCCGTAGCCACGGGAAAGGAGGTAGAACGAAAGGAAGGTGGTGACGAGGAGGATCTTGTCGGCTACAGGATCGAGCAGCTTTCCGAGATCCGTGATCAGGCCGCGGGAGCGAGCGATATGCCCATCCCAGAGATCGGAAATAGCGGCGACGAGAAAGATGATGAAGGCGAACAGCCGAACATAGAACTGATCCACGAACAGGAGCGGAACGATCAGGATCGAAAGAACGATCCGACCGAGCGTAATCAGATTTGGTAGGTTCAAGGCCTCCGCCCCGAGCGTCCCGCGTGCGCTGGTGACCAGGTCAGCTCAGCTGCTTGATGACCTGCTTGCTAACGGCTTTCAGGGTGTCGAACACACCCACACCGCGGGTCCCGACGGCCTCGAAGCTGGGAACGGAAGTCGGGTTGAGCGCGTGATCGAGTACGTCGACCGGCAAGACGTTCGGCAGGTCTCGCTTATTGTACTGGATCACGAACGGCATGCGGCGCGGGTCATGGCCATGCTCCGCCAGATTATCATAGAGGTTATGCATGGCCTCGAGGTTCGCGTCGTGTCGCTCCTGCTGGCTGTCGGCGACGAACACGACCCCGTCGACGCCCTTCAAGATAAGCTTGCGGGAGGCGTTGTAATAGACCTGCCCGGGAACCGTGTAGAGATGGAAGCGGGTCTTGAACCCGCGGATCGTTCCGAGGTCCACGGGAAGGAAGTCGAAGAAAAGCGTGCGTTCGGTCTCCGTCGCGAGTGAAATCAGCTTGCCGCGAGTATTTGGCGCGACTTTATCATACACGTATTCGATATTGGTCGTCTTCCCGCCGAGACCAGGACCGTAGTACACGATCTTGCAGTTGATCTCGCGCGAGGCGTAGTTGATCATCGACATCGAACGAT
>CAZWJE010000029.1:2765-36432 GCA_964634395.1 uncultured Gemmatimonas sp. | reverse complement strand
CGGGGCGGGACGCGTATTCTCGATCGAGTCACGTTTTCGCTCCGGCGCGGAGAGCACGCGGTGATCCTGGGGCCGAATGGCTCGGGGAAATCCACGTTGGTGAAGCTCATTTCCGGTCAGATCTATCCGTCGGCCCCGCATACGGTGGACCCGCCGATCCGCGTGTTCGGGCGGGAGCGCTGGAACCTCGAGGAACTCCGCTCCCGGCTCGGCCTCGTTTCACCGGATCTGCAACAGCGCTTCGTCGTCGGTTCGAGCATGGGTCGGGCCACGGCGCACGATCTGGTGATCGCGAGTTTCTTCGGGAGCGGAGGCGTCCCCTTCCTGCATCACCAGGTGACCCCGGAGATTCGGGAGAAGGCTCTGGAGGCGCTCGTCCGGGTGGAGGCGGGACATCTGGCTCGGCGGCGACTCGCCGAGGTGTCGACGGGAGAAGCACGGAGGATCCTGATCGCCCGCGCGCTCGCGCATGGTCCGGAGGTGCTCGTCCTCGACGAGCCGACGACCGGGCTCGACCTGGTCGCGCGGCACGCGTTCATCGACACGCTCCGGCGACTCGCCGCCGAGGAGGCAACGCTCATCCTCGTCACCCATCATGTCGAAGAGGTGATCCCCGAGGTGACGCGTGTGCTGGTGATGCGTCGAGGGCGTATCCACGCCGATGGAACTCCCGCCGACGTGCTCACCGAGCCGATCCTGGGAGAAGCGTACGGGGCTCCGGTCAGGCCGAACAGGCGCGAGGGCCGGTGGGAGTTGCGAATGGGTGACGCCAGCGTGTCCGGCGCGGCGCATCCGGGCGAGCGGTCGAGCCCGAAGGAAAGAAATGACTGATCCGTCGAGGTACCCGATGGGCCGCCTTCATCGGGCCGATGAGGTTACCACAACGAGCGGGGATTCCCGTCCGAACGCGTGGCTGGAGGAGGAGACTCGATGAGCGACGGACTGCGACGACGACTGGAAGCCGCCCACACGGAAGCCCTGCGGGTCGGTGACAGTCCGCTCCGCGCCGATCAGCTGGCGCGCGCACTGGAACTCGCGGCGCGTGAGGTGTCAGGGGCGGGTCTGGGTGAGGAACGGGCCGCCCGCGTCTCGTCGGCGATCGCCAACGCGCTACGGGTACTTCGTCGCGACGATGACGGTCGCGAAGCGGCTCGGCATCTGCAGGAGGCGCTGAAGTATCTGGGCTCCGCCACGGCGGCCCCCCGAAAACCATCTCCCTTTCTCGACGATCTCTGAAGGCGTCGGGGTGACGGTCTGTTCCCGCCGGAAACGACGGAGCGTCGCGCGACACGAGTGAGGTGATCACTCGTGCCGCACGACGCTCCGGGACCCCTCGATGGGGCCGTCGCGGAAGCCGTGCCTAATTCACGGCGCCCGCGATCTTCTCCACGTACTTGTCCACCCGGCCAAGCACCTGAACGAGGTTCGAGCGGCTCTCGGCGTCGGTGAGGTCCTGCGCGAACTCGAGCAGAAGCCCGCGAATCCGGTCCCGATCGGGTTCGTTTTTCGTCGAGCGACGGCGCCGCCGCGGCGCGGCCGGCTCGGCGGCGGCGGGCGTGGCCAGCGCCACCGGTTCACCGTTCTTGCCACCCGGGCGCCGACGCTTGCGGCGCGGAGCCTCTTCGGCGGCCGCGGATGTGGCGGCTTTCCTTCCACGCTTGGCCGGCAGTACGTACCGAGCGTGGAACTGCTGAAGGGTATCTCGAGAAACCGACCTGTCGACTCCCTGCAGTATCCCGTAGAGTTCCTTGGAGCCGAGTGAGGGGTCATTTTCCAGCTCCAACACTACGCGCTCGTAGATCTTTTCGTTGCGCTCAGCCATTGGTGAAAGACTGTTTCGGGGTTGTTAAGGTCTTACATCGGGACCATCATAGCTAACAGTTGCCCGGCAAGCGCACAAGTCCTTTGTTGGCTGGCGACAGATCGATCATTGTTCGGGCCGCCCGAAACGGCTTCGTCGAAAGAGCTTCATCGGTGAAGCGAGGCGGATTCCGCCCTGTCGGCCCATCGATGGATCATCAGTTGGCGGCGGACATCGCCGGTTATTACCTTTCCGGAAAGTCCAGAACGTATCCCCGCCGGAGATGCCGAAATGCGCCGAACGGTTGGTCATTGCGCGTCGCTCATCCTTGCCGTCACCCTGGCCGCGTGCGGGGCCGACGCCGAGGCCGGTACGGCGTCGATGCGCGCGTTCGTGGGCGCGAGGCTGATCGACGGATCGGGCTCGACGCCGCTCGAGAACTCGGTGATCGTGATCGACGGTGGTGAAATCGTCGCGGTCGGCGAGGCGGGATCAGTGGAGATCCCCTCGGGAGTCGCGACGATCGATGTCCGGGGTAGGACGATCATCCCCGGACTCATCAATACGCACGGCCATGTCGGTGACGTCCGTGGATTGCGCTCAGGCCAGTATTCGCGGGATAACGTACTCGACCAGCTCGGACTGTACGCGCGGTATGGGGTCACCACGGTAGTCAGCCTCGGGGATGATCGGGAGGAGGGCGTCCGCGTTCGCGATGAGCAGGCGGCGGACTCCACACTCGACCGGGCACGCCTCTTCGTCGCCGGGCCGGTCCTCGACCCCGATACGCCCGAGGAGGCGGCCGAACAGGTCGCGCGGATCGCCGCGATGGATGTGGACTGGGCCAAGATCCGCGTGGACCCCGGCCTCGGCACCGGCACCGCGATGGCGCCGGAGATCTTCGAGGCGGTGATCACCGAGGCGCACCGGGCGGGCCTTCCCGTCGCGGTACACGTCGTCGAACTGGCCGACGCGAAGGCGGTGGTCGCCGCCGGCGCCGACTTCGTCGCGCACAGTATCCGCGATCTTCCCCTCGATGACGAGTTCATCGCCCTCCTCCGCGAACGCCGGATCTGCCTCAGCCCGACCCTTACGCGCGAACTCTCGACGTTCGTCTATGGTGCTCGACCGGACTTCTTCGACGATCCGTTCTTCCTGCGCGACGCGGATCCCGCCGTCCTCGCGGAACTCGAAGACCCGGAACGACAGCGGCGTACCCGGGAGAGCGAAGCGGCAATCCATTGGCGGGCTCAACTCCCCCTCGCGATGAGCAATCTGAAGATGCTGTCCGAGGCCGGCGCCAGGATCGCCATGGGGACTGACTCCGGCGTCGCCGGGCGATTCCAGGGCTATTTCGAACACCTCGAGCTGGAGATGATGGTCGAGGCTGGATTGACCCCTATGCAGGTAATCGTCGCCGCGACCGGCGACGCGGCACGGTGTGTCGGCCTTGACGCCGCGCTGGGAACGATCGAGCCCGGCAAGCGCGCCGATTTCGTCGTCCTCGAATCGAATCCGCTCGACGATATCGTGAACACCCGAACGATCGAGAGCGTCTGGATCAATGGCGAATCGGTGGGTGAATAGGTGGAGAACGCGACGGCGTCTTCGAGCCCGTTCCTGTTCGCGATCCGGGGGTCATCTTCTTAGGTTCTCTCCCCCGGGCGCTTCATTCAGCGCCCGGGCTCTTCGTTACAGGAAGGAGCACTCCCTTGTCAGATCGGAAGGTCTCGCCAGAGACGGCGGCGATCCGGACCCAGGTGAAACGGACCGCCGAACGTGAGCATTCGACCCCGCTCTATCTCACCTCCAGTTTCGTTTTCGACTCGGCCGAGCAGGCGCGAGCCCTCTTCGCCGACGAGATCGACGGCAACGTTTACAGCAGATATTCGAATCCGAACGCCGACGAGTTCGTTCGCCGGCTCTGCGTCATGGAAGGCACGGAAGACGGGATCGCCACGGCGAGCGGCATGGCGGCCGTCTTCTCCACCTTCGCGGCACTGCTCTCCGCCGGTGACCATGTGGTCGCGGCGCGGGCCCTCTTCGGCGCGACGCACCAGCTGCTGACGAAGGTCTTTCCCCGCTGGGGAATCGAACACACCTACGTCGACGTAGACGCGAGCGCGAGCGAGTGGAACGCCGCCATCCGGCCGACCACGAAGATCCTCTTCGCCGAGACCCCATCGAACCCCGGCCTCGCGCTCCTCGACCTGGAGATGCTGGGGGGGATCTGCCGCGACCGTAACGTGATCCTGGTCGTCGACAACTGTTTCACCACGCCGTATCTCCAGCAGCCCGCCCGGTTCGGCGCGGAACTCGTGGTTCATTCCGCGACGAAGTTCATCGACGGACAGGGCCGCACACTCGGCGGGGCGATCCTGGGACCGGGGAAGCGAATCGCCGAGATCCGTTCATTCACGCGCCCCACGGGACCGGCGATCTCGCCTTTCAACGCGTGGGTCCTCTCCAAATCACTCGAAACGCTCGCCGTGCGAATGGATCGCCATTCCGCGAACGCGCTCGCTTTCGCGCGAACGTTCGAAGGAAACCCCGAGATCGAACGGGCACTCTATCCGTTCCTCGAAAGCCATCCGCGGTTCGACCTCGCGCGGAGGCAGATGAAATCCGGCGGCGGGCTCGTCGCGCTCACCGTGACCGGCGGACTGGAGCGGGCCCGCCGTTTCATCGACTCACTGGAACTGCTCTCGCACAGCGCGAACCTGGGCGACACGCGGACGATCGCCACCCACCCCGCGTCGACGACGCACTCCAAGCTCACGGAGGAAGAACGTCGGCGTGTCGGAATCTTTCCCGGACTGATTCGTTTCTCGATCGGGCTCGAGGACGTGAACGACCTGGTCTACGACGTGACACAGGCGCTCGAACGCTCCCGCTGAGCCGGGCCGCGTCAGCGCGACGGATGGCGAACGTTCACCGATGAGGGTGCCGGATGGGTGATCGACGGGCGGTCTGGTTGAGCGTATTCGCGGGGATGCTGATCGGCTTCGTGGGGGCATTGATCTATCTGTCTCTCCGTTGAACACGGAACCGCCGAACCTCACTGACAAGCGGTGAGGGGTGTTGGGCGGTAGCATTCGCATGGGTTGAAGGTGCGGGACTCCGGCCGAGCCGTGTGGGGATGGCGGCGTCGACGATGAAGAACGAGTGGAACAGGGACTTGTTCTTGCACTTGCGCATCACTTGTTGGACAGCGTAGTCAAACTCAAGCCATATCCGAAGATGCGTACAATCGCCGTCGTCGTCCTGGCGTTCTTCGCCGTCATTGTTTTCGACTCGCGCGACGCCGGCGCGCAGGACATCCAGCCCCGGCACCTTTCCGCGATGTTCGGCCTCTTCTCCTATGAGCTGGCCGACGAGGGGAACGCGGCGATGGCCGCCGTTCGAGGCAGTATGCCGATCTCCTCGGTGCTCACCCTGGAAGGGGGGATCGTGGGGACGCGGCCGGATCAGGTCGGCAGGACGGCGATGTTTTTCGCGCCCGAAGCGCAGGTGCAGCTCGCGTTGCCGTTCGAGCGGTTCGTTCCCTACATGGGTCTCGGTCTGGGGGCCGCGATCGACTTCGGTGGTCCCGAGGATACCGATGGAACGAGCTATGACGTCTCCGTCTCCGGTTCGGTCGGCTCGCGCTACTGGCTGAACCAGCGGATCGGCCTGCAGGCCGAGTATCGCAATCGCGGGATCGGATTCGACTTCGCGGGGTCCTCATCGGAGTACACACTCGGCCTCGCCTGGCGCGCGCGCCCAGCGATCCTCGAGTAGATCCGGGTTCATCCGTGGCCTGGCGGCGTATCGGGACGCGTCGCCCGGGTCACGGAAGCCCATCCCTGTTCCTGGCCGGCGATCATTGCGTAACCGTCCCGTCCCTCCGGATCGTCTGGTTCTCTTCGATATCGATGGAACGCTCCTGACCTCCAATGGGGCCGCGCCGCGCGCCTTCCGGCGGGCCCTCGAGCACGTATACGGCACGTCGGGCCCAGCGGAAGGCTACTCTTTCGCGGGCCGCACCGACCCGCGGATCGCTCGCGACCTGCTCGGCATGGCCGGGCTCGACGAAGCCACGATCGACGCCCGGCTTCCCGAGGTCTGGCCGGTCTATCTACGGGAACTCGAGCGCGAGATGGAGATGACCCGCCCGACCGTCTATCCGGGCGTGGCGGCGCTCCTCGACCATCTCGACGAGGAGACGGACTCGGTGGTGACGGGGCTCCTCACCGGGAACGTCGACGGTGGCGCGCGGCTGAAGCTGGAGGGAGCCGGCCTCGGGTGGAACCGCTTCGTGGTCGGCGCCTTCGGCTCGGACCATCACGACCGCGCGGCGCTCCCGGAAGTGGCGATCGAGCGGGCCGCCCTGCTCCGCGGGCATCGTTTCACCGGAAAGGCTGTCGTCATCGTCGGCGACACGCCGGCGGACATCGCCTGCGGCGCGCACCTCGGGGTATGCAGTGTCGCCGTCGCGACCGGTGAGTTCGCCCCTCATGAGCTTCACCCACACGGCCCCGACCACATCTTCGACGATCTCTCCGATCTCGACGCGGTGCTGGGAGCCCTTCTCGGCTGAAGCGCTGGTCAGATTGTCTGAACCCGACTTCCCCCGCTAGATTGTCCGCGTTCCTCCCGCGCCGCGTACCACGAGAAACCTCGCACGGAAGTCCTCACGCGTGAAGGCCGGACCTCCAACCCGCGCCCGACAACCACGACCGGCGATTCCCTCGGGGCCGCGCCGCGTGCTCCTGCTGGTCCTCTATCTGGTCATCTCGATCGGGACTCCGCTGGGGCATTCGTTACTGCTTTCGATTCACGTCGCGCGTCACCACTCTCCGCTTTCCACGCTGAACGACTGGTTCACGGAGCGAGCCTGGACCACGATGCGCCTGGCGGAGGATGCCCGCCTGCTGCAGGAGACCCGACTGGCGTTCGCGGACCACGATCGGCTCCACGCCTCCGGCCTCCCGCACGAGCATCCACCGGCGCCGAACGCTCGAGCGGGGACCACACGCGACCGTACCCTCGCACCCGGCGAGCACGAGCACGATGGCTTCGTCCATTCGCATGATCCTGAGCCGGCGAGCGACCTCGCGAGCCTGACATCACACAATTCCGAACACTATCTCGCGCCGCCGGAGGCGGTTTTCACCCCCTCTATCCTCCGGTTCGTGAACTCTGACTGGCGGAGTTCAGCGGTCGCCGAGATTGCGAAGACCGTTCTCACCCCGCCCCCTCGCTTCCTCGTCTGAAATCGACGGATAACTCGACCCGGCCGGCGGTGTTGGATCCTCCCGGCCGGACCGACCCGCGTCCCTTTCGACGCGCGGCGACGACCGTGGCACCGATCCCGTGCCGGCCTCTCGCCGTGCGCGCCGACGCCGGTCGATGGATTTCAACGAAGAATCAGAAGGTACGGAACGATGAAATCATTGCATGCGTCACGGCGCCGCGTGGGGCGATCGCCGTGGGTTTATCTGGTGATAATCGGGGCCATGCTCGCCGGAACGAGCGGATCCGAGGAGGTGGCGGCGCAGGTCCCGGCGAGCGCTGACACCTTGTCGGCCGTCAGGATCGACACCTTACGGGTGAACGGCCGGATCGACGACCTCTCGGGAATCGCGGTTTCCGCGTCCGAAGGGCGTGTCGGCGCCGTTGACCTGCGCTCCCGGCCGCTCGCTCGCGAGGGTGAACTGCTCGAGACGGTACCCGGCGTCATCGTCACCCAGCACTCCGGGGAAGGGAAGGCGAACCAGTATTTCGTGCGTGGCTTCAACCTCGACCATGGAACCGACTTCCAGACCCGGGTCGAAGGCATGCCGATCAATATGCCGACACATGGGCACGGCCAGGGGTATACGGATCTCAATTTCCTCATCCCCGAGTTCGTGGAATTACTGGATTATCGACTGGGCGTCTACCACGCGGAGATGGGGGATTTCGGGAGTGCGGGCGGCGCGGAATTCCATCTGGCGCGGCGGCTGGACCGTCCGTTCGCTTCGCTGACGGGTGGGACGGACGGGTTCTTTCGCGCGGTCGGCGGCGGATCGACACGAATCGCTCGCGGCGACCTGCTCGTGGGCGGAGAAGGGAGGGTCTACGACGGACCCTGGGATCTGCCCCAGGAAATCCGCAAGTTCAACGGACTTGTCCGCTACTCGCGGGACCTGGCGGAATCGCGGTTCTCGCTGATGGCGATGGGTTACGATAACCAGTGGAACTCCAGCGATCAGATTCCGCTCCGCGCCGTCGAAAGTGGAGAGATCGGTCGTTTCGGTCATATCGATCCGACCGATGGGGGCCTATCCAGTCGCTACAGTCTTTCGGGAGCCTGGAGTCGCTACTCCGGAAACTCCTCCCAGCACGTCGAGTTTTTCGGGATCTTCTCGGAACTGAGCCTCTTCTCGAACTTCACCTACCTGCTCGGCGATCCGGAGAGCGGAGACCAGTTCGAGCAGCGCGACAAGCGATCGATCTTCGGCGTGAACGCTCGTCATTCGTTCAACCTCGATGGCCGTCATGAGGTTACGGCGGGAATCCAGACGCGACTCGATCGGATCGGCGAGGTCGGCCTCCATCTCGCCAACGATCGGGTCCGCTCCGAAACGGTTCGGGAGGACGAGGTGACCGAAGCGACCGCCGGCGTCCACCTCGAGATGACCTCACGCTGGCATCCGATGTTCCGGAGTGTTCTCGGCGCCCGTGCGGATGCCTACACGTTCGACGTGAAGAGTGACCTGGCCGCCAATTCGGGCGATCGTACCGCGTCGATCCTCAGCCCGAAGGCGTCTCTGATCTTCTCGCCGGCCGCTTCCACGGAAGTCTATGTGAGCGGTGGTTTCGGTTTCCACAGCAATGACGCTCGCGGCACGACGATCACCATCGATCCGGCAACGGGTGATCCGGCGGAACCAGTGGATCCGCTGGTGCGATCACGCGGCGGCGAACTCGGCCTGCGGCTCACTCCCGTCGAGGGGCTGCGTTCGACGGTCTCCGCGTGGGTGCTCGACCTCGAGAGTGAACTCCTGTTCGTTGGAGACGCCGGCGCCACCGAACCGTCGGATGGCAGCCGCCGGATGGGAATCACCTTCGCCAACTTCTGGCGGCCTCTCCCCGCGCTCTCGCTCGACGCGGATCTCTCCCTCGCCCGCGCGCGCCTGCTCGACGTCGACGAAGGCGAGGATCGGATTCCCGGAGCCCTGGAGTCGGTGCTGGCTGGCGGGATCACCTGGGCACCCGAGGCCGGGGCGTTCGGCTCGCTTCGGGTTCGCAGCTTCGGAGAATACCCGCTGATCGAGGATAACTCCGTTCGGGCCGAGTCGGCGACGCTCGTGAACGGCTCGTTCGGCTGGCGACTCGCGTCAGGCACACACATCGAACTCGCGCTGCTCAATCTCTTCGACACCGACGCGTATGACATCCAGTACCTCTATGAGTCGCGGCTTCCGGGCGAGCCGACCGCCGGTGTGGAGGACGTTCATTTCCATCCCGTGGAGCCGCGTCAGCTCCGGTTGACCGTGCAGTACCGGTTCTAGGACGGCTCGGGCCGGGCGTCGCTCGGACCGGACGTCGCTCGACCGGGCGTCTGAAGCGGAGCGGCCGTGGGCGGGCGGGAGTTCCGGGCGATCCCGGAACTCCCGCGATACTCACGGCCGTCAGGCATCGGGTTCGTCCGGCGGGCGTCAGATCTCGGTGAGACGATCCGCCAGGGCGCGATAATCCGCGATCGCGGCCTCGACCACGCTGGCGGCGTGGCCGGCTCCATAGACCTTCTGCACATGGATCTGGAGGTCCGCTCCCGGCACCAGTTTGTAGGTCGAGAAGTAGTGCTGGATCCGCTCGACGAGGATCGTCGGCAGGTCGGCGATGTCGGTGACCTCACTCCAGATGAAATCCCCTTCGAGCACGGCGACGATCTTGTCGTCGGCCTCTCCGCGGTCGAGGAGCTGGATCCCGCCGACGATCCGGGCCGGGACGATGACCTCCGCCCGGGTGATCGGGCGTTCACTCACCACGCAGATATCGAGCGGGTCTCCATCGCCGCGCAGAGCCCCGGGGCAGAGTGCGGCCGTACGCTCGCCACAGTACGTCCGCGGGATGAAGCCATAGAGCGCGGGAGGCTGCGACGAGGTCCGCTGTGGCCGATCGACGCGCAGGTATCCGGTGGTCTTGTCCACCTCGTACTTGATCAGGTCGAACGGGGTGATCTCGATCCAGGAATTGACCCGCAACGGTGGCTCGATGCCGACTTCCAGGCCGTGCCAGGGGTGTGGGCGCCAGCGCGCGAATTCCGGGGGGGATGTGTAATTGTCGGGCATATTCGAGAGGGCGGGCCACCACGGGCCTCTGCGCGTTCACTCGGAAAACCTTCATGGACCCGAGGAATATCCGGCAATGACGGCCGTTCCGCGAGTTTCGCGCGGGACCGACGCCCGACAAGGGGGGCGAGGGACTATATGGGAATCCGCACCCGGAAGGTACATCCCGCGCCCTCCTCACCCTCGGCTTCGATTTCGGCGGCGAGGAGGTCGGCCAGGCGGTGGCAGATGGTGAGACCCAGCCCCGTCCCGCCCGCTCTTCGCGTGATCGGCCGCTCCGCCTGCCAGAAGGGTTCGAAGATCCGCGCGAGATGCTCGGGGCTCAGGCCGATACCGGTGTCGGAGACCTCGAAGACGAGTGAATCGCCTTCGCACGCCGCCCGGATCGCGATCTCCCCCTCGTGGGTGAACTTGACCGCGTTCGAGAGCAGGTTGAGGAGCACCTGCAGCAACTTGTCCGAATCCGATCGAAGGATCGGATCGCCCGGGGCGTAGGTGACCGAGAAAGGAAGGTCCTTCACCCGCGCCATCGGCTCGATGATCGCGACGGCACGCCGGATGAGGCTGTTGACGTGCACCTCGGATCTGTGCACCCGCCGTTCTCCGGACTCGATGGTCACCAGCGTGAGGATCTCCTCGATCAGCTGGAGGAGGTGTCGGGCTGAAATCTCGATCCGCTCCGCCTGCTCTTTCTGCTTCGCGGTCACCGGGTCGGGCACCCCGAGCTGCAGCAGTTCCGCGAAGCCGATGATCGCGGTGAGCGGCGTGCGCAGTTCATGCGACATCACGGCGAGGAAATCCGATTTCGCCTCGGTCGCCGCTCTCGACTGGTCGAAGAGCCGCGAGTTCTCCACGGCGAGCGCGGCGCGAGTCGCCAGTTCCTCCGCCACCTCCAGGTCGTCCGGCGTATACCGGCGTCCCGACTCCGCGGAAACGAAGATGATCGACCCGATCGGATTCCCGCGTGACACGAGCGGGACGATCATCACCGATTCGATGCCCAGTTCACCGAGGAACTTCCGCTGCTTCGCGCTGCGGGTGAACCGATCCAGCATCTCGGGAGTGACTCGCGGCGCGAGTTCCGAAGTGCCGGTCCGGATCACCCTCGCGACTCCGACCTCCGTTTCCAGCGTCGGCGGATAACGTCGCGCCAGTTGCATCGCCGTCGCCGCCCTGCGCGCATCGATACTCTCGATCGCCACGCGCTCGATCTCTCCCGCCGGATCGAGCAGGTCGACGGTGCACCAGTCGGCGAGCGCGGGCACCGCGAGGCGCGCCAGATTCCGCAGCGTCGAGACGTAATCCAGTGAGGAGGCGATCAGGGTCCCGGCGTCGGAGAGAAAGCGTCGGGACGTGAGCCGGCGTCGCTGGTCGGTCACGTCCAGTGCCGTCATCACCGCCGCGAGGATATTCCCCTGATCACAGCGAACCGGAACCGCGTCGAATCGTCCCACGCCACGACTCCCGTCCGCTCGAACGATCTCGATCTCGCGACCGCGGATCGTGGCCCCTGTTTCCAGGGCGACGCGGATCGGCCATTCGTTCGCGCGCACGGTGTGCCCGTCCGCGTGATGTCCCACCCATGCGTCCAGGTTCGCTCCAATCGACTCCCGCCACAGCGAATCCATCTGCCGATTCGTGAGCGTGACCTGGCCGTTGGCGTCCATCACCATGACTCCAGTCGGCATCTCGTCGAGAAGAACCTTGAGGAGACGCGAGTCGAAATCCCCGGACGCCAGCGCCGCCAAGGCTCCCATGTCGATCCCGTCCATCACACTCCATCGAACAACGTCACATCACGGTCAGGGCGCGGTGACTTCCACGCCGACCGTGTCAATTTGTACCCGCGCGATCACGTGACTGGTCCGGCGGAGGGTAAATCGTGTCCGCGCCGAGAGCAAGCCATACATACGTTTGTCCAACGTTGGGGCCGGTAAGGCGCGTTCACCATGGCGCCGATGTGTGGCGGCGAGCAGTGGCGAGCGGTGGACGGGCTGAACACCGCCCGGCGGCATCAGTCGTGCGGGTGTGGGTCGTGACGATGGAGATCGTGAGGACGACCCGAGGAGAAGGTCGAAAACGGTCTGATCGGCCGTATCCGGGGAGCCGGTTATCGGCCGTCAGGCAAGGCTCCCGGAGCGGATTCTTCGGGAACGGGTGCGAGTTCGTTGATGGAGGAGGCATGATCGGCGGAACCGAGGATATGGTCCGCGGGCTGTTCGGTGCGCTGGCGGAGCGCGAGTTCGAAGGGGCGGCGAAGTGGCTGCGCGAGGACGTGCGCCTGATGAGTGTCGCGACCGGCGACTCGTATACGGGGCGGCGAGGGTTCATCGAGTATCATCGCGGCTGGTCGGCGGCGTTCCCTGATCTGCGCATCGACTCGCTCGAGCTGGCGGGCGATGGAGATCGCGTGGTCGTCGAGTATGAAATGGAGGGGACGCATACCGGGCCGCTGCTCACGCCCCGGTGTCATATCCCGGCCACCGGGATGGAAATCCAGGTGCGTTTCGCCGATGTACTGGATCTGACGAACGGGAAGGTCGCGGCTTTCCGTCGCTACTTCGACACGGTGACGATGCTCCGGCAGCTCGGGCTCGTCGCAGGCACGCCCTTGCACGCGCCCGACCGCCGGGCTCCGCTGGAACTCTACGCGCAGCCGGTGGACACGAACGCGCCGCAGCGTCACAAGGCCATCGTGCACCGCTTTCTTCAGGAAGTGTTCGATCGTCGGAACGCGGCCGCCGCCGCGGATTCCTGCGCGAAGGGATACCTCTGGCACGGTGGACATCTGGGCGACGCGACATCGCTTCACGACTACCAGGCGGTCATCACCTCGTTCTTCGTCGGCTTCCCGGATCTGGAAGTCGAGGTGTTGGACACGATCGCGGAGGGAGACCGGGTGGCGGTTCGTTTCACGATGAACGGCACCCATCTCGGGCCGTTCAAGGGGATCTCCCCGACCTACTCGCGGATCTCGGGCTCAGGTGCCAGCACATTTCGGATCGCGGAGGGAAGGATCGTGGAGGAATGGTGGCAGGGTGACCTCCTGGCGTTGCTCCGTCAACTCGAGGCGAAACCGGCTCCGGACGGGACGGTCTGACGAGGGGGAGGACGGGTCGGCCGCGGTCGGCCGTCCCCGTCTCGCTCCCTTTCGATCACTCCACGCCGAGCAGTTCCACGTCGAAGACGAGCGTCGAGTTGGCCGGGATGACGCCTCCCATCTCACGATTGCCGTATCCGAGCGCGGGTGGAATGACGAGCTGTCGGCGGCCGCCCACCTTCATGCCGGCCACACCCTCATCCCACCCCTGGATCACCTGACCCCCGCCGACCGGGAAGCGGAATGGCTGCCCTCGACGGCTGCTATCGAACTCCGTTCCATCCGGTAGCCAGCCCGTATAATGGACGACGGCGATCGAGCCGGATGTCGCGGTCGCGCCGGTGCCTTCCGTCAGGTCGCGCGAATAGAGTCCATTCGCGGCGTGGTTCATCTGATCCAGGTTGACGTTCAGGCCGCTGTCGAAAGTCACGTCTCCTCCGGGTGCGTCCCCGCCACCACAGGCGGCGAGGGTGATGGTGAGCAGGACGCCAAAAAGGG
This sequence comes from uncultured Gemmatimonas sp., assembly GCA_964634395.1. Taxonomy (GTDB): domain Bacteria; phylum Gemmatimonadota; class Gemmatimonadetes; order Longimicrobiales; family Longimicrobiaceae; genus WHSP01. The sequence continues at coordinate 22,712 of CAZWJE010000029.1, read as the reverse complement.
CCCGGTGGACCACGAGCGGGGTCGCATGCCTGGTCGGTATCCTGAGGTAGTGGATCATCGGTTCAGCTCGGTTGCGGGATCAGGCGTTCTCGGCCCGGTGGAGAGGAACAGGTCGAAGGCCGCGCGAGAGACGCAATCTGCGCCGGCGTGCGCGAGACCGCCAGCGGTGGCGGTGTCAGTTCGTCGGCGGGCCGTCGGCCGCTTGCTCGGTGTGCGTTCCGCTCGCCGCGTAGAGGCCGAGCCGGCGGAGGAGCGGGTAGATCGTCGCCAGTTCTTCCGCGTCGAGGCCGCTGAGCAGTGACCTGACCGTTTCCGCGTGCCGCGGAAAAATGTGGGCGATGAACGCCTCTCCCTCTGGAGTAAGCGCCGCGTAACGCGCGCGGCGGTCGGACTCGCATGCCCGACGTTCCACGAACCCCTTCGCCTCGAGGCGATCCACGAGGTAGGTGATCCCTCCGCTCGAGACGAGGATGCGTCGCTGCACGTCGCCGAGGAGGAGGGGGCCCTTATGATAGAGAACTTCGAGGATACCGAATTCCGTGAGGGTAATGTCGTGTCGCGCGACGTCGGCCTGCAGTTGCGTGGCGATCGAGTGGTAGGCGCGGGAGAGGACGACCCAGACCCGGAGCGCGCGCTCCGGACCGGCCGGACCATCTGGAGCCGAGACCTGGCGATCGTCTTCGTTGGTGCGCAGCGTCGGGGTTCCTCCCTTCTCGGTTACGTGGCTCCCGCACTCGCTCTGGTCGGGGCGAAGTCGTCGCTTTCGCCGTGTGACGTGCCGGAAGTACCCGGCACCAGTGTCGCCGCGGCCAGCAGTACGAGACCGATCCAGACGACGTCCGCGAAGAGCAGGTGAATCAGCTGGCCGGCGATCGGGGCGAGGAGAATGATGTTCGCCGTGCCGATCCCCAACTGCGACAGATAAACGATCGTGAGCGCCGCGGCGAGGCGTTTCGCCGTTTCGGGACCGCGGCGCGCCAGGCGGTTCGCCAGGATCGTGACGTAGAGTCCCGTGAGGATGGCGATCAGCGGATGATACTTTCTCAGCCGCAGGAGGATGTGCGAGTCACTCGAAAAGCTGTCGCGGAGCCCCTGTTCGAGCGATTGCGCGGGAAACAGGGTGTCACCCAGCGCCGCGATGGCGCCACTTCCGCCCACGACGAGGATCGCGCCGAACGCGATTCCCAGGAGCCAGACGCGCGCGTCTGATCGTCTGATCTCCGGTCGCTCTCCACCGGACGCCCACCACGCGGTGAGCGTGAGCATGGCGAGCAGGATGAAGGTATTGACCAGGTGGGTGACCATCGACACCGCGCGAAACGTCGACGCGTCATCCGCGACCAGTTCGAAAAGGACCAGCCCCGCGCCCAGGAGCGCTTCCAGGACGATGAAGCCGAGCGAGAGCGACGAGCCCGTACGCACGACGTGTCCGGCCGAATAGGCGCGGCGCGACCATATCCAGAGCGCCACCACCAGCAGGAGGGCGACGCCGCTGGACGCTCGATGCGTGAACTCGACCAGCGTCTCGAGCGCCGCCGACCTCGGGAGTACGTCCCCGTTACAGAGTGGCCAATGGCTTCCACATCCGGCGCCGGATCCCGTCGCCCGAACATAGGCGCCCCACAGAATCACCAGGAGGTTGTACCCGACAACCGCCCAGGCGAACGCGGCAAACCTGTTTTTCATCCCTGAACTCCAGACCACCCGCCGCCACTGCCCGGGGGCCCGGCGGGCCAGCGAAATCGGTATCGGTCCCGCAAAGATAATGGGTTCGACGTCAGCCCCAAAGGTCAGGCGGACGTCGACGCGGCGAAGGGATGCCCGGGATGACCGAATCGGTCACCCCGCCGGGCGGTGGACTTCCCGTTTCCCGGACCTGCTCCACGCCATCGGAGTTCCCCGCGCCGAAGCGCTCGATGAACCGCCGCTCGCCCTCCGGAGTGCCGATCAGGATCAGCTCGGTGTCGCTCCGCAGGATCTCGGATGGGGACGGGTTGATCAACTGTTCGCCGTCCTGCTCGATCGCGACCACGCTGCATCCCGTGGTCTCCCGGATGCCGCTGTCCGAGAGCGGCATCCCCACGAGCGACTCCGGGGTCTCGATCCGGAAGACATCGAGCCCCTCCGCGAGCATGACGACGTTGTCCTGCTTGAGCACGTTGAAGATCGCGTTCGCGCCCATCGAGGCGTACGACATCACGAAGTCCGCCCCGGCTCTGTGCAGGGTGGAGACGTTCCGCTCCAGTGTCGCCCGGCTGACGAGTTGCAGATCGGGGCGAAGGCTTCGGCAGTAGATGGTCAGGTAGATGTTGGTATGATCGTCGTTCGTGGTCACGATCACCGAGGGCGCGTCGGCGATCCCCGCGCGTTTCAGCGTTTCGAGGTCCGCCGCGGAACCCACGATCCAGTATGCCGCGTCGGTCACGCGTGTTCGGTCCTTCTCGACGATCAGAAACGGAATCTCCCGATCGGCCAGCGCCTTCGCGGCGGCCCGGCCGACGCGGCCACCACCCAGAATGATCACCGGCGCTTCGGGTTCGTTGTAGATCGCGGTCAGGTCACTGAATCGGCCGAACTGCTCTTCCGAACCGGCGAGGACGAGGACACTCGTCGGCATCATCCGCGTTTCGGGTGTCGGAAGTCCGAACTCCCCTCTCTCCCAGAGTCCCGCGATCGTGAGCCCCGTCGCGTCGCGCAGGCGGCTCGCGGAGATCTCCTTCCCCACCCAGGGGGTGCCCATGACGGGCGCCTCGGCGATGAGCAGATCTCCGAACCGACCGATAACGTTCGCCCGTACGTCTCCGCCGATCACCCGCCGCGCGAGTGCTCGACCCAGCATCTCCGGCAGCTCGATCACCTTGTCGGCACCGGCGAGTTCCAGGATGTCGACCGACTCCGGGGCGCGGGCGATCGACGCGATCGGGATCGACCGCGACAACTCGTGGGTCGTGAACACGATGTTGGTGTTCAGGAAGTCGTCGTCGCTCGTGGCGGCGACGAGAGCGGCTTCCCCGGCGCGCGCCCGCTCGTAGGTTTCGATCAGATCGTAGTCGCCCACCATCACCCGGATCCCGTCCTCGTGCATCGTGAGCGCCCGGTTCAGATCCGGCTCGAGCACGACGTACGGGTAGCCATGGTAACGGAGTCGCTCGATCAGCGAGATCGAGACGGCGTTGTGATGCGAAAGAATGACGTGTCCATGCATGCTCGCCGGGAGCGACCGCGGCGCCCGGGCATTCGTTTGCGCCTCCAGAAAAGGAACGTAAAAGAACTGGATGAAGATGAAGGGCAGGACGACGAGCAGGAACAGAATGCCCGAGAGCAGGACGAGCAGCGAGAAGGCCTTACCCAGATCGCCGGTGAAATGGACATCTCCGTACCCGAGCGTCGACATCGTCACCAGCGTCCAGTATATGCCGGTGAACCAGGAATACCGCTGTCCTTCCGTGAGCATGATCGCGTGGAAGAGCAGCGTGTAGCTCGTGACGACGACGGCGAGGAAGAGGAGGTAGGACCGCAAGGAACGGAGGTTCCGGCGGAACACACCGCTCCGGAAGAAGGAGAGAAACTGCGAATTGAGGAGGTTCATCGCCGGGTGCCGCGGTGTGGCCGATGACCACGGCGCCCGCTCGCGCCCCGGAAGCGGGTGCGCCAGGGGTCCCGTCGACCAGGATTGGCGTTCATAGGGACGGCGCCCTATTCTGATCGCTTTCGCGTTCGATCGCAACTCGGTCCCGAAAGTCGACCCGTACCCTGACCCGACCGTTCATGCTGGCGGCCAACTTCCATACACACGCGGTATTCCCCAAAGGCTTCCGATGCGCCAGCCGGAACGTCGGCCTCAAGCCGGACGCGAAAGATCTCTCCGTCTTCGTCTCGTCGGCGCCGGCGGAGGCGGCGGCGCTCTTCACGCGCAACCTCTTCCCGGGAGCGCCGATCATCGTCGGCCGGGAGACGATCCGCCGCCGCCGCCTCCAGGCGATCGTCGTCAACAGCAAGGTCAGCAACGTGGGGACGGGCGAACAGGGTCTCCTCAACGTCCGACGAATGGCGGTCGCCGCGGCGGCGGAACTCGACGTCCGCGCGGATGAGGTCCTCGTCAGCTCGACGGGCGTGATCGGCAGGCAATTGCCGATCGAACTCATCGAGCGTGGGCTGGTGGGGATCGCCGCCGACCTCCAGGACGATCCGCTCGTCGGGGCCGAGGGGATCATGACCACGGATACCGTGGCCAAAGCGCTCTCGGCGACCGTCGGCGACGCGGTGATCACCTGGGTCGCGAAGGGCGCGGGGATGATCGAGCCGAACATGGCGACGATGCTCGTCTACATTTTCACCGACGCCCAGATCGGCGCGTCGGCGCTCGATCGGCATCTTCGTGACGCCGTGGACGTCTCGTTCAACATGCTCTCGGTCGATACCGACACGAGCACCTCGGACACCTGCGTGGCGCTCGCCAACGGCCTCGCCGGCGGGGTGGACGAGGCGGAGTTCGCGGAGGTTCTTCGCGCCGGATGCATTCGCATGGCCGAAATGATGGCGCGTGACGGCGAAGGCGCGACCAAGCTTCTCCGCGCCGTCGTGGAGGGCGCCGCGACCCGCGACCAGGCGCGCACCGTCGCCAAGGCGGTCATCAACTCGCCGCTCGTTAAGACCATGGCATTCGGCGCGGACCCCAATGTCGGCCGTGTCCTGATGGCGGTCGGCAAATGCTTCGACGTAGAACAGGATCCCGCCCTTACCGAGGTCTGGATCAACGATGTCTCCGTTTTCGGTGACGGGGCCCGCCGTGAATACGACGAGATCCGGCTCCGGACTCTCCTCGCGGGCGACCCCGTGGTGATCCGCGTCGCTCTCGGAAAAGGCGAGCACGACGCCACCGCTTTCGGCTGCGACCTCACCCATGGCTACATCGACGAGAACGCCGCCTATTACAGCTCCTGAGGAAACGAGTCGGGGCCGGACGTGGATGGCGGGCCGTCGTCGAGCTTGACGACGATCCCCTCGTTCGGCCGGAGCGTGATCGCCTCCGCCACCGGCTGTCCTTCGCGATCGAGATGCGTGGAAAGGACGACATGGCCCGTCGCTCCCGGTGGCATCTCCCGCTTCTCTTCTCGCCCACCGAAATTGAGCGCGATGAAGAAGTCCGGTTCTCCCGCTCGCGCGCTCCGGACATACACCAGTGTGTCACCTTCGGCGACCACGGACGCGATGCGCCCGATCTCCAATGCCGGCTCGCCCCGCCTGAGATCGATCAGCATCCGGTACAACGTCAGCATCGACCCGGGGTCGTCCCGTTCGACCTCGACATTCGTCTCCCTGTAATCCCCGCCGATCGGCAACCATGGGGTCGTGGTGGTGAACCCCGCGTTCGGTTCGTCCGACCACTGCATCGGAGTACGTTCGGGGTCGCGGCCCAGACCCATCCCCGGGACGTTGAGTTCAAGCGGGTCACGGACCTGATCCACGGGGATCTCCACGTCCCGCATCCCGATCTCGTCTCCGTAGTAGAGTGTCGGAGTGCCGCGGAGCGTCAACAGCAGCATCGCGGCGACCCGTGCCTGTTCCAGGCCGATACGGCTCGCGATCCGATGCTGGTCGTGATTTCCCAGTACCCAGTTCGGCCAACCATCTTCGGGCAGCGCCGACTCATAGTCGTCGATGAGCGTGCCGATGTGCTCGGCGTTCCACGGCGCGTCGATCAGCTGGAAGTTGAACGGCAGGTGGACACCACTGAGGTCCGCTCCGTAGTAACGGACCAATCGCTCGACCGGGAGGTAGATTTCGCCGATGAGAACCCGCTCATCATATTCGTCGGCCACCCCGCGCATCCGCGCGATCACGTCATGAACCTCCGGGCGGTCGGAGGTGTGAATCGGGATCAGTTCGTGGAACGGGTTGTGACCCGGCATCCATTGCGGATTCCGCGGGTTGTCGCGGAATCCATCGTCCTTGATCAGGTGCCAGATCACGTCGACCCGGAATCCGTCCACGCCGCGATCGAACCAGAATCGGAGCGCGTCGAGCATCGCCTGCACGACAGCCTCATTGCGCCAGTTGAGGTCGGGCTGCTCGGGGAGGAAAGCGTGGTAGTAGTACTGCCCGGTCAATTCGTCCAGCGTCCAGGCGGGGCCGCCGAAGTTCGAGAGCCAGTTGTTCGGCGGTCCGCCGCCCGGGGCGGGGTCCCGCCAGATGTACCAGTCCCGCTTCGGGTTGTCGGGTGACGATCGCGATTCCATGAACCATGGATGCTGAAACGAGGTGTGGTTCGGCACGAAGTCCAGAATCACTCGCAGCTGACGGCTGTGCGCCTCCGCGACGAACCGGTCGAAGTCGTCCAGCGTCCCGAACATCGGATGGATGTCCGTATAATCGGACACGTCATAGCCGAAATCGAACATCGGCGACGGGTAGATCGGCGAAACCCAGACCGCGTCGACTCCCATCCAGCGAAGGTGGTCGAGCCGGTCGATGATACCCGGCAGGTCCCCGATCCCGTCACCATTCGAATCCTGGAACGAGCGCGGGTATATCTGGTAGACGGTTCCTCGTTGCCACCAGAGATACCGGCCCGTCCCGCGTTCGTGCTCGAACTCACCCACACTCCCCCCCGTGCCCCGGCACCTCCCGTCGGACTCTTCGATCGCCGGATGCCGCGACCGGCGCGAGCAACGCCGCCGACTCGGCGGCTATGTACCATCCGTCGTTCGTCTCGACCACCGGATCTCCGCTCCCCCCGTACTCCCGTTTCTCACTCGACCAGACTTCCCGCCACGCCCGCCGCGACGGGGGGGCCAGAAGTGGCTCCGGAACGACCTCGAGATCCACCTCGTCACCCAGATTCACGACCAGCAGTCGGTCATTTCCGTCCGGTCCGAAGTGGCGGATGACAAAAGCGCCCTCGGCCAGTACGGCGCCATCGATCCCGAGGTCGCCCTGTCGAGAGATCACCGGGTCCTCCCGACGTAACCGGATCAACTCCCGGTGCAGAGCGCGGGCCTCCGTGTTCCGCTCCCGTTCCGCGGGGTCCAGCTTGCAGCGCTCGAAAGTGGACCGGTCGGCCGGATTCGCCAGCGCCGCCTGGAGTTCCGGATCCGTCGCGATCGTCCGGAACTGTCGCAGAAACGCGATTCGACCCTGCCGTACCGCTTCCGCCAGTTCCGCTTCCTGGTCGGCGAAATAGAGGAACGGACGAGTCGAGGCATACTCCTGTCCCTGAAAGAGCATGGGCGACCCCGGTCCGAGGAGGAGCAACGCCGTGATCGCTCGATAACGTCCTCGGGTCGTCCGCTGGTGGAGCCGTGCGCCCGTCGCGGAGTTGGCGATCTGGTCATGGTTCTCGAGGAACTCGATGAAACCGCGACGGGCGATGCCCCGGGTCGCGGTCCCGCGGCGGCGGTCCATCCACCCGTATCCCTGTCCCTGATAGAGGAAGGCGTATTTCGCGGCGGAGACGAGTTCCTGCGCGGAGCCCATGTACGGTGTGTAGTAGGCCTCGCGGAAGCCGGTGAGCGCGACCCTGGCGGTGTGATGGAAGTCGTCGTTCCAGAGGGCGTCCAGGCCGAAGCCACCCTCGTCCAGGGGACGGAGGTAGCGGACCTCCTGGGGTTCGTTTTCGGCCACGACGATCGCGCGGCGCCCCGCGCGAGACGCGGTCTCGTTGACGGAGCGAACGATGGCCGCGACGATATGGTCCTCGGAATCGTCGAAGATCTGCTGTGTAGCGTCGAGTCGAAGGCCGTCCAGGTGATACTCGTCGATCCAGTACGCGGCGTTGGAAGTGAAGAACTCGCGAACGGGACCGGAGCCGTCGCCGTCGAAGTTGACGGGTTCGCCCCACTCGTTGACGTGCCTGTCGGTGAAATACTCCGCGGCGAAGCGTGGAAGATAGTTTCCGGATGGCCCCAGGTGGTTGTAGACGACGTCGAGGATGACGGCGAGACCGAGGTTGTGCGCGGAATCGACGAAGTGACGCAGATCGTCGGGCGTGCCGTAGAGGCGCGTGGGCGCGAAGAGGTTGACGCCATCGTATCCCCAGCCGAACTGGCCGGGGAAGTCCGCGACGGGCATGAGTTCGAGGGTGGTAATGCCCAGGTCGGCGAGTATGGGGAGGAACTTCTCGGCGGCGATCCACGTCCCTTCGGGCGTGAAGGTGCCGACGTGGATCTCGTAGATGACCTGGCCCTCGATTCGGGTTCCGCGCCACTCGCCATCGGACCACCGGAACGCCGAGGGGTCGACGATCATCGAGGGGCCGCAGGGGCCATCGGGCTGTGAGCGCGAAGCGGGGTCAGGGAAGGCCTCGCTTCCGCCGTCGAGACGATAACGATAGAGGTGTCCGGGAGCGGCCCCGGGTACCAGGCCGGAATGGTAGCCGGTCTCCTCTCGTTTCAACCGAACGGGGTCGGCGAGATCGGGAGACGCGTCTTCGAAGACGACCTCGACCCGCTCGTGTCGCGGAGCCCAGACCCGAAAGTGGGTACCGCCCCGCGCGGCCGGTTCGGCGCCCACCGGCAATCGGCGCTCGATCTCGTGGAGCGTCTCGGAACTCATCGACCCCGCGTGACACTGAAGGATGGTGGCGCGCGGCTCGTCCCGGGCGCACGGGTCGAGGTGGCGAGCAAGGGCGATGCCGGGAAGGCGGATCAGGCTACGGGGTCACCACCGTCCACTCACGGACTCGCCACGCGGCGACCACGCCGTTCCGCACGTACGGATCCGCGCGCGCGAAGGCTTCAGCGGCGCTCGACGAGTCGCCGCGGAAGACCAGGACGGCGCCATCGGCGGGATTGGCGAACGCGCCCGCCATGAGCAGTTCACCTCGTTCTGACGCCTCACGGATGAGTTCGAGGTGCTCGGCCCGATACGGCGCCCGTCGCTCCAGGTAGTTCGGTCCGGCCTCGTAGAAGAGCAGGAAGTGCATGATCAGGCGGGAAAGCTGGGTGAGTGGAAAACGTTCGATGAGGACCACGACGTCCATCCGTGTCGAATCTGTGGCCCACGTCGGGGTTTCGCCATGCGACGCGCTTCCCGCGCGGGTGATCGAACTTCGCTCCACCTCCCCGGGCGGCATCGGGCGGCATCGGTCCCGACACCAGTCAGCACCCCGCCGGCACGGGACAGCACCCCGCCGGCACGGGCCGGCACCGGACCGGCACCGGGCCAGTACCGGGCCAGCACACTGAGCGGGTCCCGAGAAGATCTCCCGGAGATCCTCCATGCGGATACGTCTTCCGTCGGGCTTGGTGGGGCGCGGCGACGCGACCTGCTTCACCACGCCATTGGGCGGCGTCGTCCGATTTTTCGGCTATCGGCCGGGTAGTTCGATGGGTGCCTGGTTGCCGCGCAGGATCCAGGAATCCGGGTCGAGCACGACGGTGCCGGCGTCCGCGACTGGAAGGCGCACGGCGCCGGACGGCGCGAAGTCAAGTCGCCGCCGCTCACCGTTCACCTGGACTTCGACCGGCATCGGGAATGGAAGCCCGTTGGGGACGTCCCAGGCGAGATCATACTGATCACCGTCTCGCCGCACGACCAGAGTCGGGAGGGCGGGCTGTCGGAGGTACACCTCGAAGAACCAGTCGAGCTCCTGCCCGCTTTCCTCCTCGGCGATCTCGAGGAAGTCGTCCGTGGTCGCGAACCGCGTCTGGCGACCGTCCGTGACGCGCTCCAGCGCCGGATCCGGGTACGCCATCTTCCGCAGGGCTCGGAAGAACGCGTCATCGCCGATCACGAAGCGGAGCGTGTGGAGTATCCACGCACCCTTGCCGTAGATGTCACTCCCGGAGGAGAAATAGATTTCCTGCGTGGTGCGGGAATCGCGCGGCGCGACGGGGGCGCGGTTCGCGAAGCCGCCACGGTTGAAGCCCATGTAGGCATGGTATCGGTCGGCCCCTCCGAGTTCCTCCGCGTAGAGCGCCTGCATGTAGGTTCCGAATCCCTCGTGCAACCACATGTCCTTCCAATCGGCGTTCGTCACGAGGTTCCCCCACCATTCGTGCGAGAGCTCGTGGTGGTGGAGCGCGTCGAACCCCCAATCCCGCCCACCGGTCATCGCGCCGGGGTCGAAGGCGGCGCCATAGGCGATGATCGTCTGGTGCTCCATGCCCAGATGCGGAGTCTGGACGACCCCGTACTTGTCGGCGCGGAACGGGTAGGGCCCCAGGAGCCGCTCGTGGAACCGCACGTGTTCGATGATTTCGGGCAGGAACGCCCTTCCTCGCGCCTCGTCTTCCGGCAGCACGAAGAAGATGACGGGCACCGTGTCTCCCGAAACACTTTCGAACGAGCCCTCGATTCGCCGGTAGGGGGCGATGTTGAGGGCGACGTTGTAGGCGGAGATCGGAGTCGAGACGAACCAGTCCCAGGTACTCGTCCCGTCCGCATGCGACTCGACGCCACGAAGCGCCCCGTTGGTGGCGACGACCAGCGGATCCGGCACACGCACGCGGATCGACATGGAGTCCGGCTTGTCGGAAACGTGGTCCTTGCCTGGCCAGATGAGGTCCTGCCCGTGCCCCTGGACGGCGGTGGCGATCCAGGGTTGCCCGGACGGAGTGCGGGCCCAGACGAACCCGCCATCCCATGGCGCGTTCGGCGCGACCCGCGGTCGGCCTTCATACGCGATGCGTACGCCTACTTCCGAACCGGCGGGCCGGAGATCGCCCAGGTCGACCCGTACCCGTCCGCCTCGTCGCTCCCACTCCAGACGATTCCCGTCGGGCTCGGCGGTCACGCCGGTGATGGCGAACACGGTGTCCAGGTCGAGCACGAGCGTGCGGAGTGGGGCGGTCAGGGTGGCGTACGTCGTACCGGACCCCGCGATGGAGCGTGCCTGAGGGTCGACGGCGATCGAGAGGTCGTAGTAGTGTACGTCGAATGCCGCGCGCTCCGCCGAGATCGGCCCGCCCGAGTCGCGAATCTCCACTTCCTGTCCGTACGCCGGGAGGGTCAGGCCGAGAATCGCGGCGAACGCGCCGATGACCGCCTTCCGGGAGCGACGATCACACCCGATCCGGAGGCGCGCCAGCGCGCCGAATGGGGCGCCTCGCGTGACGTTTCGACGGGGGGCGTTGAATGTCACGCGGGTCTCTTCCGCGCGCCCGATTAATGAAAAACGTTGCGCGGAAGGCCTCTCGCGCATTGTATTGAAGATCATGCTTCGTACTTTCGAAGTTCGCTTGCCCGCGTGATGCTCCAGCGCTGGCGGGTGCGGGTCCGCCGGCTCCGGCCGTCTGAGCCGCGGTCGTGAAAGTTCCGCGCCGGGTCTGGAACACGGCGCGTGTTGGGCCCGTCACATCCTATTGCGCTCCTCGGGAGCACATTCCTTGCACGCGGAAGATGACCGTCAGCGGCAGGGTCCAGTTCACATCAGCAGAGAGGGTCGGGAAATGGCACGCCAGACCGGTACAGTCGAGCGGTTCATGGACGACAAGGGGTTCGGCTTCATCAAGCCGGACAACGGGGGGAAGGACGTTTTCGTCCACCACTCGGCGATCGAGGGGAGCGGGTTCAAGTCACTGGCCCGTGGGGCCAGGGTTGAGTTCGACCTCGTGCAGGATCCGAAGGGCCCCCGGGCGGAGAACGTCGTTAGCCTGAACAGCTGAGTCCCGCCCCCTGATGTAACTTCCCTTGCCGAATCCGGCGTGTCGGTCCGCCTCGGGCCGACACGCCGATTCGTCGTACCCCGAAAACGACCGGTTCTTTCCCGCCGACACGCTCTTCGTCGAGGTTTCGTCCGCTTACGCTCGCGGAGGCGCGGCGGGTCCGGCCGGTCGACGCGATACCTTCGCGGCCGCCACGCCGCCGAGAAGGGCGAAGAGCGGGCCGATCACGCTGTTCACGACGTTGTACCATCCCGGCTGAGTGGGTGGAGGCGGCTGGAACAGCGTTCCGAGGCTGATCAGAAGGAGAACACCCGCGAGGACGAGGACGTGCCCCCGCGGTGAGTGGGGAGCGAATCGCATCGCCGTGGCACCCCCGAGGCTCGCCGCGATCGCGTTCGCCACGAGGCTCGCGTTGAGGAACGCCGGCGCCGTCCGGTCGTCCGGCGCGATGCCCAGGACGCTCGTGATCACGTAGCCGCTGATCATCACGATCGCGAGCGTGACGACGACTCCCATCAGGACGGCAACGACACTGCGCACGGTGATCCTCAGGCTATCCTGTGTGGAGAGCGGCCCCTCCGCGACGGTCGCGGCGTCACGGAGTGGTTACCGGGGTCCGGCAATCATTCGCGTGACGTCGCTCCGCGACACCCGACCATCCTCAGGCGACCTTCTCCAGGGACGAGGTGCAATGGCCACACCGGACGGCCTGGAGAGGCACCAGCAGCTTGCAATAGGGGCAGTTCTTTTCGGTCGGGGCCGGAGCTTCAGGGGCCTCGCGCATCCGATTGTACGCCTGAACAAGGAGGAAAATGGCGAACGAGACGATCAGGAACGAGATGAGGGAGTTGATGAACAGCCCGTAATTGAGTGTCGGCGCGCCGGCGGCCGCGGCATCGGCCAGCGATCCGTATCCGTCGCCCGACAGATCCAGGAAGAGGTTCGAGAAGTCGACGCCGCCAGAGAGGAGGCCGATCGGTGGCATGAGGATGTCGTTCACGAACGAGTTGACCACGCTGGTGAACGCCGCGCCGATCACGATACCGACGGCCAGGTCGATCACGTTGCCACGCGCGATGAATTTCTTGAACTCGTTGAGCATCGGACGGAGCTCCTTTGTGCCGGATGGCGAGATGACTCATGAGGCGCCGGCCCTCCCGCGCGCGGGCGCGCGAGAACTGACGCGGGGTACGAGGGCATGCCGGATTCGCGGTCAAGGTATGGCGGGTCAGTCCGGAGGGCAATGCGGTTGGGAAGGCGTGCCCCGTTCGGGAGGACGCTGACGACCCGGCGGCTTATTCCGTCAACGTCAACTCGCGATAGAACGCCAGCGTCTCTTCCGCGACGTATCGCCAGCTGAAGTACGTCAGCACGCGTCTCCGGGCGGCGGCGCCCATCTCCCGCCGCCGATCGGGATCTTCCATCAGTTCATCGATCGCGGCCGCGAGCGCGGCCGAAAACGCCCGCGCGTCGCGCGGCTCCGGCGAGCCGTCGCCAACCGCCTCGAACTCGACGAGCAGACCCGTCTCCCCGGGCACCACGATCTCCGGGATCCCCCCGACCGAAGACGCGACGACCGGCGTCTCGCACGCCATCGCCTCGAGATTGATGATCCCGAATGGTTCGTAGACCGACGGGCAGACGAACACATCCGCGTGTGAATAGAGCGCGATCGTGTCTTCGCGGGTGAGCATTTCCGGAAGCCAGATGATGTCTGGCCGGGCGCGGCGGATTTCTTCGACGAGAGAGCTCATCTCGGCTCCGATCTCCTCGGTGTCCGGGGCGCCCGCGCAGAGCACGACCTGGGCGTCCGTCCTCAGGAGCGGAAGCGCGCGGACGAGGTGCAGGATCCCCTTCTGACGGGTGATCCGGCCCACGAACAGGATCATCGGCCGGCCGGCATCCACACCGAGGCGGTGGAGGGCTTCCGGCGAGAGAGTCGGTTTGTATTCCTCCGGGTCGATCCCGTTGTGAATCACCCGGATCCGCTCGGGATCGACTCCGTAGAGCGAACGCACGTCCCGCTCCATCGCCCGGGAGACGGCGATCACCCCGTCGGCGTTCTGGTACGCGGTCCGTTCGACCCAGGTTGTGGCGTGGTAAGCGCTTCCCAGCTGCTCTTCCTTCCAGGGTCGGTGCGGTTCGAGCGAATGGGTGGTGAGCACCAGCTTCGCGCCGGTGAGCGGGCGGGCGATGCAGCCGGCGAGGTGGGTATACCAGGTGTGACAGTGGACGATGTCCGGCGAGTCGACGAGACCGGCCATCTCCAGGTCCCGCAGAAGCGCTTCGAGGAACCGTTCGTGACGCGGATCGCGAGCGGGGAGCTTCGCGGCGGGCTCGATCCCGGTGACGCGCGGGTTTCCCTCCACCCGCTGGTCGCCGAAGCTCAACACCTCGACGTCGTTGGCGCCGTTTTCCAGCCGGGCCAGTTCGCGGGCGAGGTATTCGACGTGGACACCGGCACCGCCGTAGATGTACGGCGGGAATTCGTTCGTCAGCAGCGAGATGCGCATGGTCCCCGGCGCGGCGTGGTCAGATGATCGTGCCGTCGGGAATCTCGGCGTTCTTGAGGATCACCACCACCCCGTCGCGGATGTAGAAGCCCGGCCCCTCGCCATACTGGATCCCCTTCGTGTTGGTGATGACGCATCCCTTGCCGATCGAGGCGTTCCGATCGACGATCGTCTCCTCGATGATCGTTCCTTCGTCCACCCCCGGGAGCGCGGGGCCCTGCGTGGGGAAGCGCCGTTCCGAATCTTCCCAGCGGAAGTAATCGGCGCCGAGCAGGACGGTGCGGTGCAGCCGCGTGCCCGGCCCGATGAAGCTGCGGATCCCGATCACCGAGTCGGAGATTTCGCTCTCCACGATCACGCTGCCCTCGGCCACGATGCTGTTCTCGATCCGTGTCCGGGTAACCTTCGCCGGTGGGAGCATGCGCGTGTTGGTGTAGAGCGGCATGCCCGGGTCGTACAGGTTGAACGGGGGCTTCGGCTGGGCGAGCATGATGTTCGTCTCGAAGAACGAACGTACGGTGCCGATATCGTTCCAGTACCCGTCGAATGGATAGGCGAAAACCTTCCTCTGGCGGATGGCGCCGGGGATGATCTGCTTGCCGAAGTCGTGGTGCGTCGGGTTGGTGTCCAACACGTCGCGCAGGACGTCGGCGTCGAAGATGTAGATGCCCATCGAAGCCAGGTAGATCTTCCCCTCGGCCTCCAGCTCCCGCGTGACCGGGCTCTCCTTGCCGTCCAGCTCGGCGAGGCGCGGTTTCTCGTGGAACTCCGTGATCCGGTGATCCTCGTCCGTCTTGAGGATTCCGAAACCGGGAGCATCCGCCGCGATGACCGGGGTCGCCGCGATCGTGATCTCGGCGCCGCTCTCCTCGTGATGGCGTTGCATGCTCCGATAGTCCTGCGAGTAGAGCTGATCGCCCGAGAGGATGATCACCTTGTCGTGCGGATAGCTCTGCAGATGGAGCATCGATTGGCGGACGGCGTCGGCCGTACCCTGGTACCATGCCTCCGAGGTCGCGGTCTGTTCGGCCGCGAGCACGGTCACGAACCCGCCCCGGAAACGGTCGAACACGTAGGACCGCGAGATGTGGTTGTTGAGGCTCGCCGAATTGTACTGCGTGAGAACGAAGATCTGGTTGATCTCCGAGTTGATGCAGTTCGAAACGGGAACGTCGATCAATCGGTACTTGCCGGCGAGTGGAACCGCCGGCTTGGCGCGATCGATGGTGAGCGGAAAGAGCCGCGTGCCGGCGCCGCCGCCCATGATGACGGCAATCATGTTGTTCATCGTGGAGGCGCGGTCGACTCGGACGAAGGGGCTGAAAGAGGTTGCACGCCGACGTCGGAGGTCGCGGCAAGACCCAAGCCAGCACCCCGCCACGCGGCTCGGTCCTCCACCCGCCCGGCGCCGGGAACCGCGCGTCCTCGGACGTGCGGGTGGCAACGTCACGGTGAAGATGCCGGCGAGGCGTCAGGAGGGCAACCCACCCCGACGACCGCCCTTCGCCCATCGTCCGATCGCGCTCCCGAGTTCCTCGCTCAGTTCGTGCCCTGGATGGTCAAGTCGAAGTTGCCGGTCACCGACCGCGTGCCCGTCGCGCCGCCGGTCAGCGGCCGCAATGTGATCGTGAAACTCCCGGCGGCCCGGGTGGAGGTCAGGGTCGTGAACGTGACGCTCCCGCCGCTGCCCGCCGTCGCGGCACTCGCGCCCCAGCCCATGCGTCCTTCCGTGTAGCTCGCGTTGTTTCCGATGCTGTTCTCGATCGTGTAGGTACCCGGCCCCGAGGTGATGAACGCCCAGCCGAGCGCGCGACCCTGGGTGTCGGCGGCGCCCATCGCGATGATGTCGCCCGCCCGGGTGATGATCGCGGACGTCGCGCGAAACGACGAGCCGTTCGCGGTCCCGCTGAACGTGCCGTTCGGAAGATCCGGTCCGCCGGATCCCCTGGGTCCGGACGGGCCGTCGCCCCCACAGGCGGCGAGCGAGAGGAGTAGCGACAGCTGGATGAATGGTCTTGCGATGCGTCGGCGGTCCATGCGGCGTCCTTGTGATTCCTTGAGCGGTTGTGGTTCTTCGAGCGGTTGCGGTTCGTTGAGCGGTCGCGGAAACCCCCGATGCCGCATTGCGAAAAATCCGGACGTCGACCGTCATCCCCGGATCGCCCGCCCGAGGACCGCGGACGAGCGCGAAGAGACGAGACCCGCCCGTTCTCGGCGGGGCGCCCGGCCGCGTCACCGCTGCCTTCACGTGTTGTCAGGGGCCGGTATGTTAATTGCCAATAATCACTTAGCCTTGGTCGTTCCGGGCCGGTGCGGGGAAAAGGGGTGGCAAAAGAGGAGGTCTTGCCAAATGTCAAAGAACGACTTTCCGGACAGGCCGTCGGATCGGTCTGATTCGGGATACGACAGCGAGGTGCTGAAGAAGTCGGACGCGAGTCACCGGGGTAGTGCCGGCGATGTTCACGAGACGGTGATTTCACGCGACTCCGCGCGCCATCCCGCGTACGATTCCGGCTCCGGCGTCGGGATGGTTCCTTCGGGGTGGCTGGCGTTCGCCGGGCTGATGCTCCTGCTCGTGGGTTGCTTCAACCTCATCGAAGGGCTCGCGATCCTCTTCCGACCCACGCAGATTGCGTTGACGGCCGGACAGGCGCTGGTCCTGGATCACTCCACCTGGGGTTGGATCCTGCTGCTGATCGGCGCCGTTCAGGTGTTGACGAGTATCGGGGTCATGAACGGGCGAGACTGGGCGCGCGGGGTCGGGATCGGCTTCGCCGTCTTCAATGCGCTGACGCATCTTACGCTGATCACGGTCTTCCCCTGGTGGTCAGTGCTCGCGATCGCGGTTAACGTCATGGTGATCTATGGCCTGACCGCGCCGATGGAGCGCGCCAGGTACGCCTGACGGTGTCCGACGGTATCTCGCGGAGAGACTGAACGCGGGAAGGGGGGCCAACGGTCGTTGCGGCATCGAAGCGGATGCGGCGACCGATGGTCCCTCGCGCGTTCGCCACCCGAGCGGAGGGCGAAGCGACCTTCCAACCGCCGTCGTCGGGCGGAATGCGTCGAACCGGGTTACGGCCTCCAGGCGGGCGTGACGCCGTTCCGGATTATCTCTGGTAAGGTGTGGACGGATGAGGAAAGCGTTATGGATCGGAATGCTGGCCCTGCTGCCGGGTTTGAGTCTCGCCGCGGGCGGGGCCTTCGCCCAACCGGCCCCAGCGCATCCGATCGAGGAGGGTGATCCGGCGGAGAGTGTCTGGCGCGCCGCGACCGTGGAGGCGGACGACGATCGGACGGCGCTCGAGCGGCCGGGCGTCGGCCCGATCGCGGACGTGAAGATCTGGAACGCGCACAAGCTTCCGCCGCCGCTCCATTCGGGTCGGCTGACCGTGGTTTTCGGCGACTCGGACGCGCACTTCCGTCACAACGTGAGGGTCGTCGCCGTCGGTGGCGTGATCACCATGGGTGCCCTATGGGCACTGCCCGACCGGATCACCGGGTTCACTTCGCCCCGGCCTTCCCTCGACAACTTCAAGGAGGCGTTCACCAAGCCGCCGCTCTGGAGCGATGGTGACTGGTGGTTCTGGAACCTGTTCGGCCACCCGTTCGTTGGCACCCACCAGTATCTTCTCGAGCGGAACTGGGGCGAGAGTCAGCTGCGCTCGTTCGCGTTCAGCGCCGCTTCCTCGCTCGTCTGGGAGTATGGTTTCGAGTCATGGATCGAGCGGCCGAGCGTCGAGGATATGCTGCTGACGGCGCCCACGGGATGGGTTCTCGGCGAGACGATCTATCGGCTCACGCAGTATCTTCGACGCGATGGGCTGTCCGGCCCCGAAAAGGTGGTCGTATTCGTCCTCAATCCCGGGTACGTCCTGCAGCACGGCTTCAGATAATCTCGAAGGGGGGCGGATGGCCCGTACGTCGGCCGCCCGTACCGGTTGTCGATTCCTCTCCCACGCATCACCTTTCGAGACATGGGGCACGGCGTGCGAGGTCGGGATGTATCAAGGAGCAGTTCACGAACCAACAGCGAGAGCGAAGACCGATGACTGACAAGTTCATACTTTCGGACGCCGAGTGGCGGGAGCGGTTGGCGCCCGAGGAGTACCAGGTCCTCCGGCGGCATGGCACGGAATCGCCGTGGGAAGGGTGTTTTCTGGGGACGAAGGATCCCGGCACGTATGTCTGCGCGGGATGTGGCCTGCCTCTTTTCCGCTCCGGCGTGAAGTTCGAATCGGGGACGGGGTGGCCGTCGTTCACCGAACCGATCGACGTGGGCGCCATCGCCGAATACGAGGATCGCTCACTCGGCAGGATCCGTACGGAAGTGCGTTGCGCGCGGTGCGACGGCCACCTGGGTCACGTGTTCCCTGACGGACCTCCGCCGACGGGCCTGCGATACTGCATCAATTCGGTTTCCATGAAGCACGTTCCCGAAGGTGAATCGATCGTGCTGGTGACTGAATAGAGACGGAGTTCCCGCCCGGACGCGCTCGACACGCCCGGGCTCCTTGCTCCCGCCGCGACCCAGCGGCGTCCATGAATCACCGAATCGAGATCGGATCGGACCCCCGCCACGACATCGAGCGGTTCCGGTCCCTCGCGATCCATCGCCCTGGCCCGATCTGACGTCGATCCTCCGCATTTTCGCCTTCGTGGCGGCCTGGAATATCGCGTGCTGGCTGTCGATCGGTCCGCTGCTGGCGCCAGTCGTGCCCGGCGGCTGGCGGTTCGTGATCGTCGTCGCGTCCCTTCCGCTGGTTGCCTTCCTTCTCCTGGCGCGCGGGCTGACCGGTGGCGCGTATCCGTCGCCGATGATGCGAGTCGGTGTCTATCGGCCGTTCTGGTATATCGAGCTTCTCCTGCCATTGCTGGCGATCGCGGGTCTGCTCGGAGCCGTTCTCGGTCTGCCCTTCGGGGCCGCGGGGCGCGGCGGACGGTGGGCGATGGCGATCGCGACGGTCGTGCTCGGAGGGCTCGTGGTCGTCGGCTACTTCGGGTCGAGACGGCTGGCCGCGCGACGGATCGAGTTCGACTTCGCCCACCTCCCGCCGGAGTTCGATGGGCTGTGCGTCGCGCAACTCTCCGATCTCCACGTCGGACCCCATACGTCGCGACGACACCTCGCGCGGGTGGCCGAGGTCGTGCGGAGCGCCGACCCCGATCTGATCGTCTATACGGGCGACCAGGTCGACGACTACGCCCGGGATGTCGAGCCGTTCGGTGACGCGTTCGCGCTGCTGACCGCCCCTCTGGGCGTGTTCGCGATCGCCGGCAACCATGACATCTTCGCCGGCTGGTCCGACGTGCGCCGTGACCTCGAGGGGATGGGGATCACCGTTCTCGTCAACGAGGCGCTCCCCATCCGGAGAGGCGGCGCGCGCATCTGGGTGGCGGGAGCCGGTGACCCGGCCGGCAATGGATGGGCGCGGGGAGGTGGAGCCGAAGCCGCGCCCGACCTCGATCGCGTGCTCAGGGGCGTCCCGACGGAGGAGTTCGCGCTCGTGCTCGCTCACAATCCGGTCCTCTGGCCGGGCCTCGTCGAGCGCGGCGCGGATCTGACCCTCAGCGGCCACACGCATTATGGGCAGTTTTCCATCCCCTGGCTGCGCTGGAACCTGGCTGGTGTGTTCCTCGACCATTCGATGGAGTCCTACCGGGAACCGGACGGCGCCGCCCTCTACATCAATCCCGGCACCAACTACTGGGGAATACCGCTGCGGATCGGGCATCCGGCGGAGGTTACCCTCGTGACGCTGCGCCGGTCGGCGCGCGAGGAACGGCGAGCGCGCGGGGAGGCGGTCGCCTGAAGTTTTTCGGGGTCA
>CAZWJE010000029.1:0-2665 GCA_964634395.1 uncultured Gemmatimonas sp. | reverse complement strand
CCTTCCTACTGGGTCATCGCGTAGAGCGCGATGTTGACCGCGAGCGCGTAGGCCTTCGGCGAGAAGAGGAAGAAATAGGTGGGGTCGACACCTTCACGCTCCATGGCGTCGCCGATGTCGGTATTGTGGGTCATCACCACCATCGCGCGGCCGCGGTCGTCGAGGATGGCGCTGATGGAAGGTGTTTCGCTGCCGTATCCGCGCCTCTCGTACGTCTGCCCGTCACGCCGCCAGGACTGATAGCTGGGCATCTGCGGGACTTCGTCGAAAAAGTAGAACGCGGACATCAACGGGTGGTTCCCGTCCAGCACGGTCCGTGAGTAGCCGGGGAGAATGCGAGAGAGTTCCGCCTCCCACCGTGCCAGCGCCTCGGTTCCCCAGAAGTCGTCCACCCAGAGGAACCCGCCCTTGAGGAGATAATCGCGCAGGGCTTCGACCTCCGGCTCCGAGAAGGTGGCACCCCCGACGTCGGAGCTGAAGAGGAAGGGGCAGCCGAAGAGGTTCGCGTCCGTCGCCAGGACGACCCCGTCCGCCATCGCGCCATCCTCGTAGGTGTTGATGGGCGCCGTCGTGAACTCGCCGAGGCGCCACATGAAGTTGCGGACGGCGAGCGGATAGTCGGTTTCCCATCCGCGTTTCCCGCCCTGGACCCGGATCCTGTCGAACGCCAGCCAGCAGCCGAAGAACCCTTCACGCATGGAGGGCATCATCTCACGCTGATGATATCCGCCGGACCAGCCGGCCCGCATCCAGTCGCCCCACTGCTGACCTTCCGCCGGGGAAGCGAACACCACGGCGAGCGCCGCACCCGCGCAAAGGTGGGCGAACAGGCCGAGCGGCCGGTGTCGGAGCGGCGGAATTCGTCTCATCGGACTTCTAATGTAGCGCGAAAGCCCCGGCGTTTGCCAGAGCCTCATACGTGGGGGACGTGGCGAAGGGAAGAAGGCGGTGGAGGGGGATGGAGCCGCGGACGGAATGCGCCAGGGGGCGACCGGACAAGCCGGCCGCCCCCTGAACCCGTCATCTTCTCCGTTGCGTGATCAGCCGCGTGGCCGGATCACTTCGCGGAGCTGATAGGGCTGGAACTCACAGCCCGGCCGGACCGGCACGTACACGACCTCCCACGGGGAAGACGTTCCGGACTCGGCGAAGATCGGCGTGCCCTGGAAGTCACCGACCCTCTGGAGCTGCGACGGCGTGATCATCCGGGTAACCCCGTACTTCACGTGCGTGTTGTCCATGAAGGTGATCTCGCTCGACTGGAGATACCAGTTCGCGCCCGCCGCGTAATTCGGCACCGTCGTCGGGTGGGCCTGAGCGAACTGCTGACCGTTCACGAGGGTGTCGCCCGAAGACGGACGATAGATCGCCGAGATCATCTGCAGCTGACCGTTGTCGACCACGCACACCTGGATGGTGCGCTCGGCCGGCGCGGGCGGCGGCGGTGGCGGCGGAATCGGCACGACCGGGGCAAGCACCTCGCCAAAGGCGAACTTGACACCCGCCGTCGCGCGACCCGTGAACGCCGTCTTCCGATCGAAGTTGCTCGGGAAGACATCGATGATCTCGATCGGTTCCGTCGGATCGACGATGATGACGTCCTCGAAATCATTGCGAATCGGCGCCTTGTAGACGTTGCCGCCAAGCTCGCCGTAGAGTCCGACCTTGCTCCCGAGGGAGATGAGGTCGAAGCCCAGTCCGAACGTCAGCTGCGGCTCGGTCCGATTACTCGAGTCGTAGCACATGCCGACCGCCAGATACTCCGGCACGCACCCCTCGAGGTTCTCGAGAATGATCTGGTCGAAATCCGGATCGATGTCGAAGAGCAGAACCTCACGGGACGAGAAGTTCGACCAGAGGGCGCCACCGCCCAGCCACAGGTACGTCGAGGCCAGGAAGTCGGTGCTCGAATGCATCCACGGCTTGTAGCTGAGGCTGAGGTCGGCCATCCAGGTGTTGACCGGCCAGCCCGAACGGTCCCGCAGGTCGGCGGGGGTCGTGATCTCGAAGAGATCATTCCGTGAAATGATAAAAGTTGCGTCCGTCGTCGGGGCCCGCATCGGCATGTACGACCCATTCAGACGAGCGCCGAGTCGCTGGTTGAACCAGTAGGTACCAGTCGCGCCGAACACCGGTGACCAGCCACTACCGAAATCGGCCCCTCCCAGCTCGAACCAGTCGCTGGTCCACGCGCCGCCCCCGTAGAGCCCGAGGTCGAACTTGTTGTAGAGGACCTCGCGCTGCTGTGCGTGGGCCGTCGAGACCCCCGCGAGCAACGCCGCGACCGCCATCACTCCGTAAACTCGTTTCATCTCCGAACACCTCCGGACTTCTGGTTGCTGCATCTCGCCACCGTGACGGCTGGCGAGATCGCCAGGGCTCCCTGGCTCCGATCCGGCCATCCTCCGACGTCGGTTCAGGAGCACCGCACGCCCCATCGACGTTTTCGGTCTGGCCTTGTGCGCGAACCTCGCGCCCGATCCCGTGGCCGCCGCTCCCGGCCGGGATTCGAGACCGGCGATCCTTTCTGGATCGGCGCGATCACGGGATCGATGGCTACTACTGCATGGGCCGGGCCTCGGCGATTCGAAAGCGCGTTCCAGCGGTCTCTGGCGCGTACGGGCGGCCCGGAAGAGCCGCCCGTACGCATCGCGAGAGATCACCT
>CAZWJE010000028.1:0-39583 GCA_964634395.1 uncultured Gemmatimonas sp. | reverse complement strand
TCATTCCTCCGCGGCCTCTTCGCCGGCGAGATCGATGATCGGCTGCTCTTCCCCTATCCCCCACCCCTCGACGAACGGGACCCGAACGAGGCGCGCGAGGTGGCGCGGCTCATCATCGAGCTGCGCCGGATGGAGCGCGAGGGAATCATCGACTCGGCGAGATTCGACGCTGACCAGGCCGTGTCCGAAGAGGTGCTCCGAGCCTTCGGCGAGGTCGGTCTCTTCGGCATCAGCATCCCGAAGCAGTACGGCGGACTCGGGCTTTCAGCGAGTGGTTACGCTCGGGTGTTCGGCGAGGTAGCGTCCATTGACGCCTCGCTGGGCGTGGTGATCGGCGTGCACTGCGGGCTGGGCGCCAAGGCGATCGTCCTGTACGGCAACGAGGAGCAGAAGCGGCGCTACCTTCCGGCGCTCGCGAAAGGGGAGATGTTCGCGGCGTACGCACTCACCGAGCCGGACGCGGGCAGTGACGCCGCCAACGTGAAGGCGATGGCGACACGGCGCGACGACGGAGGCTGGGTGCTGAACGGGCGGAAGATCTGGATCGGGCTCGGCCACCGCGCGGGAGTGATCGCCACTTTCGCGCAGACCGAGGTGGTCCGCGACGGCAAGACCGTCACCCGCCCTACCGCCTTCCTCGTGCGCCCCGACATGCAGGGCTTCGAGATCGAGGACACGGAGCTGAAGATGGGGATCCGCGGCTCGTCGCAGGCGCGTCTCCGGTACGACAACCTGCTGGTGCCGGACGATCACCTGCTGGGTGAGGTCGGGAAGGGCTTCTCGATCGCGGTGAACGTGCTGAACTCGGGCCGCCTCTCGCTCGCGTCCGGCTGCGCGACGGGAACGAAGCGCCTGGTGGGTGAGATGGTGCGCTACTCCGAGGACCGCGTCCAGTTCGGGAAGCCGCTCGCGGACTTCGAGATCACCCAGCGGAAGATCGCCGAGGCCGCCTCCCGGGCCTACGCGGCGGACGCGATGGTCGGTCACCTCGCCGCCGCTCTCGACACCGGCAACGTCGACGTGGCGCTGGAATCCGCCGCCGCGAAGGTCTTCGCTTCCGAACTGGTCTGGAACACCACCGACGAAATGGTGCAACTCGCGGGCGGGCGTGGCTTCGTGCGCGGCGGCTCGAAGCAGTGGCCGCCCTATCCCTATGAGCGCTGGCTCCGGGACGCGCGCATCAACCGGATCTTCGAAGGCGCCAATGAGGTGCTCCGGCTTTTCATCGGCCTGAACGGGATCCGCGGACCGGGAGAGGCGCTGAAGGAGGTCGGCGCCGCGCTGCGGGCACCGCTCAGGAACCTCGGCGCGCTCACCGGCTTCGCCGCGCGACGCGTGCGGGATCGCGTGGGACCGCGCGACCGGGTGGAGGCAACCGTTCACCCGACGCTCAAGCAGCATGTGGCCTATTTCGAGAAACACGTCGCCGAGATGCGGCGCGCCGCCGAAGACGAGGTGATGCGGCACCGGCGGGAGATCGTGGACCGGCAGCTGATACTCGAACGCCTGGCGAACATGGCGATCGAACTCTATGCGCGTGCATGCACGATCGCGCGCACCCAGCGCGCCATCGAACGACGGGGGATCGACGGGGCCAGGCGGGCGGTCGAACTGTGCGACCTCTTCTGTGTGGAGTCGGGGCGGCGGTTCCGCGAGAACCGTATCGCGCTGGACGACCGGGAGACGGAGGTGGATGACCGCCGACGCTCGGTGGCGGCGGCGGCCCGACGGGCGGAGGGATACTCCGAACCGGACGCGATCCTCGACGTCGACAGGTGACCGGAAGAATGCCCCGCCGGGCCGCCTCGCCGGCACCCTGCCTGAGCCCGAAGAATTTCCCGACTCCGCCGCATCGACCGGGAAAAATTCCCGTATTCCGGTATCCGTCGGCTGACCTGAGGCTTTTCTGAATCATCCCTAACCCGCTGTTTGACAACGATATAGGAACCCCTTTCCACCCTTGGCACGGTCGCTGCTCCTCCCTCCGCCCGGCACGACTGATTCGCGCTTCCCGCAACGGGAACACATCAGCGAGGTTCGCCATGAGCCGGAAATCGGTCTTCATCACACTCATCGTCGCCGGTGGCGTGGCCGCCCTGTCGGCCCCCGCCGAGGCACAGGACGGTTTCGCGTTGAAGTTCGGGGCGGCGTTCAACTCCAGTACCGTCGAAGCTCGCGAAACGGATCTTCGGTTCTCCGACGCCGCCGGCTGGTCGCTGGGAGCAGAGTACGTTCTGCCGCTGGGGTTCGGGATCGGCGTATCGGGCTACACGGCGGGAAGCCCGCGGGCGTTCGACGTCGATGAAAGCAGCATGGTTTTCGTCGCGGACGCCAACTACTTCCTGAGGATTCCGGGACTGCCGGTCGCCCCGTACGCCGGCGCGCACGTCGGGCTCGGCAGGTATCGTTTCGACGAGGTCGAAGACGCCCGTCCGGAGGTGGAGTTCGGCGATCTGGGCTACCAGCTCGGGATCCGCCTCCAGGTCGCGCGATCGCTGGGGATCGATGCGCAATTTCGCGCCGTCAGCCGCGCGGCGGACGCCGACCAGGAACCGGCGTTCGAGAGAAAGCAGTTCCTGCTCTCCGCGACCCTCTTCTGAGCCGTACCGTGGGTCATCCCTGCCCCGCGGCCGGCCCCCGTCGCCTGGAGAGGTACGGCAGGACGAACAGATACAGCCCGCTGAAGAGGAGCAGGAAGAGCGGTGGAAGTGGCGAATACGTCACCAGGTCCGGCGGCGCTTCACCTCCGCCCAGCCCGATCGCGACGAAGTTCGCCACGACCGCCAGCGTGAACACGATCGACACCCACCGGTGAAACTGTCGGATCCATCGGTTCCAGTTCATGCGCTCCTTTCGAGCAGGCCGATGAGCTTCTCCCCCATCATCTTCCAGCCGTAGCGGGCACCACCTCGATTCCGCCGCTGGTCCGGCGTGAATCCCGTCTGCGCGACCGAGAGGTGTGTCCCCGTCGGCGTCGGGGCGAGCGTGAACGTCACCACGGTGTCGATCTCGCCCACGATCCACGCGTAACTCAGCTTCCGACCGACATCCGCCTCGATCAGTCGACCCTCCACCCTCCCGTCCCACTCGGGCTGAGGCGGCGCCTGAAAGGTGAAGGCGGATCCCGGTTCGAGCGCGAACCCGGACACCGGCAACAGCCACTTCGCGAGCAACGCGGGATCCGTGAGCGCCCGCCATACCTTCTCCGGCGAGTGCGAAAGCTCGAATTCGAACTCGATCGAATCCGTCCGCGAGGGATCGGTCCTGTCGACGAGACTCATTCCTCCATCCTCTCCAGCAGCTGTTCGAGCTGACCCAGGCGATCCGTCCAGAAGGCGCGATACCGCGCGATCCAGTCGATGAGCGGTTTCACCCCGTCCGGCTCCACCCGGTAGTAGACACGCCTTCCCTCGCGCCGGCCGCTCACCAGGCCGGCATCCTTCAGCGTCGCCAGGTGCTGCGAAACCGCGGGCTGCGAAATCTCGAACCGCGCCGTCAGCTCCTTCACCGCGGCTTCCCCCCGCGTCAGCGATTCGAAAATCGCCCGCCGACTCGGGTCCGCCAGCGCCTGGAAGACTCTGTCCTCGACCTCGACAACACTCGGCATGGATAATTCATAAGCGTTTACTTATTGATCGTAAAGATCTCGACCTCCTCCTCCCCGCGCGGAGGAGCCGTGACCCCTCGACACCAGCATGCGACAGATCAGATCCTCCCGTCGGTAAAGTCATCCCGCGGCGTAGAAGTCATCCCGAACGCGGTGAGGGATCTGCACCTGGGTCCGGAAGTGCGGATGCCTCACCGTATTCGGGATGACAAGCGCGAACAGTCCCCGCCCGCCCGTTTCACCCTTCACCCTTCACCCTTCACCCTTCACCCTTCACTATTCGCTATTCGCTATTCGCTATTCCACTCAGCACCCGCTCCACCACCCCGTTGAGCCCGGCGTTGGTGATCCACCGAACGACGATCACCAGGTCGTTCTCGGGGTCGACGTAGATGAGGTTGTTTCCCGCCCCCACGTGGACGAACGCCTGCCGCGAACCGGACCGCACCTGTCGGCCTTCGTGGTTCAGGTAGAAGTTCATGAAGCCGTAGTTCGACTGCACGGGCGTGGGTGTGAGCGCCATGGAAATCCACTCGTCGGAGAGGATCTGCCGCCCGTCCCAGCGGCCGCGGTGCAGCGTCAGGAGGCCGAAGCGCGCCTGGTCGAAGGCGTTCAGGAAGAGTCCCCCGCCCCAGTGTGTGCCGCCACTGACCGACTGGACAGGCACGCCGTCGAGCACGATCCAGGAGTTGTCGTAGCCGAACCAGCGCCAGCTGTCCGAGGCCCCGATCGGATCGAAGAGGAACTCCTTCGCGACCTGGGGCAGCGGACGCCTCCAGACGTTCAGCGCCGCGAGCGCGAGCAGGTTCACGCGTGTGTCGTTGTACTCGAACACCTCACCCGGCCCCGCGCGCTCCTCGCTCAGCCAGCTGTCCGCGTCCTGTGCGGGGCGATCCGCCCAGTCGGGCTTCCCCCAGATCGTCCCCTCCCAGTTGCTCGTCTGCCGCAGCAGGTGATCCCAGGTGATCCGCGAGTTGTGCGGGCCCGTGAAGGGCTCGAAGACCCCCTGCTGTTCCAGCCCCTCCCGCGAGGCGTTCATGTTCGCGAGCCCCGGCCCGAGCACGACGACGGGCGCCATGTACGGGGCGACCAGGTCGTTGACGTCGCGGATCAGCCCGCGATCCCAGGCCAGGCCGATCGTGGCGGAGAGAAAGCTCTTGGCCACGCTGAACGTGGGATCGACGCGATCGGGTTCTCCCCACTCGGCGACGATGTAGCCGCGATGAACGATGATCCCTGTCTGTCCACCTCGCTCCTTCAGCGGGCCGATCGCGTCGCCGAACGGCTCACGACCGAAGGTGCGGACGTGGTTGAGCGCGAGGTCGCGCGGCGCATTCGATTCACTCGCCCGCGCGAACTCGACCGCTTCGCGGATCAACGCCGCGTCCAGGCCAAGTTGTTCGGGTGCGCGACGTTCCCATTCGCCTTTCGGCGGGAAGTAGGGCTGCTGGGCGCTCGCGCCCGCGGGGGCTCCGCACGCCACCAGGGCCGCGACAAGCACGAAAAGATTGGTCACGAGCGACCGGGTCACCTGAACAATGGTGTTCATCCGCGTCCATGGTTTGGGGGGAATCACGTACAGCTGGATCAGGATGCGGGGGATCGCGTCCGTCCGGAATGCCGGCGGCGATGCCCGTCTTCAGGATCGCGGAGTTTCAATGGGACCACGCCCGTCAGGAGGTCGCGGTTTCAAGGGCAACCCGCGTCGGCCAGGAGTGGAGATCGACGCGAACCCGGTCCCGTCCGGAGAGGGTTCGTGATGGGACCACCGCACTTCGTGGTGCCCGATCAGGGCCTCACAGTTCGCGCTTCGCCCGCTCCTCGAGGTCTCCCCACGCCATCTTCCGTCGCAATGTCGAGAAGAAGGTCTGGCCCGGGAACCGCACCAGCCGTAGCGGCGCCTCGGCCCTGCAGACGACGAGTCGGTCACCGGGCGTGAGGCGCGCGGCCTGCTGTCCATCGATCGTGAGGATCAATTCTTCCTGGGGTGAGAGCACCTCGACGGTCACCGTTTCCGCCGCGGGTAGCACGAGCGGCCGGACGGCGAGCGTGTGCGGGCAGATCGGTGTCGCGATGATGCAGTCGACGGCGGGCGCCACGATCGGCCCGCCGGCGGAGAGGGAATAGGCGGTGGATCCGGTGGGCGTCGAGAGGATGATCCCGTCCGCGCTGTAGGTGGCGACCTCCTCGCCGTTGGCGTGCATGCGCATGCGCACCATCCTCGCCACCCCACCACGGTGGAGGACCACGTCGTTCAGCGCGAGGAACTCACCGTGATTGTGCCCCAGCGCGGTCCGCGCTTCGACCTGCAGCACCATTCGCTGGTCCAGTTCGATGCGGGCGTCCAGGAGCGCGCGCAACCCGTCCTCCATCTCCTCCGGGCTGATCGAGGTGAGGAAGCCGAGCCGGCCCAGGTTGATCCCCAGGACGGGGATGCCGTGCGGCGCGACCATGCGCGCGCCGCGCAGGAGAGTCCCGTCCCCACCGAGGGTGACGAGCAGGTCGAGCGTGGGAGTGACTTCCGGGAGGAGGGGCCGGGCCGGACCCTCGCCGCGCATCAGTCCGGGCTCGAGGAAGACGTCCATCTCCGCGCCGCTGGCGAAATCGAGCAGCCGTTCGAGCGTATCCTCGAGCGCGTCGTAGCGCGCATAACCAACGATCCCGACGCGTCGCGGGCGCGGCCCCGGCGGCATCTCCGTCAGGCCGTTTCTCGCAGCGGACGGCGCCCGACGACACCGGTCAGCGAGGCGACCCGCGCCTCGATGCCCGCCACCGTGAGCCCCACCCGCGCGAGCAGTTCACTTCGTTCTCCGTGCGCCACGAACTCGTCGGGCAACCCCATCGAGACCACGCGGACCGCCGGCCATTCCTCGGTGATCCGCCGCCCCACGAAGGCGCCGAAGCCGTTCGTCACGGTCCCTTCCTCGATCGTCACGGCGAGCCGGTGCGCGGGAAAGAGTCGGCGGAGCGTCGCCTCGTCGAGCGGCTTGATGAACCGGCAGTTCACCACGCCCACGCTCACCCCGGCGCGTTCCAGCCGGTTGGCGGCCTCCGCCGCGGGGAAGACCATCGTCCCAGTGGCGAGTAGCACCACATCGGTCCCGTCACGGAGGATTTCCCAGGTACCGTATTCGACCGGGGGGATCTCCGCCGTCGCCGGGACGGCGGCCGGGACCGTTTCACGCGGCCAGCGAATCGAGAACGGACCCTCCTCCCACTCGATCCCCGTCCGCAGCAGTCCGACCATCTCCTCACCGTCCTTCGGCGCGGTGATCGTCATTCCCGGGATGGGCAGCAGGTAGGCGATGTCGAGGCAGCCGTGGTGTGTCGGCCCATCGTCGCCCGCGAGGCCCGCGCGGTCCATGCAGAAGAGGACCGGCAGGTCCTGGAGCGCCACGTCGTGCACGATCGAGTCGAACGCGCGCTGGAGGAACGTGGAGTAGATCGCGACCACGGGCTTCACCCGTTCGGTGGCCATGCCGGCCGCGAAGGTCACCGCGTGTCCCTCGGCCATCCCGACGTCGAAAAAACGATCCGGGAAGGCGGCGGCGAAGAGGTTCGTGCTCGTCCCTTCCGCCATCGCGGCGGTGATCGCGACGATGTTCGGGTATTCACGGCCCAGATCCGTCAGCGCTTCGCCAAACGCCGTCTGGTAGCGTGGCGGCGAGTTGCCCGCGCCAAGCTTCAAGGATACCCCGGTGTGTTTGTCGAACCCCCCGCCGGCATGCCACTTCACCTGATCCTCCTCGGCCGGCGCGAACCCTTTCCCCTTGGTCGTCAGCACGTGCACGAGCCTCGGTCCGGTCATCTGCCGGACGCCCCGCAGCGTCTCCACGAGCTTCCCGACGTCGTGGCCGTCCACCGGCCCGATGTAGCGAAAGCCCAGCTCCTCGAAGATCATCCCCGGCACGAACATCCCCTTCACCGCGTCGTCGACGCGCACCGCGAAATGCTGCACCAGCTCCCCGATCGACCCGATCTTCGGCGCCGAATGGATGAGCTTCTTCACTTCCTCGCGGATCCGGTTGTAGAACGGGTGGGTGCGGAAGCTCGTCAGGTAGGTGTGCATCGCCCCGACGTTGGGGGAGATCGCCATCTGGTTGTCGTTCAGGACGACGACGAGATCACGATCGGTCGCGCCGACGTTGTTGAGCGCTTCGAACGCGAGCCCGGAGGTCATCGACCCGTCGCCGATCACCGCGACGACCTCGAAGTCCTTCCCCTGGAGGTCTCGCGCGGCCGCGATCCCGCACGCCGCCGAGATCGACGTGGCCCCGTGTCCCGCGCCGAAGGTATCGTACTCGGACTCGTCGCGCCGGAGGAATCCCGAGAGCCCGCCCATTTTGCGGATCGTCGGGAACGCCTCGTTCCGCCCGGTGAGGATCTTATGGGGATACGCCTGGTGGCCCACGTCCCAGATGAGCCGATCCGTCGGCGTGTCGAAGACCCGATGCAGCGCGACCGTCAGTTCGACGGTCCCCAGGTTCGAGCCGAAATGAGCGCCCTTGTGGGCGGACACGACATCGAGAATGCGCTCGCGAACTTCCGCCGCGAGGTCCGGTAGCCGCTCCTCGGGGAGCGCCCGGACATCCGCCGGCGACATGATCGATTCGAGAAGGGACAACCCGCGTCCTCCTGGTTTCCGGAAAAGTCTCAGGGGGTGAGCAGCAGCGCCACGAGGCACCCGTAGGCCGCGCCGGCGAATACTTCGAGTGGCGTGTGCCCCAGCAGTTCCTTGAGGCGAACCGGCTCCAATTTATGGTATTCCTGCAGTTCCTCCAACATGCGGTTCAGGATCTGCGCCTGGCGCCCCGTCGCGCGCCGGATTCCCGTCGCGTCGTACATGATCACCAGCGAGAAGAATACGGTCACTCCGAAGAGCGCCGATCTCCATCCCGCATCCAGTCCGACCGACGTGCTCAGAGCCGTGACGGAGGCCGCGTGCGACGACGGCATCCCACCCGTTCCCACCAGCCGCGTGAAGTCCGGCCGGCCATAGCGAACCCAGTTCAGCAGGAACTTGAAGATCTGTACCGTGGTCATCGCGATCACGGCCAGCACGAGTGGCGGGTTGAAGCGGATGATCCCTTCCATCTCAGACCCGGCGCGAGAGGACGTACTCCGCGACCTCGACGAGGTCCATCAGACCATACGGCTCGACGGCGAGGATGGCTTCATCGACCCGGTGCCGCGCCATGGCGCGCGCGCCGTCAACCCCGTGGAGACCTGGATAGGAGGCCTTCTGAAGCAGTTCGTCACGGCCCGAGGTCTTCCCCAGGTCTGACGCGGATCCTTCGACGTCCAGGAGATCGTCCGCGATCTGGAACGCGAGCCCCAGCGCCTCACCGTAGCGACTGAGCGCGTCGAGGAGCGCCGCGTCGGCGCCGCCGGCGGTCGCGCCCACACGCAGTGACGCGACGAGGAGCGCGCCCGTCTTCAATCGGTGGATCCGTTCCAGTTCACCGGGCTCCACGTCACGTCCTTCCGCCTCCAGGTCGAGCAACTGCCCCCCGACCATCCCTTCAGCGCCGGCGGCGCGCATCAGATCACGGAAGATCTCGCCCCGTACCTTCGGGCTCAGCCCCAGGGCCCCGACGCTCTCCGCGAACACCTCCACCGCGAGCGGGAGCAGCGCCGCGCCGACCAGGATCGCCCGTTGTTCGCCGAAAACGCGATGGACCGTCGGTCGTCCCCGTCGCAGATCGTCATCGTCCATGCAGGGCAGGTCGTCATGGATGAGCGAATAGGTATGGACGAGTTCGACGGCGCACGCGAGGCGATAGACGGCGGGTGGGACCCTCAACGGCTTTGCGCGATCGGTCGGCGTGGGTCGCGCCGAGCCGGGCGTCGCCGACGCCGCCGCGCGCCAGGCCGCCACACAGAGCGTCGGACGGATCCGCTTCCCGACCGACGCCAGGGCGTACTCGGCCGGTGCGCGGAGCGGCTCCGCGAGTCGCGGCACCGCCGTCGCGACGATCCCCGCGAGCGTCTCGTCGATGCACGGCCGCTCGGCCGCCAGCACCGTCGGTTCCGCCACCGCGCCCGGCTCCGCGCTCACTGCGTCGGCCCCACCCGCTTCAGCTCGGTCAGACCGCCATCCTCGTTCAGCCGCTCGATGCGGGTCTCCGCCTCGCGGATCGCCTCCTCGGCGAGTCGAACCAGCCGGATCCCCTCCTCGTAGAGGGCGAGCGATCGGTCCAGCTCGATCTCCCCGCCTTCCAGTGATCGGGTGATCTCTTCCAGCCGGTCGAACGCTTCCTCCAGCGTCTGTCGTTCAGCCATTGGCGGAATCATCGTCGAAGTTGTGAGTCTCATCCTGCCCGGAGGAAACCGCGGTGGCCGATGCTTCGGCCGTCGGGTCGACGATGCAGGGCACGGAGCCGTCGCGAACCCGAAGCTGGAAATCGAGACCGGGCGGAAACTCATCCCGCGCCCGCAGGATCCGCCCCGCGCGGAGTGGAACGGCGTATCCGCGGTCGAACGCGGCGAGCGGAGAGAGCGCTTCGAGGTGGCGAACCGCGGTCCGCAGTTCGTTGCGCTTCGCCGTCAACGGGATCCGCCCGGCCCGCGCGAGGCGCGTCCCGGCATCACGTACTCGTTGGAGCGCGCCAGCGAGTCGACTGGCGATCGCCGCGCGCAGCCGCCACGCGTCACGCGCGAGCGAGCGGGCGAGTTCCACCCGGTCCGGCACCGCGGCTTCCGCCGCCGCCGAGGGTGTCGGCGCACGCAGATCCGCGACCAGATCCGCGATCGTGACGTCGGTCTCGTGGCCGACCGCCGAAATCACCGGGATCGGGCACTCGGCGATCGCGCGCGCGACGGCTTCCTCGTTGAACGCCCAGAGATCCTCGACCGACCCGCCGCCCCGTCCCACGATCAGCACGTCCGCGATCCCCGCGTCGACGACACGGCGGATCGCGGCGGCGATCTCGGCGGCGGCCCCCTCGCCCTGCACCCGGCACGCCGCGAGCACGACCCGCGTCCACGGCGCCCTCCGCCGGACGACGTTGACGATGTCGTGGAAGACCGCGCCGCTCGCCGAGGTGACGACGCCGACGACCTGGGGATGCCGGGGGATCGCCCGCTTTCGTCCCGGCGCGGTCAGCCCTTCCGCTTCCAGCTTCTTCCGCAGCCGCTCCAGCGCCAGCTTCCAGAGACCCTCGCCCTCACCCTCAAGAGCGGTCACCGTCAGCTGGAACTCTCCGCGCGCCGGGTAGATCGTGAGCCGACCGAAACCGCGCACCGCCATCCCGTCCGCCGGGGTCGTCGGCAGGCGCGCCGCGTCGTCGCGCCACATGACGCACCGCAACTGCGACGTCTCGTCACGCAGGGTGAAATAACAGTGCCCCGATCGAGCGCGTGTGAAGTTCGCGATCTCCCCGGTGACCCAGAGCGGGGGGAACACCCCCTCGACCAGTTCCCGGGCGGCGGAGTTCACCTCCGAGACCGTCCACTCCTCGCCCGGTCTCGCCCGCGCGATCCGGGGGGACGCGAGCCCCGCGAGTTCCGCGATCGTCGCCCCCGCCACGCGATTCGCGGCGCTCGACGCTCGCTCCCGCGCTTCCTCCGCCGATGTGAAGAGATCCTTGCCCATTACCCGCTTTCTCTCATCCGCGGCCGCGACGCCCAACCTCTTGATACCCCATGACTTCCGTTTCGCTCTCGCCGCCTCGTGAGCTAGCCCTTCAGTGCTTCCCGCCTCCGCCGGGCCGCCGCCAGGGTATTCGCGAGCAACAGGGTGATCGTCATCGGCCCGACACCCCCGGGAACCGGCGTGATCGCCTCGGCGACCTCGGACACCCCGGCGAAATCCACGTCGCCCACGATCCGGTATCCTTCCGGCATCGACGGATCCGCCACCCGCGTGGTGCCCACGTCGATCACCACCGCGCCCGGCTTCACCATGTCCCGCGTGATCAACCCCGGCTTGCCCACCGCGACGATCAGGATGTCCGCCACCCGCGTATGCGATGCCAGGTCGACGGTATGCTTGTGAGTCAGCGTGACGGTGGCGTCGGGACCGGGCGCCATCAGCAGAGACGCGAGAGGCTTGCTCACGATCAGGCTGCGGCCGACGATCACCACGTGACGGCCCCGCGTCGGGACCGATTCGCGACGCAGGATCTCCAGGATCCCGGCCGGTGTGGCGGGGATGAAGCCGCGAGGATCACCCACGAACGCCCGACCCGCGTTCAGCGGATGGAAGCCGTCGACGTCCTTGTCCGGATGGACGCGCTCGAGGACCACCTTGTAGGGGAGGTGCCCGGGAAGCGGCAGCTGGACGAGGATGCCGTGGACCGCCGGGTCGGCGTTCAACCCGTCGATCACCCCGAAGAGTTCGTCCTCGCCAACGTCGGCGGGGAGCTGCACGGTGCGACTCATCATGCCGGCGCGCTCGCAGGCGCGGGCTTTCATCCGCACGTAGACTTCGCTCGCCTCGTCGGAGCCCACCAGCACCACGGCCAGACCCGGCACGATCCCGGCGCCCCGGAGTTCGGCGACCCCCGCCGCGATCTCCGCCCGCATCTCCCTGCTGATCTCCGTTCCGTTGATTACCCGAGCCATCGCGTCCGGTACCTGGTTCACGTGTCGCGCCTGAATCGGCGCGTGACTGATTGGATCCTTCACTCCGCCCGCCGCTCCTCCCGATGCTTCATGCTCGGGAGGCGTCCTACAGTTTCCCGAAAGCCCCCTCGAGCGCTCGTGCGTACGGCACGCTGACCCGCTCGATCGAACGGGCCTCTCCCGTCGCTTCATCCACGACCACCACCACACCCTGCAGGTGCAGGTCGGTATCCGCCGGCTGCATGCGTTCGCCCCTCGCCTGGAGAAGCTGACGCTGGAGCGAGATCTCCGGCTTCATCCCGATGATTCCACCGAGCGAGCCGGTCAGACCCAGGTCCGTGATGTACGCGGTACCCCGGGGAAGAATCCGCTCGTCGGCGGTCTGCACATGAGTGTGCGTCCCCACGACGGCCGCCACACGCCCATCCAGCCAGTGCCCCATGGCCTGTTTCTCCGAGGTCGCTTCCGCGTGGAAATCCACCACGATCACGTCGGCCTCATCTGACAGGCCCTTGACGAGTTCATCCGCCATGCGGAACGGATCGTCGATCGGGGTCATGTAGACACGGCCCTGCAGGTTGATCACCGCGAGCCGGATCGGGCCGATCGATACCGTGGTCACCCCGCGACCCGGATTGCCCTCGGGGAAATTCGCCGGCCGGAGCAGCCTGGGTTCCTTGTCGAGGAGCGGGAGGATCTCGCGCTTGTCCCACACGTGGTTTCCGGTGGTGATGACATCCACCCCCATCGCGAAGAACTCGGCGACCGCGTCGGGCGTGATCCCGAACCCGCCCGCGGCGTTCTCGCCGTTGAGGATCACGGCGTCCGCCGCGTAGTCCTTCCGGAGAAGACCCAATAGCCCCTTGGCGACCTTGCGCCCGGGGCCGCCGATCACGTCAGCCACAAATAGAATCCGCATGGGCGGGAAGATCGTTGCCGCGCGCCTTTTTTTCAACGCGAAGACGCAAAGTGGACGGAAAGACGCAAAGAACCCCGGGGCTGATCGAGTCCGGGGTCCTTTGCGTCATCCAGTAAGAACTTCGCGTCTTCGCGTTGAAAAAGCGCTTGATTACCGCTGATTACCGCGCGAAATCCACCGCCCGCGTCTCGCGTACGACGACGACCTTGATCTGGCCGGGATACTGGAGTTCCTGCTCGATCCGCCGCGCCGTCTCTTCGCTCAACCGCGCCATCTCCTCGTCAGACACCTCTTCGGGTGTCACGAGAATGCGCAGCTCCCGACCCGCCTGGATCGCGAAACACCGCTCCACCCCGGGGAACGAGGTCGCGATCTCCTCGAGTCGCTCGAGCCGTTTCACGTAGGTCTCGAAGTTCTCTCGCCGGGCGCCGGGCCGTGACCCGGATATCGCGTCGGCGGCGGTCACCAGGAACGTCTCCGGATAGCGGTGCGGCTCCTCGTCGTGGTGCGCGCGGATCGCGTTCAACACCTGGTCCGGCTCCCCGTACTTCTTGCAGAGCTGGTAGCCGAGCTCGACGTGTGTTCCCTCATGCTCGTGGGTGAGCCCCTTGCCGACATCGTGCAGCAGACCCATCCGCTTGGCCATCGTGAAGTCGAATCCCATCTCCGCCGCCATGTTTCCGGCGAGGAGCGCGACTTCCTTCGAGTGGAGCAGCTGGTTCTGACCGTACGACGTGCGGAACTTCAGCCGCCCGAGCACCTTGATCAGTTCGGGGTGAAGCCCGTGGAGGCCGAGTTCATAGAGTACCTCCTCCGCCGCCTCCCGCATGCCGTTCTCGACTTCCTTGCGGCTCTTGGCCACCACGTCGTCGATGCGACCCGGATGGATGCGGCCATCCGCCACCAATTTCTCGAGCGCGATTCGCGCCGTCTCCCGGCGGATCGGATCGAAGCCGGAGAGCACCACCGCCTCGGGCGTGTCGTCGATGATGACGTCGATCCCCGTCGCCTGCTCGAAGGCGCGGATGTTCCGACCTTCGCGGCCGATGATGCGCCCCTTCATCTCGTCCGACGGAAGCGCCACGACCGAGACCGTGCTTTCCGCCGTGTGATCGGCCGCGATTCGCTGGATGGCGAGGGAGATGATCTTCTTCGCCTCGCGATCCGCGTCCCGCCGCGCCTCTTCCTTGATCTCTCGCAGCCTCTGCGCGGCGGCGGCGCGGGCCTCCTCTTCGAGCCCCTGCACGAGCTGTCGTTTGGCCTCATCGGCGCTCAGTCCCGCGAGCGACTCGAGCCGCTGCTGGATGGCGGCGGCGCGTTGGCCCAGCTCCTCTTCCAGGCCACCCAGCGCCTGCTCCCGCGCCGCCACCGCCTCGGATCGCCTGGCCTGGGTCTGGACCCGATCGTCGAGCGCCACGAACTGGCGGTCGAGCAACTCCTGGCGCTCCTGCACCCGCCGCTCGATACGCTCGACGTCATCCCGACGCCGGGCCTCTTCTCGCTCCCACTCCTCTTTCGCGCGAAACGCCTCTTCTTTTCCCGCCAGGATCTCGGCCTTGCGCAGATTCTCGGCGTCGTGCTCGGCGTCGGCGCGGATCCGCGCGGCCTCCTCTTCCGCCGTGCCCCGGGCACGCCGCAGACGGCCACGCTCGGCCGCCCGTCCGCCGAGAAAACCGGCGACGCTGGCCACGACTCCCGCCACGAGAGCGGTCAGCAATAGTTCCATAGGATTGTTCTATTCGCCACGACCCGAGGGTCGGGTGACCCGTTTCACGAAGACCCCCGGACCCTTCCCGTGACGCTGTCGTTAAAGGTCGATTCGACCGTTGTTCCGTCGCTGTTCGGATTCGACGAGAACGATCTGATTCGGATCGGAAGCCTGACGCGGCGTTCGGGCGAGTGCGCGGGGCGGGATGACGGCAAGAGCAACATAGAGTCACTCGGTGGAACCGCGCAACCCGATCACCGCTTGGAACTTGGAGTCGATGCCTTCACGGCGCGCGCGGGTGCCGGCGTCGGCCCTTCATCCTCTGGATCGGCGGCCTCGGCGGCGCGCTCCAGCAGGTACGCCAGGCGCGAGGAGCGGCGCACGATCTCCTCGCGCAACGCCCGCAGCTCGAGCATCGCTTCCTGGTGCTCCTCCCGCGCGCGAGCCAGTTCGTCCCGAACCCGCGACAGGTCCGCCTCGAGCGTCCTTCGCTGGTCGCGTTCCCGGAAGAAATCGTTGGTCACGGTGAGCGCCGCCAGGATGGCGGCACGATGGGGCTCGAGCACGTTCCCGAGGCTGAGCGCGCGGATCGTCGAATCCACGTGGGCCGCCACGCTCTCCGTATGTTCGGGAGATGCGTCCGAGCGCAGAACGTGCCGCTCCCCCGCGATCTCCACGGTGACGCTACGTCGCGCCG
This sequence comes from uncultured Gemmatimonas sp., assembly GCA_964634395.1. Classification (GTDB taxonomy): domain Bacteria; phylum Gemmatimonadota; class Gemmatimonadetes; order Longimicrobiales; family Longimicrobiaceae; genus WHSP01. Next base: position 24,087 of record CAZWJE010000028.1, on the reverse strand, counting down.
GCGACCGCTCACTCATGGCTCGACCCCCAGCGACACGAGTCGCTGCATCAGCCCCGAAACCCTCTTGCGAGCCTGCTGCATCCGGCCGCGCAACGCGGCGTTCTCCGCCTTCAGCCGCCGTATCTCCCGCACGTCGTCCGTCGACGGCGCGGAACGGCTCTCCCCCAGCTCGTCGAGTGCCCGACGGAGGCGCTCCACCTCTTCCTCGGCGGCCCGCGCCCGCTGTACCCAACGGATCAGGAGCCCGGTCCCCTCTTCGGTGGCACGCTCGAGGCGGGCCCACTCGGGAGGAAAGTTCTTTGTACCTCTTCTAGCGGCGGTGGACACCCAGTTCCTCCAGTCGTACGAGGATCCGTTTCACCGGGACATCGACATCGGCGTCGGTGAGCGTCCGCTCCGGATGCCGGAAACGGAGTCTCCACGCGATGCCGCGCATCCCCGGAGCGAGGCCTTCTCCGCGGTACACGTCGAACGGGGCCAGTTCTTCGAGGAGCTCGCCTCCGTTCGAGCGTAACGATTCTTCCACCTCCGCCGCGGATACACCGTCAGGAACGAGGAGCGCCAGATCGCGATCCACCGGAGGGAACGACGGCGGCTCGACGGCGGGGCGGACCCTCGGCCGGTCATACCCCCCCAACGCCAGCTCCAGCGCCCAGACCGGATCGGCCCAGTTCGGCGCGTCGAGAGACTCGGCCCGAACCCGACCACCGCTCCCGATCCGCGTGTCGTCCCCCAGGATCACCGCGAAGCTCTCCGCCGCCTCGAACGGGGAACCCGTGTCGGCCTCGTCCGGCACCACCCGTACCCGTCCGGCGAGCGACTCGCCCGCCTCACCAAGAATCCCTTTCAGGTCCCAGAGGTCGAACACGCTGACCTCATCGCTCCAGTGCGGGGGCCGGCTCGGTCCCGTGAAGATCGCCGCGACCCTCATCTCTTCGTGCGGAACCGGCGATCCCGACGAGGAAAACACCGTGCCGACCTCGTACAGCCGGACCGCGCGCACCCCGTGCGCCCAGTTATGGCGCACGCGGAGGATCAGCCCGGAGACGAGATCGTCGCGCAGGTGGCTCTCTTCGGCGGAGAGCGGATTCAACAACGCGACACGCGCCGCGTCGGCTGGCGCGAAGGCCGCCGTTCTCGCCTCCAGAAAGCCGCGTTCCGTGAAGAACCGGTTGACCCGGTGCTCGACCTCGACGATCGGGTCGGTGGGAACCGCGCTCGGCCGGAACGCCGCCAGGTCCGCGCCGAAACTGTCGTAACCGCGGCGACGCGCGATCTCCTCGATCACGTCGACTTCGCGCGTCACGTCCGGACGGTAACCAGGCACCTCGACAGCCACCGCCGTGCCCTGACTCTCCGTCACCGAAAAGCCGATCGGAGTCAACAGTTCATCGATCTCGGCGGTCTCGATCTCGACCCCCAGGACGCGGCGAACCCTCTCGGGGCGAACGATGAGCGCCACGCGCCCCCCCCCGTCCATACGCGCGTCCGTCACCCGGCCTTCCACCGAGCCGCCCGCGATGGAGAGGATCAGGTCGATCACACGCTCGAGTGCGGTCGTCATCCCGTCAGGATCCACACCCCGCTCGAACCGGTACGACGCATCGGTCGAGAGCCCGACGGCGCGTGCCATCCGCCGTGTCACGAGCGGGTCGAAGTGCGCGCATTCGACGAGGATACGGGTGGTGCCGCCGGTCACCTCGCTCTCCTCCCCGCCCATCACGCCCGCGAGCCCGATGGGCCGGTCACGGTCGGCGATCACCAACATCGACGGACCCAGCGTCCGGTCGATCCCGTCCAGCGTGCGGATCGACTCCCCGGCGCGCGCGCGGCGCACCCGGATTTCCGGGCCCGCCAGCCGATCGAGGTCGAACGCGTGCAGCGGCTGGCCCAGCTCGTGGAGGACGTAATTGGTCGCGTCCACGACGTTGTTGATCGGGCGCACACCGATCGCCCGGAGTCGAGTCGCCAGCCACTCGGGTGATGAACCGACCGTCACCCCTTCGATGATCGCCGCCAGATAACGCGAGCAACCCGCCGGATCCTCGATCGTGATCGGGAACGCACCCGAGTCGGCACCGGCCTCCGCCGCGACGTATCGGACCACGGGCGCCGTACCCGAGAACGGGCTCAGCCGGATGTCCGCGACTCCGCCGGGCGCGAGTTCACGCGCGACGCCGACGTGCGAAAGAAGGTCCGACCGGTTCGGCGTGACGTCCAGCACCAGCCGCGAGTCGTTCAGGCCCACCTGGTCGACGAAACTCGACCCTGGCTCCCACTCGCCCGCCAGCTCCAGGATCCCGGTATGGTCACGTCCCAATCCGAGCTCGCGCGCGGAGCAGAGCATCCCCTCGGAGGCCACCCCGCGCAGCTTCGCCTTGCGGATCTTCATTCCTCCGGGGAGCATCGCGCCGATGGGCGCGAAGGGATAGTACCTGCCCGCCGTGGCGTTCGGGGCTCCGCACACGACCCGCAGAAGCTCGCCTCCGGCGTTCACTTCGCACACTCGGAGCCGGTCCGCGTCCGGATGGGGATGGACCTCTTCGATCCGCCCGATCACGATGTCACCGAGTTCGGCCGCGAGGTCCGTCAGCTCGTCCACCGGCGCGCCCAGCATGCCCAGCCGGATCGCCAGCTCGGACGGCGTTCCCTCGATCGTCGGCGCGACTTCCCGCAACCACCGGTAGGAGATATTCATCGGGCCGGACCGACGGTCTCATGCCGATCGCCGCGAATGTATCTCATCCCGTACATGCGCACGCCACGCCCTCCGAACCCGTTCACCACGATGTTCCTCCTCATCCGACGAACTGTTCGAGGAACCGCGCGTCGTTCTCGTAAAGCAGACGGATATCCGGAATCCGATATCGCTGCATCGCGATGCGCGCCGGCCCCATCCCGAAGGCGAACCCCGAATACCGCTCGGGATCGTAGCCGACCGCCTCGAAAACGGCCGGATCGACCATCCCCGCGCCCATGATCTCCATCCATCCCGTCCGCTTGCAGGCGCTGCACCCCGGGCCGCCGCAGAGCTGGCACGACACATCGACCTCGGCGGAAGGCTCGGTGAAAGGGAAGAACGAGGGCCGGAAGCGGGTCCGGGTCTCGGGCCCGAAGAGTCGCCGCGCGAATTCCGAGATCGTCGCCTTCAGGTCGACGAAAGTGATATCCTCGTCCACCGCGAGCCCCTCCAGCTGCTCGAAGGCGGGGGCGTGTGACGCGTCGAAGGGATCCCGCCGGTAGACGGTGCCTGGAACCACCACCCGCACCGGGGGATTGAACGCCTCCATCACCCTCGCCTGCACCGGTGACGTATGGGTGCGCAGCACCACGCCATCGGCGAGGTAGAAGGTGTCGTGCATATCCGCCGCCGGATGGTCGAGCGGGGTGTTCAGTCGGGTGAAGTTGTATTCGACGGTTTCGACTTCGGGACCCGCGATACGGGTGAAGCCCAGACCCTGGAAGATGTCACAGATTTCGTCGACCACGCGGGTGACCGGGTGAACGCCGCCACGCCAGCGTTCCCGCCCCGGCATCGTCAGGTCGACCCGCTCGCTGATCGCCGACCGGCGACGCGCCAGATCCTCACGTTCGTTGAGGATCTCGTTGAGCACTTCCTTCACGCGGTTCGCTTCCGCGCCCACCGATCGTCGGTCCTCGGGCGCGAGTTGGCCCAGCCCACGCAACACCGACGTCAGCCTGCCCTTCCGCCCGATCCATTCCACCCGTGCTCTTTCCAGCTCCTCCGCCCCGTCCGCTCGTTCGATCGCGTCCTTCCCATCGCGCTCGATGCGGCCCAGGGCCTCCAGCAGATCGCTCGACATACGCTCGCTTTTCGACGTTGGATACGGCGTTCCGGCCGCTTCGCGACGTTCACTCCAGGGTCGTCCAATTTGTGCCAGCCGGCACCGGTTGGCCAGACCTAAGGCGCGCCACCGCCGGTGTTCGGCGATCCCCGCCAATGACGAGGCGCCGGAGGAGGAAACTCCTTCGGCGCCTCGAAACGTCACGAGAACGGTGTGCTCAGCCGAGCTTCGCCCGGGCCTCTTCCGCGAGTCGCGCGAATGCTTCCGGATCGCGAATCGCGAGGTCGGCCAGCACCTTTCGATCGATCTCGATTCCGGCGAGCTTGAGCCCGTTCATGAACCTCGAATAGGAAAGATCGTTCAGGCGCGCGGCCGCGTTGATCCGGACGATCCAGAGCCGGCGGAAGTCCCGCTTGCGGTTCTTCCGGTCGCGATAACTGTAGCTCCACCCGCGCTCGACGGCTTCCTTCGCCGTCTTGTACAGGTTCTTGCGCCGGCCGAAGTAACCCTTCGCGGACTTGAGGATCTTGTTCTTGCGCTTCAGGCGCGCGACGTTCGTGCTTACGCGTGGCATGGTCTATTCCGACGGTTGAAGGTGGACGGGAACCCGATTCTCAGCTCGCGAGCAGCCGCTTCACGCGCTTCTCGTCCACCTTCGCGACCAGCACCTGCTTCCGCAGCTGCCGCTTCCGCTTCGGCGACTTCTTCGTGAGGATGTGGCTGGTGTACGCGTGTCCGCGCTTGAGCCGCCCCGTTCCCGTCTTCCTGAACCGCTTGGCCGCACCACGGTGCGATTTCATCTTCGGCATGATTCCCTCACCCTCCTTGTCTTTCCCGGAAGCCGGCGGATCCGGCGAACGTTCCTGATCGGTTCTATTTGAGTGGCGCGAGCACCATCGTCATGGCGCGCGCCTCCATCGCTGGCGCCGACTCCATCTTCCCCACGTCGGCGACTTCCTGTACCATCCGCTCGAGCACTTCGCGCCCGATTTCCGGATGCGCCATCTGCCGGCCGCGGAACATCATCGTCACCTTGACCTTGTTCCCTTCCTCGAGGAACCGGCGCGCGTGGCGCGCCTTGAAGTCAAAGTCGTGGTCCTCGATCCCCGGCCGCAGCTTGACCTCCTTCAGGTCCACCCGGTGCTGCTTCTTCCTGGCCTCTCTCGCTTTGCGCTGCTCTTCGTAGCGAAACTTCCCGTAGTCCATGATCCGGCATACCGGAGGGCGAGCCATCGGCGCGACCTCGACGAGATCGAGCCCCAACGCCTCGGCCATCTCCAGAGCCTTCTCGATCGGCAGGATGCCGGCCTGGTTGCCTTCCTGGTCGATCACCCGTACCGGACTGATCCGGATCTGCTGGTTGACTCGTGTTCGCTCGTTGATAGCAGCGCTCTCCCGTCTAATGGTTCAGGAACAAAAAAAGCCCGCTTTTCAACGGGCCTCACCTTGTCGCCCCGATCATTCCCCCCGCAAGGAGACGACCGCGCGACACTCATGGAGACCCGGCGGCGTCGCCAAGCGAGCCGAAAGGTGGGGGGCGCGAGCGCCTCCGCTTGCCTGATTGTCCGGCGAATATAGGCGGCGCAACCCCGTTCGGTCAAGGTTGACCTCGACGGCGAGACCTCGATGGCGAAACCGCGACGGGACCGTCACGTCTCTTCGAAACCCACCTTCAGGCTCTTCGATTCGATCTGCTCGCGCACGAGCCGCGTGACTTCCTCCCGATCCATCACCTGCTGCTTCCTTCCCGCGCCGCGGACCCGTACCGCCGCCGTACCCGACTCGGCCTCGCGCCCGCCGATCACGGCCATGTACGGGACCTTGCCCGTCTCCGCTTCCCGGATCTTGTAGTTCAGCGTCTCGCTCCGGTCGTCGAGTTCCGCCCGGATCCCCGCCGCTTCCAGCTGGCCCACGAACGCGCGGGCACTCTCGTTCTGGTCGTCGGAGATCGGCAGCACCACCACCTGGACGGGCGAGAGCCATACCGGGAACGCGCCGGCGAAATGCTCGATCAGGATGGCGATGAAACGCTCGAACGAGCCGAAGATCGCGCGGTGGATGACGACGGGCCGGTGCTCGCGATTGTCCTCCCCCACGTAGGAAAGGTCGAACCGCTCCGCCGCCGCGTAATCCAGCTGGATCGTACCCAGCTGCCATTTCCGACCGATCGAGTCTGACACGTCGAAGTCGATCTTCGGGCCGTAGAACGCGCCGTCCCCGGCCTTCAGTTCGTAAGCGATCCCGGTCTCGTCGAGGGCGGAGCGAAGGGTCGCCTCGGCGCGGTCCCACATCTCGTCCGAACCGATCCGGACTTCGGGCCGGGTGGCGAACTTCGCCGTGTACTCCAGGCCGAGCGCGCCGTAGAAATGGTTCAGCAACTCGGTCATCCGCCTCACCTCATCGGCGACCTGCGACTCCGCGAGATAGGCGTGCGCGTCGTCCTGCTGGAACTGACGCACACGGGTCAGACCGCTCAACGCGCCGGAGAGTTCGTTCCGGTGCAGCACATCCTGCGTGGCGTAGCGGATCGGAAGGTCGCGGTAGGATCGCTTCTTCGCCGCGAACATCACGTGGTGCGATGGGCAGTTCATCGGCTTCAGGGAGAAATCATGTTCGCGGGTCTCGTTGTCGAGCACGAGGAACATGTTCTCGCGGTACTTGCCCCAGTGCCCCGAGATCTCCCAGAGACCCTTGTTGAAGAGGAGCGGCGTCTTCACCACGTCGTAGCCGTTGCGCGGCAGGACGCTGTTCATCCAGTCGACGAGTGACTGGTAGATGATCGTACCGCGATTCGTCCAGAACGCGGATCCCGGCGCGTACGGATGGAAGAAGAAGAGATCCAGCTCGCGGCCGAGCCTCCGGTGATCCCGCTTCTTCGCCTCTTCCAGACGATGGACGTAGGCGTCCAGCTCCTCTCGGGTGAACCAGGCCGTACCGTAGATGCGGTGCAGCGTCTGTCGGTTGGAGTCGCCGCGCCAGTACGCCGCCGCCGTGTTCAGGAGCCTGAAATGCTTCAGTCGCCCGGTCGACGGAAGATGCGGGCCCCGGCACAGGTCCAGGAACGGACCGTTCCGGTAGACGGTGATCACCTCGTCATCGGCCAGTTCCTCCAGGCGCTCGAGCTTCAGCGGATCGTCGGAGAAGAGCTGGCGCGCCCGCGCGCGGTCGACCACCTCGCGCTCGAACGGATCGTCGCCCTTCGCGACCGCCGCCATCTCCTCCTCGATCCGTTCGAGTTCCTCGGATGTGAACGGTTCGCTCACCTCGAAGTCATAGTAGAAACCGTCCTCGATCGCGGGACCGAAGCCGATCTTCGCCTCGGGTCGTACACGCCGGACGGCGGTCGCGAGGATGTGTGCGGCGGAATGTCGGAGCACGTCGAGCGCTTCCCCGTCGCGCTCGGTGAGGATCTGAACGTTCGCGTCCTCCTCGAGCGGCCGGGCCAGGTCCACGATACGGCCATCGATCCTGCCGGCCAGGGCGGCCTTGGCGAGCCGGGAACCGATCGATTCCGCCACCTGCCGGATCGTCACGCCTCGCGGGTACTCCCGTTCGGACCCGTCCGGCAATGTGACGCGCACCTGGCCGTCCGCTGGGGCGATTGACGTCATGCTCGGTCTCCTCGTCCTTTTCATCGTGCGCGCCGGCATCCGACCGGTCGCCAAATAGAAAGCGCGGCTCCTCGTTTCGAGTGGCCGCGCCGGATCACCTGGAAAGTTTACCGTGTGCGAGACCGCCCGTCACCGCCGGCGGTGGGTGCCGGTACCAACGGACGTGCCCGTCATGCTCCCGATGGCCTCGATGCGCATCATGCGTCCGGGGATTCGCGTACGTTCGGCAAGCCCCCAACAATATTGTTTCACTCGGCGGTGCCGCAAGGCCGGGGAACGGTGATGAGGTCGCGGGAAACGAGGCGCCCCTCCGCTCGGCGGAAGGGCGCTTTCTCGTTGTCGCGCCCGAGACTTCTCAGCCGCTGAAAAGCGGGTTGCGCGGGCTCTCGTAGTCGAGCGGAATGTTCGGGTTCGTCTGCAGCTCGCTCGTCGCGACGGGAAAACAGAGACGGATGCGGTCGGAGACGTCCTCCATTTCCCCCGGGGTCCCGGCCTCGACCCAGCGCCAGAGGTCGCCGAGACGACGCGATTCCAGCCAGAGCTCGACCGCCCGTTCCCGCTTCAGCGCGGTCCACGTCTCGGTGAGAGAGGTGGCTGTCGCGAGCGGGATCGGCGACCCGTCGTGATCAGGAACGCGACGGGTCGGATCCCCGAACCGGTGGACCGCCCGCCCGGCGACCGGGCGGCTAGCGGTCCTCCGACACGATCGTTGCTCCCGTCAATTCCGCCGTCGCGCCGAGTGTCGTCTGAGCGGCGTTGAAACCGAGGCGGAAATCGAGGTCCGAATAGCTGACGTAGAGGTCGTTCGCCTGGTGCCAGTGCGGATCCGAGCCCCGGCCGATCTCGAAGAGACGGCGGTTCTCACGCACGCTGATGGCCGGAATGATATCCATGAACGGTGTCGAATCCGTATTGGACATCGCGTTGCTCATCGCGGCCGGATAGTCCGTCGCGTACTTCCGGTTGGCGTTGATCATGGCCACGGCCAGCCGCGACGACTCTTCCCACATCCGGGAGTTGAGCTGGTACTCGACATCCACGTCGGCGTTGAGCACCTGGCCGTACTGAACCGGATTGCCGTGGTCGAACAGCACCTTGTCGTGCTGGATGTTCCCCAGCCACCGCGGCTCCGGATACCTGCCCGAGCCGGCCGGCTCTTCGATCCCCTGGAGGGCCTGACGTTGCTCGATGTACGCGCGCGCGCCGTTCAGCCCGGTCTCTTCGTTGTTCCAGAGCGCGAACCGGATCGACCGGTCCGTCTGGACGTCGGGTGCCGAGAGCACACGGGCGAGTTCCATGACGAGCGCCGTGCCGGAAGCGTTGTCGTTGGCGCCTTCGCCGCCGCCGCGGCCGTCCATGTGACCACTGATGATGTACATCTCGCCCGGGGTCGTCGTCCCCCACTTCGTGGCGTACACCTCCTCACGTGGCGATCCCTGATACTCGTACTGGATCCGGTCCGTCTCATAGCCCCACTCGCGAAGCTTCGCCTCGATCCAGTCGTTCGCCGCCGCGTCCCGGCCGGAGCCCTGCATCCGGTCTCCGAACTGCGTCAGCCCCCGGATCAGATCCTTGTAGCCGTCGAAATCCAGACGTTGCACGATGAGGTTCACGACACTGTCCTGTTCGGACAGCGGAACGCCGCCAAGCACGTTTCGCGGCATGGGCCGGGGTTCGAACGCCGAACTGATGGGTTGCTGCGCTTCCACCAACTGAGTTCCAGCCAGCAGAAGGACGGCGACGACGATCGGAGTTCTCACGAGCTTACCTCCTCGGGGCGTACGATGGACGACCGACCGGAACGTCCGGAACGGAAACGTCGGCGAAATGGAGCGTTTCGCCGGCACGCCGGCGATGGCGGAAGTGATTCGCGTCCTTCGACCGCGATGGGCGGGAAACCGCTCGCGATACCGAACACGAACCGCCAACAGATACCGAGTGATTATCTAGCCCGCAAGGATTTCCGCCGCTCTTCCCCTGATTCTCGCCGCTACACGAACGGCGTCATCGGGACCGGATGCGGCCCGCGGGGAGCACGGATCCGGGAAGGATCTCCGAGATGGGGGTCCCGGGACGGGTCAGGGCCCCGCCCGGCGATGCCGGACGGGGCCCTGACCTTGAAGGGTGCGGCGCGACCGATCAGTACATGTCGCCCATGCCGCCGCCCGGCATCGCCGGACCGGCCTTTTCCTTCTCCGGCTTCTCGACCACGACCGCCTCCGTCGTGAGCAGGAGACCCGCGATCGACGCCGCGTTCTGGAGCGCGGTGCGCGTCACCTTCGTCGGGTCGATCACGCCGGCGGCCACGAGGTCCTCATAGACGTCGGTCCGCGCGTTGTAGCCGTAGTTGGTGCTGTCGGCGTTACGCACCTTCTCGACGACGATCGAGCCCTCGACACCCGCGTTCCCCACGATCTGGCGGATCGGCTCCTCCAGCGCGCGTTCCACGATGCGCACGCCGATCTGCTCATCGGTGTCCTCGACCTTGAAGGACGCGAGCGCCTTCTGCGCGCGGAGGAGCGCCACCCCGCCACCCGGGACGATACCCTCTTCCACGGCCGCGCGGGTCGCGTGCAGCGCGTCCTCGACACGGGCCTTCTTCTCCTTCATCTCCGTCTCGGTCGCGGCACCCACGTTGATCACCGCCACACCACCGGCGAGCTTGGCGAGCCGCTCCTGCAGCTTCTCACGGTCGTAGTCGCTGGTGGACTTGTCGATCGCCGAACGGATCTCCTTGATCCGCCCCTGGATCGCGTCCTGTTCCCCCGCCCCGTCGACGACGGTCGTGTTGTCCTTGTCGATCACGACCCGCTTCGCCTTGCCCAGATCCGAGAGCACGGCGTTCTCCAGCTTGAACCCGACTTCCTCGGAGATCACCTGACCGCCGGTGAGCACCGCCAGGTCCTGCAGCATCGCCTTGCGGCGGTCCCCGAAGCCCGGGGCCTTCACGGCCGCGACCTTCAACGTGCCGCGAAGCTTGTTCACCACCAGCGTGGCGAGCGCCTCGCCCTCGACGTCCTCGGCGATGATGAGCAGCGGACGACCCTGCTGCGCCACCTTCTCCAGGATGGGCAGCAGATCCTTCATCGTCGACACCTTCTTGTCGTGGATGAGGATCATCGCGTCCTCGAGCACCGCTTCCATCCGGTCCGGATCGGTCACGAAGTACGGCGACACGTAGCCCCGGTCGAACTGCATGCCCTCGACCGTCTCCAGCGTCGTCTCGAGGCCCTTCGCCTCCTCGACCGTGATCACCCCGTCCTTGCCAACCTTCTCCATCGCGTCGGCGATCAGGTTGCCGATCTCTTCGTCGTTGTTCGCCGAGATCGTCCCGACCTGCGCGATCTCCTTCTTGCCCGCCGTCTCCTGCGAGAAGCTCTTCAGCTCTCCGATGACCTTGTCGACGGCCTTGTCGATCCCGCGCTTCAGCGACATCGGGTTCGCGCCCGCCGTCACGTTCTTCAGACCTTCGCGATAGATCGCCTGCGCCAGGACGGTCGCGGTGGTGGTGCCGTCACCGGCCAGATCGCTCGTCTTGGTGGCGACCTCTTTCACCATCTGCGCGCCCATGTTCTCAATCGCGTCCTCGAGTTCGACTTCCTTCGCGACCGACACGCCGTCCTTGGTGATCGTCGGAGAACCGAACTTCCGATCGATCACCACGTTCCGACCCTTCGGACCCAGCGTCACCTTCACCGCGTCCGCCAGCTTGTCCACACCCTTCTTCAGCGCGGAACGCGCCTCGGTGTCGAATACCAGCTCCTTCGCCGCCATATTGGCTCCTCCTCCAGAGGTTCGAATCAACAGGTTGTCGCTTCACCCACGGTCGTGCTGGCGATCGATCGCTCAGCCGATCACCGCCAGAACGTCCGATTCCCGCAGGATCAGGTACTGCGCGTCGTCCAGCGTCACCTCGGTGCCGCTGTACTTCCCGTACAGTACCCGATCACCAACCTTGACCTCCGGGTCGATCCGCGTGCCGTCATCGCCCACCTTGCCGGGCCCGACCGCGACTACCTCACCCTGCTGCGGCTTCTCCTTCGCGGTATCCGGGATATACAACCCGCCGCGCATCTGCTCCACTTCCTCCAGCGGCTTCACGACCACTCGGTCCGCGAGTGGCTTGACCTTCAGATCGGTCGCGGTGGCCATCGTTCTCCTGACCCTCCGTGCATGAAATGTGAGTGCTGCATCATAATTAGCACTCACCGGCGGCGAGTGCTAATGGGTGGAAGATCGAGCCGCGCCGACCCGATGTCAAGCCGGCACGGTCGGCACGGTTCGGCAGCACGAGACGTGCCCGAACGAGTCCGGTCAGGGTGGCGGACCAGCGCGGTCGAGTCGGCCAGGACGGCAGGCTGGATGCCGACAGTCGATCGCATACGAGCGCGGAATGGCGAGCCTGTCAGTTCTCCACGAACACTCCCGCGCTCCTGAGCTTCTTCACCAGCGCCCGCTTCGCGGCGGCATCGAGGTCCGGAATCTCGAGGATGGTGTCGGTGATCACGCGCGCATCCTTACCGCCCGCCGCCGCGCGGACCTTCGCGGCCGTCTCGACGTCCGGGCAGCGGATCAATAGCGTGCGCTGAATGGAGACGTGTCGGATCGCGCCGAACCAGTCGTCGACCTGCCGCTCGACGTTCGACGGCAGGTCGCGTGAAGAACCGGAGGTCAGCGTCCCGATGAGATCCGCCCGGCTGACGCCCGCCTCGGCCGCGGCGAGGATCGCCTCGCGCGTCAGCCGGAACACGACGCCCGGGGGCGACCCTATCCGTTCCGCGAAACGCCCGATCTGGGCCTCGAGGCGCGGAGCTCGGGCGAGGAACACGATCTCGAAGTTCGGCTGGACGATCATCTCGGCGTCCGCTTCGTGACCGTACCGGAAGGAGTCGTTCGCCCCGAGCAGGTAGCGTCCGATCTCCGTCAGCTGGAAGCTGATACGACCGTCGGAAGTGCGGCCGAGCCGAAGTCCGCCGAGCGCGGCCAGCCGCCAGTGCAGGAACGCATGCAGGACGGTCCTCCACGCCCGTTCCCAGCCTTCCCGGCTCGCCCCGGGACCGCCCCACCGCGGGCGGGGGAAGGTGACCACACCGTTGTCGTCGCGAATCAGGAATGGGTTTCGCTCGCGGCTCTCAAAATCCAGGTAATCATCGACGAGATGGAACTCATCGCCAGGCAGCGCGAGCAGCCCTGCCGTGACCGCGGCCCGGGCATCGTAGTCGTCGCGGGTGAGCGTCGCGTCGATCCGGACCGGGAAGAAGCTCTCGTCCGCCCCTTCGGAGTTCCAGCCGACCGGGTTGAGGTCCGGGTCGTTTCGGTAGCCATCGAGCAGAGCCTTCAGGCGCTCCTCTTCCGACCGCCCGATCCACCGTATCCCCGCCCGGGAGGTCTCCATCCGCAGATCCTTCCCGCCGCTGCCAGCGGTCTTCACGAGCTTGCGTTGCAGCAGGTGGTCCACGGCGAAGGAAATTCGCTCGTCGAGTCCGAGCCCCAGCTGGTCCGAGACCCATTCAGGGATAGCGATCAACCGGTCCGCGATCGTCTGCTTGTCGCGAACGAAGATCTCGAAGTCGTTTGCCCGCAGCCGCGGCGGGTCGGAGGCGACCGCGACGAGGACCACCGTCATGTCCTCCAGGAGCAACGCCGCGTCGAAGCTGTCGACGGTCTCGACCGGGCGTGGCGGCGCGGGCGGCGGCGCGCTCATCCGGCGGGCGATCGGTGGCCAGACACCCACCCGCGGCTCCAGTGTTTCGGAATCCAGCACCGCCTGGATGAGAACGTAGCGGAGGGCCGCGTGGACCGCGGGGCCGAGGGTCCTCGCGGGGACACCGCCCAGGAGGTCCACCAACTCGCTGAGCGAGATCCCTTCCGGACGGGTCGCCAGCAGACGGAGGATTTCCTGTGTCGCGCGGAACACCGTGGGCTGACTCAGCATGGGTCGGTGGCCGCGTCCGCGGAGTTCTTCCCAGCCCGCCGCGTCCGACGGTCCGGTCAACGCCTGGAACCCCTCGACCCAGCTGATGGACGAGACCTGCTCCGCGATCGCCATCGCGTTCGCGTGAGCGTACCAGTGGCCGCGCCCCGCGGTGACGTCGAACCCCGAGAGATCCTCGCCGGTGAAATGCTCGATCAGGTAGCCGGCCAACCCGGGCGTGGACGGTTCGTCGAAGAGCCCGGACTGGCGGTCCATCGCGCGCAGGACGCGAACGAGGTCACGCGCGTGCTGGGCCACCAGCACCCTCGTCGGGGTCGCCGTGAGGATCCCGCTCTCCAGCGTCTCTTCCAGCCGCTCCCCGTACATGTCGACTGGCATGGATTCGGAGGGCTTCAGCGTGTCCAGCAGCCGTCGCCGGGCGGGGAAGGAGAGTCGCGACCAGGCGGAGAGGAGGTCGAGTACGCCGGCCCAGTCAACGTCGAAGAGCTTCACATGACCTCCCACGCCCGACCCGGAGACGCGGCGAACTCAGCGGCGTCGAGGATCCGGTACTCGTAGCCCTGTTCACAGAGGAAGAGCTGGCGTTTCAGCGCGAAATCCTGCTCGACGGTGTCGCGGCTGACGATCGTGTAGAAGTGCGCCTGGTTGCCGCGCGATTTCGGCCGCAGGACTCGGCCGAGCCGCTGCGCCTCTTCCTGGCGCGAGCCGAAAGTCCCCGAGATCTGGATCGCCACCGAGGCGTCCGGCAGGTCGACGGCGAAGTTGGCGATCTTCGTGACCGCCAGCACCGGCACCTCTCCGCTCCGGAACCGCGCGTAGATCCGGTCTCGCGTGCGTTGCGACGTGGAGCCGCTCAGCACGGGGATCCCCAGCTCTTCCGCGAGGCCCCGCACCTGGTCCACGTACATCCCGATAATCAACGTCGGCTCGCCCTCGTGCCTCCGGAGGATCTCCCGCACCAGCCCGATCTTGTCGGGGTTCTCCGAGGCGATGCGGAACCGGGCGCGCGAATCCGCGACCGCGTAGGGCATCCGCAGGTCGGACGGCATCTCCACGCGGAGTTCGGTGCACGCCGCCTCGGCGATCCAGCCCTGCGATTCGAGAACTTTCCAGGGTACGTCCGCCTTCTTCGGGCCGATCAGCGCGAAGACATCCTCCTCACGGCCATCCTCGCGAATCAGCGTGGCGGTCAGCCCCAGCCGGCGCCGCGCCTGCAGACCCGCGGTCGCCTGGAAGACCGGCGCCGGCAGCAAGTGGACCTCGTCATAGATGATCAGCCCCCAGTTCCGCTGATCGAAGAGGCCGAGGTGGAGGAACTCCGCGTCCGCGCGCTCACGGTGGGTGAGGACCTGGTAGGTCGCGACCGTCACCGGCCGGATCTCCTTCGCCGAGCCGCTGTACTCGCCAATCTGTTCCGGCGTCAGCGTCGTCTTGTCGAGCAGCTCGTCGATCCACTGGCGCACGGCGGTCACGCTCGTGGTCAGGATCAGCGTGGAGGCGCGCAACTCCGCCATGCACGTCATCCCCACGATTGTCTTCCCCGCCCCGCACGGAAGGACGATCACACCCGATCCGCCGCGTTCGCCGCCCCCGCCGTGGAACGCGGCGGCCGCGTCGCGCTGGTACTCGCGGGGCGCGAATGGTTCGCCGGCGGCGGTGGCGTCGGACAGAGAGATCGGGAGGGACTCGCCGTCCGTATATCCCGCCAGGTCTTCGGCGGGGAAACCGATGCGGATCAGCGCCTGCTTCAGGCGGCCGCGCAGGAGCGGGTCGACGCGGAAACGCAGCGGGTCCAGCCGCTCGCCCAGGTGCGGAGCGACCTCAGGGGCGCGGGAGATCGTTTCCGCCAGCACAGCGTCCGCGGCTTCGAGAATCAGAGTGGCGGGGGACGGCGCGGCGGAGGCGGGGTGTTCGCTCGGCGAGAGCCCTCCGCGATGCAGCTTCAGCCGGCCATAGCGCGTTCCGAAATCGCGGATCTGCACCCGCACGTGGTCGGGGACCGGGTATTTGGCGAACTCCTCCAGCGCGGCGACGATGCCGTCGATCGCCTCGCCGGCGGCGGCGGCGTTCCAGATCGAGAGCGGGGTGATCCGGTAGGTGTGGATATGCTCGGGGCTCTTGACCAGCTCGGCGAAACGGGAGAGTGCGTCGCGGGCGTCGGCGTAGCGCGGGCTGGCGACCTCGACGAGCACCGTGTGGTCACCCTGGACGATCAGGGGGTTCTCGGGACGATACGTCGACGGCACGGCGGCTGGGGACGCTGGTCAGAAGATTCGCGGACCCGGTGGCGTTCGGGCCAGCTGGCGACGCACGGGGTGAAAAGATACACCGAGAAGGCAGTCGCGCGAGCGTGGGGGGGGACGGGACGAGGTCGTTGTCATGGGCGCTCCGGGACACGACGACGCCGGTCGCGCGAGCGCGGTAGGACCGGGGAAACCGTTCGCGGAGAAGGTGATGAGCGATCTCCCCGCCGCCGGGCGTGCGTGCATTATGCATGCGATCCCATCACAATACATGCATGAGCAAATCAGTGACGATACGGGATATCCCGACAGAGACGAGGGATGAACTCGCGGCGCGGGCGGCGCTTTCGGGGCGTTCGCTGCAGGAGTACCTGCGAATGCTGTTGATCGAACTGGCGAGTCGCCCGGACCCGGAGACGGTGATCCGGCGCGTCCGGGATCGAAAGGCCCGGACCGGCAGCCGACTCGCGCGCGAGCGGATCCACGAGCATCGCGACGCCGACCGGTCGTGAGCCTCCTGGTGGTGGACGCGTCGGTATTGATCGTCGCGTTGGTCGATGGGGGTGCCGACGGGCAATGGGCGGAGGAAATCCTGACCGGGGGATCACTCGCGGCGCCGCACCTCATGCCGGTTGAGGTCGCGAACATCCTGCGTCGCGCCGAGCGCGCGGGCGAGATCTCCGCTGACGTGGCGGCGCTCGCGCACGCGGATCTCGCCGATCTGCGGGTCGACCTCTTCCCTTACCTCCCCTTCGCGGACCGCGTGTGGGAACCGCGGTCGAACCTCACGGCATACGATGCGTGGTATGTCGCGCTCGCCGAGCGGCTGGAGTGCGAGTTGGCGACGCTGGATGGGCGGCTCAGCCGGGCGCCGGGGCCGCGATGCGGGTTCGTGGTGCCGGGGTGAGGGGAGAAGGCAACGAGCCAAGAGAACGGGGCGCGCACTTCTTCTTTCTCACCCGTCCCGATACCCCACCTCCACCAGCAGTCCGTCGTACGCCACCACCGTCTCCCGGAACACCGCGCGCGCCTCGCGCTCCAGCGCGCGCGGGTCATCCGCGTACCGGGGCGACAGATGCGTCAGGAAGAGCCGTCCCACCCCGGCATCCTTCGCGATCCGCGCCGCGTCGCGCGCCGTCGAGTGCCCGGTCTGCCGAGCACGCTCATCCTCTTCCCGGCTGAATGTGGCCTCGTGGATGAGCACGTCCGCCCCGCGCGCGGCCTCGACGGTCTCGCGGCAGGGTCGGGTATCACCGGTGTACACGACCGTCCGCCCGGGTCTCGGCGCGCCCACCACGTCCGCCGCGTCCACGAGCCGATCGTCCACCATCACCGGCTCGCCACGGTGGAGCTTCCCCCAGAGCGGCCCCTCGGGGATGCCCAGTTCCCGCGCGCGCTCCGGGTTGAACCGCCCGAGCCTCTCCTTCTCGATGATCGTGTAGCCGAGGCTGATCGTCCGATGCTGCGTACGGAAGGCCGCGATCGAGTACTCGTCCCGCTCGACCACCACCCCGGCCTCGACCCCGTTGATCGCGACCTCGAACGGCATCCGATCGACACCGAGTCCCAGGGCCGTTCGCATGATCGATTCGGTGCCGACCGGGACCCAGAGGCGGATGGGCGTTTCCCTCCCCTGCAGCCCCATCGTCAGCAGCAGCCCGATGACGCCGAGGAAATGGTCCGCGTGAAGGTGGGTGAAGAAGATATCGTCGACCGAGAACCCGGTCCCGAACCGCATCATCTGCCGTTGGGTGCCCTCGCCGCAGTCGAAGAGGAAGAGTTCGCCCTCGCGCTGGATCGCGAGCGAGCTGACGTTCCGGCCCACCGTCGGACGCGCGGCGGCGGTGCCCAGAAAGGTTATGCGCATGTCGTTCCGATCACGCCGAGACCACCTCCACCCGAACCCGGCCCTCCACCTCCGCCCGCGGGATCAGCGCTGGCCAATAGGCCACCACTTCCCGCACGCGTGGCCGGCCGCCGGCGAACCCCGTCACCGAGGGCGGTCCGGCGAGCACCAGCGGCGCGATCTCCTTCGTGAACCGGTCGACGGCGGCATGATCGGAGGACCGGACACCCCAGCGCACCGTGACCTCCGGCAGATCCGGCGGCGGTCCCGCCAGCGGCCCGTGCGCGGCGTTCCAGCCGACGTATTCCGTCAGCACCTCGTCGAACCGGAGGCCCAGACGGTCGAGTCGTTCACGGAGGATGCGGTCAGCGGTCTGCGCCTTGGCGACAGCGTCGGGCCACACGTAGACGAGCGTGCCGATCGCCTTGTAGCCGGCCGAGTAGGCGATGCTGACCTTCAGGGAATCAGTCGCCGGGCCGCCGCGCACACCGCTGACCCGGACCCGGTCCTCCCCGTCCGCCTCGAGGCGGATCGTCGTGAAATCCGCGACCGCGTCCGGAGTGATGTAGACCTTGGGATCCCCCATCTCGTAGAGTAGCTGCTCCTTCACCGTCGCCACCGTGATCCGACCGCCCGTCCCGGCGTGTTTGGTCACCACGAACGAGCCGTCCGGGTTCCCCTCGATGATCGGGTACCCGACCCGCGCGAGGTCGGGGATCGATTCCCAGTCGATCAGACAGTTCCCGCCCGAAGCCTGGGCGCCGCACTCGTTGATGTGGCCCGCGACGATCCCGGCGGCGATCCGGTCGTGGTCGTCCCATGCCCAGCCGAACTCATGGACGAACGGGGCATAGGTGAGCGCCGTATCGGTCGAGCGGCCGGTGATCACCACATTCGCGTCGCGCGCGAGCGCTTCGACGATCGGCCGCGCTCCGAGGTATGCGTTCGCCGACTGGACCCGGTCGAGCACGGCGGCGAGCGGCTCGCCCGTCTCCATGTTCGCGAGCGGGATCCCCGCCTCGATGAGCGCCGGCAGACGGTCCAGCAGGTCGTCCCCCGTGACCACACCGACCCGGACCCGTCCGGTCAGTCCGTCCTCGCGCGCCGCCGCCAGCACCGCCTCCGCGCACCCTTGCGGGTTCACCCCGCCGGCGTTCGCGACCACCCGGATCCCCCGCTCCGCGATCGCCGGCAGCGTATCCGCCATCAGCGGCACGAAGTCCCGCGCGTACCCAGCGGCCGGATCACGGGCATACTGTTTCTGCAGGATCGACATCGTCACCTCGGCCAGGTAGTCGAGCATGAGGTAGTCGATCGGCCCGTTCTCGATCTGCTGCTTCGGCGCGTCGAGCTGGTCCCCCCAGAAACCCTGGCCACTCGCGACCCGGACGACGTTTCGTTCAGTCATCGGACTCTTCCCCACGGTTTGTCATCCCGAGTCGCCGCACCTCACCCGAACCCCCCGTACGGACCGATATGCGCGCCGGGATTCCGCAGCGCCGCCCGCAGCGCGAGCGCCAGCGTGGCCCGAGTCTCTTCCGGCGTGATGACCGCGTCCACGAACCCACGGGCCGCCGCGTACCGCGCGTCCAGCTGTGTTTCATACTCCTCGCGCACCGCGTCCATCTTCGCCCGCATGTCAGCGTCCGGCGACTCCCCCTCGGCCCGGAGCTTATCGAGCTGCCCACCGAAGAGCGCCATCACCGCCGAATCGCCTTCCATCACCCCCATCCGTCCGGTCGGCCAGGTGAAGATGAAATCGGGGTCGAAGCCCTGCCCGGCCATCGCGTAGTACCCGGCGCCCGAGGCGTGGTTGACGGTGAGGACGAGCTTCGGCACCGTCGCCGTCGCCATCGCCTCCACGAACCGCGCCCCGGAGCGGATGATCCCCGAATGCTCCGCCTCGACGCCGACCATGAAGCCCGAGACGTCCTGCACGAAGAGGAGCGGCGTCCCGTGGCGGTTCATCGTATCGATGAAGTACGCGACCTTCTCGGCGCTCTCCGCGTAGAGGATACCGCCGAACCTGGGTGGGCCGCCCGCCGGTTCGCGGAGCATGCCGCGCGCGTTGGCGATCACCCCCACGGGGATCCCCTCGAGGTGGGCGCGCCCGCAGATCATCTCGGGCGCGTACTCCGCCTGGAACTCCTCGATCGCGCCCTCGTCGAGCAGGCCGCCGAGCAGCCGCCGCATCTCGTATGGCTGTCGGTGGTCAGGCGGAAGGATCTCGAGGATCTCGCTCGGCGGGAACGCCGGCGGCCGGGATTCGCGGCGGGCGACCGTCGTCTCCGCTCGGGGCAGCGCCGCGACGAGTTCGCGGATCCGGGCGAGGCAGCTCCGATCGTCCGGAAGTCGATAATGCGCCACGCCGGAAATCGCGGTGTGGGTGTGCGCGCCTCCGAGCGTTTCCGAATCCGTCACCTGCCCGGTCGCCCCCTTCACCAGGTTGGGACCGCCCAGCCCCATGAACGAGGTGCCCTCGACCATGAGGATGACGTCGGAGAGCGCCGGCAGATACGCGCCGCCGGCGATGCACGGCCCCATCACCGCCGCGATCTGCGGGACACGCAGGAAGCGCCGCATCACCGAGTTGTACTGGAAGATCCGGGCGGCGCCGTACTGACCCGGGAAGACCCCTCCCTGGTAGGGCAGGTTGACGCCGGCGGAGTCGACGAGGTAGACGATGGGGATCCGGCAGCGCATGGCGATCTCCTGCGCGCGGAGAATCTTCGTGATCGTCTCCGGCCACCAGGAACCCGCCTTGACGGTGGCGTCGTTGGCGACGATGACGGCCTCGCGGCCCTCGACCGTCGCGAGCGCCGTGACCACACCCGCCGCCGGTGCCTCGCCCTCGTAACGGTCGTACGCGATGAGCAGGCCGATCTCCTGGAAGGGCGCCCCGGGGTCCGCGAGGAGCGCGACCCGTTCCCGGGCGGTGAGCTTCCCCTGCCCGTGCTGGCGGCGCACCTTCTCCTGCCCGCCTCCCTCACGCAGCCGGGCTTCCAGCTCCCGCAGCTCGCGGACGAGCGTCTCCACCCGGCCGCCTTCCCCGCCCGCCACCCCCGCCTTCTCCGCTGGCCCCCCGGGATCCACCACGGTCACGACCCGGCGGCTTCGCGGTCCGGGCCGCGCCCCTCGAACCACTCCCGGACGTAGGAGACCGCCTCACCGGTGGTCGTACCCGGACCGAACAGCCTTCCGATCCCCATCTCCTGGAGCGCCCGGATATCCTCGTCCGGGATGATCCCGCCGCCCGTGATCAGTACGTGGTCCACACCTTCCGCCAGCAGCAGTTCACGGACCCGGGGGAAGAGCGTCATGTGCGCGCCCGAGAGGATCGACATCGCGACCACGTCGACGTCCTCCTCGATCGCGGCGTTCACGATCATCTCGGGCGTCTGGTGCAGACCGGTGTAGATGACCTCCATCCCGGCGTCACGGAACGCGCTGGCGATCACCTTCGCGCCGCGATCGTGCCCATCCAGGCCGGGCTTGGCCACCAGCACGCGGATCTTTCTCTCCGTCATCGGGCGCGTTCGTTCGCGGTCAGCCGGATCACGAGGTTCGGGAATCGAGTGCGGAAGATATGCCAGCGGAGAAATGGGGAGCAAGGCGGGAGGGGAGGAGGGCGGCCGCGGACCGTGCCATTCAGCGGCCTCGCGACAGACCGCGCGCCATCCGAGGATGGCGCGCGACCCATCGCGGACGTCGTCAGAAAGTTCCTTCGCGGATACGGCCGGTCCGCGGCGTTCGCTTCAGTTGGATCACGTGGGCGGGTTCCACGGAATCGTTCTCGGGAAGCGGATCCTCGCCCTTCGTCGCACCGAGTTCGGCAATACCCCGCAGTGAGGCAAGCTTCGGTGACCCCTCGATCGCCGGCGATCCGCCATAGAAGTTGAACCAGGGCAGGCCCGCCAACGTATAGTCGCGGGGCGTGGGCGGTCTCGACGGAGGCCTCTCTCCGTGATCGACTGCCAGACCCGGGAGTTCGCGATGTGCACGAAACAGCGCCTTTCGGCAGAGGTATCCCAATCGGACGGCTGGAATCGGTCAGAGGCGATTTCCTGCAGCATGTAGCCACCGGGCGCGATCCCCTCTTCAGGGAAGATGCTCATGCACGCACGGGGTGCCCATCGCCCGTAGTGTCGCGGGTTCCACGAGCTTCGCTTCAACGGCGCCACCGCGATCTGAAATCCGCCGTGCTCCCCGTTTCCCGTCAGCTGCTCCTCCGCCGTGTACCCCGCCCCGAGCGGGCTCGCGACGAACTGCCGGATCAAACCTTTACCCACGCAGAAGCCATCGAGCCAGGGCTGCTCGGGAATACTCAGATAATTCTGCGGTGACTTGCTCAACTCGGCCGACCACTCCTCTCCCGTGATCGCGTCCACCTTCCCGGTCGCGATCCTCACCGCGAACGGGTATTCGTTCGGGGTGGAGAAGTCCACCCAGAGCGCCTCCGCCTGATGCATCGGCAACATCACGCCGCCATGCGTGAGCCAACGGTCAGGGATCTTGCCGGCGAAATCATCCACGTGCCTGAGCGGGAAATCCCCAAGCCCCGGAGGGAGCGGATAGCTTTTCCCATCGTCAGGGATCCGCAGAGTGCGTTGGAAGGAGATACGCATTGTCGCGAAGGGATGTACCTTCGGAAACGAGAACACCAGAGAGTCGTCGCGCAGCTCGATCATCGTGCCCTTTCGCGTAGGGTAAGGACCTTCGGGCTACCACTCCCCATCCCGCACTTCTCTCGCGATACGCAGTACCGCGTGGTCGGGGAGATCCTTCAACTGGCGGATAAGCTCTCCAAAGAGCAGGGGCCGTTTCCGAATCGTCTCGAGAAGATCACTGGACACCTTCCCGGCGAGCGCCAGGAGCAGGTCCGCCTCCACGTCCAGTTCACGCGCCAACCGTACGATCGTCGCTTCCGACGGCGGCGAGACTTCCCCGCGCTCGACCTTGCTCAGGTAGGAAGGCTCCACGTCGATCCGATCGGCGACCCGGCGAACCGAAAATCGCGGGTCGCCCGCGCGCAGCGCCTCCCGGCGCTCGCGCGCGAACACCCCGAACGCGGTCCGCGGCCCATTTTCTTCGTTGTTCATATCCATATATAATGTACTACATAGTACACACTTTGTCAAGTCGGCGACGGGGGTTTCCGGCGTTTGGATGAAGCGCGGAAACTCATGGGATATCGCCACTTCGGCGCGACGAGACGCCGCTGGCTTCAGGTGGGCGTCCGACCCTCGCTCACCGCCCCACCGGTCGCGCCACCATGATCCCGTCCTGCCCGCTGATCCCCTGGATCCTCTCCGCGAGCGGCTTCTCGCTGATTTCGACACTACTCCCCACGAGAGGCGCGTGCATCAGGTGCAGCCGCCCATCGATCCAGATGGCGAGCCCGGTATGCGCCACGTCCAGTCCCTCGGTGGCGCTCGTCGCGGCGATGATGTCACCGTCCTGGATCCCCGACTCGATCCGGGCGATCTCCTCCTTGGGAATCCAGTAGCGCGAGACGTCGTTCAGCGCGCGTTCCTGTTCGGCGATCCGGGCGACGATCTCGGGCGACTCCAGCGCGGGATAGAGGTCGCGGTGCGCCGTCATGAAGTCGGTCGGTTCTTCCAGCGGTACCCCGCCGAGCGACTGGGTCACGTTCTGAACGATCCGCATCCGCTCGTTATCGTGGATCCAGTCGCTGAAATAGTGGAGGCGGCTCGGGTAGCCCTCGATGGCCCCACCGCGGTAACGGATCGTGCGCAGCTCTTCGAGGTAGTTCTCGAAGGTTGGATCCGGGGTGCCGAGAACGCGCGCCATGGCGAGCATGCTCTCGACGTAGGTGACACAGTCGAACTGGCGCAGGTTGACGACGAGCCCTTCCGGGACCACCTCGAGCGTCCCGGGGATGTATTCGGAGCCGACGAACCACTGCCCGAGCGCGCCGATCCGCTCGCCGAGCGGCATCGCCGGAAGCCCTTCGCGCCGCGCGCGCGCCATCGTCGCTTCGAACACCTCCCGGTCCGCCTGAAGCGCGGCGGACGAGTCAACGGGAGCGGGCGCGGCCGGTCCCGCGCCAGTGCCGCTCCCGGCCGTGGCCAGCTCGGTTGCCTCCCGGGTATCCGGTCCGTCCGGCGGATCGGCCTCTTCCCCGGCGCACCCGACCAGAACCACCGCCATGACCGCGATCAGGCCGCGGATCCCTGACTTCCCGATCTCCTCATGCATCTCCGCACCCTCCCTCGTTGACTTCCTCCTCTACCGCCACTCCTCGCACGGAGTGCGCCGACGTTCACGTCCCGTTCGCGACGGATGAAGAGAGCAGCCTCCAGAGGGTGACCTCCGAGAGGGTGACCTCCGAGAGCGACCTCCAGACGACGCCCCCCGAGGAAGGGCTTCAGAAGAATACCGGTTCCTGGTACGCGCCGAAAACGCCTTCCATCGCGTGCCGGATCTCGTAGAGCGTCGCGTACGCGCGCACAGCGTCGAGCAACGCCGGGATCACGTTCTCCGACGCCGCCGCGGCGTCCTTCAGCGCGGCCAGCGTCCGTTCGACCTCGGCCGGATCCCGTCGGGCGCGCATTCGCGCCATCCGTTCGCGCTGCCGGGTCTCGGCCTCCTCGCTGATCCGCAGGAGCGGGATCTCCAGTTCCTC
>CAZWJE010000027.1:0-39663 GCA_964634395.1 uncultured Gemmatimonas sp. | reverse complement strand
CGAGGGCGCGCGTATCGAGATCTTCACTCCGCTCTCGCAGGCCGTCACCCGCAACGTCGAACTCGTCGTCAGGACGGACGGCCCGCCCTCGTCACTCGCGCTCCCCGTTTCCTCACTCGTGAGGGGACTCGATCCCGGGATCGTTCTCGTCGAACCCGTGACCATGGACGAAGTGCGCGAAGCGGCGACGGCCCGCGAACGATTCGTCACGATGCTGGTGACGGCATTCGCGGGCGTGGCACTCGCTCTCGCGGTCGCGGGCGTCTATGGCGTGGTCGCGCAATCGTTGCGGGGTAGACGCCGGGAGATGGCGGTCCGGACAGCGCTCGGAGCGACACGCGCCGACCTCGTCGCGATGACGACGCTTCAATCCCTGCCGATGCTCGTCGTCGGCATCACCCTGGGAGTTGCCGGCGCGCTCTTCTCATCCCGGTTCGCGGCGTCGCTCACCTACGGCGTGGAACCCGACGACCCGGCCACACTCGTCCTGGCGGCTCTCCTGCTCCTGACGATGGGGCTGGTCGCCACCACACTGTCGAGCGCGCGCGCCGTGTCCAGCCGTCCGTCCGCGGTGCTCCGTGAGGAATAGGCGCCGACGGCCGAAGTGTCGCTTCCGGGACGCCGGGCCGTCACACCGGACCGTCGACCCGTGCGGGGGTCGTGGCGCGACCCTCATGCCGGAGATCGATCTCCGCCCCTGTCGCCGGGGGGGGCGGCCAGGGTTGACGGGACAGTGGGGATATCGCCATATTATCTGTGCAATTCTGCATAGGGAGGGACAGGATGCCGGATGAATCGAGGCCGAAACGAAGCGCGGTGAAGAGGTCGGCGAAGGCGGTGTCGGCCAAAGTTCGGGAACGCGCGGTTCTGGAAAGGACGCCGGTTCCGAGCGTGTCCGTGGAAACCCGGGCGTTCGTTCCGGAAAGGGCCGGGTCCGTGCTTCGGCGCTGGTATCGGCCGGAATCAAACAGGCGCACGCGCGCGCCGGAAGCGCTGAGCGGAGATCTGTCGCTTGCCCGCCGAGTCACGGAGGGGTTCCCGACCGAGGCGGTCGACGAGGTGCTCGCCTCCGGCCTCGTCGAACCGAAAGTGATGTACGACATCGTCATTCCGCGTCGGACACTCGCCGATCGCAAGCAGAAGGAGAAGTCGCTCAGCCCCGAGCAATCGGATCGGCTGGCGCGGCTGCTCCGGGTCTATGCCCGCGCGGAGGACGCGATCGGTGACGCGGCGAGGGCGCACCGCTGGCTGCACGCGCCCAACCGGGCACTGGGCGCCCGCCCGATCGATCTGCTCGGCAGCGATGCTGGGTCACGGGCCGTGGAGAAGGTTCTGGGAAGGATCGAGCACGGCGTCGTGAGCTAGGGATGATCCTCTGGCGGCTCACGAGGGCGAAGCACCAGGCGCTCGACGGAGAGGGGGCGCGGGTGAACGGGGGGCGCTGGAACTCGGAGGGGGTGCCGGTCGTGTACCTGTCGTCCAGCCTCTCACTCGCGGCGCTCGAGTACCTCGTGCACATCGATCCGGCGGACGCGCCGACCGACCTGGTGGCGCTGGGGATCGAGGTGCCTGACGACGTTGCCGTCGAGGAGGTGACGCCCCCGAGCCTTCCCGGTGACTGGTTCACCGTGCCGGATCATCCCGCCTGCACCGGTTCCGGGGACGCGTGGGCGGCGCGGGGAAGTTCCCTCCTGCTTCGAGTGCCGAGCGCGCTCGTTCGAACCGAGTCCAATCTTCTCATGAACCCTCGGCACCCCGATGCCGCGCGGGTTCGAACGGTTCGTTCAGAGCGATTCTCTTTCGACCCTCGACTGCTTTCGTAGCGATCCCCCGCGGCGTCCCCTCGTGGTACTCCCGCTTTCTCTCGTCTGTCCGAAGCACGTCACGAGTGAGCCCTTGATCAATCAAACAATATTGATATGTTACTTCATGCTTGCACCGACGCCGTCCCAGGCCGCTCGCGCCGCTCGTTGGTTCCACGCGCTCTCCGACGAGACGCGACTCGAGATCGTGCGACGGCTTTCCGGCGGCGAACGCTGCGTGTGCGAACTGACGGATCTGATGGATGCCGCACAGTCCCGGCTCTCATTTCATTTGAAGACGCTCAAGGTCGCCGGCCTGGTATCCGACCGCAAGGAAGGTCGCTGGGTGTACTACTCCCTCAATCCGGACGTACTGGAGTCCATCGCCGCATTCGTGGCGGAGATGCGGCCAACGGAAGGGTGGGAGGAGCGCGATGGCTGTTGTTGACGGCCTGCCAGCACTGTCTCGTGGTACCCTTTTTTTGCGGTAACGCATCAATGAATCTTGTTGTTTTCCTTGGCGGAGAAATGGGTCATGACCATGCGGACGATTCAGGATACGGTGCGAGAGAAGTACGGGCAGGCGGCGCTGCGGGTCGTGTCGGGACGTGGCAACTCCTGTTGTGGTGGCGGCGCGGCTGGTGATTGCGACGATCCTATCACCTCGAAGCTGTACAGCGAGAAGGAAACTTCGGAGCTTCCGGAAACCGCGGTGCTGGCATCGTTGGGGTGTGGCAATCCCACCGCGCTCGCGGAACTGCGCGAAGGCGAGATCGTGTTGGACCTGGGGAGCGGTGGGGGTATCGACGTACTGCTCTCCGCCCGCCGCGTGGGGCCGGTCGGGAAGGCGTACGGATTGGACATGACCGACGAAATGCTGGATCTCGCCCGCGCGAACCAACGCCAGGCGGGCGTGGAGAACGTGGAGTTCCTGAAGGGCGAGATCGAGCGGATCCCGCTCCCCGACGACTCGGTGGACGTGATCATTTCCAACTGCGTGATCAATCTCTCGGGGGACAAACCGCGGGTGTTCGCGGAGGCGTTCCGGGTTCTTCGGCCGGGCGGTCGCTTCGCGGTTTCGGACGTGGTGGTGCGCGGCGAGGTACCCGCCGAGATCCGGCGCAGCATGGAACTGTGGGTCGGATGCGTGGCCGGGGCTCTGGACGAGAGCGAATTCATGAGATTGCTCGAGGAGGTCGGCTTCGAGGGTGTGGAGATCGAGCCGACCCGCGTCTATCAGCTTGAGGACGCACGCACCTTCCTCGAAGGAGCGGGTCTGGACGCGGAACGAATCGCGTCGCGGGTGGAAGGCCGCTTCCTGAGCGCGTTCGTGCGGGCGCGGAAGCCCGCCTCTCGCTGAGGCGCTCGGATTCCGGTGGTCAGCCGCCTTTGGAGTGGGGCCGGTCTCCGCCGCGGAGCCGACCTTCGCGATCCGGGGAATTTTCGGGAGATCATCCCCGCGATGCGTGGAGGATCCCGATGATCGAGCGAGGGCTATCCCCGGGAAGATGAAGCGACGGAAGGCGACTAATGCCGATGACGGGGCGATCAACTTCGGCGGGAGATCATCCAGATGATCATGCCGTCGTCGTCGTCGGAGTCGCGACGGCCGTGCGAGGTACGGAGGAGCTACGCGGCCGAGGCCTCGTCGCAGAGACGGCAGTGCAGGATCGTGCCCAACCGGGCCTCGCGCGTCTCGGGCGTGAGTACCCACGGCCGCACCTGCCAGGGGGGATCGTGGCGGACGTGCTGGGTGTGGCCGCATTCCAGATCGGCGACCCAGTGTGCCTCGTCATCCTGATGGAAGCCGACGATTCGTCGATTCATCGATGGCCGAAGAGTCTCATTGTCGGTCGCGCCCTTTCGAGAGAACACGGCTGGCGCGCGCTGGCGGAAAAGATCACGCCGCGGTCACCGTTTCCGGCGGATAGGTGATCCGCGTTCCACTCACGCGCGCGAATGGCGTGAGCGTGTGCGCCCGGCTCCGCGTTTCGTCGATGATCTCCTCCACGCGCCAGCCGCGCACGATCAGGGCGTCGGCGATGAGGGAACGATGACAGCGCCAGGGGACCGCTTCGGCGCACATGATGGCGGTGCGCTCACGGCTGGCGACATCGATGAGGGCCGCCAGGCTCCGCTCGAACTCTTCGGTCCCCATGTAGTCGGCGTAGCCGCGAAACGAGAGGTTCCGCCATCCGGTGTTCGGTGAATCCGGGGTCGTTCGTCGGAAGCCGCCGAGACCGGACATGTGCTCGTGGCCGATCCCCTCCGCCGAGAGAGACTCGGCCAGCGCGTCGCCGTTGAATTGCGGGTTGTGGCGTGACCGGGGAACCGTTCGCACGTCGACGAGTCGGGTCACCTCGTGCCCGTGCAGCAGCGCCACGAACTCCGCGATCGAACGAGTCGAATGGCCGATCGTGAAGAGTAGCCGCTCGGAAGTCTTCTTCAGTTCCCCTTCCTCGTGAGCGCCGATCCCTTGTGCATGGCGACGTGATCGGTCCTGTCGCTCTTGATCTCGTACTGTGGCTCGTCGGGCGTCGCGTGGTGCGTGTAGCCTTTGTACTCCGTGTCGCTCGTGTGCACCTTGATGATGGTGCCGCTGACGTGGCCCGCTTCCGAGTTCCACGTGACGTGGTCGCCGATCCTGAAATGTTTCGTCATACCGGTTCATCGGTTCGGGAGGCGGCCACTGGATCGCCCCGTGTCTCCAGCCGAGCCAGGAGCAGGTGATAGTAGAGCATCCCCTGTTGTGGGCTCAACGTACGCAGGATCTCGTCCATGTCTGTCGGCGGCGATCCGGCGACGAGCGAGAGGTTGGCGGTCACGCTCGAGTCGTTGCCGGGGAAGACGTCGAGGCGGCCAAGCCCGCGCAGGAGGATGAGCGTCGCCGTCCAGGGACCCACACCCTTGAACTCGCGGAGGATGCGGGCGGCGTCGGTACTCGTGCACTCCTCGAGCATCCCCTCGGTCAGCTTTCCGGACTCGATGGCCTCGCCGAGCCGTCGGAGCGAGTCGAGTTTGTTCCGGCTCAGCCCGGCCTCGCGCAAGGTGGAGTCCGGCGCGTCCAGCACGCTGGCGGCACCCGGGAACGCGTAGAGCCGAACCCCGTCGACATCCCGCGGGTGCCCGAGCGCGACGATCATCCGACGCAGGATCGTGCTCGCCGCCTGGAGGCTGATCTGCTGGAAGACGATCGAGTTGACGCACCCCTCCCAGAGAGAGGGATAGCGAGGCGGTCGCACTCCGCGCATCCGCCGGGCGAGCGGCTTCAGCCAGGGGATTCCCCGGGCGGCGCGGTCGAAGTGCGTGAGGTCGCGGTCGACGCCCAGCGTCCGGCGGACCAGCGCGAGCGCCGAGGCGTGCTGGCGTTCGTTTCCCTCTATCGTGATCGTGAGCGTATCGGAGTTCGCCTGTCTGACGCTCATGAAGACCGGAGACCGGGGTCCGCCGAGGACGCGGAGATACTCGCCGTCCGACGTCAGCACGTCGACCACGTTGGTCGACAGTCGCCGGAGCACGCTCACCGTGAGGTCGAGCCGGAAGGGTCGGGACAGGGAGATTCGGTGGCGGGATTTCGGGGCGGTCGGTGGTGAGTCCTCCGTCATTTCATTTCATCTCGTCAGCGTGGGTCGTCTCACGCGTGACTCTCGCGTTCCCGGACCCCATGTCGTCCCTTCGGGTCAACCTTCAAGCCTCCCTTCGCGCTCGTCTTCGAACTTCCCTTCGGGGCTCCCGGCCGCACCCGCGCCGCCAACAGGATCACGACCACCGCCGCGTACACCAGAGGCGGCCGCGTATCCGCCTTCACCAGCCAGTAGTAGTGGAGCACGCCGAGCAGCGCCGCCGGGTAGATCATCGAGTGGATCCGGCGCCACTTCTTTCCCCCGAGTTTCCGGATCGAGTCTCGCCGGGAGGTCGCCGCAAGCGCGGAGAGCATGACCAATGCCGTGAAACCCGCCGTGATGTAGGGGCGCTCGAGAATATCCTCGATGATGTACGAGAGGGCGAAGAACTGGTCGATCCCGACGTAGGTGAGGAAGTGCAGGCAGGCGTAGAGGAAGGCCATCAACCCCAGTGGTTTCCTGACCTGGATGAGCCGGTTCCAGCCGGTGAATCGCCGGACCGGCGTCACCGCGAGGGTGGCGACGAGGAGTGTCAGCGCCCACCATCCCGTGCGCCGGATCAGTTCCTCGATCGGGTCGACGCCGAGCCCGCCGGTGAACAGGTCGTAGAAGATCTTCGCGAGGGGGATCGCGGCGAGCGCGGTCGCGATGATCCAGAGCTCGATCCCCGCGCGGCGCGGTTTCGCGCTGGGAGACTTCGTACGGGATGGCTCGGGGGACGGCGTTCGTCGGGGGGCCGCCGCGATCCCCGAAGAATCGTCGTCCGTGCCGTCTCGGGCCGAGGGATCCGAGCCGACTGGCGCCGTCGTCGCGTGCCCCGATCCTTCCACGCTGGCATCCTCGGGAGCCGGGGTCGCCGTCGCGCCCCGGGCGCCCGCCGTGCCGTCGTCGACCATCTCCGTCGTCGCTTCCCGCGCTCCGCTCAATAGTTCCTCGCCAGGTCCATCCCCCGGTACAGGCTGGCGACCTGGTCACCGTAGCCGTTGAACATGAGCGTGGGCCGACGGAGGAATTCGCCGATCCGGCGTTCGCGCGCCTGGCTCCATCGGGGGTGGTCGACGTCGGGGTTCACGTTGGCGTAGAAGCCGTACTCCCGGGGCGCCATGATATTCCAGGTCGTGGGAGGTTCGCGTTCGACGAACGAGATCCGTACGATCGACTTGATGCCCTTGAACCCGTACTTCCATGGCACGACGAGCCGGAGTGGAGCGCCGTTCTGGTTGGGAAGGTCCTGGTCGTAGAGGCCGGTGGCGAGGATGGTGAGCGGGTGCATCGCCTCGTCCATGCGGAGCCCTTCGACATAGGGCCAGTCGAGGACGCCGCGTCCGCGCTGACCGGGCATCTGCTCGGGGCGGACGACCGTCTCGAAGGCGACGTAGCGGGCCCGGGAGGTCGGCTCGACGCGGTTGATGAGGTCGCGGAGCGCGAAGCCCCGCCAGGGGATGACCATCGACCAGGCCTCGACACAGCGGAGTCGGTACACTCGTTCCTCGATGGTGACGCCGCGGAGGAGGTCGTCGAGGTCGTACGTCGCCGGCTTGGCGACGTGTCCATCGATGACCACCGACCAGGGGCGGGGGACGAAGTTCCCCGAGTTCCGCCAGGGATCTTCCTTGTCGAGCCCGAACTCGTAGAAGTTGTTGTACTGGGTGACGGATTCGAACGGGGTGAGTGGATCGGACCCTCGCCGCGCGCTCTGCGCTTCGGACGCGCCCCAGGGAATCCCCGCCGCCAGCGCCGCCGCGCCCGCGCCCATCCGCCCGATGAACCGGCGGCGGTTGATGTAATCTTCTTCGCGAGTGATCTCGGACGAGGGGATCCGGTCCGAACTACCACGCTGGATGAGCATTGGAACGACTCCGGTTTTCACGAAGGAGGACCGCCGGGGAAGCGAGCGTTCCATTGGCTACACCCCGGCGGGACCGTGGGTTCGCGCGGAGTGACCGATCACGCGGAGACGAGTGTGGCGCACGGACCGCGCCGGAACCAGGGCCGAGACGGGTGTGCGCGAGGAGTGGGAGCCCGCCGGCCTCCGGCCCGCATCGTGCGGCGTCGCCTCCCGGTTGATTCTCACCTCTTTCCTTTCCGCGAATCCGCCATGCGCAGCCGAGCCAGCTTCCGGGGGCACCCGATCCATCCGATACTCGTCACCTTCCCGATCGCTTTCCTCGTGGGTGGGTTGGTGGCGGACGTGGCGGGATGGCTATGGAATCTTCCCGATATGCCGGTGCTGGGATGGTATCTCATCATCGCCGGCCTGGTGATGGGCGTGGTGGCGGCGGTACCCGGTCTGATCGACGCGGTCCATACCGTGCCGCCGAATAGTTCGGGGAAGAAGCGAGTCATCCGCCACGCCCTCGCCGCGCTGGGGGCACTGGTGCTCTTCGGGATCGCGTGGGTGTTGCGTGGCGGGCCGGGCGTGCAGCCGGAGCCGGTGCTGCTCGTGCTCGAAGCTGGCGGCGCGGTACTCCTGGCGATGGCGGGGTGGATGGGCGGCGTCCTCGCATTCCGAAACCAGATCGGCGTCGATCACCGGTACGCGGACGCGGGGAAATGGAAGGAGCTGAGGCTTCCCGCCGCCGATGGTCCGGTCGCGGTCGCGCACGAAAAGAACGGACTGAAACCCGACCAGATGAAGCTGCTCGTAATCGGCGACGAGCGGATCGTCCTCGCTCGGACGGAGGATGGCTGGTGCGCGTTCTCCGACCATTGCACGCACCGTGGCGGCTCTCTCGCTGGCGGCGTCATGGCGAAGGGAGTCGTCGTCTGCCCCTGGCACGGCTCGCACTTCGACGCCCGCACCGGTGAGGTCACGGCGGGGCCGGCGAAAGAGCCGATCCGGACGTTCCCCGTCACCGTCGAGGGCGGTAAGGTACGGGTCGACCCGCGGGGAAAATGACGCCTGGCGGACATCCCGTTTCCCCGCTGAAGCAGGCGGTTATCGCGGTATGACCGTCGGCTCGCCGAACCCGAGTGCACCGAGCCGAGGCAGCTGCGTCTCCGCATCGCCCACCACGAGCCAGACCATCCCGTCCGTATTCAGATATCGCTCCGCCAGCTGGCGAATGCGCGCGACGCTCATCCCTTCGACCTCGGCGGCGCGGCGCAGCGCGAAGTCGGCCGGGAAGCCGTAGAGGCTCATCGCGGAGAGGATCCCGAGCTTGTCGCCGAGCGTCTCGAACGCCATCGCGTTGCTGCGCAGGAGGAATCCGCGGGTGATTTCGAGGTCGTCCTCGCCGAAATCGGGGCCGTGGCGTTCCATGATCCGGCGGATCGCCTCGAGTGACTCGAGCGTCACGTTGCTGCGCACCGCCGAGGTGACGTAGAACGGACCCGGTCGCGCGCCGCCGGTGAAGCCGGACCCGATCCCGTAGGTATAGCCGAGTCCCTCACGGAGCGTGAGCGTGAGCTCCGAGGCGAAGCCGCCGCCGCCGAGACGGAAGTTCATCACTTCGGCGGGCCAGAAGTCGGGGTCGGTTTCGGGCATGGCGAGGTAGCCGATACGGAGAACCGACTGCGCGGCACCCGGCACGTCGACGAAGTAGAGCCCCGCGCGCGCCGGATCCCATACCGGGTCGGCCGGCGTGGCGGGGACGGCCCCGGTGGCGGTCCAATCGGCCGCCATCCCGGCGAGCGCGGCGGTCATCGTCGCCTCGTCGACCGCGCCGACCACATGGAACGACGCGAGCCCGGGCACGAGCGCCCGGGCGTGGTAGGCACGCAGGTCCTCGATGGAGATCGCGTCCGGGTCGCCGCGCGGGTCTTCCGAGAGCGGATGGTCTCCGTAGACGAGCCGGTTGAAAGTGTTCTCGGCGATCGCGTTCGGGTTGCCCGCGCGCTGCTGGACGTCGCTGCGCACCCGCAGCCGCGCGAGTTCGAACTCCCGCGGGTCGAACCGGGGTTCGAGCAGGATCTCCTCGACGAGCGCCATCGTCTCGTCGAGATTGCGAGCGAGCGTACTGCCGCCGATCACGAAGCTCTCGCGGCCCGCGTTCACATTGATCGAGGCACCGAGCAGTTCGATCGCCAGCTCCAGCTCCTCCGGGGTGCGTCGGGCGGTCCCGCCGAGCATCGTCTGGGCGAGGAGGTTCGCGACGCCGCGCTTCGCCGGATCCTCGAGAAGCATCCCCCCGCGGAAACGGAGCTCGAACTGGACGAGCGGTGTCTCCCGATCTTCGATGCCCAGCACCGTGAGCCCGTTCGCGAGCGTGTCCGCCCACACCGTCGGCGCGGTGAGCGTGGGCGGGTCGGCGAACGGCGGCTCGACGGACCGGTCGATCGCCGAGGGGGTGCGGGGGATATCGCCCCGGTCCTCGATCGCGATCGGCGCTTCGGCCCCCTGGACGATCGGCTCGATCACCACCTCCGCGACCTCCGACCCCTCGAGCGCCAGCGTGCCCTGTCCGCGCGGAACGAAGCTCGCCGCGATATACGGCCGGCCCGCGAGATACGTCTCGTAGACGCGGACCAGGTCCGCTTCCGAGACCGCCAGCGTGCGCTCGAGATCCTCGGCCGCGTAGCCGGGTGTGCCGGCGAAGATCGTGTACTCGGCGAGCTGGAAGGCCTTCCCGAGGACGCTCGCGAACCCCTGGTGGAATCCGCGCTCGGTTCCGGCCTTCACCCGTTCGAGTTCCCGGGCGGAGACGCCGTCGCGCTCGAAGCGGGCGAACGCGCTGTCGATCGCCACGAGCACTTCGTCGAGATCCTGGCCCTCATAGGCGCGGACCTGCAAGGTGAACCGGCCGCCGAGTTCCTGTGACAGGTTCCCCGCCGCGACGGTCGGCGCGACCTCGGATTCCTCGACGAGCACCCTGTAGAACGGGGTCGTCTTCCCGTCGGTCAGGATACGGGCGAGAAGATCGAGCGCGTACATGTCCGGGTGATAGGCGGGCACCGACGGCCAGGCGAGGGTGAGCTGTGGGAGCTGGGCGAAGTTGTCTTCGTGGACGAGTCGACGCGAGGTGGGGAGGGTGACTTCGGGCGGCGCCGCGACGCTCGGCGTCGGGCGCGCGGGGATCTCCCCGAAGTATCGCTCGATCCAGGCACGGGTCCGGGCGACGTCGATATCCCCCGCGATCACCAGCACCGCGTTGTTCGGCCCGTACCAGCGCTCGTGGAACGCTCGCGCGTCGGCGAGCGTCGCCGCGTCGAGGTCCGCGAGGGAACCGATCACCTGCCAGCGATAAGGGTGGCCCTCGGGATAGAGCGCCCGGTCGATGACGTAACTCAGATGCCCGTACGGCTGGTTATCGACGCCCTGTCGTTTCTCGTTCTTGACGACCTGCTTCTCCTTCGCGACGACGTCCTCGGTCACCGTGTTGATGAAGAAACCGAGCTTGTCGGCCTCGGCCCAGATCGCCTTCTCGAGCGCGTCACTCGGGACGACCTCGAAATAGTTCGTCCGGTCACGGCTGGTGGAACCGTTTGTGGAACTGCCCATCCGGGTCATCAGCCGATCGAGCCCGCCCGGTCCGAGATTCTCCGAGTCGAGGAAGAAGAGGTGCTCGAAGAGGTGCGCGAACCCGGTGCGTCCCTCGGTCTCCCGTGCCGAACCCGTATGGAAGGTCAGCGCCACGGCCGCGACCGGGTCCGACCGGTCGACGTGCAGTACCACCGTCAGGCCGTTGGCGAGCCGGTACTCCTCGTAGGGGAGTTCGATCGCCGGGTCGGCGGGCGCGGACGTCGGTGTCGGTGTGGCCAGGGGCACGTTCGCGGGCGCCGGCGCGGGCGTGGTCGAGCATCCGGCGAGCACGAGCAGGCAGAGGCCGAGCGGGAGGCGACGAGTCATGGGCGTCCGAGGATAGACGGTTGCTTCGGGACCCGACCGGCGGCTGGCGCCGGACCGGCGTCGCGGATCCGCCGGATCGCGAATCCGGATCGCGGAAAGGATATATAACCCGGACTCGCCCGTCGGTGCGGCGGTACCGGGCCGGCGGACCGGGCACGTCGATCTTCCCTCATCCCTTCGGAGCCGTCCCGCCCGATGCGTCCTCGAGCGGACCGGGGGATGCCAGCGCGTGACGCGCCCGTCAATGATTTGGGCGGGTACCGACCGCATGCTATGATCATAGGATGACGGGCCGATCGCGTCGGATGGATCGTTCGACGAGAAGCCCAGCCTGTGTTCACGTGGCTGGAAGGGGAGTCAGATGGCGAAGAAGGTACTCGTGGTTTTTGGCTATGGACCGGGGATCTCGGACGCCGTCGCGCGGAAGTTCGGGGCGGAGGGGTTCACCGTGGCGCTGGTTTCACGCAATCGGGAACGGCTCGACGCGGGCGTCGCTTCGCTCCGCGAACAGGGGGTCGAGGCGGCGGCCTTCACCGCCGACGCCGGGGACCCGGCGTCGATTCGTCGCGCCCTGGGCGATGTGCGGGCCCGACTCGGTCCCGTCACCGTGATCGAGTGGACGGCGTATGGCACGGGTGCGGGGGACGTGACCACGGCGGGAGCCGACGAACTGCGCACAATTTTCGACGTCCCCGTCGTGGGGCTGGCGAGCGCCGTGCAGGCCGCGTTGCCGGACCTCAGGCAGAGCCCGGATGCCGCTGTCCTGGTCACCAATGGCGGGCTGGCTCTCTTCGATCCCGACACCGACCGGACGGGAGTCGAGTGGAACGCCATGGGCCTTTCGATCGCGAACGCCGCGAAGCACAAGCTGGTCCGGCTGCTTGCCCACAAGCTGAAGCCGGAGGGGATTTTCGTGGGCGAGGTCATGGTGCTCGGAACGGTCAGGGGGACGGCGTTCGACGGCGGGAGCGCCGCGCTCGACGCGGCCCAGATCGCGGACGAGTTCTGGAAGCTGTATCTGGCGCGGGACGCGAACCTGGCCACGGTGGGGTGAGCCTAACGGTCCCCGAACACGGTTACGTCTCGAATCTCGTCTGGCTCCCGGGTCAATAGCGCGCGGGCCACCCGGTTCCGCATCTGGGGCGACCGGGAGGCACCCGGAGTATCGGCGCCCGGGGGGGAAACGACTTGAAAGGGGAGGGTCGATGAAGAGAGTCCGCGAGGTGCCGGGCGGAGTGGTGCCTAACGTATGATTCTCTCCGGATACGCGTGCCCACACGCGGCGTTGGCGCTGACGGACACGAAAACGAGACGTCCCATCGTGTCGTAATCCCTTTGTAAAGAGGTCATTAGACGCGCGCCCCCGAACTCCCCCCTCTCCGCCGTCCAACTTGCGCCCCCGCCCGCGCCCGAACACTTTTCATTCGACTTCGATCGACCTCGTTTCCCCAGTCTTCCATCGAGGCCGCCCCCGGCCGGGCCCGCCCCGATTCGAACGTATCATGGACCTGAAAGCACTGCTGCTGACGGTCGCCCTCCCGCTCTTCGCGACGGGATGTGCCACCGACGAAGCGAATGGCGGCCCCGCCGTGCAGGCGAACGAACCCGTCGCCACGACCACGGCTACCGGCACCGCGCTGGTCAGCCCGACCGAGCATCCACTCCTCCCGATCCCCGAGCCCGCGGGCCCGGGAGAGGTGGGCGTACGACTCCGCGAGTATCGGATCGAGATGACCACCACGACCGTTCCGGCGGGTGAGGTGACGTTCCACGTCCTCAACTCCGGCAAGACGATGCATACGCTCGTCATCCGCAAGTCCGAGACGGGCGAGTTCTCGTCCACCCCGCAGATCACCCCGGGCGACTCCGCGCTGCTGACGATGGACCTCGCGCGGGGCGAGTATGACTACGTCTGCATGATCCGCGACGAATACGACCACTACAGCGAGGGAATGCGGGGTACGCTCCAGGTGGAGTAGCCGGTCCCCCGCCGGTACCGGCCTCATCCCTGGCGAGCTTGCCTCGCCACGACGGCTGACACTACCTTCCGCCGCCTCCGGCGTCCGTACGGCGCTCCCTCCCTCCCCATCCGAAATCGTAACCGATGATCCTTCTCGCGCAGAGCGGCGGCCTCTTCGATTCCGCGCTCACACTCATCGAACGAGTGAACGGGATCGTCTGGGGTCCCGTGTTCATCACACTGATCGTCGGAGTGGGCGTCTACCTGACGTTCCTCCTGCGCGGCCTGCAGTTCCGCGAACTCCGGTTCGCGATGAACCTCGCCCTGGTGCAGCGGAAGGAAACGGGTGAAGACGTCAAGGGTGACATCTCCAACTTCCAGGTCCTGATGACGGCGCTCGCGGCGACCGTCGGCACGGGCAACATCGCCGGAGTGGCGACGGCGATCGCGACCGGCGGACCGGGCGCGCTCTTCTGGATGTGGGTCACCGGCCTGGTGGGGATGGCCACCAAATTCGCGGAGGCGCTGCTCGGCGTCCGTTACCGGGTGACCGACTCCCGGGGCGAGATGTCGGGTGGGCCGGCGTACTACCTGGCGCGGGGCGTCGGCGGTCGTTTGGGTCGGACGTTGGGGTTCTTCTTCGCCATCTTCGCCGTGCTCGCCTCATTCGGCATCGGCAACATGGTCCAGTCGAACTCCGTCGCCGACGCCCTGCAGAGCTCGTTCGGGATCTCACCCACGCTGACCGGCGTCGTGCTCGCCGTGCTGACCGGTCTGGTGATCCTCGGCGGGATCAAGTCGATCGGCCGGTTCACCAGCATTCTCGTCCCGGTGATGATCGTCTGTTACATGATCGGGGCGATCGTCGTGGTGTTGATCAACATCCGGCAGGTCCCCGCGATGTTCGTCTACATTTTCCGGGACGCTTTCAGCCCCGCCGCCGCGACGGGCGGATTCCTCGGGGCAACGGTGATGATGGGGATCCGGATGGGTGTGTCGCGCGGCGTTTTCTCGAACGAAGCGGGTCTCGGGACCGGCGCCATCGTCGCGGCCGCCGCTCAGACGCGCGACCCGGTGACCCAGGCGCTCGTCTCGATGACCCAGACGTTCATCGACACGATCATCGTCTGCACGCTGACCGGGTTCACGATCATCGCCACGGGAGCGTGGATGCGCACCGACCCGGTGACCGGTGTCGGCTATACCGGCGCACCGCTGACCGTGGAAGCGTTCAGCACCGGCCTCCCCGGCAACGCCGGCGGCTCGATCGTCGCCATCGGGCTGACGCTTTTCGCGTACTCGACGCTGCTCGGGTGGTCGTACTATGGGGAGAAGAACCTCGAATACCTGCTCGGCGGGAAGGCGATCCTGCCCTACCGGCTGGTCTTCATCGCGCTCGTCTTCGTGGGGTGCTGGGTGCTCACCCTTGGTGGGACGCGCGGGTTCGACCTCGTCTGGGGGTTCTCGGACGTGATGAACGGCGCGATGGCGCTGCCGAACCTGATCGGGCTCATCCTGCTCTCCGGTATCGTGGCCGGGGAGGTCAGGGAGTACCGACAGCGACGGCGGAACGACGAGTCGGCGCGGGCGTTCGGCGCGAACGCCGTCGAGGGGTGAGCCCAACGGGGACGGCCATCTCTCTCGACCGGCTGACCGGCGTTCGACCGATCGCGCTCAACCGCCGCTACAGGCGGGTCGCGGCGAACGTATCGCAGCGCGCGGGGTCGCCCGTCTGGAACCCCAGTCCGAACCAGCGGGCGCGCTGCTCGGAGGTCCCGTGGGTGAAGCTCTCGGGTACGACCACGCCTTGTGATTGTCGCTGCAGATGGTCGTCGCCGATCCGGGCGGCGGCGTTCAACGCTTCCTCGATGTCGCCCGGATCGAGGATATCCAGTTGGTCGGCCCGTCCCGCCCAGACCCCGGCATAGCAGTCCGCCTGGAGTTCGACGCGTACGGCGTCCGATTCCGGGCCGGAGCCACGTTGTGACCGTTCCAGCACGCCAGTGATGTTCTGGATGTGGTGGCCGACCTCGTGGGCGATCACGTACGCCTGGGCGAAGTCGCCGGGCGCGCCGATCTCGTCGCGCAGGTCGTGATAGAAGCCGAGGTCGATGTAGACTGACGCGTCACCCGGGCAATAGAAGGGTCCCATCGCCGACTGCGCCATCCCGCACGCCGACTGCACGTAATCCTGGAAGATGACGAGCTGGGGTTCGGGATAGTCCGCGCCTTCGCGGGCGAAGATGTCGGACCAGACGTCCTCCGTGTAGGCGAGGACGACGGAAACGAAATCCGCCATCGAGTCGACCGGGACGGCGCCGCCGGGCTCCGTGCCGGGAACGTATCCGCCCGTCCCGGCGGTCTGCTCGGAACTCATCGACGAGATCTCCTGGAGGACCTCCCCGGGGTCGCGCCCCATCAGGAGTGAGAGGACCGCGATGACGACGATACCGAGGCCGCCGACCGCGACACCGCCGCCGCGCCGACCTGACCGAACGGAAACGTTCGTGCTTCTGCGACCTGTCTTCCAGCGCATGCGGACCTCTGGAAATCCCCGGCAGGGGGCAAGGTTCAGTCCCGCGGACCGTCCATCCGGCCGGACCACGGGTCTCTCCGGCTTTCGTCAAGATACCTGACGGATTTCGGGCGAACCATACCGTGACCCGTCGCGTATCGGCCGGCCCGTGCGGACCGGGCCGATACACGGGCGATTCAGAAGCCGCGCGTGAGGCGGAGCGAGAAGTTGCGTCCCGGCCGCAGCAGCGAGATAGGGTCGAGGTGTTCGCGATAGGCGCGGTCGAAGAGGTTGTCCACGCTCATGCTCACGTTCGCGCCGGCGATGTCGGTCCCCGCCCGCAGGGTGGCGACGACCCAACCGGACGTCGCTTCTTCGCCCGAACCGGTCGCGGCGCGATCCTGTCTGGCGGCCGCGCGTCCTTCCACTTCCACCCAGGCACGGGCGGCGGTCATACGGGGAAGGACACCCGCCATCTCGTTCGGGGCCAGCCGCAGCGCGAGCGAGCCGGTGAGCGGTGGCACAGCGGCCAGATGGAGGCCCGTGGTGTGGTCCTCGCCCCGGGTGTAGGTGGCGCTGCCGCGCAGCCGGAGGGCCGGGGAAATGTCCGCGAGCAGTGACGTGGTGATACCGGAAAGCCGCGCTTCGGCCACGTTCACGTATTCACGGACCGGCATGCCGTCCGGAACGGCGTCGGCCACCAGCATCGGCATGATGAGGCCACTCAGGTCGTTGCGGAACGCCGTGACACCGACGGATGCCTCATGCACGCCGATCGCGTGGAAGGCGCCGTCCCAGGTGAACCCGGCCTCGACGGTGCGCCCGGTCTCGGTCGTGAGTTCCGGGTTACCGCGGTAGACGAAGCCGTCCGGACGAGCCACGGTGCCGAAGAGCTCGGTCGGATCGGGGACCCGGTAGCCGAGTCCGGCGCTGGCGCGGAGGCCGAACCCGCCGCCGACCGTCAGCCGCGTCCCGAGGTTCCCGGTCGCCACCACGTCGCTCGCCGGGCTCCAACCGTCCGCGCGCTTCTCGATCCGGTCCGCGCGCGCGCCACCGCTGATCGTGAGCCGGTCTCCGAACGCGCGCTCGCCCTGCGCGAACACGCCGAGGTCCAGGATACGGACGTCGGGCCAGGTGTGATAGACTGTGGTGACCGGCTCCATCGCGCTTACCGCGCCGCGGCTCACCCAGCGAGTTCCTTCCGCGCTCCATCGGACTGCTTCGACGCCCGCGTCCACATGGGTGTCGCCATCGGGCCGGAGGCGGAGCTGCGCCCGGGCGCCACTGGTGGTGGAGTAGGAGCGGGCATCGGTCGTGGAGCGCATCATCATCGGCATACCGCCCATGCCTTCCATCGGCATCACCATATCCATGACCATATGGTGGTCGAGCCGCTGCACGTAGGCTCGCATGCTCGCGGCATCGATCAGGCCCTGTCCGCGTTGCCAACCCCAGTCGAGCGCGAAACCGCGGCGTCCTTCCAGCGGGATCGAACCGCCGGCCATGGATGGCCAGCCGATGTCACGCGCGGCGTACTCGGTGTACTGGAAAGCGAGGCGCTGCGCGGAGTTGAGTTCATAGCCCGCCTTGAGGTCGAGCGTTCCGGCGCGGAAGGAGGAACCTTCGACTCGTTCGGTCGGGGTGCTGTAGTCCCCGTACCTTTGAAGATCCAGCTGCAGCGCAACGTCGAATCGTCCCCGGCGTGTCCATGCGCCCATACCGACCGTGCCGCCCGGAATCGCGGAGGACGCTCCGACGCGGAACTCGCCGCCGACTTCGCCGTCGGGCGCGGCGAGGGCCGGGTTGCGCGTGACGACGTTCACGACGCCGCCGACGTTCCCGGAGCCGTAGAGCGTGGAGCCGGGGCCGGCGAGGATCTCCACCCGCTCCACGTTGGCCGGGTCCACGGTGGCGAGACCCTGGTCCATGCCGAAGGTGCAGGCGCGATTCACCCGCGCGCCGTCGACCATGAACGCCAGTCGTTCACCACCCAGACCACGGACGGTGAGTTTGCTTCCCCAGGCGCCGGTCCGACTCGTGGTCACTCCCTCCATACCCTCCACGGTCTCCGCCATCGAGGTCATGGCTCGCTGCCGCATGTCCTCATGGCCCACGGTGGAAACCGTGAGCGCCGTCCCCGTCGCGAGCTGGTTGGGAGCCGCGACCTCGACGCTGATCGCCGAGAGCAGCGTTGGGCGCGGGGTAAGGAGGAAATCGTGCGTCTCCACCGCGTGCTCCGCCGCGTGATTCAGCAGCTCCTCGACGGTGACCGTGCGCGAGGCATAGCCGAGACGGCTGAAAGCGATGGCGACACTCGCGTCTCCGGACGTGAGCGCGGAGACGGTGAGGGTGACGCGCCCGGATGCGTCGGCGCGGGCGATCACCTCGGATGCCGTGCCGGCGATCGTGCGCACGACCTGGACGGCGTCGAGGGGGAGGCCGGTCGCGGCGTCCCGGACGATGAGCGTGACGCGTTCGGGTCGCGCCTGATCGGCGACTCCGACCGGCTGTTGCGCTGAAACCACCGCGCCCGGTACGAGAGCGAGGCAGAGTGAGAGCAACGCTCCGCCCATCGCGGTTGGTGCGCGGCTTCGGCGATTCGATATTGTTGACATGAGGGAAACCCCTCCCTTTTGCGTGACGGTTGGCGATCATCCGTTCGGCGATTATCCCCGAACGGGCCGTGCGCTCGCGAGCCGCCGTGACCTGGCCGGCTCGCGGGGTCAACCGTTGATCGGAGGTGCCGTGGCGAAAGGAAGGACGAACGGCTGCTTTGCCCGACGGATCTCGAGCTTCCACGACACCGGTCGTGGCTGGTGATCCACGCGTGGAAGCGAGGCTTCCGGCGAGGTGATCGCGAGAGTCGCCGACAGGTGACAGTCATCGAGGCAGGTGCATTCCCCCCGCGCGCCCCTGTCGTCCTGGCCGTGCTCGTCGTGGTTGGAAGTATGCTCGGCGGTCGCGTGCCCAGCTCCGTGCATCGAGTCGTGCATCTCGCACGGAGGCGCGAGCACCGCGAAGCCGAACGTGACCAGGAAGAGCGAGGCCAACGCGCGCGGGCCCATGCCGGTCGGGAACGGAACGAGGCGTCTCCACCAGCGCCAAGTGAAGACGGTGGGTCGCGTCCGCTCGCGATCGGAGCGGCTGGTGGCGGAGGTGGAAGGCGGAGTCCTCATGCCTGAAGAGTGCTTTC
Organism: uncultured Gemmatimonas sp.; assembly: GCA_964634395.1. GTDB lineage: Bacteria > Gemmatimonadota > Gemmatimonadetes > Longimicrobiales > Longimicrobiaceae > WHSP01. The sequence continues at coordinate 20,782 of CAZWJE010000027.1, read as the reverse complement.
AGGCACGCCGGCGCACTATCGGGCAATGGCCGCCACATGGTAGGGCGTTACCCGACCGGCGTTGTCCGCAACGCTACGGGGCGTCGTGTTGGTGGCGCGGTTGGGGGCGACCCAGCCATGAAGCGGGACGTTACTCAGCTCCACCCCGAATGGCGTCCGGCCTGCGCGACCCATTCGCGCATCTCCCGCGCGCGGGCCTCCTCGAGCGTCTTCACCTTCACGTAGCGCGATCCTTCGCCGAGCGGCGGAGGATCGTCGAACTCCGCCCCTCCGAAGAACACGACGTTCACGGAGACATCGTAGGCGACCATTTCGATGATCCATCCGCGGTCCGGCAGCCCGTAATACGCCTTCTTCCATTTGACGGCATACTGGAGTCCCGGGATCGTCTCGCGGATCAGTTCGTCGAGCGACTTCACGATCGGGTTGAGGTCCGGCATGACGCGTCGGATCCAGTCCTCGATCTCGGAGTGACTCTCCGATGGAGCGGGCGGCTTCCGGGTCGAACCCGTCGGGCGTGGTTTCGGCATCCTCTCTCTCCTCTCCGGCCCGAACCCTGGCGACGGGCTTCGGGCGATCGACTTTGATGACCGGGCCGCGCCCGGAAGAGATACTTCCGGGTGGAGCCATTACACGCGGTCGCCACGCGGAATACTGGGATCGACTTCGAGAAGCGCAACCCACCGGCCGGCGGCGGGATCCGCCGTCTTCTTGACATCCCCGGCCGACTCCCACACTCTCCCCCCGGGCGCCTGATCCCCGCCCAGCCATCATACATCCCCGTCTCACGTCATCTCCCCACGTCATCCGCGACCGCGAGGCGCCATGGGCGCGATACCACCCGGTGAGCGAAATCGACGGCCATCCAGTCGGTGGTCGGAGAGGCGCGGGATCGCGCTGTGAGTCACGTTCTCCGCGCGTGCATCGTATCCCTCGCACCCGACCGGGTCACACCCCCATGACCATCCCGCCATCAGGCCCGGAGAAAGGCCTCTCGACGCGCGCCGTATGGGCCGGCGAGCCCACGCGGCACCCCGAGGGAGCAACCGTCAACCCCGTCTTTCTCGGGGTGACGTACGCCTACGACGATCTCGATGAATGGCGGGCCGTGGCGATCGGGGAGCGGCCGGGTCACGTCTATTCGCGCAACACCAACCCCACCGTCGAGATCTTCGAGGGGAAGGCGCGGGCGCTGGAAGGCGCTGAGGACAGCACCAGCTTCGCGACCGGGATGGCGGCGATCAGCAACACGCTCTTCACGCTGCTCAGGCCGGGGGACCGACTGGTCACCATCCGCGACACCTACGGGGGCAGCAACCGGATCTTCATCGAGTTCCTGCCTCGCTGGGGTGTGGAGGTCGTCCTCTGTGACACCGATTCGCCCGAGTCGATCGAACACGAGATCGCCGCCGGCTGCGCGGTCGTCTATCTCGAAACGCCGACGAACCCGACGCTCAAGGTGCTCGATATCCCGCGTCTCGCCGGCGCGGCGTGCGCGGTGGGAGCCACGGTGGTGGTGGACAACACCTTCGCCACGCCCGTCAACCAGAACCCGCTCGCGCTCGGCGCCGATCTCGTCGTCCACAGCGCGACCAAGTTCCTCGGCGGACATTCGGACGCGATGGGCGGTGTGGTCTGCGGGCCCGAGCGGCTCGTGCGCCGGATCTACCAGTTCCGCGAGATCAACGGAGCCTCGCTCGACCCGATGTCGGCGTTCCTGCTCACCCGGGGGATGCAGACGCTGGAACTGCGCGTCGAGCGGCAGAACGCCAGCGCGCTACGGATCGCGGAGTTCCTGGCCACCCATTCCGCGGTCGAGGCCGTCCACTATCCGGGGCTCCCGTCGCATCCGGGACACGAGATCGCCGCGCGGCAGATGCGCGGGTTTGGCGGCGTATTGTCCTTCGCGTTGCGGGGCGGGTACACGGCGATGGAGCGCGTGGTCGGCGGCCTTCGGCTGGCGCATCGCGCGGCGAGCCTGGGCTCCGTCAGCACCCTCGTCGGCCCGCCCGCGCTGACGAGTCACGTCGAGCTGACACCGGAAGAGCGTGCCGCCGCCGGTATCCCCGAGGGGCTGGTCCGCTACTCGGTGGGGATCGAGAACGCCGACGACCTGATCGCTGATCTGAGCGACGCGCTCGAAGCGGCCGAGCGTGCGGTCGGTGATCCCGTCGTTATCCGCGAATGAACGTGACGAAGAGGATTCGGAGCGGGTGGAAAGCCCGGCCGCCGGTGCTCCTCGCGCGCGCGGTCATGACCGTTCACTTCGGCCGCGCGGATTTACGAGCGCTGACGGTGCCCATCCGGGGAGCGGACGATTCAACGATTCGGGCGGGTATCGGGGAAGTGCCGTTCAGGGCGGGACGTTGAGCGCTCGCGGGCGGAGACTCGCATCACATAGCCATTGACGATGGAAGTTTTCCGAACATGGATCGAAGAGAGCCGGGTGGCGTTGGCCGCCTGGCTCACCAGCCCGCAGTTCTACGTCCAGCTCGCCGCGATCGTGGCGGCGGTCAGCCTCGCCGGGCTTGCCGCGTCGATCCTCCGTTCGAAGGCCGCGATCCCGGAAGCGCCGGACACCGGGCCCTGGCTCGCCTTCAGGCGGTTCCTCCATCGCGCGCAGGATCTCTTCTTCCCGATCCTCGCCGTCCTCCTGCTGGGGGTCGCGGTGGACGTCGGCATGGAGATGGTCGGCCGGACGTGGCTGATCCGGCTGGCGCAGAGCCTGGCGGTCGTCGCCCTGCTCTACTCGATCATCACCCGGTTCATCCACGACTGGTTGGTCACCGGCCTCCTCAAGTGGGTCGGGATCCCGCTGGCGACCCTCTACGCCTTCGGCTGGCTGGACGACCTGACGACGTACCTGGACGGGATCTCGATCCAGGTCGGGAACATCCATGTCACGGCGTACGCGATCGGCCGGACGTTTTTCTTCGGGATCATTCTCTTCTGGCTCGGACGGATCTCGAGTTCGACCGGCAAGCAGGTGATCCGCGCGAATCCGAGACTGGACGTCCCGACGCGGGAAGTGGCGGCGAAGCTCTTCGAAGTGGGTCTCTTCGTCGTCCTCGCGATCATCCTCCTGCAGGTGATGGGCGTCAATCTCACCGCGCTGGCGGTCTTCGGCGGCGCCTTCGGCATCGGGCTGGGCCTCGGACTTCAGCAGATCGCGGCCAACTTCATATCGGGGATCATCATCCTGCTCGACCGGTCCATCACCATCAACGACTACGTCGAACTCGAGGACGGCCGCGCGGGGGTGATTCGTGAACTGAACATGAGGTACGCGACGCTCACGACCTACGACGGCAAGGACATCATGGTCCCGAACGAGACGTTCGTGACCACCGCGTTCACCAACTGGACCCATCACGACCCCAGACAGCGCTACAATCTGGAGTTCTCCGTCGCCTACAGGACGGATATCCCGGCGATGCTCACGATCGTCCGGGACGTCGTCGCGAGCCATCCCCAGGTGCTACGGCCTCCTGACGTGCCGGACTACGACGCGCCCGACGCGGAGATCCACAGCTTCGGCGACTCGGGGATCAACATCGAGGTCGAGTTCTGGATCGTCGGCGTGGACGAAGGGCCGAACGGCGTCTGCGCCGACCTCAGGCTGATGATCTGGATGGCGCTCCGGGAACACGGGATCGAGATGCCGTTTCCACAGCGCGAGGTCACGATCCTGGACCGGCCGGAGCCGGTCGGCGGCCCAGGCGGGTCGGATCGGCCCGGAGGACCGTGATTCGGGTCCGACCTCGACGTCAGCCCTGCGCCTCCACGTAGCGACCGAAGCTGTCGAGAATGGCCCGCCAACCCTGCCGCTGGAGTTCCGGCGAGTTCGTCGTTTCCGCGTCGAAGGTGTTCGTGACCACGACGCCGTCCGCGCGCTCCTCGAAACGGACTTCGACCTCTCGTCCGTCGCCGAGGACGTAGTCGATCCGTTGACGCGGCACGATGCGGGTGTACGTCCCCCCGAAATCGAAACCCGCGCTCCCGTCCTTCGCCTCCATACGCGACGTGAACAAGCCGCCCTCGCGCAGGTCGACCGTGCTCCGCGTCGTGTGCCAATCATCCGAGGCCGCGTTCCATCGCACGATCGCGGCTGGGTCGTTCCAGGCGTCCCAGACCTGCCGCAACGGGGCGTTCACGACGGTCTCGACAGTGATCTTCATGAGGTTGTCTCCTGTGGGTTCGGGTGCGTTCACCCCATAGACGAATGGATCGCCACCGATTCGACACGATCAGACCGGTCGCCGCCGGAGGGACCGGATGTCCGGTCGAACTCACGCGACCGGGAGCACCTGCAGGAGGATGGCGATGAAGTGGCACCCGCTGCCGAGAAGGACGAAGGCGTGCCAGATCCCGTGAGCGAACGGAACCCGGCGAGTGTGGAAGAAGAACGTACCGATCGTGTAGGCGAGGCCGCCCGCCAGGAGCCAGAGGAGTGTGGCGACCGACAGCGCGCTCAGCATGAGCGGCATCGCCGCCAGGGCGAGCCAGCCAAAGGCGAGGTAGGACCCGGTGGAGAACCACGGAAAGCGACCCAGCAGGAAGAGCTTGAAGACGATGCCGCCGAGAGCGAGACCCCAGACGATTCCGAGGAAGATCCACGCCCACGCGCCGCGGAGCGCGCCGAGCAGGAAAGGCGTATAGGTGCCCGCGATCAGGAGATAGATGGCGCAATGGTCGAGCAGGCGCAGCCGGGACTTCCCGACTCCGCGCCGGGCGGCGTGGTAGAGCGTCGAGGCGCTGTAGAGCAGGATCAGGGAGAGGCTGTAAACGACGACCCCGACGAGCTGCCAGCGATCGCCGAAACGCGTCGCGAGAGAGATGACCGCGATCCCACCGACCAGGCTCGCCAGTATCCCCAGCCCATGGGTGAGCGTGTTTACGAGTTCCTCACGGCGGTCGGGCAACTGCGTCATCACGAAAGCCTGTACAACGGAAATACGGGTCCGCGCGGGAAGGAAAGTTGGGGAGGCCGGCCGAGTTCGGCAAATGACGGGGGAGAAGGCGACGTCCTTCAGCTGTCGCCTTCTCCCCCGGGAGGTCCCTTTGCGTCACGGGAAATCCGTCGAAGCCGCGTGTGAGGAGCGGCTATCGAATCCGGGAATCCCCGGAATCAGGATTGAGCAACTTCCTCGAAGCCCATCATGTGGCCGGCGGGCACCGCGATCTCCGCCCCACCCCTCAATCCGCGGCCACCACCGCCGCGCCCCGCGAGCGCTCCCGGCCCCGCGTCGCCGCCCGCCGCCGTTCGCACCCGGTTACGAACCTGCCGGCCAGCGCGAGACCGGCCGCCAGGTAGACCGCGCTCATCGGCACCCACATGAGCAATCCGGCGAGCCGCGCCGGTTCTCAGCGTATCCCGCGAGACGTTCGGGGCCCGGTACGCCAAGCACGGCGACGGCGACGCTCGCCCCCTGGATGAATGCCGGTCGAGAAACGTTGGGCATCCCTGTTCCTTCCGAGGTTGACGACGGCGCCGGGTGCTATCGAGAGGTGAACATCCCCTTTTGCCGTGCGCGGGGCGGATGCACGGATCGCGCCCTCGCCTCCCCTCGTCCGGCCGCACCCGTCCAGCGGCCCGGGTGCTGCAGAATGCCCGCCCGTCAGGGGAACACCGGAGGAAGCTTCACTCCCCTTCCGTCGATATCGCCACGATCCACGGGCAGGAAGAGGCGGCCATGCTCCAGGAGGCGCCGAAAGTGCTCGACACGATCCTCGGGCTCGGAGTCGAGGCCCGGGAGATCACCGCCTGGCAAGCCGCCCTGCGCGCGATCGTGGTTTATGGTTTCACGTTGATCATCGTTCGCCTGGGCCGGCAGCGCCTGCTCGGCAGGGCGACCGCGTTCGACGTCATCTTCGGGATCATGATCGGCTCGGTGATGAGCCGGGGAATCAACAGTTCGGCCGGCCTCGTTCCGACGCTCGCCGGGGGGACGATGCTCGTCGTGCTGCACGCGGTCTTCTCGTCGCTCGCGTACCATACGAGCTGGGTCGGCAACCTCGTGAAGGGGAATCCCGTGCTCCTCGTCGAAGACGGTCGAATCCAGGAGGACGCGATGCGCGGGACGAGCCTCTCCGGGCAGGACCTGGCCGAGGCCCTGCGGCTCGAGGGGAACGAGCCTGACCCATCGGCGATCCGGCTGGCGTACCTGGAGCGCAACGGGACCATCAGCATCGTCACGGCGGCGAGGGAGCCGCGGATACTCAGGGTAGCGGTCGAGGACGGCGTTCAGACCGTGCGCATCAGCCTCGAATGAGTGATCCGGGGATGCCCGAGCCGGAAGGTCCCTTCGCGGCGGGGAACGAACGGCCGGATGAGGGGGAGTCAACCGCCAGCCGTCTGCGAAAGGACGCGCTGGCCGGATTGATCATCGGCGTGGTGAGCGTTCCCAACGGCCTGGCGGCGGGCGCGCTGGCCGGGGTCAACCCGATGTACGGGCTGTATGCCGGTATCGCCGCGCCGATCGCCGGTAGTCCGCTGCTCAGCGCGCAGTTGATGCACATCGGGACGACGAGCGTCGCGGCGCTCGCGGTCGCCGACGCGCTCGCCGCCTACTCGGGAGACGAGGCCAAAGGCGCACTCTCCGTGCTGGTCGTGCTCACCGGTCTGTTCCTGATCCTTTTCGGATTATTCCGACTCGGGCATCTCGTCCGGTTCGTCTCCCACGCCGTCATGAAGGGTTTCCTCACCGGGGTCGCGGTCGTGCTCGTTCTCGATCAGACGGCGCCGCTGGTGGGTCTCACGCCACGAGGAGGCAACGAGTTGACACAGTTCGTCGATCTCGTGGCGCACCTCGACGAAGCCAGTGGCGCGGACGTGTTCCTCGGCGTGCTGACCTTCGGCCTCGCGGTCGGTCTGGGGCGGACCCGGCTGGCGGCGTTCTCTTCCGTCGTTGCGCTCATCGTCCCGTCCGTCCTGGCGATGGCGGCGGGATGGTCGCAGGTGACGCTCGTTTCGGACGTGAGCCCCATCTCGTCGGGTCTCCCGCGGCCCGTTCTTCCGGACCCCGGGATAGTCACCGTCGATCTGCTCCTCGCCGGTCTCGCCCTCGCGGTCGTCATCGCCGTGCAGGGCGCGGGTGTCAGCCAGAGCGTTTCCAATCCGGATGGGGAAAGGGTCAACCTCTCCCGGGACATGGTGGCGCAGGGCGTCGGCAATCTGGCGAGCGGGTTGCTGAGCGGGATCGCGGCGGGCGGGTCGGTGGGGCAGACCGCGCTCAACGTCAGCGCGGGCGCGCGATCCCGCTGGGCGGGCGTGATCGGCGGCGTCCTGCTTCTGCTCTTCCTGCTCCTCGCGCCGGGGCTGGTCAGCCGGGTGCCCATGACCGTGCTCGCCGCGTTGATGATCCTCGCCGGAATCCGGGCGATCGACTTCCGTGAGGCGCGCTCCATCTGGAACACGGGCGGCGCCGCGCGCTGGTCGATCGTTGTCACTTTCCTCGCCACGATCGTGGTCTCGATCCCGGTGGCGGTGGCGGCCGGCGTACTGCTGACGATCGTGCTCTTCCTCGCCTCGGCGGCGAGCGATGTGCGGGTACTCGCCCTGGTCGTCCAGGATGACGGCGGCATCGTCGAAACCGACCCACCGGAACGGCTCGCCAGCCATCAGGTGACCGCGCTGCACGTCTACGGCAGCCTCTTCTTCGCCGGTGCGCGGACGCTGGGCGAGTCGCTTCCCGATCCGGACGGCGCCGTCGAGCCGGTGGTCGTCCTGCGGCTGCGCGGGCTCGAGTCCGCCGGGGCAACGCTGATCGCCACCCTCGACGACTATGCGCACGCGCTCGAAGAAGTCGGGGGACGTCTCTACCTCAGCGGGGTGTCCCCCCAGCTGGCCGAACAGTTTCGCCGGACCCGAAAGCTCGAGCCCGGCGATACCGTCCAGGTGGTGCAGGCCGAAGACATCCTGGAGCGATCCACGCGGGACGCGATCGAGGCGGCGGAACGCTGGGTAAGGGAGCGGAAAGCTCGGTGAGGACCGGTCGGACGGAGACGACGCCCATGGCCTGATATCTGCCCGCTGGCCCGGTTCCCTCGCGCCGCCCGGAAGATGCCGGTCACGGGATCCTCGACAAAAACAGGGGAGTGGACATGGCCAGAGATCTTTCCCGGGACACGCTTCCCTTTCCCGATCCGGCCTACGACGGTCCCCTGCCGTACGACGCCCGCGACCCGGACGCCGACTTCGACCCGTTCGAGCCGATCCGCCCGCCGGGAGGCGCGCCGAACATCCTTCTCGTCCTGCTCGACGACGCGGGGTTCGGTTCCAGCGGCGCCTTCGGCGGACCGTGCCGCACACCAACCTTCGACAGGCTCGCGAACAATGGCCTCCGTTACACCCGGTTCCATACCACCGCGTTGTGCTCACCCACCCGGCAAGCGCTGCTGACGGGACGAAATCACCATTCGGTGGGGATGGGCGCCGTGTCCGACATGGCCACGACGGCGCCGGGCAATACGTCACGCAGGCCCAATACGGCCGCCACGATCGCCGAGATCCTGCGGATGAACGGCTACTCGACCGCGCAGTTCGGCAAGTGTCATGAGATCCCGACCTGGGAATGGAGTCCGATGGGCCCGTTCGACCGCTGGCCGACCGGGAGCGGGTTCGAATACTTCTACGGCTTCGTCGGAGGGGAGACGAACCAGTTCTATCCGAGTCTCACGGAAGGCACGGTATCCGTCGTGCCGGATCGTACGCCCGAGGAGGGATATCACCTCTCCGAGGACCTCGCGACCCGGGCGCACCGCTGGCTCGCGCAGCAGCGTAGCCTCATGCCGGACAAACCCTTCTTCCTCTACTTCGCGCCCGGAGCCACCCACGCGCCGATCCACGTCCCCGAAAGCTGGCGCGACCGCTACAAGGGAGATTTCGATAAGGGATGGGACGTCGTTCGCGAGGAGATTTTCGCTCGCCAGAAGGAGATGGGACTGATCCCTCCCAAGAGCGAGTTGACCGAACGCCCCGACGGGATCCCCGCCTGGCGCGACATTCCCGCCGATATGAAGCCCGTTCTGGCTCGCCAGATGGAGCTGTACGCCGCCTTCCTGGAACATACCGATTTCTGCGTCGGCCAGATCGTCGACGCCATCGACCAGTTCGGTGAACTGGACGACACGCTGATCTACATCATTACCGGCGACAACGGCGCCTCAGGCGAGGGGACGCTCAACGGCACGTGGAACGAGGCGCTCACGATGACCGGGATGACGGATATCGAAACGCCCGAGTTCCTGCGTGATCGTCTGGATACCTTCGGCGGCCCCGATTCCTATCCACAGTTCTCGCTGGGCTGGGCTCACGCCATGGACACCCCGTACCAGTGGACGAAACGTGTCGCTTCGCACTGGGGCGGGACGAGGAACGGGCTCATCGTTCACTGGCCGCGCCGCGTCAAGGCACGGGGTGAGATGCGGCACCAATTCCATCATGTGATCGACGTTGCGCCGACGTTTCTCGACGTGGCGCAGCTGCCGAGCCCGCAATCGGTCAATGGGGTCGCGCAACAACCGATCGAAGGCGTCAGCATGGCGTACAGCTTCAACGAAGCGGACGCCCCCGACCGGCACGAAACACAATATTTCGAGATCCTCGGCAACCGCGGGATCTACCACAAGGGCTGGACGGCCGTGACCGCCCACGGCACGCCGGTCGATGCCGAGCCTCGCGATTTCGATGACGATGTCTGGGAGCTGTACGACACGAACACGGACTGGACACAGGCTCGGGATCTGGCCCGGAAGGAGTCCGAGAAGCTCGCGGAACTGCGGCGGCTCTTCCTGATCGAGGCGGCGCGCCGGCAGGTCCTTCCACTGGATGATCGAGCCGCCGAGCGGGCCGATCCGGACATGGCCGGCAGGCCGGTTCTGGCCAAAGGGCGCCGGCAACGCATCTACCGGGGGATCGGCCGACTGAACGCCTTCTCGGTGATCAACCTCAAGAACAAATCCCACCGGATCACGGCGGAAATCGATGTACCGGACGGCGGCGCGGAAGGGGTGATCGTCTCTCAGGGCGGGTTGCCGGGCGGCTGGACGCTGTATGTCCGTGAGCGCCGACTTCACTACTGCTACAACTTCTACGGCCTCGACTACTTCACGGTAGAGGCGGGCGAGCCGCTTCCGGCGGGGAAGCAACTCGTGCGCATGGAGTTCGAGTACGACGGGGGCGGGGTGGCGAAGGGCGGCACCGCTCGACTCTTCATCGGCGACCGGATGGTTGGGGAGGGGAGGGTCGGGCGGACTCAACCGCTTCCATTCGCGAGCGATGAGCCTTTCGAGATCGGGACCGACGGCGGATCACCCGTTTGCCGTGACTACGACGTCCGCCGGTTCACCGGTGAAGTGAACTGGGTCGATCTCGAGATTCCGGAAGGGGCGAAGGATCATGACGCCGAAATCTCGGGTCAGGAGCGGATGCGGGCCGCCCTGGTGAAGGAATGAAGTGAGCGCATGAGCGGTTTCTTCTCGATACTGCTGAACGTGTCTACGATCGTTTTCGCCGCGAGCAGCATGTTCTCGGTGGGGCTGGCCAATACCCTCAAGCGTATTCTCGGCCCTCTGCGAGACGTGGGGGCCGTGACCCGCGCGGTCGTCGCCAACTTCGTTCTCGTCCCGCTGCTGGCGTATCTGGTGGTCCAGATGATCCCGCTGGCCGGCCCGCACGCGGTCGGACTTTTCGTGATCGGGACGGCGGCCGGCGCGCCATTCCTCATCAAGCTCGTGGAGGTCGCCGAGAGCGACGTCCCGCTCAGCGCTTCGCTGCTCGTGTTGTTACTGCCGGTCACGATCGTGTACATGCCCATCGTGATCCCATGGGTCCTCCCCGACGCGGAGTTGAGCGCCGGGGCCATCGCCAGGCCACTCCTGCTCACCATGCTTCTGCCGCTCGCGGTCGGAATCGTGGTGCGCGGGAATCGGGAGGAACTGGCGCGGCGGATTCAACCCTGGATGCAGAAGCTGTCCACCCTCGCGCTGGTTCTGTTGTTGATCTCCACCGTGGTCGTCAACTTCGACGAGATCAGGAGTCTGTTCGGGCTGGAGACGATTCTCGCCACGGTGATCATTATCGGCGGCGCCTTCGGGATCGGCTTCCTGCTCGGTGGCCCCGACCGGGAATCACGTGAGGTGCTCGGCCTGGGTACGGGGCAGCGTAATATGGGGGCGGCGATCGTCGTCGCGACCCAGACGATCCGCATTCCCGAAACCACCTCGATGATCGTTCTCGCCTCGCTCGTGGGGCTGGCCATCCTGTTCGGGCTGACGGCGGTGCTGCGCCATAGCGGCGAGGAGAAGGGACACACGGGCGCGCAACGGCCGAGTCCGGCGTAGGGTGGCCTCGTGCTGGCGGGCCGTTCGGCGTTGCCTGGCAGTCGGAACTGCCGGCGCCGGCGCGCGGCCGGGAGCCCGCCGGTCCGCCGGCGCCACCACCGCCGACCGTCCAGGCTCAGATCTCACCCGCCGGGGGGAACGGCTTCCGTGAGGGCTTCAAGACGCTCGTGTACGAGCCGATCGAGTCACGTCCGTAGGGTGACCACCGGCGCCCTCGGGGAAGTACACGAAGTCGATCTGCGTGGCCGGGAAGAAGCGGTGCCGGGAGTCGTTGAAGAAGAGCAGTCTCACGTTCTTCGGAAACGGTGCCTCCGACGGACCGCCAACGACGTTGCCCAGGCTCGTGCGCGCCCTGTACGGCCGGCTCTCGCCGCCCGGTGCCCACACCACGAGGATCGTCCGTCCATCGACCTTGTACGGCGCCGCGATCGGGTGGAACGGCGGCTGGATCGCGTGATTTCCGAGGTTCAGCAACTCCTTCAGGATACCGTCGACTTGATCCGGATCGATGCCGGCTGGCGGCAGCACCGGACAGCCGTGCTCCTCGGCGACGCCGATCACCAAGTAGCCGCCGCCCAGGTTGTGGAAGCCGTTCCCCGTTTGTCTGACGAGGTGTCTGGCACACCTTCCGTCGTGAGGAAACGTCGTTCTTGTGCTATTTGTGCCTTTTGTGGCCCGTCAATCCGAACGCGAACGTTCCAGGATCCGGAGAATCACCCGAACCTGATGATCGCGCGAATCGGAGAGGGGCGGGCCATCGCCAGCCCTGTCCCCGGGGCGCTTAATGCTCCCCGAGGTACGCCGCCTTCACGCGCGGGTCGGCCGCGACCTCCGGCGACGGGCCTTCCATCACGATCGAGCCGGTTTCCAGCACATACGCGCGGTGTGAGTGCTTGAGCGCCGCGTTGGCGTTCTGCTCGACGAGGAGCACCGTCACGCCTTCCCGGTTGATCTGGTCGATCGCTTCGAGGATCGTGTGTACGAGGAGTGGGGCGAGCCCGAGCGAGGGCTCGTCGAGCAGGAGCACGCGCGGACGCGCCATCATCGCGCGACCGATCGCGAGCATCTGCTGTTCACCGCCGGACAGCGTGCCCGCCTCCTGGCGCCGGCGCTCACGGAGCCGCGGGAAGAGGTTGAAGATGCGCTCTTCGTCCTGGGCCTTCTCCGCGCGGTCGCGACGGAGATAGGCGCCCAGCTCCAGGTTGTCCTGTACGGACAGGTTGGCGAAGATCGCGCGGCCTTCGGGGACCAGCGAGATCCCCATCGCGGTGACCTTGTGGGTCGGGATCCCGTTCAGGCGCTGGCCTTCGAAGAGCACGTCGCCCGACTTCACTTTCACCAGCCCCACGATGTTGCGGAGCGTCGTCGATTTGCCGGCCCCGTTGGCGCCGATCAGGGTGACGATCTCTCCCTTTTCCACGCGGAGGTCGATCCCGCGGACGGCTTCGATCGCGCCGTACCCGCTGGAGACGCCGCGCAGTTCGAGCATCGCTTCGCTCACGCACCCCCCAGATAGGCTTCGATGACCCGTGGGTCATCCTGGATCTCACGCGGGCCGCCGAGCGCGATCGTCTCGCCGTAGTCGATCACCTGGATCCGCTGGCAGACGCCCATTACGACTCTCATGTTGTGCTCCACGAGGAGGATCGTCAGCGCGAACCGATCGCTGATGGAGCGGATGAGATGCATCAGTTCCACCGACTCCTGCGGGTTCATGCCGGCGGCGGGCTCGTCGAGAAGGAGCACCTTCGGGTTGGTCGCGAGCGCCCGCGCGATTTCGAGTCGGCGTTGCGACCCGTAGGGCAGGTTCACGGCGAGTTCATCGGCCCGTGTATCGAGCTTGAAGATGCGCAGCAGATCGAGCGCATCGGTTTCGATCTCCTCCTCCTCCTCGCGCAGCCTGGGCGTGTGGAGGATCGCGTCGAAGACGTTCTGCTTCCGCGAGAGGTGGCGAGCCAGCTTGACGTTCTCGAGCACCGTCATCGTCGAGAAGAGGCGGATGTTCTGAAACGTCCGCGACATCCCCAGCTTCGCGATGCGCGAGGGCTTCAGCCCGTTCACGCGGGTGCCGGCGAGTTCGATCGACCCCTCATCGGGCACGTAGACGCCGGTGAGCAGGTTGAAGATCGTCGTCTTCCCCGCGCCGTTCGGACCGATCAGGCCGTACAGTTCGCCGGGCTGCAGCGCCATGTTGAGGTTCTTGACGGCGGTGAGGCCGCCAAACCGCTTGGTCACTCCCTGGACCTCGAGGATCGCCGTCATCAGGGTACTTCCGCGCGCGGGGTGACGTCAGAATGTACCTGCGTCGGTTTCCGCCGTTTACGGATCATCGTCCATGAACCGAGCAGACCCTGCGGCCGGTAGATCATGATGATCACGAGGAGGACGGCGAAGTTCACGAGCCGGAAGGCGCCGAACTCGCGGAACGCCTCGAGCCCGCCGATCACGAGGATCGCGCCGAGGATCGCGCCTTCGATGCTCCCCAGCCCGCCCACGACGATCATGATGATCACGTAGAACGAGGTGAGGAAGGTGAACGAGTTCGGGTGCAGGTACATGGTGAAGTGCGCGAACAGCCCGCCCGCGACGCCCGCGAACATCGAGCTGATCACGAACGAGAGCACCTTGTACCGCGTGGTGTCGACACCCATCGCCTCGGCCGCGATCTCATCGTCCCGGATCGAGACGAACGCCCGGCCGTACGACGACTGCACGAGGTTGTAGATGGTGGCGACGGTGATCGCGACGAAGAGATAGATCCAGAAGAAGTTCGCCAGCTGCGGGATGCCCGTGAACCCGCGCGCCCCGCCGATCGAGTCGACATTGAGGATCATCACGCGGATGATCTCGCCGAACCCCAGCGTCACGATGGCGAGGTAGTCGCCCCGCAGCCGCAGCGACGGGATACCGACGGCGATGCCGGCGAGTCCCGCGAGGATCGCCGCGAAGGTGAGCCCGACGAGCAACAGAATCGTCTCCTGTGCCTGCCCCGGCAGGAACGAGAGCGACTCGCGAAGCGCCGGCCCCGCGTACACGGCCGTCGCCGCGCTGGTGTACGCACCCACCGCGTAGAACCCCGCGTGCCCGATCGAGAACTGGCCCGTGTACCCGTTGATCAGGTTCAGGCTGACGGCGAGGATGATGTTGACCCCGACGAGGCCGAGAATCTGGTAGTTGTAGGGTCCGATGATCCCTCTGAGCGTTCCCTCCAGCAGGAAGAGAACGGCGAGGATGCCCACCCACCGAAGGGCGCGCTTCATACCTTCTCGACCATCCCCTTGCCCATGATCCCCGTCGGCTTCACGAGAAGGATCAGGACGAGGATCACGAAGGCGATCGCGTCACGATAGGTCGACGATCCATATCCGACGGCCATCACCTCGGCGAGCCCGATGATCAGGCCGCCGATCATCGCGCCGGTGATGTTCCCGATCCCGCCGAGTACGGCGGCGACGAACGCCTTCAGCCCCGGCATGATTCCCATCAGCGGATCGATGCGGGGATACATGAGCGAGACGAGAATGCCCCCGGCGCCGGCGAGGGCGGACCCGAGGGCGAAGGTGAAGGCGATGATGCGGTCGGTGTTGATCCCCATCAGCCGCGCCGCGTCCAGATTGAAGGAGACGGCGCGCATCGCCTTGCCCGTCTTCGTGTGCAGCACGATCTGGTTGAGAAGGAACATGAGCAGGAGCGCGACGCCGAGCACCACCAGTCGTTGGCTGTCGACCGTCAGCCCACCGAGGTCCATCCCGCGGTTGGCGATGATCGGCGGGAAGAACTTCGGATCGGCGCCGAAGACGATCTGTCCGCCGTTCTCGAGGATCAGCGAGACGCCGATCGCGATGATCAGGATCTTCAGTGTCGAGTGCTGTGGCGCCGGGACGACGCCCGCGAACTTCTCGAGGCCGAAGCCGATCCCCGCGCCAATGCCGGCGCCGATCAGGACGGGTACCAGCCCGCCGTCCATCTGGAAGCCGAAGCCGGCCCCCAGAATGCCCAGCCAGAAGGCGAGCACCCAACGGGTCGGGCTGCGGCCGGGTCGGTAGGCGAAGCGCTCGATCAGCATTCCGACGAGGGCGCACACGGTCATCGCCCCGATCATCACCACGACGGCGGCGAACACCGAGGTGCCGATGCTGTCGCGCAGGAAGCTCGAATTGGCGAGGTAGAAGCCCGTGAACGCACCGATCATGTAGACCGACGAGTGGGCGAAGTTGATCAGCCGCAACACGCCGTACACCATCGTGTACCCGAGGGCGATCAGCGCGTAGGCGCTACCCTGCGAGATCCCGTTGACGACCTGCTGGAGGAAGGTTTCCATGAAATCGAGGAAATGAAGAAGCCCCGACTCGCTACCGGAAGGTCGCGGGTCGGGGCCGCTTCGCGCTCAGGGCTCGATCGTTTCCACGTAGGATACCGCGCCGTTTCTCACCTCGAGGACGACGGCCGGCTTGATCGGGTTACGATTGGCGTCCAGGGTGATCTGACCGGTGATCCCGGTGAAGTTCGAGGTCGCGGCGATGGCGTCGCGGAGGGCCGGGCCGTCGGTCGTGCCGGCGCGTTCCATCGCGTCGAAGAGGAGCATCGCCGCGTCGTATCCGAGCCCGGCGAGGGCGTCGGGCTTGGCGCCGAAACGCTGCTCGTAGGCGCTGACGAAGTTCTGGATCGCCGGGCTCGGGTCGTCCTGCGAGTAGTGGTTCGAGAAGAACGAGCCGTCAAGCGCGTTGCCGCCGATTTCGACGAGCGCCGGCGAGTCCCATCCATCACCGCCGAGAAGCGGGACGTTCAGCCCGAGCGCCCTGGCCTGGCGCGCGATCAGCCCGACCTCGGTATAGTAGCCCGGCACAAAGATCGCCTCCGGGTTCGACGCCCGGATCGCCGTCAGCTGAGCGCTGAAGTCCGTGTCACCCTCGCTGTAGCTCTGGTCGGAGACGATCGTGCCTTCCATCCCGCGGAAGTTTTCGATGAAGACATCGGCCAAACCCACCGAGTAGTCGTTGCGGATGTCGCGGAGGACGGCCACCCGCGTCAGCCCCAGGCTCTCGCTGGCGAACTTCGCCATCACCAGGCCCTGGAATGGATCGATGAAGCAGACCCGGAAGATGTAGTCACCCACTTCGGTCACCGCCGGGTTCGTCGATGACGGGGTGATCAGCGGGACGCCGTACTGCTGCGCGACCGGCGCGGCGGCCAGCGTTCGCGACGACGCGACCTCGCCGAGCACCGCGACCACCCGGTCACTCGTGACGAGCTTGGTGACGACGGTCTGCGCCTCTTCGGGCCGGCCCTGATCGTCCTCGACGATGACCCGCACCTGCTTCCCGAGCACGCCGCCGCGAGAGTTCACCTCGTCGATGGCCATGTCGATCCCGTTTCGGGTGGAGATCCCGAACGTCGCCGTCGTCCCCGTCAACGACCCGAACTCTCCAATCACGATTTCGTCGCCCGACGCGCCACCGCCGCAAGCGGCGAGCACCGTCGTCAGAACGAGCGCCGCCGCGAGCGATCGCGATGAATGGCGCATGAGTATTCCTCCTGGAGGTTGCAAAACGGTTGGTACTGCGACTGTCTGTTACGTTCGAACTCCCGTCGGGTGCCCGAACGCCCGGGATTGACGAGCCAGGCGAGGAACGAGCGGGCAAGGTATTGCGCCGGCTGGCGATGGGCAAGGCATCAGAACATGGCCTCCGGTCGAACTATCGTCGACTCGACGGGGGCCCGGGCCCCGGGTCTTCAGCACCGTCCCGCGCGGTTTCGAGACAAGGGGCGCGGCGCCGCTCATCGGCTCCACGATGATCGTCGGCGGAGAACTCGACGTATGGTGGAACCGGCGGAGGGGCGTGAGGCCGGGCCGATCGGGTCGGAAATCACCGCTCACTTCCGTTTTCGCATCCGCTGGCCGTGCTCTTGCCTCGTGAAACCATTCGCGGGGACCGAGGTTGCGCGCGAAGTCGCGCATCGCCCGCCGCGCTGGAAGGGTTCGCGCGCGTGGCGCGCATGAATTGGAGGTACAAATGAAGGATGTCCCATCGGAGCGGCAGTCTCGGGGGAGTGGCGGATCCGATCCGGATGATCGAGCGATCGAGATCCATCACGAAGGAGAGTCCGGGCATCACGTTCACACGGTCTCGCGCGAGGGCGAGTCGTGGGACCGGGAGCGAGGGTATGAGGTGACGATCCCGACCCGGCGTCTGAGCTGGGGCGCGATCTTCGCCGGGTTGTTCGTGGCGATCGGTGTCCACCTGATACTTGGGCTGTTCGGGATCGCGGTCGGGTTCAGCTCATGGAGTCCGGGGGGGTCGGACATGGGTGGGATCGCGACCGCCGTCGGCATCTGGGCGCTCATCTCCGGATTGATCGCGCTCTTCCTCGGCGGCGCCACGACCGGTCATCTCGCCGGTCGGCTCACGCCGAAGGACGGCTTCCTGCACGGCGCGATTCTCTGGTCACTGGCGACGCTGGCGACGATCTGGCTGGTCTCGAACGGCGTCGGGTTCCTGCTCGGCGGCGCGTTCAACGTCGTCGGCCAGACGGCGGCGGCGACGGTCAACGTCGCGGGCCAGGCGGCCACCGAGATCGCGCCCGTGATGATCGAGTCGAGGGACAGGGACCTCCGGGAGCAGGCGGCGACGGCGCTTTCCCAGCGCAGCGGGATGACCCCGGAGCAGGCGCGGGAGGCCGTGGCGACCGTCATGGAGCAGGTGAGCCAGGCGAACATCGGACCGCGGGCGGAACAGGCGGTCCAGCGGAGCACCGCGGTGGCGGAAAACAGGGCGCGCCAGCTCGCCCAGAACGCGGCGGATACCACGGCGAGCGGGGCATGGTGGACGCTGCTCGCGCTCGGCCTCTCGCTCGGCGCGGCCGGGCTCGGCGCCGCCACGACGGCCAAACGGGAGATGGAACACTCCGGTCATCCCCGCTCGACCGGGGGTTCCGGTGGTCATGGCGGTTCGGGTACCGTCAAGGATTCGGGCGGGTCGACGTCCACCCGCGCATCGGATGGTACGGACAAGCGGCATACCTGAGATGGCGGACCAGCACCGGCGGAAGTCCCGTGCGTCGGGATTTCCGCCGGTCAGAGTCGCGGACGAGAGAGATCCCGGACCTCGCCGAGAAGCGAGTAGAGGCTTCCGCCCAGACGAGCGACGGGAGCGAGTGCGTGCGGATCGACGTTGTAGGAATCCGGCAGGAACGGCAGCTCGTCCGAGAGCCGCGCGGCGATCACTTCGCCGATGAGGAAGATCCCGTCCGCCGGAGAGAGGTCGACTTCGCGAAAGAGGCGGCAGGCGAGGACAGCGGGACAGTTGGCGACGTACGGTGCGTTGACGTCTTCGCTCTCGGCCGCGACCACCCCGGCGATATCGAATTCGTCGACGTCGGCCGGATGTTCGCCGGCGCTCTCGTTCATCACCGCCATCTGCCGTTCGGTCACGATGTTGACGCAGAACGCGCCCGTCTCGCGGATGTTCGCGCAGGTGTCCTTGGGCGCGCCGCGCCGGCTGCCGACCGAGACCCCGATCAGCATCGGACTCGACGAGAGCGCCGCGAAGTAGCTGAATGGCGCGAGGTTCCGATGACCCGTCGCCGACCGGCTGGAAACCCAGGCGATCGGGCGGGGGACCACGAGCGAGGTCAGGAGCTGGTATCGGTGCCGGCGATCGATCTCATCCATCCGGAACGCCCGGACCCCGGTCAGCGCGCCGCCGTCTCTCTCCTCGGTCACTTCTGGTCGTCGTCGCGGGTTTCCGGGAATCCGGCCTGGATCCAGGCCGTCGCGTCGGCGAGTTCGACACCGACGATCGAGTGCCCGATCCGGTAGTCGCGCGCGGTGAGGTCGGCGCCAGCGGCCTCCAGCGTCGCGCGCCCCCTGAGCGCCAATCCGAACGGGACCGCGCTGTCCTCCGATCCGTGGCCCCAGAAGATCCGGGTACCCGCCACGGTCTCGGGCGTGACGACCACACTCTCGTGCGCGGCGAGGAAACCGCTCAGGTTCATCACCGATGGAACGGTGCCGGGGTAGCGGAGCGCGTGCGAGAGGCTCATCGTTCCGCCCTGTGAGAAGCCGCCCAGCACCATCGGACCGGTGCGAATCGGCAGGTTGCGGGGGAGGTCCTTCAGGAATTCGCGCAACATCTCCTGCGAACGGTCGAACGTCTCCGGTTCCGGGCGATCCTCACCCAGGTACTGGTACCATGCCCAGCCCGAACCGTAGCCCCAGGAGGGTCCCGGGAATGGCGCCTCGGGGGTCACGATCACCGCGCCCGCCGGGAGGCCGCGATTGAGCCCGATCAGATCGAACCGGTCGCTGCCGCGGCCGTGCAGCAGGACGATCAGTGGCGCGCCTTCCCGGGCGCCCGGCGGGATGTGCAGTTCATAGTCGAGTGGCATCTCGGCTTTCTCGGTTGAATGGTGGCCGTAGCGCCAAGATGGATGCACCGGTCAGACGGGTCAACGGGCATCGCGTGTCAGAGGCCCGGCGCGCGTGAGGTCGCGATCTCCGCTTTCCGGCGGGGCCGCGCGTCGACATCCTGTCGCCTCGATTCCTCCACGGCGAAGCTTCACGCATCACGGTCGAATGGTGACAGAGTCGGAAAGGATGGCGTGCTTTCTGGTCGTCGCGCCGGGGCTCGAGCCCCTGGCGGCGGCGGAATTGACGGCACTGGGAATCGATGGGCGGGTGGAGCCGGGCGGTGTCTCCTGGGCGGGAGGTCCACGCGATCTGTACAGGGTGAACCTTCATTCGCGAGTCGCGAGCCGGGTTCTCGTCCGCGTGGCGGCATTCCGCGCCCGTGGTTTCATCGAACTGGAACGCCACGCACGACGCATCGACTGGAAAGCGTACCTACCGTCCGGAGCGGCTGTTCGACTGCGGGTGACGAGCCGCAAGTCGCGACTGTATCATGAAGGCGCGATCGAGGAACGTTTCCGCCGGTTCATCCGCGAGGCGGTCGGTGCCGACGTCACGGCGTCACCGGACGGCGATGACGACGAGGACTCTGGAAGAGGACCGGATCAGGGGATCGGGGCGGCCGGTCAGCTTCTCATCGTTCGCTTCCATCGGGACGAATGCCTGGTGAGTGTGGATGCCTCTGGTGAGCTTCTCCACCGCCGCGGCTACAGGAGGGCGATCGCGAAGGCACCACTGCGCGAATCGCTCGCCGCCGGCATCCTCCTCGCCAGTGGCTGGGATGGATCGGCCGCGCTCCTCGATCCCTTCTGCGGGTCGGGGACGATCCCGATCGAAGGCGCGCTCATTGCCCGCCGGATCGCCCCGGGTATCGCCGGTCCCGGCCTGCATCCCCGCGACTTCGCGTTCATGCGCTGGCCATCCTTTCACCCCGACGTATGGGCGGACGTCGTCGCCGAGGCCCGCGCGGCCGTTCGTGACCGCGCCCGAGCACCCGTCGTCGGCACCGACCGGGACGCGGGCGCCATCGCC
>CAZWJE010000026.1:0-40315 GCA_964634395.1 uncultured Gemmatimonas sp. | reverse complement strand
GGCGTGGAGCCCGGTTCCAGGTTCACCACGTCCGCCGGTCGGATCCCCCGGGTGAAGAGGAAGAGCGCCATGTCGCCGACGACCTTCGACGAAGGCGTGACCTTCACGATGTCGCCGAAGAGTTCGTTGACCTCCGAATAGGTTCGGGCGATCTCATGCCACCGATGCCCGACGCCCATCGCGGCCGCCTGTTCCTTCAGGTTGGTGTACTGCCCGCCCGGCATCTCGTGCAGGTACACCTCGGCCGACCCGCTCCTGGGCGCCGTGTCGAAGGGCGCGTAGAAGGTCCGGACTTCCTCCCAGTAGTCGGAAAACTCGTTCAGCGTATCCAGGTCGAGCGCCGTGTCGCGCCCGGTGTGCTGAAGCGCGGCGACGACCGAGTTCAGATTTGGTTGCGACGTGCTGCCGCTCATCGAGGCGATCGCCAGGTCCACGACGTCCACGCCCGCTTCCGCCGCCGCGAGCACGCTCGCGGACGCGATCCCACTCGTGTCGTGGGTATGGAAGTGGATCGGCAGCCCGATCTCCTCACGCAGGGCCGTGACGAGCTTGCGCGCCGCGAACGGCCGACAGAGCCCCGCCATGTCCTTGATCGCGAGCACGTGAGCGCCCATCCGCTCCAGTTCCTTCGCCAGCTTCACGTAGTAGTTCAGCGAGAACTTGTCGCGCCGGTCGTCGAGGATGTCCCCGGTGTAGCAGATCGCCGCCTCGCAGACCGCGTGGGTGCCGTTCACGGCCTCCATCGCGACCCGCAGGTTCGGGAGGTAGTTCAGGGAGTCGAAGACGCGGAAGATGTCCATCCCCTCCGCCGCCGCGCGGTTCACGAATCCCGCGACCACGGCGGGGGGATAGTTCGTGTAGCCGACGGCGTTCGCCCCCCGGAAGAGCATCTGGAAGCAGACATTGGGCACCCGCGCGCGCAGCTGGCGCAGCCGTTCCCAGGGGTCCTCGTTCAGGAAGCGCATGGCCGTGTCGAACGTCGCGCCGCCCCACATCTCCAGGGAGAAGAGTTCCGGCGCGCGTCGGGCGAGCGCGTCCGCCGTCGCGAGCATGTCGTGGCCGCGCACCCGGGTCGCCATGAGCGATTGATGCGCGTCTCGCCAGGTCGTATCCGTGACCAGGAGTCGATCCTCGGAGCGGGCCCACTCCGCGAAACCGCGCGCACCCAGCTCGAGCAGCCGCTGCCGCGTGCCGGGCGCCGGCGCCTCCCCCGGATCGTACTCGACCTTGCGGGCGGGCTCGAGCGGAGCTGCGGGCCGGTACCCCTTGGCGTGCGGGTTCCCGTTGACGATCACCTCGCCGAGGAAGTTCAGCAGCTTCGTCGCGCGGTCGCGGCGGGGCCTGAACTTGAAGAGGTCGGGGGTCGTATCGATCAACGTGGTGGTCGCCTGACCACCCCGGAAGCTCGGGTTCGCGATGACGTTCTCGAGGAACGGGATGTTCGTCTTCACCCCCCGGATCCGGAATTCCGCGAGGCACCTGCGGGCCCGGGCCAGCGTGTTCTCCCACGTCTGCCCACTGGTGATGGATTTCACCAGCAGGGAATCGTAGAACGGCGTGATCACCGCGCCGGCGAACCCCATGCCCTCGTCCAGCCGCACTCCGAATCCGCCCGGGGAACGGTACGCGACGATCCGCCCGTAGTCCGGAACGAACCGGTTCTCCGGGTCTTCCGTGGTGATCCGGCACTGGATCGCGTAGCCGTTGCGGGGTATCTCGTCCTGCGGCGGCATGGCGACCGGAGGGGAGTGGAGCTCGTGGCCCTCGGCGATGAGGATCTGCGCGCGCACCAGGTCGAGCCCCGTGATTACCTCGGTCACCGTGTGTTCGACCTGGATCCGCGGGTTCATCTCGATGAAGAACCATTCGTTCGTATCCAGATCGTAGATGAACTCGACCGTGCCCGCGTTGTCGTAGCGGATCTCCCGGGCCAGCCGCGCCGCCGCGTCGCAGAGCTCTTCGACCACCTCGCCGGGCAAGCCGAACGACGGCGCGACCTCGACCACCTTCTGATGTCGACGCTGGACGGAACAGTCGCGCTCGTGAAGATGGATCACGTTCCCGTGGCGGTCGCCAAGGATCTGTACCTCGAGATGCTTGGCCCGCTGGATGTACTTCTCGAGGAAGATCGCCGCGTTGCCGAACGACCGTTCCGCTTCGCCGCGCGCCTCGTCGATCAGATGTTCGAGGTCGCGCGCGTGGTGGACGACCCGCATCCCCCGGCCGCCACCGCCAAACGCGGCCTTGATGATCAGGGGGAAGCCGATCTCGTTCGCGATCCGTACCGCCTCCTCCCGCTCGGTGACCGGAGCCTCGGTCCCCGGCAGCGTGGGCACGCCGATCCGTTGCGCGACCGCCCTCGCGGCGGTCTTGTCGCCCATCATCTCGAGCAACTCGGGGCGGGGCCCCACGAAGATGATCCCCGCCGATTCGCAGCGCCGCGCGAACTCCGCGTTCTCGGAGAGGAAGCCGTAGCCGGGGTGGATCGCGTCGACCCCCTTCGACTTCGCGATCGCGATGATCCCCTCGATGTCGAGATACGCCGCGACCGGGCCCTTCCCGACGCCGAGCTCGTAGGCCTCGTCCGCCTTGTAGCGATGGAGGCAGAAACGGTCTTCGCGGGCGTAGATCGCCACCGTCCGCAGTTTGAGTTCCGTTCCCGCGCGGAACACGCGGACCGCGATCTCGCTCCGATTCGCCGCCATCAGTTTGGTGATCGTCGCGGGCCGAGGCGCTCGTGACGTGCTCACCTCCGATGCCGGCGGATCGGAATCGGACAGCTTCGCGACAGCGGACGTTTCGTTCGAGGAACTCAAGACCATCGACCTGGAATGTACGGATTCATGTTTCCTTCGCGGACCGCGCAATCTGGACGCAGACGACGCCGCACGCAATTTCACCCGCTGGGTCCAGGGCCGGCCAGGACCGACGTTCCCGTGGTCAGCCATTGTCGATCGGTTGCCCCACCGTTCAGATTCCGGTCGTGGCCGTGTGGCCGGTCCTCGGGTTGACGCTCTTCGCCATGCCTGGTGTCCATGAAAAAGTTCAGTGAAGCGTACGCGAAAGCACGCGAGGTGCTCGCGAATCAGGAATTCGAAGCGGACTGGGAGCGTTACCTCAGCCGCAAGTGCCAGATCGAGAAGCTGTTCGGCGTGAAGGGGATGTCGAAGAGCGCCGCCAAGGCGCCGGAACTGGTGCGGCGACGGGCTCGCGAGAAACGCGGGGTCGGGAATGGAACGCTGGGTGATGTACTCTATGCCGCCGCCCACGGCGGGAGCCCGAAGAGCTCCATCGGCGACCGGGCCGCCGCCCTCAAGATGGTCCACCATACCTATCGGATCGTCGAGAAGGGTGGACAGGACGTATGGGTCTATTCCCCTCCGAAAGCCGACGCGGGCTGGGTCTTCGATGAGATGCTCGGCGACGCGCACACGATGAAGGCGCGACTCTCGCGCGAGGAAGAGATCTTCTCCGAACAGGAGATGCGCTGGATGAGCGGATCGCTCAACGTCGCGCGCAAGGTGTGCGGTGACGTGCGGGCGAAGATCGGCGGGATCTTCGGCGCCAGCGGCAGGGCGCGCGACCGGGTCCGCCACTGGTTTCTCGATGAGACGTGTGGCGAGCTTGAACTCAGAGCCGCGATGACGAAACTCACCACGGGGTTCAAACGGATCGCCGTTGCCTGCGAGTCGAGCACGCTCGTCTTCGCCGACTACCCCGACTGGCGATCCGCGCGCGAGGACTATTTCGGCGCCGCGTTCCGTGGCGGAGAGGGCGGCGGGTTCCCGGTCGTCTACCTGGAAGGCGCGTTCACTCGGCTCACCGGGAACTCCGGGAAACTGTGGCTCTGCGCGGAAACGATCATCCACGAACTCTCGCACCACGAGATCCGTACGCAGGATCATCGGTATGACGAGGCCGGTTTGAAGCCCGACAGCGCCCGTTTTCCGTTCGCGAAAGCGATCGACAACGCGGACAGCTGGGGATATTTCGCCCTCGATCTCGCTGGCTATCTTTCGAAGGCCGATCACGACCGCGTATGGAGGTAACCCGATGACCCATCGTCCCGAAGGGAAGCGGATAGGACCGCCCACCGTCGAACCCCTCCGGTTCGGCCACCTCCGCATCGAGGCGCTGCACTGGGGGCGCGAACGCGGCCTCGGGCAGAACGGCGGATACCTTCGGGCCGTCGATGCCGAGACGGGTGACGAGGCGTGGACGCTGCGGGTCTATCGGATCGACTACGACCCCCACCTCGAGGACGACGTCCAGGACATCTTCATCCGCTCGATCGAGCCCTCGGGCACGGACGCCACACTCCTGGTCACGGACGAACGTGGGCGTCGTTACAGCGTCGACCTTCCCGAAGGAACGGTCGCCGGACCCGACGAATCATAGCGCGTTCGCCCACCCATCCACGACTCGCTTCCCAACGCGAACCCCGTCGAGTCCAGTCGGCGGATGCACGGTGGCGGCTCTGAGGCCCCGGGCGGGAACCGGCGGCGAGCGAAGTGACTTTCCATCACGTCACGGATCAATGACCCCCGCGAAGCGGTACATTGTCGCCGCGGAGTGGGGCGTGTACCGTATCACCTGGCGGCGCTGACGTTCCGGTCCGCCCCCCGATGAGGTTCCACGAACTAACGGCGAACGGCAAATGAGAACAGTGAAGCGAGTGGTCTGCGCGATGGCGGTCGCGGGGGGTATCTTCCTCGCCGCTCCCACTTCCAGCGTCGCCCAGACGGCCCCGCAACCGTACGACAACGTCATATCAGCCAATCCATTCGGCATCCTGCTCGAATGGTTCAACCTGGAGTATGAGCGGGTGATTTCCGAATCGGCGACGATCGGGGCGGGCGGATCGATCTTCACCAACGACGAGGAAAGTTACCGGAACTTTGACGCCTTCGGCCGGTTTTACCTTCGGGACCAGGTCCTCGTCGGTCCGATGTTCGGCGCCCGTCTGGGCGTCACTGACGTCCCCAACCAGGGTGTCCACTTCGGTATCGGGTTCGACCTGAACTGGAGCTGGCTGATGGGTCCCAAGGACAACTTCTACATCGGGGCTGGCTTCGGTCTCAAACGGCTCCTGGGCGTCGACGACGATGATTCCGAAGACGATTCACCTCTTTCCTACATTCCCACCTTCCGGATCGTCAACGTCGGAATCGCGTTCTGACCCCCGTCCGTCGGCTTCTGATCAGTGATTCCTGAACTCGAGGCGCACCGGATCGAGGCCCACCTGCGTTTCCTCGGGCACCACCTGCTCGAGGGGCGCGGGGTGGGCAGCCGGGGCGGCCAGATCGCGGAGGAGTACATTCGCGCCACATTGGCCGCCGCCGGGTTGCGATCCCTTTCCGATACGGGATTCCGACAGGAGGTCCCCATGATCGGAATGGAGGCCCAACCCGAGCTCCATTTCACGGCCCGCGGTGGGGGGCTGTTGTCCCCGGTCCACCGGGACGAGTTCGTCCTGGAAGCCGGAGTGCCCGAGGACCGGGTCGAACTGGACGCGGAACTCGTGTTCGCGGGCTATGGCATCACGGCTCCAGAATATGGCTGGGACGACTTCGGCGACGTGGACGTGACCGACAAGGTCCTCCTCGTCCGCGTGAACGATCCCGGCACGCCGGAAACGCCGGACTTCTTCCGGGGTCATGAGCTCACCTACTTCGGCCGCTGGACCTACAAGTTCGAGGAAGCGGCGCGACGGAGAGCGGCGGGTGTAATCCTCATACACACCGATGAATCCGCCGGGTACGGCTGGACGGTCGTGCGCAACTCGAATACCGGTGAACAGTATGGCCTGGCCGGCGCGCCGGAGTTTCCCCTCCGTATCCGGGGGTGGGTGACCGAGACGATCGGCAATCGTCTGCTCGCCGCGTCCGGGCTGATCCCGTCCGCCCTTCTGGCCGCCTCCGACACGCCCGGGTTCCGCGCGCGCCCGCTCGGGGTCACGGTGAAGGCGACCGTGAAGAGCACGATTCGCGAGGTACGGACGGCGAACGTGATGGCGGTTCTGCCGGGCGCCGACCCCGCGCTCTCCGCCGAGCCGATCATCTTCATGGCCCACCACGACCATCTCGGCATGGTCAACGGCCCGGAAGGTCCGGTCATCTACCCCGGGGCGCGGGACAACGCGAGCGGCGTCGCGCTCCTGCTGGCGATGGCGGAGGCGTTCGCGGCCGCTCCCGGACCCCCGCGTCGGCCGTTCCTGTTCCTCGCTTCCACGGCCGAAGAGTCCGGATTGCTCGGCGCGGAGTGGTACGCGCGCAACCCACCGATCCCACTCGAGCGGACCGCCGCCGTACTCAACGTCGACGGGGCGAATCTCCTGGGCCCCACGCGCGACATCGCGCCCCTCGGCGCGGGCCGTTCGACGCTTGGCGACCAGATCCGCGCGGCCGCCAGCCAGGAAGGTCTCACCGTCGCGGCCGAGCAGAACCTGGAAAAGGGGATGTTCTTCCGGCAGGACCATTTCCCGTTCGCCCGGGCGGGTGTCCCCAGTATTTCTTTCGATCACGGCCTCACCTACGTCGACAGGCCGGACGGCTGGGGTCAGGCGCGTCTCGACGAGTTCATCGCCAGCGCCTATCACCAACCGGCCGACGCCTTCAGTGAGACATTCGATTACCGGGGCGCAGTTCAGCAGGGCAGGGTGATGATGCGCGTCGCCGCCGCCGTCGCCGCGGCGGACGCGCTTCCGGATTGGCTGCCGGAGTCGGAATTTCAGCGACGTTGAAAGCCGAAGGGATAGGAGGGACCGCGACCCGCGGTCCCGTCGCCGACATCCATGATGCGCCAACGGTCGGCGGGGTTTTGGGGAAATAGCTGTGAGAGCCGACCGGATCGGCTCGGGGGCGTAGCCCCATCTTCTTCACTTGCGACAATGGGTCAGGGATGATGATAAAGCATGGATTTTCAGTTTTCGCCGTCGCGGCCATGTTCGTCGCGTTTGCCGGTACCGTTTCCCCGGTGGCGGCCCAGAGCGGCGGGGAGGATGCCCCGGCGCTTTCACTCGCGCAGGCGCGCCAGATGGTCGACGCGGCGGAGGCCGAAGCTCGCGCCAACGAGTGGAACGTCACGATCGTCGTCACCGACGTCGACGGCGTTCCGATCTATCTGCGACGACTGGACGGGGCCTCGCCCCGTTCGTACGATATCGCGTTCAACAAGGCGAGGACCGTCGCCGCCACGGGAATGTCGACGCTCGAATACGGTCAGGCGCTGAGCGCCGGAACCGTCCAGCCGATCGAGAATGGAATCAATTTCGAGGGAGGACTTCCGATCCGTCTCGGCGGTGAGCTGGTCGGCGGAATCGGAACGAGCGGCGTCCGCTCCAACGAAGACGCGCAGATCTCTCGGGCGGGACTGGCCGCGATCGGAGCGAACTGATCCCGTCCCTAAAAGGCGAGTCTGATCGAGTGATCCGTGCCGCGCCGCGAGCCTCGCGACGCGGCACGGATCACTGGATTTCACCTGGATCCCCGCCGTTTTCGCCGCCTTCCGTCCGGACGCCGCCTCTCGTGAATCGGTCTCGATCGAGTCGGATTCACCCCCTGTTCATAACACTCTCCACCGGTCGTTCGAAGCGGGGATTCACATTGACCCCGACGTGACCGCGGGCTAGTATTTCGAGCCTGATATCCGGTCCGTGAGGTCATTACCGGAAGCCGAAAATCCATGAGGATTCGCGCACTCTCGATGTGGAGGAGGCCGATGAACGGGAACGAAACGGGAAAGACCGGTCCGTACGGATCCGGACGTTTCCGATTGGCCGCGATCGCGGTGATCGGCGGACTACTCTGGCTTCCGTCGACGCTGGCGGCGCAGCATGACCACGGTGGGTCCGCCGCCGACGAGACGGAAGCTCCGGAAATGCCTCTCCTTACGGCCGTTCTCGGGTCGTACACGCGCCCGATCACCACCGATTCGGAGCTTGCCCAGGCCTACTTCGACCAGGGCATGCAGATGGTCTTCGCGTTCACCCACTCGGTCGCGATCCGGTCCTTTCAGGAAGCGCAGCGGTTGGACCCGGGTTGCGCGATGTGTTACTGGGGTGAGGCTCTAGCGCGTGGGCCATTCCTCAACGGCGTGATGACCAGTGCCAACGCCGGTCCCGCGTTCGCCGCCGCGCAGCGGGCCGTGGCCGTCCTCGATGATCGCGCCACACCGGCCGAACAGGGACTCGTCAACGCGATGGCCACCCGCTACGTCGAGCATCACGACCCGGATACACGGGCGGTCCATGACAGCGCCTACAGCCAGGCGATGGCGGAAGTCTATCGCGCGCACCCGACCGACCTGGACGTGGGGACGTTCTACGCTGAATCGCTCATGCTCCTCAATACGGTCCGGGCCGAGTACCGGATCGGAGATCCTTTCGTGCAGAGCTTCCATCGCGTCCTCGAAGGCGTGCTGGCGGCGGACATCAATCATCCGGGTGCCTGCCACCTCTACATCCATGCGACGGAGGCGACGGAAGAGCCGGAGCGGGCTGAACCCTGCGCGGATCTGTTGATGACCTCCGTTCCGGGGGCGAGTCATCTCAACCACATGCCCTCGCATACCTACAACCGGATTGGCAGATGGAGTACCGCGGTCCGGTCGAACGTGCTCGCCTGGCATTCCGACCAGCGGACGGCGTTCGGTGAAGGCGTGTCGTACGCCGGCACCCACAACCTGCACATGCTCTTCTACGCGGGGTCGATGGACGGACAGGGCTCCGTGTCGATCGCGGCGGCCGAAGAGTACGCGCGGCAGGTGGCGGACGGCGTATTCTATCACGCGCTCGTCCTGATGCGATTCGGCGGGTTCGACGAAATCCTCGCGCTGACCGAGATCCCCGAACGCGCGCTGCAACTCGGCCTCTGGCAGGTCGCTCGTGGCTATGCGCATCTCCGGGCCGGTACCGCCGACAGCGCGGCGATCTATCTCGCGAAGGTCGACGAGCACGCCGCGACGATCCCGGACAACGTGGTGATGCGCGGTCACACGGCCGCGCAACTGCTCGGGATCACCGGTGACATCCTGCGCGGCGAGATCCTCCGCTCCGAAGGCAGGCTCGACGAAGCGATCGGCGTGTTCGAACGGGCGGCGACCGCTCAGGACGGCCTCCGGTACGATGAACCCGAACCGCTTCCGTTCGCCGCGCGTCACTGGTTGGGCGCCGCGCTCCTCGAGGCGGGCCGTCCCGCTGACGCGGAGGCGGTGTACCGACGCTCGCTGATCGCGCATCCTCGGAACGGGTTCTTCGCGCCCAGGGGAAGAACGCCGAGGCCGATGAGGCGAAGGCTGACTTTCAGACGGCATGGGGCAACGCGGACACCATGATCCGCTCGTCGAGGTTCTGAACATCCTGCGCTTGGGTTCACCGAAGTGAACCGCGTTGTCGGTGGACCGGTCTTCTTCGCCGTCGGCGCGCTCTTTCTCCTGGGAGGATGCGCGCCGACGGCGTCGTCTGGCGGGACATCCGCGTCGGGTCCGCCCGGTCCCGATCTCGCCGGGGCGAACACCACACCCGCCACGCCCAACTCGCCAGCGGCCGGCGGGGCGACCGGCGAAGGTCTGTACACCTCCGAGCAGGCGGACCGGGGTGAACGACTCTTCGGCGACGTCTGCGCCGCATGTCATGGGCTCCGCGAGTTCCAGGGAAGGATGTTTCAACTCACCTGGATGGCCGAGCCGGTCGGAGCGCTCTACCAGCATATCAGTACTTCGATGCCGCAGGACGACCCTGGCTCCCTCCGCCCCGCGGAATACGCGGCGATCGTCGCGTATATACTCCGCCTCAATGGTCTGCCACCCGGCAGCCATGAGATCCCGACGGACACCGCCACTCTCGCCACCTACCGCTGGACGGAGTGAGCCATCTTCGTCCCGACCCACGACTTCGATTTCCCGCCATGTCCGATGAGGACAACTTCCAGGTCATCCTGGACACTTTCATGGATCGACGCACCGGGCATATGTTCGCCCCGAACCCCCTGGGTGCCGGCTCGACGAACAGGCCTTGGAAGAAGGCGAAGGCTCGCGTCGTGGAACCTCGTCAAACATCAATCGCGAATGGGAAGGGGTGTGGGACGTCGTCACGCGGCGAACCCCGGATGGATGGGTAAGCCGGATGGCGCGTCGCCGATCGCACGACTCTTCGTCCCGCCGTGGCGAAACAAGGAGAGCCGGCCCCCGGGGCTTCGTTCGGGGGCCGGCTCTTCAGCGTTGTTGGGCGTCGGCCCGGTTATCGCTGGCTGGCGGCGGGTGTAATGGGCGCCCAACCGAAACCGACCAGCCTTGGCGGATTCGTCAGGCTCCGCCAGCGCCGACCGGAGATCATCGGCCGTGGGGCGGGGTCTTTCGGGCGCTCGTCGGCGCCGCTTCGAAGCTGCATTTCGCGCTCGGTCATCGCTGTGTCTCCCAATCTATGTAAAAGAGGATTCCGGCCGCCTAAGTCGGCGGGATTTCGTCGCGACCCTCGATGATCCATACGGAACCTTCCGCCGCCGGGTTTCGTCGTGACGGGCCCTCGACGGAAACCCCGTCAGTGAAGTCGATCCGCGATGCCCCGGTCGATCGATCTTTCCCTTCATACCACGACGGACGATGGCCACGACGCCGCACAGCGCTCATCTATTCACGGAACTACGCGTCGCGGTCGATGCCGCTCGGGCCGCCGGCGCCGCGATCCTGCCGTACCACGGAACGGCAACGGCATGGATGAAGCCCGGAAACACACCGGTGACCGAGGCCGATCTCGCCGCGAACGAGATCATCCTCGCGGCGCTGGAACGGGCCTTCCCCGAGGACGCGATTCTCTCGGAGGAATCGCCTGACTCCACCGACCGCCTCGGCCGACGGCGCCTCTGGGTCGTCGACCCGCTCGACGGGACCCGCGAGTTCCTCAACCGTACTGGCGACTTCGCCGTCATGATCGGGCTCGCCGTGGATGGGCATGCCGCGCTGGGCGTCATCTATCGCCCGATCGCCGATATCCTCTATGCGGCCGTCGTCGGACAGGGATCATGGGCGGAGCATGGGCGAGGACGCGAGAAGTTGTGCTGTGGACCCGTCGATGAGAGCGCGATCCGCCTGGCCTCGTCTCCCTCCGGGTCCGAGCCACTGGTCGAAGAGGTGCGGATGGAGTTCGGGATCACAGACATCCGCCCGATCGGCTCCGTGGCGGCGAAATGCGCCTCGATCGCCGAGGATCGGCGGGACCTCTACCTTCATCCCGTCGACTTCCTCGGAGAATGGGATACCTGCGCACCGGAGGTGGTGCTTCGTGAGGCGGGTGGACACGTAAGCGATTGCGGAGGAAAAGCGTTTCGCTACAACAAACCGGTGCCGAACCAGCCGGATGGCATACTCGCCACCGGGAGAGTGATCGACTCGCGGCTCATCGACAGAATCACGACGATGTACCGGGCCGGGAAGGATCATCACGTCTCCGGGCGATATTCGAGTTGACTACACTCACCTCCTTCTCCCGCGCGCCCGCGCCAGGAGAGCCGCGACAGAGTCTCGCCAGAGATTCGTAAGCATTTATTCATGCTCACCTTACGTTATCGGACATCTGGTAATGTCGAGGGGCTGTTGACTCCGTCCTTCAAAACCGAGAGACTGTCCCGGGGACAGGGGGCCACCGCGTCAAGTCGGTTCCACGCCCGGACGATATCTTCAGGGAGGAGTGTGTCCCGCCTCGTCACCGGCGACCGTCGGGGCGGAAAGTCGCTCGAAAGCAAGGCCCGTCGCGCCGATTCCCGCCGACCTGAAATCGCCACTGGTTACGGAGCCATTCTGATCAATATGCGCGCGCTGGAACGGTTTCTCGCTGAACGAACGGTCTCGTGGATCGTCGCGTTCGGCCTCGCGGCGACGGTGACCATCGCCGTCCTGGAGGTCGTGCTTCCGGCGGGAAGTCGAATCTGGGTGCTGCATTTCCTGCCGATCGCGTTCGTTACCTGGTTCGGGCGGGCGAGGTGGGGCGCACTCGTCGCCGCCGTCTCGTTATCGCCGATCGTCATTTGGCCCGCGGCGTTCGCCGGCTCCGCGGTCGGCTCGGCGTGGGCGATCGAATTGACGGTCAGAGGCGGTACGATCCTCCTTCTTCTCTGGCTTCTTCGTCACGGAAAATCGGTTGCCGCGCGAACCGCCGAAGGTGTGCGTATCGACTCCTCGACGGGGCTCGCGAACGCGCGCGCTCTCTTCGATCTGATCGCGGCCGAACGGGAGCGTGCGGATCGCTATGGGCGACCGTTCACTGTGGCGTACGTCGGCCTGGAGAATCTGCCGGCGGTGCGCTCGCTATCGGGTGCCAGCGGAGTGGAGACGCTGCTCGGCAAGGTCGCTCTCGAGATCCGGGCGGGCGTGCGAACCGTTGATTATGTGGCGAGATTGCGAGAGTCCGAGTTCGCGATCGTCCTGCCGGAGACCGGACCGCACGCGGCGCGCGTCGTGGTGGAACGGCTACGACAGGCACTGACCGAACTGCTGCGGGGCGAGCCCCGGGCGGTCACCTTCAGCGTGGGTGTCCTTACCTGGCGACAGTCCGAGTTGAGTGTCGAGGCGCTGCACCAGCGGACGTGTCAGCTGATGTACTCGGCTCGCCTGGAGGACGACCCGATCCGCCACGAGGTCCTGGAGTTGCCCATTTCCGGTGGTATGCTCACGGAAGCGCGTCACGCGTGACGGCGCGGCGATGGGTTGATCCTCGTTCTTTCCACGCGACCCGCCCGGTCGCCCATCCACCATCCCGTTTCCGTCAATCCGGGGGGCAAGTCCCGGTTTCAACTCACGCTCGTCAACCGGCCTCGACAAGCATGTGTTCGTGGCTCCGCGACAACCACCGGTTCGGCGACGTCGCCCGGGTCATGATGATCGCGTTCGCGATCCAGGTGATCCTCGCGCTCGCCCCGCCGATCGCGCCCGCCCTCCACGGGCAGGCCGGCGGGGAAGCGATTCCCCTCTGGGAGGTCTCCCGGGACGGGCACAGTATCTATCTGCTCGGTTCGGTTCATTCCCTCCGGCCCGGCTCGTATCCGCTGGACGAGGCGCTCTACGACGCGTTCGACTCCGCGACGCTCGTCGCCTTCGAGATCGACCCCGGTCTGCTCGAAGAGGCGGCGCCGGCGATGCTCGCCGGAGGAATGTATGGACCCGGTGAGTCGCTTCGCGCGGCGCTCCCGGAGGACCTGTACGCCCAGCTCGCCGAGCGAGTCGACGCGCTGGGGATGCCGGTCCAGGCTTTCGATCCCCTGAAACCCTGGCTCGTCGCGATCACCGTCAGCGCCATCGCGACCCAGGGGTCCGGCTTCGACCCGCGCCTCGGGATCGACATGCATTTCCACGAGCGGGCCTTCGCGACCGGCAAGGAGGTCGTGGGGCTGGAAACGATCGACGACCAGATCGGAGTGTTCGAGGGCCTGGGCACACAGCAGCAGCTCGCGTTTCTGCGCTCCACGCTGGATGAGATGGATGGAATCTCCAGCACGATGGACGAAATCGCCGACGTCTGGGCCTCCGGCGATGTGGAACGCCTCGGAGAGATGATGAACGAGTCGCTGGCCGGTCAGCCCGAACTGGCGGACGCGCTCCTTCGCGGGCGGAACGAGAAGTGGGTGCCCGGGATCGAAGAAATCTTCGATTCCGGGCGTGAAGCGATCGTGATCGTCGGCCTCGGCCATATGACGGGCGAGGGAAGCGTGACCGAGTTACTCGCCGCTCGTGGTTATCGGGTCGAGCGCGTCATACCGGCCGAGGCCGCGAGAGACGACTGAAGAGAGCGCCCAACGCCGCTCAGATGGCGAAACAGTACAAAAGGCCGGCTCCCCCGGTCGCGATGAGATCTTCCTGGCCGCAACTCCGGGAGAGGTGCGCCGAGTTCCACGAGGAATTGCCGCCGCCCGCGCGGTCATGGTGGCCCACGACCGCGTATCCTTCGCCACTGCTCGTCCAGTTGTTGCACGTCGTCGTGGCCGCGCTGCCGACGGGAAGTCGCCCGTGTGAATCAGACCCGGTCAGAATGTCGTGCTGGTTTGGCTGGTCTCCTCTGCCATTGACCTGCTCGCCCTTCTCGTCGAGGGCGAACTCCTTGTTGATGTTCGCCCGGTCGCGCTGAACGTCTCCATGGAGATCGGCGACATTGGCGGCGATCAGGGTTCCATTCGCGTTATACCAGGGCCCCGTCCCGATCCGGTCACGAGCATTCACCGCCGGCGCACCGCCCGCCGCCGCCAGGCTGAGATACGCGCGCCAGGTCAGGTTTCCCGCACCGACCGCCGCCGCGAGCATCTGGCAGTGCGCGTCGGCCCCGGCGATCCCGCC
Organism: uncultured Gemmatimonas sp.; assembly: GCA_964634395.1. GTDB lineage: Bacteria > Gemmatimonadota > Gemmatimonadetes > Longimicrobiales > Longimicrobiaceae > WHSP01. The sequence goes on along the minus strand of CAZWJE010000026.1, from coordinate 25,996 downwards.
CAGGTCACCGCCGTTGCCGATTCCGACGCTGGTGATGAAGAAGCTCATGGGTTGTTGCGGTTGCTGGGCGGCCGCGTCCCGCGCCATCACCGTGATCGACACGGTGAGCACGGCCGCCGCCAGGTATGATCGCTTCATGGCGAACCTCGATGGAGAGTGTGGAGAGGGATGCTACGCCGATCGGGGGATGCCGGGGTATTCTGCGTGTTCGACCAGGAAATGTGAAGGGTGAAGGCCCGCCGTTCGCGGCGTTCCACCTCGTTGACGGTCCCGAGACCCATCACCTCAAACGATCCGAATCGTGTTCCAGCCACTTGCGGGTATCCGAGTCTGTGATCTCACGCAGAACCTCGCCGGCCCCTTCTGCTGTCAGATCCTCGCCGACCTCGGCGCGGAGGTAATCAAGGTCGAGCCGCCGGGCGGAGATCCCGCGCGACGGTGGGGACCGCCGTTCCAGGGGGAAGACGGCACCCTTTTCCTCTCGGTCAATCGGGGGAAGCGAAGCATCATCATCGACCTCAGGAACCCGGACGGGCTGGCCGCTCTTCACCGGATCGCGGCGGATTGCGACGTTTTCGCGCAATCGGCTCGCTTCGGTGTCGCGGAGCGGCGCGGCTTCGATTATGAAACCATCCGGGCTCACCGCCCGGACGTGATCCATCTCTCCGTGACCGCGTATGGCGACCGCGGTCCGCTCCGCGCCGCGCCCGGGTACGACCCGCTCATGCAGGCGTTTTCGGGAATCATGTCGGTGACCGGGTACCCCGGCGAACCACCCGCGCGGATCGGGGGCTCGGTCGTCGACTATGGAACGGGGATGTGGGGCGCGATCACGGTGCTCGGCGCTCTGCGGAATCGGGATCAGACCGGCGAAGGTGCCCGGATCGACACGGCGTTGCTCGACACCTCTCTCGCCTGGATCGCCTATCACATTACCGGCTACCTGGCCTCCGGCCGCGTACCCGGTCCGATGGGCTCGGCTCTCGAGTCGATCGCTCCATACGAGGCGTTCCCGACCACGGACGGACACGTGATGATCTCCGCCGGCAACGACCCGATATTTCGTCGTCTGGTGACGGCGCTCGGGCGACCGGAACTGGCCGCCGACGCCAGGTTCCTCACCAATCCCGATCGTGTGGCCAATCGGGGTGCGCTCGTACCCATCATCGAGGGATTGACGACTCAGTGGTCGACCGACGGGCTCCTGGCGTTGCTGATCGAGAATTCGGTCCCGGCATCGCCGATCCGGAACGTCGCGGAAGTGGTCGAGCACCCGCAGGTCCTGGCCTCGGAGATGATCGTTTCCCGGCCGAAGGAAGGGGTGCCGGAATACGGTGAGATCGCGTTCCCCGCACGAGTGAACGGGGACCGTCCGGCCATGGGCGCGGTACCCCCGCGCGCCGGGTCGGATACGCGGGCGATCCTCCGGGAATCAGGTTTTGGGGACGAGGAGATCGAGGCTCTGCTCCACACCGGGGCCGTCGCGGAGGCCGGGGCGCAACCGACCTGAGCGGGGCGGAAACGGGAACCCCCACCCGGCTCCGATCGAAGGAGGGGTGGGGGTTTCGCGTTCCGGCGGCGGCGCCAACGAAACGGCGGCGCCGACGAAATCGGGTGCCGTTCCGATTCTCAGGCTCCGCGTCAGCGACGGAACTCGATCCTGATCTCGGAGAGTGCGTTCCCGTCGGCGGGGAGTTCATTCGAGCCGGCGGGGATCTCGTTCAGCTGAAGGATCCGGGCGGCGATGTCGACATACTGCTCATAGTCGAGTCTGCCCGGCCCGTCGAGCGGCATGGTCGACCGGATATGCTCGACCAGGCCGGAGACCGACTGGCCGGTGAAGCTGGTGAGGAGCCGACCCCCGGCCCAATCCCGGGGCGTGTGACACGCCACGCACTCGACCTCCTGGATCGCCTGGCCACGGGCGGCCTGGGCCTCCGTGTAGACTCCGGCATAGATCGTCCCGTCGCCGGGAGTCAGCGCCCGAGGATCGGTTTCGGGCTCCGGCTCCGGTTCAGGCGCGGGTTCGGCCGCGGGGGCCGTCGCCGGAGGTGGGGACGCGGGCGCGGCGGGGGCGGGATCGGCCGCCGCCACGACGGGATCAGCCAGATGATTCGAATGGTCTTCGCCGTCAGGCAGACTCGAGGCGACCGGGGGTGATTGAGATTCTCCCTGGCCCGATTCCGCGTCTCCGCACGCAACCATGATCGCCAGGATGGCGGACGCGCAAATGGCCTTGAGTACAACCGTCATCAGGACTCCAACAGATCGAGTGGGGGATCAACTCCGTGGCGCGACCGCGACGCTGCACGCCGGCGTCGGGTCATTGAGTGGCCCTCCCGTTCACCACACACGTCCCGGGGGGGCATCCAAGGGTGACAAAAGTATTGTAACACTTCTGTTCGCACCAGTTCCCCCGCACCGTCAGGGATGGAGAAGGCACGTGATGACGCTTCCGCCCATCGAAAGTCTGATGAATCGCCCGAATGGTCGCCCGCCGCGGTCGAGTTCCGCCCGATGGACCAGGCGCCGCATCCTCGTACCCTTCCTGTTCATCGTGGGATGCAGTGGCGGACCGGTCAGCACGTCGATCAACGAACTACTCGCCCGTGGCGGCGGCGACAGGATGGCGCTCGAAGCGGCGGCGCTCATCGACGAGCATCGCGCGACACTCGGTTGCCCGCCATTGAGCTGGAACGCGTCCGTCGCGCGGGTGGCCGGGAAATATTCGCGTCAGATGAGCGAGGAAGGGTTCTTCAGCCACGTCGATCCGGACGGAACGACTCTGCGGCAGAGGCTCGAGGGGGAGGGGGTCACGGGCCACCGGCGCATCGCCGAGACGATCGCCGCGGGACAGAACTCGCCGTCCAGTGTCGTCAACGCCTGGCTCAACAGCCCGGGACACCGTGGAATCCTGGAAGACTGCGGACTCCACGAGATCGGCGTCGGTTTCCACGAAGGCTCGGGACGGTATCGAACCTACTGGACGGCGATCTTCGTGACCTTCCCCTGATCCGGGATCGGGATCCTCAACTCTCCACGACCACCACTTCGATCGGGTAGGGAAGCCGCGCCAGTTCCGGTTCGATCGTCGCTCGGTCTCCCACGATGACGATCACCGCCCGATCAGGATGCACGTATTCGCGCGCCACGCGGTTCACGTCATCCAGCGTGACGGCGGCGACCCTGCTGTTGAAGTCGTCGAAATAGTCGGGTGGCAGGTCATAGAGCACGAGTTGCTGGATCCGGCCCGCGATCTGTGAGATCGTCTCCAGTGTGAGCGGTTCTCCCCGGATGATCCCGGTCTTGGCGAAGTCCAGTTCTTCCGCCGTGATCGGCCGGGAGCCGCGCACTCCTTCCAGCTCACCCATGAACTCGATCATCGATTCGCGGGTGACGGCCGTCTGCACCCCACCCCCGGCGACGAACGGGCCCAGGTATCTGCCCGTCTGGAACGCGCTGCTCGCTCCGTACGTGTATCCCTTGTCCTCGCGAAGGTTGAGGTTGATCCGGCTCGAAAACTGTCCTCCCAGGATGGTGTTCATCACCAGGATCGGGAAATAGTCCGCGTGGTTTCGGGGGATTCCCGGATGCCCGATGCGGACCTCCGACTGCGCGGAACCCGGCCGATCGACGAGGAAGATCCGGGTCGCGGCCGGCGGTGTCGGAGCGGCCGGTGCCACCTGGGCGGGTGCCTCACCGGACCGCCATGCGGTGAACTCGCGTTCCAGAAGCGGCCTCATGCGGGCGGGGCTGACGTCGCCAACGACGATGAGCGTGGCGTTCCCCGGCCTGTACCACGCCTCATGGAAGGATCGCAATTCATCGGCGGACATCGCCTCGACCGAGGGGCGCGTGCCCTGAACCGGCCGGCCATAGGCGTGCGTGGCGCCGAACACCCGTCGCGAAAATTCCTCGGAAGCCACGGCGCTCGGCTGATCACGGGACTGGGCGATCGCCGCGAGCCGCTGCGCCTGGACCCGTGCCCATTCCGCTTCGTCGAACGACGGGTTGACGATCACGTCGGCGAAGACTTCGAGCGCCGGTTCGAGCGTGCGCGTCAGTGTGCTCAGCGTGACGACGGCGGTTTCGCGCCCGGCGCTGCCCGTGAGGCCGGCGGCGAGAAACTCGACTTCGTCGGCGATCTCCGTCGCCGTACGCGTCGTCGTGCCCATCGTCAGCATGGCGGCGGTGAGCGAGGCCAGCCCCGGTTGTTCGGCCGGTTCCGCGATCGCGCCGGCGTTGAGCAGCAACTGCAGGCTCACCAATGGCAATCCGGACTTCTCGACCTGCCAGACGTCGAGACCATTCGAGAGGGTGTACCTTTCGATATCGGGGAAATCGACGGAAGGGGCCGGACCGATACCCGGCATCGTCGAGCGGTCGAGCCCGGCTTCCGGCGCCGGCGAGCCCGCCGCCCCGTCAGCCGCGGTCGACGGGGCGCACGCGGTCGACAGCGCGAGCAGGCCCGCGGCTACCAGGGAGGGAATGCGCGTCATCATCGGGGCGCCAGGGTTGAGGATGGGTCGGCGAGCGCCTGGAGGTTCGTCTGGCCTTCCGGGACGACGCTGACGATCACGCGATCATTCGTCAGATAACGCTCAGCCGCGCTCCGGACCGACGCCGAGTTGACCGCGGTGTACCGCGCGAAATCCCCCTCGATGAAGGCCGGGGCGCCGGCGTAGGTGGCGTACATGTTGATCAGGTCCGCGCGACCCAGCGCCGTCTGCATGCCTTGAATGAAGCTCGCCTCGAAGGTGTTCAACGCCGCCTGTACCTCGCGCTCCGTCGGCGGTTCAGCCCGCAATTTCGCGATCTCCTCATCGACGATCGCGACGATCCGCGAGAGCTCGACTCCCGGACGCGCGGTTACCGTCACCGTGAACTGGCTTCCCAGCGGTCGGCTCGACTGCCCGGCGTTCACGGACTGCGCGATCTGCTCCTCATAGACGAGCCGGCGGTAGAGTCGCGAACTCCGACCTCCCGCCAGGATGGTGCCGACGAAATCGAGATCGGCGTCTCCCGGTTCGAAGAAGGCCGGCGTCGCCCACGCGATCGTCACTCGCGGCAACTGTACGCGGTCCTCCAGCGTCACCCGCGTTTCACCACTCAGCGTGACGGGCCCAGGGTCGGGTCGCACGATCGGCGGGCCGGATGGAATCCCGCCGAAGTATCGTTCGACCCATTCCTTCGTCCGCCCGGGTTCGAAATCACCGACGATCGTGAGCGACGCATTGTTCGGCGCGTAATAGCGCCGGAAGAACGCCTGCACATCCTCCATCGAGGCGTCCTGGAGGTCGGCGAGAGAACCGATCGTCGGCCACGAATAGGGATGTTCGGGCGGATAGAACGCCGCCAGAAGGGTCTCATAGGCGAGACCGTAGGGAGCGTTGTCATAGTTCTGACGTCGTTCGTTCTGCACCACGCTCCGCTGGTTGTCCAGCTTCTCCTGGGTCATGGCGGGGAGAAGGAACCCCATCCGATCGGCTTCCTGCCAGAGGACCCGCTCCAGAAAGTTCGCCGGGACGACCTCGTAGTAGTTCGTCCGGTCCGACGTCGTCGAGCCGTTTAGGTTACCACCCGCTTCCTCGATCAGTCGGAAGTGCCCGTCGTCCCCGATATTCTCCGAGCCCTGGAACATCATGTGCTCGAAGAGATGGGCGAAGCCGGTCCGACCCGGTTCCTCATTCGCCGATCCGACGTGATACCAGACATTCACCGCGACGACTGGCACGGAAGTGTCACGGGCGAGGATCACGTTCAGACCGTTGTCGAGCCGAAAGCTCTCCAGGGTGAGGTCGACGGGCGAGGTGATCGTCCGGGTCGTGGGTGTCGTGGTCTGGCTGACCGCCGGGCCGGCGGAGCCCAGCGCGAGGACCCCGACGAGCAGGCAGCTTCTGCCGAATATCTTCATGGACGCGGCGAGTACGGGTGAAAGGACCGGCCAATAGAGCCTGTTACATCGACTTCCGGGGATAGATCCCATGTCTCGCCCGCGCCCCGGTCCCAGGCCGCCAGCGCCTCTCCGAGTCGACCGCCGGGAGGCGCGTAACCATTCCGCGAACACTTTGACACATCGTGCGTTGCCATGTATGGTGCAGAAATCACTTCACATGCGGGACGGGTTGACTCCCCGCGTTGTTCCGGGTCTCGTGGACCCTTCCCGGAAGCCCGCGGGTAGACCGCGGATCACCCCGGTGTACACCCCGCCGCGAACCGCAGCACCCCTGATTCCATGAAGATCCTTGCCGCCGCGACCGGTTTCACCGCCCTGGCGGTTCTGATGTTCCCGGGCGATCGACTCGGCATCGCGAACAACGTGCGCGAACCGGTCCTGAACGTCGCGCGTCAGTGGTTCTCCGCGGCTACACCCGCCCCGGCCTCTGACCTTCCCGCGCGGGCCGCCCCCACCCCGGAGCCCGCCGCCGCGATGGAAACGGGCCGCGCCAGCGTGATCACCGGCGCGGAGGTCCTGCTCCGCGATTCCCTGGGCCTCGTACGAGGAAAGCGTCTCGGTCTGATCACGAACCCGACGGCGCTGACGCACGATGGGAAGCATACGATCGATCTGCTCGCCGAGCACCCGGCGGTGACCCTGGAGGTCCTGTTCGCGCCGGAACACGGCCTGAGAGGCGGCGTCGACGCGGGGGTCCGCATCGACGACGGCACCGATCCGCGTACCGGCCTACCCATCCGTTCGCTCTATGGGCGGACGATGAAGCCCACGACCGCGATGCTCCGCGACGTCGACATCCTCGTCTTTGACATGCTGGACATCAGCGCGCGTACCTATACGTACATCTGGACGATGACGCTCGCGATGGAGGCCGCGGCCGAAGCGGGGATCCCGTTCATGGTCCTCGATCGGCCGAACCCGGTGACCGGGAAGGTGGGTGGCCCGCTCCCGTCTCTCGCGGCGCTGCGCACCGGGCCGAAGATCACCGGACACTGGCCCGTGCCTTTCCGCCACGGAATGACGCCGGGAGAGATCGCGCGCTATGTGAACTCCGAGTATCGCGTTGGCACCCGGCTCACGGTCATCCCCATGGAGGGATGGCACCGCGCGGACTGGTATGATGTCACCGGGCTGCCCTGGGTGAACCCGTCGCCGAATATTCGTTCACTCGACGCCGCGTTGAATTTCACCGGCCTCGGGTCCCTGGAGGCGACCGCGCTTTCGCTCGGCCGGGGAACCGACGAGCCGTTCACCGTGGTGGGTGCTCCGTGGCTCGACGCGGCCACGCTCCTGAGCAGACTCGATAGATACCGGATCCCGGGCGCCTCATTCGAAGCGGTCACCTTCACGCCGACGGGTGAGGGCTGGATGCAGTTCCGAGGACGCCGGGTACCGGGGATCCGGATTCACATCGTGGATCGCGAGCGCTACGACCCCTCCTTCGTCTCGCTCGTGCTCCTCACCGAAGTGTATCGGCTTCACCCTCGCCAGCTGGGGATGAACTCGATGAAGCATGTGCTGGATGACTCGACCACGGAAGAAATCCGTCGTGGAATCGACCCGGTCCGGATCGCGGACCGGTGGCACGCGGAGGCCGCCGCGTGGGTGGACCGCACCGCTCCGTATCGACTGTACGAGTAGAACGACGCGCCAGCGTCTCCGCGATGTTATCTTGCTGACCTTCCTTCATGAGTGTCGGACTCCTCCAGTTTCGCCTCGCCGCCTCCACCATCCCTGATCCGTGCAATCACTGCTCGCCGAAACCGCGGTCCGCGCCACTCGCTATTTGGAAGAGGCGCGGACCCGATCCGTCGCCCCCGCGACCGACGCGATCTCTTCGCTCACCCGACTCGACGTTCCTCTCCAGGACGACCCGGTGGAACCCGAGCGCGTTCTCGACGAACTCGACGAGATCGTGGGGCCCGCCACCATGGGAATCGCGAGCCCTCGCTTCTTCGGCTTCGTGATCGGAGGAACGCTCCCGGCGGCGCTTTCGGCGAACTGGCTGACGTCGACGTGGGATCAGAACAATGTCCTCGACAACGTCACCCCGGGAGTCTCACGACTGGAGGCCGTGGCCCTCCGCTGGGTGCTCGACCTGCTCGGCCTGCCTTCGGATTGCGGTGCCGCCTTCGCGACCGGCACCACCGCCGCTCACGTCACCGCGCTCGCGGCCGCCCGGCATTCGGTACTCGCCAGGATGGGGTGGGATGTCGAGGCCGACGGCCTTTTCGGCGCGCCGCCGATCACGGTGATCGTCAGTGAGGAAACCCATCCGACCCTGCGCAAGGCTCTGGGGGTGATCGGTCTGGGCAGGAACCGCGTGGTGAGGGTTCCGGTCGACGGGCAGGGCCGCATGCGCGCGAAGGACTTCCCGCGGATTTCCGGTCCCACCATCGTCTGCGTACAGGCCGGAAACGTCAACACGGGTGCATGCGACCCGATCCGTGAGGTGATTGATCGCGCCCATGAGGGTGGTGCCTGGGCGCACCTGGACGGCGCGTTCGGGCTCTGGGCGCGCGTCGCGCCGACTCGAAGACATCTCGTCGAGGGGATGGAGGACGCGGATTCCTGGGCGACCGATGGTCACAAGTGGCTGAACGTCCCGTACGACTGCGGTCTGGCGATCGTCCGTGATGGTCAGGCGCTGCGTGCGGCGATGGCCGTGACGGCGGATTATCTGCCCCCGACGGCGGGACGCCGCGACCCGGGCGATTACACGATCGAACTGTCACGACGAGCCCGAGGTGTGGATGTGTGGGCGGCGCTGCGTTCGCTCGGGCGCTCCGGGCTCACGGAGATCGTGGAACGCAATTGCCGCCAGGCCCGGCGATTCGCGGAAGGCCTCGGCGCGGCGGGGTTCGAGATCCTGAACGACGTCGTCCTCAACCAGGTACTCGTTGACTTCGGTGGCGCCGCGGTCACCCTCGACGCGATCCGCCGGCTGCGAGAAGATGGAACATGCTGGTGCGGAGAGACCGTCTGGCAGGGACGTACCGCCATGCGCGTCAGTGTCAGCTCCTGGGCGACGACGGACGCCGACGTGGAGATGAGCCTCGACGCGATGATCCGAGCGGCACGGGCCGCGATCGCCGCGGCGCGGACCGGTTGACCCGCCCCGCCGGAAAACTCGACGAGTATCCGCTCACCAACCGTCGAGCCACGCGCGCCACACCTGCTCCGTGACCCCGGCGCGCCGGGCCGCTTCTCCCAGGAACTCGATATCCGCTCGATACCGCTCGGCCGGTGGCGCGCGCAGGAGTTCGACGAGCATCATGCGCATCGCGTTTTCGCCGATCTGGTCCTCGAGCGCGAAGAGCGCGGCGGGAGCATGGACGTAGCGTTGCTCAGCGAGGGCGAAGTCGTTGGCCCCCGCCTCGATGAGGCGCGGCACGTCGAGCCTTTCCGCGCGGCCGCGCAGCCGGGCGAGCGCGCGGTCGTACGCCTCCGGCCCGACGAAGTGTCGGACGGCCTTCAGCTCCAGGTAGGTCGCGAAGGGCTCTCCGAAAAGATCGCGTTGCGCCGATCCGCCCCCGAGGCGCCAGCCGAAATACCGATGCGCCAGCTCATGGGCGAGGAATCCGAGCATCGCCTGACGCGATCGCTCGGAACCATCAAGCGCTCCGACCACCTCCGGAACCGTCATCCCGATGAGCACCAGCGATGGATCGCTCATGAACCCCCAGAGCTGACCCCGCCGTGGGGCGCGGGCGGCCGGGATCGTGAGGATTCGCGGCGCGTCACCGTACGGGACTCCGACATACGCCTGGAGGTACTCGACGATCGACCCGAGAGTCGCCGCCAGCGAAACCGCGCTCTCCTCCGGGGTCTCGAGACCGATGAACTCGACGCCTCCCGCTTCGCGAACCGCGAGGTCTCCCGCGATGAGCAGCAGCTCACGCGGCTCGGAGGACTCGAAATTCGCCACCGGTCCGGGCTCGGCGCCGAGCCCGTTCACCAGAATCTTCTCGCACGCCGCGCATTCGATCTTGACCGCGTAGGTCACCGCCTCGGCCGAGAGACCCGTCCCGGGATCGAAAGTCGTCGGATGCCAACGCGAGATCCCCCGCGCGCGCAGCAGATCACCAGTGAACGCGATCACGCTCGATTCATCGGTCTCGCGATAGTCGCCGGCCGCGACGTCATGAACCGGGAACTCGCCGGAGTAGCGTAGGCAAATCGGCGTGACCGAGCCGTCGGGTGCCCGGACTGAACCGAAAGTGTGGCGGATCGCCGCGTTGCCGGGTTCCGGAGAAGTGGAAGAAGCGGGTGAGGAAACCCCCACGACCCGTTCGATGACGAACGCGCGGTTGAGCACGATCGTGACCGAGTCGCCATGGACCGGTGTGTTGGCGAGGCAGAGGTCCGCCGCGATCCGGCCATCATCGAGCGCGACGACGACGCGTCCGGTGACGTGAGGGATGGGGATCGGGCTCTGCGCGGCGGCGGCGGGTGTCGATGACCCCACCGCCAAGGCCGCCAGAAGTCCGCTGACGCCGCGACTCGCCACCCTCATATCCAGGATTCACCCAACCATGAAAGAGATGTTCGCGTCACGAACCTTCGGTGCATCGAGGGCGATCCGGAGCGGTCCCGGTATCACTCCTGGCACGGCCGCACTTCACGAACCTTCCGGCCGTCGCGCTCGAGCCGTCGCGCCCGATATCGGCGTCAGCCGCCACAACGGCCGGCGCGGAAGTCCGCGGGTTCACAATCGAATCCTCCCTGCCCCCACAGTCCCCGGTTGGCCGCGCGAGCCTCTTCGACCGCCGCTTCGATCCGCCGCTCGTATCGTACGTTCGGACGGACCACGATGAGCGTCGCGTACCCGCCGCGCGCCATCTCTTCGTTCACCATCCGACCATTCGGCGCGTAAAGGTAGGCGAGAATCCTGCCGTATTGGTCGAGTGATCGTTCATCGAGCTCAACACGAGCCTCGGTACCCGGAGGCAGGAGGCGTTCGAGTGCCAGGCGCGCCGATTCGCCGCCCGCGCCCTGGTTGGCTTCCGGCGCGTCGATGAGCAGAAGCCGTACTCGTGACGCGGCCTCCTCGCAGAGGATCGTGTCACCGTCCGCGACTCGTGCCACCGTGCAGACGCCGGTGTCGACGGGGTTCGGACCCGTGAGCACCTCCGGCGATTGACAGCCTCTGGCCGTCGACGCCCGATACCCGGCATCTTCCGCTTCGACCGCTGTCGCGAAACGGATCTGGTTGCCGGGCGGGATCGAGCGCCAATTGTCACAGCCGACCCAGTAGTAGACCTCTCCGCGGCTGGAGGCGACGAAGCCGCCGGCGACCAGGCCTTCCGCGGTCGCGCCTCCGTCGCTGGCATCGGCGAACTCGGTCGAAGATGCCGTGCGGTCGGCCTCCGGCCGCCCTGGAGCGCAGCCGCCCATCAGGCCGCCGGCCAGGAACGCGATCAGCGCGAACCCGCCGAACCGGTATGACACTCGCGCTCTGAAGAATCCGTTCGAGGCGAATCCGGATCGCGGGCGCGTGTCGGCCGAACGACTCATTACCGACACCAGAGCCGACATGGACGTCAACAACGAGCGTGACATGGACGTTGAACTTGGAATCATCGAGGGTTTCTATGGCCGACCATGGACGATCGAGGAACGGATCGACACGATCTCCTTCCTCGCCCCGCACGGATATCGATTCTACCTCTACGCGCCGAAGGCGGATCCCTTCCTTCGCCGCCGCTGGCGCGAGGAACATCCGGCCCGGGTGGTCGAGGAATTGAGCAGGCTGGCCGCCCATTGTGAAGACAACGCCGTCCGCTTCGGCGTCGGTCTCTCACCGTTCGAACTCCGTGATCTGGACGACGAGGCCCGCGACGCCCTCTCGCTCAAGCTCGAACTCTTCGCCCGGCTCGGCGCGCGTGACCTGGGCATTCTCTTCGACGACATGCGTGGCGATCTTCCCGACCTCGCCGTCGGTCAGGCCCGGATCGTCGACTGGATCGCCTCCCGCTTCACCGGCGACCGGGTCATCGTCTGTCCGACCTACTACACCGACGATCCGGTTCTCGACCGCGCCTTCGGCCGGCGCCCCGAACGCTACCTGGAAACTCTCGGAGATCTCCTCGACCCATCGATCGAGGTCTTCTGGACCGGTGAAGAGGTCTGCTCCCGGGAAATCTCTCCGGCCCACCTCGACCGGGTTTCCGACCAGCTCCGCCGTCGTCCATTTCTCTGGGACAACTATCCCGTGAACGACGGCCAGCGGATGACGCGCTTTCTCCACCTGCGGGCCTTTACCGGACGGTTCGCCGCGAACGCGGGACGCATCGCGGCGCATGGCGTCAACCCCGCGTTGCAGGCGACGCTTTCGCGGATCCCCGCGCTTTCACTCGTGGACAGTTACATGCTCGGCGAGCGCTACGCGTACGGCACCGCGTTCGTCCGGGCGGCCGAGGACGTTCTCGGGCCGGAACTCGCCGCACTGCTGCGCGAGGATCTCCTCTGGTTCCAGGACGTGGGGCTCGAACGGCTCGGCGACAAGGCGGAGTTCCTTCGTGGCCGGTATCAGGACTTCGACCACCCCGCCGCGCGCGAGATCATCGCCTGGCTTGACGGCGCGTACGCCATCACCGACGAGGTCGTGCAAACACAATAGTTTGGCGCGGGCTTCAAACGGCGCGTCGAAGCCCGCACGGGAATTGCCTCCCGTTCGGGCGAATTCGACGCGGTGATGATCAAACAGCATCACGAGGACCGTTTGGAGAACGCGCGTTTCCCCCTCGCCCGACCGCCGGTCCGATGGGGCCGGTTCGAACGAGTCGCGCGCGCGCCCATCGTTCGGCTCGTAGTCTACTATGCGCTCGTCATGGTCGCGGCCACCGCGCTGGTGCGGTTCGTGCCCGCCGCCAGAGAAGCGCTGCTGCAGCCATCGGTCCCGGCCCTGCGGGAAGGCGCGGAGATACTGACCGGAAGGGGGGGGCCGGGCGCGGACGCCACGAGCGCTCCGGACGGGGCGAGCGGTCCCCGAGTGGTCGATGTCGACACCAGTCTCCACCACCGGGCCCTCGTCACCCTCATCGTGATCATCGGGGCGATCGTCCTCGCCCTTCCGGTGGCCTGGGTCTACATGTGGACGAAACGCCTCCGCTTCGACCCCGGCCTGGTGCGTTCGATCATCATCCTGCCGATCGCCGTCGCGGGGATCCTGCTCGTCGTCAAGAACAGCCTGGCGACCGCGTTCAGCCTCGCCGGGATCGTCGCCGCGGTACGGTTCCGCAATACGCTGAAGGACCCGCAGGACGCCGTGTACGTTTTCCTGACGATCGCGATCGGGATCTCGGCGGGTGTACAGGCGCTCGACGTGACGCTCATCGTCTCCCTGGTCTTCAACGTGATGGTGGTCGCGATGTGGAAGTTGCGACTCGGTTCACTGACCGGCGAAAGTTACGGACAGGCGGGCACGCTCGCGATCGGCGACGTGTCGTTGCACGTCGCGCGGACGCCGGCCAGCTGTCGGCGGGTCCGGCGGGGCGCGCTGGACCATGTCGCCGCGGCCGGCATCGACGCACCCTCGGCGGATGGTGTCCTCCTCATCCATGATACGTCGTTCGAACACGCCCGGGACGCGGTCCAGGATACACTGAACGAAGCGACCGTGGATTGGCGCCTCATCGACATTCACAAGCGGGGTGGGGAAATCGAGACGGCGGAGTACCTCGTCGCGCTGGCGCATGGCGTCACACCGCTCGACCTGATGGGCGAACTCGACGAGTGGTCGTCGTACTTCGAGGCGGCGGAGTACGTCCCCTTCCGTCACCTGCGGCACCCCGGCGACCGAAACCCGACTCCGGGTCCTGGTCCGGGCACGGGTTCCGGCACGGATCCAGGCGGGTCACCCGGGAGTGGGGGTTCGAGGCCCCGATGATCGACGACCCCGAGGAATCCGTCGGCGACTCGGCCGGACCCGACCCGCAGGACACCGCCGGTACCCCGCCCGGGGATGGCGAGTCGGCCAACTCGGCGTCGGAAGGCGGCGCGACGGCGGCGTTCCTCGAAACGCACGCCCGGGCCGCCGCCACGCCTCCGGTCCACCTTCCTCCCGGCTCCATGCTCAACATGGAGCTGAGCCAGCTCGCGTTCGCGGAACGGGTTCTCGACCTGGCGGCGGACACGCGCACACCCCTTCTCGAACGCGCCCGTTTCGCGGCGATCTTCGGATCGATCCTCGACGAGTTCTTCATGACCCGCGTCGCCGGATTCAGGAACCAGGTGGCGGAGGGTCGGCGAAAACCGACGCTCGACGGGGTCGACCCGATCACCCAGCTCACCGCCATTCAGCGACGCACACGCGAGCTTTCGACTCGGGCGCGAGGGGAGGTCGTGCCCGGGTTGATGGTGGATCTCCTCGACTTCGGAATCGAGATCGCGGGCTGGAACGTGCCCACGACCCCGGGCTCGGGCGAGTGGTCCGACCCGATCATCCACCCGCCCCTGCCTGGCGCCCTCGTACCACTCAGCTTACGGCCCGGCGATCCTCCACCACACGTACGCAATCTGCGCCCGGCGTTCCTCATTCTCATGGAGGAAGCACCCGTGGACGAAGCGCCCGTGGCGGAAAAGGAAGCATTCGCCGACCCGCTGGCCGCCGTCCTCGAACTTCCCGGCGACGCGCCGCGCCTGCTCGCCCTCCCCGGCGGCCGACGTTTCATGCCTCTCGAAGAAGTCGTCCGTGCCCGGCTTCAGGGGCTTGACGCCGCGAAGGCCCCGCCTGGACCATTCCTCTTCCGCGTCGCGCGCGGTGGGAACCTGCGACTCGACCCGAGTTTCCCCGGAGACGTCATCGGCGCCGTCACCAGGGATCTCGCCCGCCGACCCTTTCGACCGGTCGTACGTGTCGACATCGAGGAAGAAACGCCGAGGTGGGGCAGGGAACTCCTGCTCCGGCGTCTCGCGAACCCGACGTCCGGAGCACCGAGCCTCGACGATGACGACGTCTATCCGTGCGGCGATCCGATCGACCTCAGAAGTCTCGCCCTGATCGCGGACCTGCCCATCGAGCGGCTGCACTTCCCCCCGATTGTTCACGGCTCTCCACTGCGGGATGATCTCCCGATTATCGAACAGATCCGCGACCGGGACGCACTCATCCATTTCCCTCACCACTCGTTCAGCCGAACGATCGATCGCTTCCTTCGTGAAGCCAGCGAGGACCCTCTCGTCGAGGAGGTCTGGATCACCCTCTATCGGACGAATCGTCCCTCGCGCGCCGTCCGCCTGCTCCGGCACGCGCATCGGATGGGAAAGGCGGTTACCGCCGTGGTCGAGGTCAAGGCGTCGTTCGACGAGAAGCAGAACATCGAGTGGGCCAGGATGCTCGAAGCCGACGGGATCCGGGTGCTCTACGGCTCGCCGGAGCTCAAGGTGCACGCGAAAATCGCGTCCGTCGTTCGTCGCGAGGGTGGCGGCCGACGATTCTACTCCTACGTCGGAACCGGAAACCTCAACGCGGCCACCGCGCGGGCCTACACGGATCTTGGCGTCCTTACCGGGAACCCCGAGATCGGCCGCGAACTCCACGCTCTCTTCCGCACGCTCGCTGGCGACGAATCCACGCCCTCCTACGACCGGCTCCTCGTGGCGCCCTTCAACCTGCGGTCCCGAATCATCGCGCTCATCGACCGCGAGACATCGCACGCGCGAGCGGGCCGACCCGCTTCCATTACCGCCAAGCTGAACGGTCTCGCGGACAGGCAGGTCATCGCCGCCCTCTATCGGGCCGATCACGCGGGCGTCTCGATCGACCTGCTCGTCCGCGGAATCTGCTCCCTCCGTCCCGGTCTTCCCGGCCTCTCCTCGCGAACCCGCGTCGTTGCCCGCGCGGGCCCCTTTCTCGAGCACGCGAGAATCCTCAGATTCGAGAACGATGGCGACCCCGAGTACTTCATCGGCTCCGCCGATCTGCGCGGGCGGAACCTCAGCAGAAGGGTCGAGGTAGTGACTGATATCGTCGACTCCGATCACCGCGCGGTCCTCGACCGCATCCTCCGTGAAGGGCTCGACGATCCTCACGCCTGGGATCTCGGGCCGGATGGCCGTTACGTCCGGCGCTCCACGCATCATGAACCGCATCCGGGCGGCTTCAGCACGCTCATTACCGACCCGATCCCCGCCGCTCGGCCCACACGCTCACGCGGACCGTCCTCGACGATCTGAGCATTTGGATTACCGGAACAGAGCTAACTCTCGATTGTATGGCGTGATCGAGAGATCAACGATATATTGGATGAGGCAAGTCCGCCTTTCTCCAACGTAGTAATAGACTTCGGTTGTCCGCCGCACCCGCCCACGGCGATCGCGATTCGTATCGCGCGATGTGGTTCGAAGGAGTTCCCATGGCACGCGCCAGAGTGTACCTGGTCGGTATCGTCGCCCTCGCGATGATCTTCCTCGTCGCGATTCGGCCCGATGCGTATCCGGCGGAACGCGAGCTCGTCCTTGCGGCCGCGCCGGTGCCCGCCTCGTTCCCGCGTGTCCTTACCAGCTGCCCGGCGGTCGAGGCGCGCGAGGAATACGAAAAGGGGGACTGTCTGCAAGCCGTCCGTGTCGCGCTGCTCGCGGGCGAGATCGATCTCGCCACCGCGCTGGAGGAGTTGCGGGCGTGCGCGATCGCTCGGGAAGACCTGAGGCCGATCGGGGAGAGGCGGCTCGCCGCTGACGGGGAGCGGCTGCTGGGTCGGCTGGCGTTCGGCGACACTCCGACACCCGCGGAAGCCCGGAGTCTCACCGAACTCGGGGAGACGTTCGACGTGAAGCGGGTTCCTCCACCCGCCGCCGTTCGCCGACTCGCGGCGGCCGGCATCTCCTCCGATGGATTCGCCGATGGGCGAGGTCCCGAGATCCTCCTCGCGCTCCGGACCGACAGCGCGCTCCGGGAGGACTTCCGGACCGTCTTCGGGGACGTCCGAGCGGACGATCTGGACGGCCTTCTCGCGAGCGAGATCCCTGATGGCACGGCCGCGGTGACGATCGGGGCGACTACCATCATCCCCAACCGGCCCGCCGTATACGCCACCGCTGAAGGTGTCCTCGCGCTCGAGTCTCCGCCGGATGAGGAGGAGCCGGGCGGCGCGGTGACCGTTTCGACACTCGCCTACCAGACACGGCTCCTCGCGGACCTCGTGGCCGTCGAGTCGGCGCGCCAGCGATATCTCGAGAGCGCGTCACGGCTCTACCAGCACGCGGGGAGCGTTCGCGTCTTCCTCTCGTCGGTTCGCACCTTCCGCGGCGAGAGTGAACCCCACGCCGAATTGCGCGCCACCGCCGAGCGTGACCGCGCCATCCTCGCGGCGCGACTCGCCAACCTCGATCGACGAATGGGCGCCGACCCTCTCCTCTACCGTATGGCCGGGGAGAGCGTCGGAATCGCCACTGAGATCAACGAACGGTGCCGAAGCGTGGCGGAGAGCCGGCGGCGATGGATCCGGACCGGCGCGGGAATGGTGACGGGGCTCGTCGGAGCGGCGGGGCTCGTGGTGGCGACGGGAGCAACGGGAACGCTGGTCGGCGGAGTCACGATCGCCGCCGCCCTCGAGGCGTCCGTCGGCGCGTACCTGATCGCCGCCTCCGAACGGATCGGGGTTCCAGCGACGACCGAGGATGCGCCGCGGCCGGCGGAAGAACTCCAGACTCCTGAGTCGCCCGCCGACCGGGAAGATCGCTTCGATCCGGTGTTTGACGGGGGGGACGACGGGGACGGTGGCCTCGAGGCCGAGCTCACCTATGACGATTTCGGCGAACCTCGTGAGCTGGGCCTGGTCGTGGGCGAAGAGGGTGACGAGGTCGATCGGGCGCCGGATGGCGAGTCCACGGAGTCGACCCCGCGTGAGAATTCGGTTCCTCCGATCCTTCCCGACGCCATCCCGGAAGCGCTTCGCGAACTGCCGCCGCTTCTCGATGACGCGCAGATTCGCGCGCTCCGCGAGCTGACTCTGCCCGAGATCCAGGAACGACTCGATGATTTCCTGGCCGGGCCGGATTCCTCCAACTGGGCGAACCTGGCCCGGGAAGAGGAAGTCGCCCCGTGGTCCTCGGAACGGATGCTTGACGAGGCCGAGGCCGCGCTCGAACTCTGGGAACACCGGCGCGAGTTGGCCACCACCTTCGGCGCGTTCTTCATCCAGGCCGAGACCGAGAACCTCCCTGGCGCGAAGCGCCCCGAGGCGTTGACACGCGCCATGGGCCGCTACCTCGGGGATCGGGGCCTCTACGCCGACAGTCGTGACGTGGACGACCTGCGCCAGCGTGTGGCGTCACGTCTCGTGACGCACTGCCGTGCGGGTGCCGCGATCGGTGATCTGGCGCTCGTCGCCTGCGCGGACGAGACCGCGCTCTCCGTCCTTCTCGTCGCGGCGCTCCGCGACGCGGGTGTCGACGTCCCCGCTGGCAGCGTACTGGGCGTTCAGGTGTTCGGTCCACGCTTCGAGGCGGTCCTCTACTCACGAGAGAGGAACCGCGTGTTCTCGCTCACTCGCGGGGGTGAGATGGAGGGCGTCGTCGCGCCCATCTACCATCCGGCGACGTTCTACTACACGTATCTTCTCGCCCACGACGTCATTCCGGAGATCGACCTCGACCAGCACCTGCTCGTCGCGCTTCCCGACCGTCCGATGCCCGTCGCGATGGCGGAGGTCGAGGCGTGCACGGAACAGGAAGACCGTCCGGGATTCATCAGTCGAGCGGTCGGCTGGCTCGCCTCACTCGTCGGTGTACGCCGGATCGAAGTGAACGAATGCGACCCGGACGCGATCGAGCAGGCCCGGACGGCGCGCCACGGCGGCGGTGGGAACATCGACCTTTCCATCCCTTCGCCGCTTCGCAACCCGCTGCAGGGCGGAAGTGGGCAGAGCGGCGGAGGCGGCGGCCAGGGTGGCGCCGGTGGCGGCGGGGGCAACCCTCTCGACCGGAACGAGCCGGGCGATCCGATGTCCAGTGGTGGCTCGGGTAGTGGCGAGGGATCGGGCGGAGGGGGAGAGAACGGCTCGGGCGCCGCTGGCGGGCAGGGTGGCGAGGGAACGGAGGCCGGTGGAAGCGGTGCCGGTGGCGAGGGCGAATCCGGGGCCGGCGGCGGAGGGTCCAGTGGCGAGACGCCGGGGGACGCGCCCGGCAACGCCGCCGCGACGGCGGACGAAACCGGCGGGGAAGGAGCGGGCGGCGGTTCCAGCGGCGCCCCGGGCGGAGGATCGGGAGACGGTGAGGGCGGTTACGCGATCGCTGGCGCCGCCATTCCCGACGGCCCGAACCTGACCCGCATCGGACGCGAGACGGTTCGCGCGGCCGAGCGCTATTCCGAAGCTCCCGCGCTTGGCGTCATGCCATGGCGCCTCCGCGACGATGAGGGGATGCTGACCGGTTCGACCACACGAGTCCTCTGGGCCGACAACGCTCGCGCGCTGGAACGCTTTGGCGAGGATGATCTCTTCATCACGCTCGCTCCCGCCGAGGTCGAGGCGCAGCGACGGATGCTCGAGGCTGACGCCTTTCCGATTCTCGGGTCCGATATGACCTGCGAGACGGCGCCGCTCCCGCCTCTCCGCGTCTTCCGTCGTGCCGCTCCCGGCGACCCGGGATACCGCTACGTGTTCTGTGACCACGACGAGTCGATGGTCATCTTCCGGACACGCGACGACGCGGACAGCTACTCCAGGCTGAGCGCGCCCGACCGGCCACTCTTCCTGGCACGGCTGGCATCCGAACGCCTCGCTCGCTTCGAGCGTAGCCCCGAGATCGCCCGACTTCGCGAGTTCCTCGCGGATCCCAACGTGGTCCGTTCCTGGAGCCAGGATGAGACGAGAAAGACCGTCGCCGCCGCCGCGGACCTGGTGGTCTTCCAGAACGCGCTGGAGTCGGCCCTCGTGCAGAGCATGAACGAACTCGGACCGTCCGAAGTCCGCTCGTACTATTACGAGATGCACCGGCAGGTCATCCAGGCGCCCTTCTTCCTCGATATCGCGGAGGACGCCTACCTGCTCAACAAGCGGCTCGCGTCCGACCCTCTCCAGTCGCTCGCCTGGGCCAATGTGCAGGAGACGTCGCCACGTCGGGGCTTCTTCGATCTCTACTTCACCATCGGGTCATTCATGGAATGGCCGGACCGATGGGCGACCCTCAAGGAGCGCTACGGGAGTGGGGAAGGCGCCTCTCCAGCGGCCACCGACGCTGGCGCCCCGTCACTCGATTTCCTGCAGATCCTGAGCGACCCGACCCGGGTCCGGGTCGACTGGACCGCCGAGCGGACGGGAACGCCCTCGATTCGCGATCGCCAGACTCAGGATGGCGTCGAGCGGACCCACGAGGAGGCGCGAACCGTCACCACCGCCACCGAGCGGGATCGGGAGACCGAAATCGAGCACCTTCGCGCGGGCACCGACGGTCTCGGGCGATCCGGGGAGGGAGAAAGCGGAGGCCCGGAAAGCGGGCGGCGCCCGCTGCAGATGGTAAGGATCCGGGTGGTCCCGGACATCGGCGAGCCCGAGAACGTCCTGGAACACCCCGAGGAGAATCGGACCCCGCCGGGCGGTACGCGTGGACGCGAGCGCAGGAACACGGAGGAGTCGGCAAGCCGTCAGGAGCCGATCCTCTGGGTGTCCCCGACGACATTCGTGGAGGCGGTTCTTTCGAATTGGGACAGTCGCGACCTGCACCCGGAAACCGCGGGCCGCGTCCCGCCGGTTCTCCGCTTCAATGAAAGGCTCCGGCAGGTGTACCTGCGGGAGTTGAGGCCCGCTGGTATCTACGACAACCGGCTGCGGGCCGCGATGGAGATCTTCACCCGCGCCGACTGGCTGCGCTACCAGGAGGTCCGTGACGCGATGGGCGGACCCCTCGCCTCGGTCAAGGCATTCGACATGGGCCGCTTCAGCGGAGCCTACTCGGGCAATGCGCCGATCAACGATCAGGACCAGATTCGCATCCCGAACTTCTTCCGCCAGGAAGGTGTCGTGATCCCGGGCGACCTGTTCAACCCGGTCCGCGAGCACTACACGCGGTCCGTCCTCGGGATCTTCGATCTCGAGTCCCTCGCCGGGATCCCCCCCGCGTGGCGGCTGAGCGCGGTTCCGCTTTCAGGGACCGAATCCTCGGCCGCATCTCGGGCCGAACTTCTCCGCTCACTCGAGACCATCGGTCGCCAGGCCAGCGAGGACAACTGAGAACCCCGAAGACTCGGGAGAACGAACAGGCCCGCGACGCAGCCGAGCGTCGCGGGTCTGTTCGATTTTCCGGCGTGTCCCGATCCTCACTCGATCGGTTTGAGGCCCGCGAGGATTTGCCGCCTCTGCCCCTCCAGGAACGGAGGCAGCACGAGTTCCTCACCCAGCGTCCCGGCGTCCTCATCCACCGCGAACCCCGGTCCGTCAGTCGCCAGCTCGAAGAGGATTCCGTTCGGCTCGCGGAAGTAGAGGCTCCTGAAGTAATAGCGGTCTATCGGACCGCTGTTGCGTATGGAAAGGTCGTTGAGGTGCCGCGCCCAGTCGTCATACTCCTCGTCCTTCACCCGGAACGCCACGTGGTGCACACCCCCCGCGCCGGGTCGGGCTGGCGCCAGCCCGGGCTCGACCGCGAGATGCACCTCCGTCTGGGGGCCCCCGCCCGTTCCCATCTCGAAGACGGTGACTCGGGTGTCTCCCCCGTGCTCCCAACCATACTCCCGGACTTCCCGCATTCCCAGGACCTGCAGGAGAACCGCGCGAGTCGGTCCCGGATCAGGCACGCTCAGCACGACCGGACCGAGGCCACGCAGTTGATACTCGGCCGGCACCGGGCTTCGCTCCCACGCCACGGGTGGACTCCCCGAACCGCCATCATCCACCAGCATGAATCGCTGGCCTTCGGCGTCCTCGAAATCGAGCGTCGCCCGACCATCCCGAAATGTCCGGGTGGAGAGCGTCACCCCCTGGTCCGCCAGGCGCTCCGCCCACCATTCCAGCATCTCGTCCCCGTTCACGCGCAGTCCGGTTCGAGCGATACTGTGGGTCCCTCGTCGCTCCGGTGGCGCGTTCCAATCGAAGAACGTCACGTCCGTCCCGGGCGAGCCCGCGCCGTCGGCGTAGAAGAGATGATAGGCGCTCACGTCGTCCTGGTTCACCGTACGCTTGACCAGCCTCAACCCCAGTATACGTGTGTAGAACCGGAGGTTGTCGGCGATCTTCGCCGAAACGGCGGTCAGGTGGTGAATCCCGTGCGGCTCCATCGGCGCCCCTTGTCCCCTTGGTGAAAAAGACCCGTCCGGCGCGGTCACTGACCCGGCCGTCCGCTCACGGTCGCCATGTTGTCCGGTGCACGACCCGCTTCCACCGCGACCCCCGAAGACCCGAACGATTCAATCCCCACACTCCTTCCCGCGTCGCCATCCATCCGTCGCCCCGCGTCGCGATTGGGCGCCATTCGTGCCGCCCACCGCATCGTCAACGTATCGCGCAAACTGCTCCCGGACGGAAGGCCGCGTCAATGGCGTTCCACCTCGCGCCTCGTGAATCCACCGCCCGCGTCCACTCACCACCACTCGAGGCGTCGCCTCTCGTCGGCGGGCAATCTGACGCCGTGCGTCTTGGCCCACGTCAACCGTGGCTTGCGGAATAGGGGGATGAGCACGAGCCCGGCCACGAACCCGCCGATATGCGCCCATACGGCGACGCCGCCCTGCTGCTGTGCTTCAGGACCCAGGGTGAACGCGCCCATCGACAATTGCAGGAGGAACCAGTAGCCGAGCAGAATGTAGGCACGAAACGAAAGGAGGAAGAACGGAGGAAGCCACGTCAGGACTCGCACCTTCGGGTAGAGCAGGATGTAGGCACCCATCACGCCGCTGATCGCGCCGCTCGCGCCCACCGCCGGTACCGCGCTGTCGGGCATCGCCATGATGTGAGCAGCGGTCGCGGCGAGCCCGCACGTGAAGTAGAACACGAGGAATCGGAGATGGCCCATCGAGTCCTCGATGTTGTTTCCGAATACCCAGAGGAAGAGCATGTTGCTGATCAGATGTCCCCAGTCGCCATGCATGAACATCCCCGTGAGGATCGCTTCCGGCCCGAGTCCCATCGGCGGACAACGTGATGTGATTTCGCAGGGGAAGACTCCGAAGTACCCGATCGACGCGATCACGGCCTCCGGCCGCCCGGCGCCCTGGACCAGGACCCAGGTCGCCACATTCGCCACCAGCAGCAGGAATGTCAGATAAGGCGTGAGCTCGGTCGGATTTTCGTCGCGGAGGGGGATCATGGACGGCGCGCGACGGGTAGTGTGTCGCCATGCCCCGCTACACCCTCGCGGGTGCCGCCGGGGAAGGCCGGGTCCGCCGTCTGGCGCGTGTTGGGTCGCTCGCTATCTTCCGTCACGTTCCCCCAGGGGGCGCGGGAATACTTGAACGTCAACGTTTCGGAGAGAATCCGCTTGCTCATCGGTTGTCGTCGTTCGGTGCCGGTACTCGTCGGGATCCTTCTCTTGATCGGCGGCTCGCTCTCCGCCCAGACGCCCGTGGTCCTGGCCGCCGACACCGTGACTCCTCCGGCCGTCGACGAACCGCGATACTCCCCGCGCGGCGCCTTCTTCCGGTCGCTCATGCTGCCGGGCTGGGGACAATCATATGTCGGCTCGCCCGGACGTGGCGCCGTCTATTTCGCCCTGGCCGGAAGCAGCGGATGGATGGCCTACGTCGCCCATCGACAACGCTCCGACGCACTCGACCAGCAGGCCTGGCTGCGCGAGTCGGGCGCGATCGATCCCGACTACGAGACCACGCTCGTCCGTTCCCGTTCCCAGCAGTTCGAAGACTGGACGGCGCTGACCGTCTTTCTCTTCTTCTTCGCTGGAGCCGATGCCTACGTCTCCGCCTATCTTTCCGACTTTGACGAGCGGATCGGCGTCACGCCCGCACCCGATGGCGGAATGCGGATCCGTGCCACAGTCCCGGTGACCTGGCTTCCATGAGCGACCAACGTCCGATCGGGGTGTTCGACTCCGGCCTGGGAGGGCTCACGGTCGTGAGCGAGATACGCCGGAGGCTGCCCCGCGAGGCCATCGAATACGTCGGTGACTCCGCGTACGTACCGTACGGCGGTCGCCCCCTGGAAGAGATCCGCGATCGCTCGATCTCGGTCGTCGGGGCGCTCATCGAACGCGGCGCCAAGCTCGTGGTGGTCGCCTGCAACACCGCTTCCGCCGCCGCGATCGATCAGCTCCGCGACGCGTTCACCGTACCCATCGTCGGGCTCGAGCCCGCCGTCAAGCCGGCCGCCGCCTCCACCGAGGCCGGTCATATCGCCGTTCTGGCCACCCCTGCCACGCTGCGGACGGAGCGATTCCACCGCCTGGTCGATCGCCACGCCGCCGGGGTCGACCTGCTCAAGATCCCCTGTCCCGGCTACGTCGAACTCGTCGAAGCCGGCGAACTGGAAGGCCATCACGCGATGGAAGTGGTCCGCGAGCCGCTCGTTCCGGCGATCGCGGCCGGGGTGGACCGCGTGGTCCTCGGCTGCACCCATTACCCCTTCCTTCGCGGTCTCATCGAGCGAACGATGGGAGACGGGGTTGAAGTCCTCGACAGCGGTACCGCCGTCGCTCGCCAGGTCGAACGGGTCCTCGTCCAGCATTCGCTCCTGGGCGACGCCGATCGGGAAGGAGATCTCACGGTGTTCACGACCGGCGAGCCCCGCGACGTCGAGCCGGTGGCCTCGCGTCTCTGGGGCACACCGCTTCACGTTACTCACCTGGGGTGAATGAGTCCTCGCGTTCCCATCGGCGCAGGTCCGGAGGCCCTTTGCCGGGGATCATCAGGTAGGTGAAGTGGTTGATCCAGTCGCCCGTGTTCACGTAATAGCGGCCCGGCGTGACTTCCTCGACGATGGGGTCGTGCACATGACCGGTGAGCACGAACTCGATCGCCGGCCGGCGTCCGAGTTCACCATGTGCCCATTCCCGTAACTCCTTCGCCCGGCCCTGATTCGCCAGATGCGGCGTGCCTTCCTTCAACTCGGTCTTCGACACGAATCGCGCAAGCCGACCACCCAGATCAGGGTGAAGAACGCGAAAGAGCGCGACACTCACCGGATTCCGGATCACCCGCTTCAACACCCGGTACCCCAGGTCGCCCCGGCCCACTCCGTCGCCGTGGACGATCAGCGCGTTCCGGCCTCCGACCCGGATCTCCGCGCCTTCTTCCAGCAACTCGAGCCCGACCTGGTCGCGAAGGAACGCACCGCCCCACGCGTCGTGGTTGCCACCCAGAAAACGGATCGGGATACCCGCGTCGCGAAGCTCGGCGAGCGCCGACAACACACGGAAGTGCCTTCCCTGGATGACGCTTCCGTACTCGAACCAGAAATCGAAAAGGTCTCCGTTGATGACCAGTTCGGAGGCGTTCTCGCCCACGTGCCGGAGAAATCGACGGAACGCGCGTTCCGTCGCCGCCGGAACCGCGCCGAGATGGATGTCGGAAATGACGTAGGCTGGCTTCTCGTTCATCGGGGCCGCAAACTACCCAGCCGCGAGGACGCCGGCAATCGAAACACCGCGGACGGGACGTGGGCGATCGCCGCGGCGACGGCTGGTTCCCGCCGGTTCACGGAACCCCGAACCCGATTTCTCAATCACGGGACGCATCGTGACGGATACCACCGCCTTCATACCCCAACCTCGATCTCCCGTCGAGATCGACGTACGGGTGCGCTATGCCGAAACCGATCAGATGGGGGTCGTCTACCACGCCAACTACCTGGTGTGGTGCGAAGTCGCGCGCACGGAACTCATCCGCCAGAGATTCCTGCCCTATTCGGAACTCGAAAAGCGCGGCGTGATTCTCGCCGTCGCGGATCTCTCGATTCGCTACCACGCGCCGGCGCGGTACGAGGACGACGTACGCGTCCGCACCTGGATTTCGGAGATTCGCTCACGCACCGTGACCTTCTCCTATGAGATCGATCGCCTCGCGAACTCCGAAGTCGACGTTCGCCTCGCGACAGCCACCGTCCGGCTCGTGGCCCTGGGCGCCGATTCGCGGCCGCGCAAACTGCCCGACGATCT
>CAZWJE010000025.1:0-41040 GCA_964634395.1 uncultured Gemmatimonas sp. | reverse complement strand
CAACGCGACCTCCTGAACGCCTACTTCTCTCTCGTCACTCGACCCGGATTGTCAATCCCTCTCATCTCACTCCCGGCTCAGGCCCCATGGACCCCGCCGTACTCCACCTTCCCCACACCCGGCCACTCCATCACACTCCCGCGCCGGGCGCAGCCTTCTATCCTAACCCCTTCAACCCAACGGGTCAAGAGGATGACGACAAATGTTTTTCTCGCCGGCTGAAACTCCGGACGGACCACCATGATACGCCGCTCACGCCGCGTCTCCAGGCAGTGGCCGTCACGCCGGCGAGCCGACTATTTTACACGCCGGGTACAGACTGGTCAAGGCCTCGGGACGATGGAGCACCCACCATCGGGCCGCGACGCCCATGGGAAGGAAAGAGAACGGGAATGATGGCGGCTGGCGATTCTCCGCGGGTGATCGTGGTGGGAGCGGGCGCCGCCGGCCTCGCGGCGTCGATTTTCGCGGCCCGCGAAGGCGCGCGGGTGCGGCTCCTGGAGAGCACGACGGATGGGGGTCGGAAGATCCTGATCAGTGGGGGTGGGCGGTGCAATGTCCTCCCTTCGGAGATCGACGTGAACCGGTACGTGACGGATTCCTCTCGCAACTCGTTGCGGAAGATCCTGCTCTCCTGGCCGCTGGCCGAACAGCGAGCGTTCTTCGAGGAGGATCTGGGCGTCGCGCTGGCGCTTGAACCGGAGACCGGGAAGGTCTTTCCGGCGTCGAATCGAGCGCGGGACGTGCGAGACGCGCTGGTCGACGAGGCGGTGAAGGCGGGCGTGCGAGTTCATTTCGGTGCCCGGGTCACGGGGATAGCGGCGACGAATCCGGAAGCGGCGAAGCATCCGGCCAGGTCGAACGGCCCTGGTCCGGCCGCGGATGGGAGCGACGTCGGGTGGACCGTATGGGTGGGCGAGACCGGCTTCCAGGCGGACCGGGTGATCCTGGCGACAGGCGGATTGAGCGTGCCGAAGACGGGCAGCGATGGGTGGGGTCTCGCTCTCCTGAAGAGATTCGGGCACGACGTCGTGGAACCGTACCCCGCGCTCACCCCGCTCACCGCCGACCCGGCCGTTCACGCGGCGCTGGCCGGCGTCTCACTTCGGGTGGCGCTCTCGGCGCCCGCGCCGGGCGGACCGTTCGAGGTCGAGGGCGGATTTCTCTTCACGCATCGCGGGTGGAGTGGCCCCGCCACGCTGAACATCTCGCACCTCGCGACGCGAGCCGGGAGCGCCGGCACGCAGCCGATTCTCGCCCGCTGGGGAGGGTTCACCGCGAAGGAATGGACAGCGGAGATGACGGACGGTGGGTCTCGTCGTGTCGCGGCGGTACTGCGTCAGAGGCTGCCCGACCGTCTCGCGGAGCGGCTGATGGAGGAAAGTGGGGTCGGAGGTGAGCGCCCACTCGCTCAGCTTCGTCGTGAGGAGAGGGACCGGCTCGTCGCGATCCTCACCCGCTACGAGCTTCCCTGGACGGGCGATGAAGGGTACCGAAAAGCCGAAGTGACCGGAGGCGGCGTTCGGCTCGCTGACGTTCGTCCGGACACTCTCGAATCCCGTGTCGTCCCGGGACTCTTCCTTTGCGGCGAGTTGCTCGACGCCTTCGGCCCCATCGGGGGGTACAATTTCGCCTGGGCGTGGGCGACGGGCCGGGCGGCCGGACGTGGATCGGCGCGATGACCGAATCCTTTCCCCACACGGAGTGTACCCTATTCACACGAGCGCCCGGCGACCCCGATACCGGTTGTCGCGGCTGTTCGTGACCGTTATACTTGCTATTGGGCGTATCATGCTCTTCCGGAGGTGATGGCCCGGTACCTCGGCGCGGCTCTTCGCGCGGAGAGACCCGGGAGCCAGGCCTCCCCAATCAGCGCCAGGACGGACAGGAGGCACCATGTCATTCAGCGGGCTCGGCTTCGGCGAAATGGTCCTGATCTTCGCGGTACTGCTTCTGCTTTTCGGAGCGAAGCGGTTGCCCGAGCTGGCTTCCGGCATGGGCCGCGGGATCCGGGACTTCAAGCGTGCGCTCAACGGTCTGGACGACGCGTCGATTCAGGCGAGCCAGACGCAGACTCCTCTTCAGGCACCGCAGACGCAGCCCGCGCCGGCCCCGGTGCAGGCCGCTCAACCGGCCCCGGTGGAGACACCGCAGCAGGGCTGACCAGACCGCGTCACACGTGCGCGCGGAGGATAAAAGAGGCCGGGACGTTCGACGTCCCGGCCTCTTTTTTTCCCGGTGGTGGGGGGGGGTGCGAACCGCGATCGGCCCGGATCGGGACGTGGGAACGGACTGATCCGTTCAGCGTCTCAATCCGTGCCGCCTTCCACTCGAACTCGCAGGTTCGGCCACCGATCCGCCGCGACCCGTTCTCCGAAGGTCACGGGTACGGTGATCGTGGATCGATCCCCGTCCGAGACGTACCGTTTCTCCGGTTCACGATCATAGCGAGCAAGCGCGCGCGGCAGTGCCCCCGGCGCCACGATCAGTCGATTGACCGAGCGCGGGTCGAAGCGGGAGTCGAAGGGCGACGGGCTCGGGCCACCGGTGACCTCGAGCACACCCAGATACTCGTAGGGCCGTCCGGCGTGGCTGCCGCGCCAGGCGAGCGACCGGTTCGCTGGCCACATCCCGAGCGGCAAGGCGAGGGTGACGACGTCGTAGTCATCGGGGAGGTAGACCTGAATGGAGTCCTCGCCCCGACCGATCCATTCCTGCACCTGGGCGTCGCTCGTGGCCCTGTCGAGCCGGGCATGATAGAGGGTGTGATTACAGATTTCGTGGCCGTTGGCGATGAGGTAGTCGACCTTCCGCTGAATCCGCTCCTCGCGGATCCGGCGGTCGACTTCGCGCGAAGGGAGTTCGCCAAAGAAGTTTGACGGATGGTCGGCGCCTGGCAGGACGCACCAGGTGGCGCCATGTTCCCATTCCGGGTTCGCTTCGCTGAACGCCGACCACATCCCCACCATGGTCTCGGGATCCACCGAGCCATCACCCAACAGGTAGAACTGACCGGTCGACGAGTCGTCGATCGTGAACACGACCGGCGTCGTGCCGCGCGGGACATCGATGTCACCCGTGAGCATCTGGCGCATGGTGATCGGTCGGTAGCCCGCATCGTAGAGTGTCTGGAGATCCCGCCGGAAGTTCTCCGCTGACCGATGGAACTCTCCCTCCGGCTCGCCGAGCCGGTGATACTCCAGGACCATGATCTCGCCGACCTCGTTGGCCGGGATATCCGTGGCCGGCCCACGGGCGGCGCGTACGACAGGCTCGGGCGACGTAGTCGGCGCACCCGGCGAGTCCGGCGCGTCGGCTCCGATCAGCACATCGGCATCGGCGGAAATTTCCGTCGCCTCCGCCGGGCCCGCGTCGGTATCGGCGCACGAGGCGAGGGTGAGAAGCGGGACGAGGATCCCCGCGAGGAAGCCTCGGCGGCGCCGGGTCGGAGACACGTGTCCGATCGATTCTGAGTACCACATACCGCGTTTACCTGGGAACACGTGACAACGACGGTCGCCGGGAGGGCGAGCGTCCCGTGGATGAGCCGGCGACGATGGACCGACCTATCGCGCCGAGGGCGGCCATGCCGGACCCGGCCCACGACCGGGGGAAATCGTGCAAGTCACACGCCTCCACGCCCACTCGCCGAGGAGCGCGCGACGCGGCCCTATTCGGCGGAGGAGACCTCGGTACCAGTCGCGAGCCGCGGGAGTTCCACGGTGGCGACGCGAGCGAGAGCGCGCTGGTATACCGACCGCGCCCGGCCAGCCGGAACCGCGAGCTGGTCGAGGTAAAAGGTCACCGCGCGCGTTGGCGGGTAGTACTCCTGTAGAAGATCGACGAAGATGAGCGCGTGCTTGATGTGCGTCCGGACGAGGGCCTCCTCGGCCCGGGCGGCGGAGAGTTCCATCCAGTAGTCCTCTTCCGCGTTACGGCGAAGTCGGCGGCGCACGAAGCGGACCGCGCCGAGGGGCGTGGCGTATCGCCAGTTCAGTCGTGAAGCATTGCGGTGTTCTCGGGTAGCGTACTCCATGGCGTCCCGGCTCTGTCCGAGGAGCACGAGCGCGCGGGTCTGGACGATCCCGGCTTCTTCTCCTCCGAGACCCATGACATCCAGGTAACGTTCGACCGCCTGATCGAAGCTGACCCGCGCGTGAAGGACGGCGACGACGTTGAGCGCCTCCTGCGCGTGCGTGTCCAACCGCGCCTCGGTCGCGGCCGCCACCGCCAGTTCCAGTTGACGGCGCACCTCGTTGGGGAGCCTCTGGAGCCAGATCGGGAGGTGTGGCTGCATCACGGGCACTTTGAAGGAAGAACTCCCCGGCGGTATCTTCCGGGATCGTTCCCGTTCGATCACCATCGGTCAGGCGAACGCTGGAAGATGTACCCGACCGCGCGGCGCTGCAACGGGCGGCACGCGCGCTACCCCCGGAGCTGGAGGATCGCGTCGATGGCCATGTCGCGGAGTTCATCGTGGAAGGAGCACCGGCTCGCGAATCGACTGAGTCTTGGCGATTCGGAGTACAGTGTCGACCTCGTCGCTCGGAAGGCGACGGGGGTCGAAGGATGGAAGATCTCGCTCGTCTATCTTCCCCGGACGGCGGGAGAAGAAGTCAAGGTCGATCTGCCGAACGCCGCGTCGACGGCGGAGGTCCGCCGGCTCGAACGCGAGCTGACGGGCGCCGACGATCGGTTGCGCGAGTACCTGGCCGACGCGGGAGGGTGAAATCGATGGACGTCGGCCATGCCGGGGTCATCGGGACCGTCGCGGTCGTGGACCGCGACGACCTCGCCATGCTGCGGATGTGGGGTCGCGACCCCGTCCGCATGCTGAACGGTCTGCTCACCAATGACCTCGGCCACGCGACCACCGACCAGGCGGTCTACGCGGCCATCCTGACGCCAAAGGGGAAGGTGATCGCGGATGTCCGCGTCTTCCATCTCCCGACCCCTGAGGGTGAAACGGAGCTGCGGCTCGCCGTCCCCGCCGCGGCGGTTCCCACGCTAGGCGAGCATCTTCGGAAGTACGTCCCGCCTCATTTCGCGAAATGGGAGTTCGTCGACGGGTCGATCGTGGGGGTCTACGGCCCGCGCGCGGCCTCGCTCGTGACCACCGCCCTGGGCGTTGAGCCCGCCACGGTTGAAGACGCCGTGACCACGGTCGACCATGGTGGTCGGGCCGTATCCGCGATCGCGACTCGAATCGCCGGCGTGCCCGGCTACGATCTCTTCTTCCCCGCCGTTCCCCGCGACCCCGCTGGCCCGGCGGACGCCCCTTCCGCCGCCGATGCGGCCGATGTCGCGGACGGGTTGAATCCGGATCGTGCCGCGCTGAGTGCCGCCGCGCGTGACGCGGGCGGCGGGGACGCGACTTTCGAAGCGTTCGAGATCGCGCGTGTGGAAGCCGGCCGCCCACGATACGGCGTCGACATCACCGACGCGACTCTCCCCGCGGAAGCGTTCGAGGCGATCGGGCAGATGGACCGCGCCATCTCCTTTTCAAAGGGGTGCTACACCGGTCAGGAGGTGGTCGTCCGCATCGCGCATCGAGGTCACGTCAACAGGCACCTGCGGGGCATCCTGCTCGGCGACGTAGCGCCCCCCGCGCCGGGGAGCCCGCTCGTGCACCCCGATACAGGCAAACAGGTGGGGTTCACGACGAGCGCGGTGGTCTCACCCGCGCTCGGGCGCACGATCGCGCTGGGCTACGTACGGCGGGAGGTCGAACCGGGGGATGAGGTGACCATCGACGCGCGGGCCGCCACGGTCACGGAGCTGCCCTTCATTCACCGCGGCGGCTGAGCTTCACCGTATCCCGATCACCTTGTGGGTCTGGACGGAAAGACGCCATGGAGGCCCCAGTTCCATCACGGCGGCGACCGTCTCGTCATAGTTTGCTCCCGATTCCGGGAGGTCGATCGGCTGCAGGAAGTAGTGGTCGAAACCGGTACCGGCCGCCAGACGCCGGACCGCCTCGACGTCGGGCGCCGGGCCCGGCGCCGCGCTCCCACTGAACAGAATCTTCAGCTCGTTGCCCTGCTTCTGCGCGAACGACGGCTGTTTCGGCGAGATCGTGAGCCAGTCGATGAGCGAGCGATCCACGGGCCTGGATCCGTTCGACTCCATGGTGATTCGGAACCCGGCGGCACGAAGCGCACCCGCGAGAGGGGCATCGAACTGCAGGCTCGGTTCGCCTCCCGTGGCGACGAGAAGCATTCCGGGCCGGAACCCACCGGGCATTTCATTCGCCGCCGCCTTCACGAGGTCGAGCACTCCGGCGACCGGCTCGGAGAACTCCGCCTTCGCCCAGTCCGTATCGCACCAGGGACAGACCTCGTAGCCGAGGTTGCAACCCGCGAAGCGCAGGAAGACGGCCGGTGAGCCCGCGAGCGCTCCTTCGCCCTGGAGGGTTCCGAAGACTTCCTTGATTCCGTATCGCTTCATGGTTCTTCGCGGTATCGCGTCGTGGCCCCGGACGAGAACGGGTGGAGCGCCGATCGTCGACGGCATGGATTTCGCGGTCTTCCGTGCGGCGCCAGCGGTACTCGGGCGCGTGCTCCCGAAGGACCTCGAGGACCGCGGCACCGCTGATAGGTAA
Source organism: uncultured Gemmatimonas sp. (assembly GCA_964634395.1). Taxonomy (GTDB): domain Bacteria; phylum Gemmatimonadota; class Gemmatimonadetes; order Longimicrobiales; family Longimicrobiaceae; genus WHSP01. Next base: position 34,439 of record CAZWJE010000025.1, on the reverse strand, counting down.
ATGTAGTGGTCGGCGTGAGTTGCGGGAAGGAACCCGAGAGTCGCGAGGGAGCCGGGACGGCCGGGCTTTCGTGTCAGGCATTGTCATTGCATCAGGTATTGGCAGTCGTTCGGGGCCAGCGCGAAGCGGTATCATCCCCCTCACTTCCACCGCAGGATCAAACCGCGCGATCGAACCCGCATTGGATCCAACCTTGCTCTTCAGGCGCTGCGGCACCCGCGATGAGCGGGACGGGATGTGTCTCCCCGTCCCGCTTCATCGTTTAAGGGATATGGAGGGGCGATCGCGTCGCCCCACCCGCGACAGTGGTGTAGAACCACCGGGCGGTGCATTCTTCGGCGACAACGACAGATAAAAGGACGGGATCCGGTGAACCGCAAAGGCAATCGAAGGGGTAAGCGCAACCTGAGAATCATCGAGGCCGCCGGAATCGGCGTGATAGCGGCGATGGCGACCACGATGCTGTCGGCGTGCGCGGCCTCGGCACAGACATTACCGGGAGTGAGCATGCAGCAGCGGACGATCCGCGTCTCCGGCGTGGGCGAGGTCCAGGTCCGACCAGACAGAGCGACGGTCCAATTCGCGGTGGAAACGACGGGGACGACGGCACGCGAGGCGACGGAATCCAATGCCGACGCGATGGACGCCGTGATCCGGGCGCTCCGCGCCGCGGGAGTCGCGCAGGAAGACATCCGGACGAGCGGCTATTCGCTGTATCCAGAATACGCGATGCAGACGCGGGATGAACCGAACGCCCCGCCGCGAATCATCGGCTACCGTTCCAGTAACCAGGTATCGGTGCGGACGGGAGACCTGGATTCGGTCGGCGGTTTGATCGACGCGGGCCTCGCGGCTGGCGCGAACCGGATGAATGGGGTGTCTTTTGAAGTGGTGGACTCCGAGGCGGCCGAGGCGGACGCACTGACGCGCGCGGTACGGTCGGCTCGGGCACAGGCGGAGACGATGGCGTCGGCGCTGGGCGTCCGGCTCGGTGACGTGCTCGACGCGAGCACCAGCAGCCAGCCGCCGCAGCCGATCTATCGGCAAATGGAGATGGCGTTCGACGGGCGGGTCGCGATGGCCGCCGCCGCGCCGACTCCGATCGAACCGGGCCAGCAGACGGTTCGCGCGACGGCCTCTCTCGTGTTCGCGATCCAGTGACGATCCCGGCGACTCGGGGACCGTCGTCGCCGATGTCTCAATCCGGCGCGAGCACCGGGCCACATTCGTGGAGTCGCCCGGGTGCGCTGGTGAGCCGGTTCGGCGAGTAGATCCTCATCGGGGCGACGGAACCGAAGACTCCGATTCCGTCGCCGGCGATGCTCGAGTTGCGGACCTGACCGGACGGGTTGAACCGCCCGCCGCGGATCGCGTTCGCGTAGTTGGGGTCGAGCGCAAGGATGACCACCGTCGCATCCGCCGCCTGAGGGAGCCCCTCCCGCAGCCGGATGAGGATACGGGGGTCGAGGTCGAATCGCTGGAAGAGTCCGATGTTGGCCGGAAAGAGCTGGCTCGTGTCGGCGGCGGAGATGGATAGCCCCGTCAGGTCAAGCGGTTCGGGCACCTGGATACCCTGTTCTCGGAGGCTGTCACCCCACGCCGAGAGTCGCAGGCTGGTGATGTAGGCCCAGGCGCCCTCCGCGCGAGTCCACGTCAGCGTGAATGGGTCGGTGGGCAGGAAGCAGTTGACCGAAAACGAGAGGGAGTCAACCTCGGCGCGGGGTGAACGGAGTTCGAATCGACCCGGAACGATGGTACGGCCACGCAGTTCCAGGCCGTTCACCGTCGAAACGCGCAGGTCGTAACGGCGGCCGGGAACGACGAACCCGCCGGCCGAGACCGGAGAGCGATAGCACGAGGCCGCGATCTCCAGCCCCTCGATCTCCCACCGTTCGGGATCAGCGACGAAACACTCGCCGAGATCCACCATCTCGAAATCGATCGGGGTTCCGCTTTCAGGCGTTATGGAGACCGAGGCGCCTGGTTCGCCACGGACCGCTCCGTCGGCGAGCACGTGGTGGAGGAGTACGAACTGGCGCGGCATGCCGGCCTGGAGCACGGCTTCGACGACGAGGACGTCGGCTCCGGCGGGCGCGGAAACCTCGGCGAGTTCGCACCCGGCGAGCCCCGCTATCGCCATCATCGCGAGGAGGGGCAGCCGCCCACCGTCCGATCGCTTCATCAGAACGATACCTCCACACCGAGCGCGGGCAGCATCGGGAACATGCTGAACCCCGATCTCACCGGTGGCGTCCGGTCATAATCAAAGAAATAGAAGAGTACGTTTCGCCTGTTATAGGCGTTCAGCAGCTGGAAGTACGGCGTGTAGCCGCCCCAGCCGCGGACAAACGGTCGACGCACGGTGAGGTCGAGCCGGTGATAGGCCGGGTACCGGTCGGCGTTGCGCGGACCAAGTACCGCGACCGCCGGAATACCGTTATCGTCGGGATCCGACCCGCCGCCCGACTGCCGGTCGATCAAGCCGGTCCGCGGGTCGATGACGAAGGCGAAGTGCTGGGCGATCGGGCGGGTGTAGGGGAGCCCCGAGCCGAAGTTCCAGCGGGCGCCGAGTTCGAATCCGTTCGCGGTGCGGTACTGGGCGGTGAAGTCCAGGTTGACCCGTCGATCGAAGATCGGCGGATAGGTGACGGTTTTCGGTAGCTCCTCCCATTCGGCGGCGACCGGGTCGGGGAAGCTTCGCTCGGCGCGGAGGAGGGAAAGCGCGACCCAGCCCGTCAGCGGCCCGGCGGACCGCTTGAGCATCAGGTCGAGCCCGTATGATTGGCCCGTCCCCTCGAGAAGGTCGTCGGCGGGGTCGTTGGGGTCTTCGGTGAGATTGAACTCGACTACGCCGTCGAAGTCACGGGCGTAGGCCTCCGCCGAGGCGGACCATCCCCCGGAAAAGAACGCCTCGACCCCCAGCTGAACCTGGTCGGAGATGACGGGCGGGATCGACTCGTTGGCGAGGATCCACGTGTCGTTCGAGATCGGCAGGTCCTGGTCACGGAGGGAATGGACGTACTGCGCGTATCGGCCCGCCGCGAGCTTGACCGCGAGATTCCGGTCCACTCCGAGAAAACGCTTGACCGCCAGCCGGGGGGAAACGACCTGGCGCGACGCGGTGTCGACCCGCCAGACCTCCGCGCGCACGCCCGGCTCGATGAGCCAGCGGTCCGGCGCCCAGCTGAGGCTCGCGTGAGCGGAGCCCAGGACACCGGTCCCGTCAGAGGCGAAAAAAGTGGTGCCGCCCGCGTACGCGAGATTCATGTGGTCCGTCCGCTCGACGGCGAGGCCACCGGTCACGGCCAGCGAGGCCGAGAAGTCACGGTGAAAGTCGGCCCGAGCGAGCAGCTGATCGATCTCGCTCGCCAGGCGGATATCCCCGAAGTCGACGAAGGCCATCTCCTCCGAGAACCCTGAATAGCCCACCCGGGCGTCGATCGACCAACCGGCGGGAAGCGGCTGTTCCCAGGTGGTCCCGATGACGCGGTTCCCCCAATCCCAGCGGAAACGAAGGACGTCGCCGGCGTCGGAGAGATCCAGCCGGGAGAGGTCGAGGACGTCGTCCCCGCGGTACGCGGTCAGCGCCACCCGCCCGCCGCCGGCCGTACCGACGGCGGCGTACGCCTGCAGATCGGTCAGGTGATAGGGGAAGTCGGTGACCGGCCGCAGCAGCTGGTCGAAATAGGAGCGGCGCGCGGAGAAGAACCAGCTGCCCGAATCCCCCCCGAAAAGACTGGCGGCGGGACCCGGCATCGGCGCGCGCAGAAGCAGCCGCGAGGCGAGCACCGAGATCCCGCCGTCCACCGCCAGCTCATCGGGAACGTCCGTCCGGCTCTCGATATTCAGCACCGAGGAGACCCGGCCACCGTACTCGGCGCCGAATCCGCCCGAAAGGAGTTCGGCGCGCTCGATCGCGTCGGAGTTGAAGACGCTGAAGAGGCCGCCGAGGTGGAACGGGTTGAATACCGTGAACCCGTCGAGGGCGATGAGGTTCTGGTCCGCGGAGCCGCCCCGGACGTTGTAGGAACTGGAAAAGTCCGAGGTCGTGATGACGCCGGGAAGAATGGCGACGGCGCGGAGCACGTCGGGCTCCGCGAGCCCCGGGAGGAGCCGGATAGTGGACGCCTCCACGACCCGCGCCGTCACCCCCGCCTGTGTCTCGAAGCGCGCCCGTTCGCGGTCGGCCGTCGTCTCCACGAGCACCCCATCGAGCCGGACGGCCTGTTCCACGAGACGCAGGTCAAAGGCGACGAGCTGGCCGCCGGCGACCGCGATCGAGTCGACCGTTTCCGCGAGACCGAGCCGGCGCGCGCGGAGTTCGTATCGGCCGGGGACCACGTCCGGGAACCGGTACCGGCCGACCGAGTCGGTAAGGGTGGCACGAACGGTGGTCGTCCCGGCAAGACCGGTGAGCGTCACCATCACCGCGGTGACGGGATCGCCACCGGTGTCGGTGACCGTACCGGTGATTGTACCCGGAGATTGCTGCTGCGCGGCGAGCGGAAACGCGAGTAGGGACGCGATCGCCAAAGACGACAGGGCGAACAGGAGCGGCAACGGTATCGCGCCGGACGGACGGCACCCGCGGCTGGCCCGGGCGGAGCGCGAACGACGATGGGCCTTCAACGGTCTCTCCGGCGGAACAACGACATGCTGGGTCCTCGAAATGATTGGCCGGAAATTGTAGGCCCTGCCTCTCGAAGACGCCAGCCGGCGATGGAGTTGAACCGCCTCCTTGACGTTGCGTCCGCGTCCGGAGAGCTTTCACCGCGACACCGGCCCGCCGGTGATGCGGATCCACACCCTGCCCCACGGGCGTCCTCGTTACTGTCATGAAGGCGGACACCTTCGCACGGCTCATCGTCCTCGATACGCTCGTCGAGGCGGAGATCGGCCACCTTCTGGCACATCGTCCACCATCGGTGGAGGAATTTCGCGAAGGCGTGGCGGACCGGGTCGGACGGATCCTCACGGAAATCGATTCTCCCGACCGGAAGATCGCGAACCGGACGTGGAGCGCGCTCGTCGATTTCCTCGCCCACCTTCCGGAGGACGACGACGGGATCGAGGCCGCCGCCCTGCGCTTCCGGCAATCCCTGAACCGGGTCATGGAGCGCGGCGTCGACCGGCACGACCTGGCCGACCCAGCGCTGTGGGCGGCGGCGCTCGAAGCGCTGCTGCGGGCGCTGACGGTGGAATACCGCGTCGCGATGCGCTCCAGTGGCGGCCGCGATCTCGCTCCGCCGGAACGCGAACGCGTCGATCGACTGCTCGACGCGGCCCGGCGCGCCGCCGACCGGATGCTCTGGCACGCCGACACCGGACGGAGTGACCTTTCCGCGGAGATGGACCGGCTGCGTTTCGCCATCCGCTATCGGCGCCTTCCCCCCGCGGAAGTCGAGACGCTCGGCCGGTCGATCCTGCGGCTCGCGGCGAAGTATCGTCCATCGACGATCTCGCGCGTTGGCGCCTTCGTCCTACGACAACTCCTGGGCCGCCGCGATGATGGTTCGAAGCCGAAGTCGAGGAGGAAGAGAACCCGAAGCGAACGCTCACCCGAGCGAAAGCCGGGGCGCGCGGCCTGACCGCCCCACCATCCCCAACACCTGAACGATGCGCATACTCGTCAGCATCAGACGACTCGTCGAAGTCACACGGCGCGGAGAGTACGACGCCGCCTGGGATCAGCTCGCCGCCTCCGCGGGCCGGATGCCTTTCCGCGTCAACGCCTGGCGATTCCGGGCGGCGGCGGATCCCCGCCTCCACGTCGAGTTCCTCGAATACTCCGGAGATATCGACCCGCGCGAGGACGCGGCGATCAGCGCCGCGCTGCGGACGCTCGAAGGTATCGGGGTCAGCGAGGCCGAGGAATGGCTGGACGTCCCTTATACCGATTCGAAGGATTTGCCCGCGCATGAGTGATCATGACCGTCTGATCGCGCTGCTGCGCGACCGATCCCTGGAGTTCGGCGACTTCGTGCTCGCCTCCGGCGCGCGGAGCGATTTCTACATCGACGTGCGACGAACCACGATGAGCGCCGAAGGGCAGGCGCTCGTGGGTCGCCTGGCGCTGACCGCGATCCGCGCGGCCGGCCTCGCGCCCGACACCGTCGGGGGACTGACGATGGGTGCGGATCCCGTGTCCTACGCGATCGCGCACGCCAGCTGGCTCGCTGGGGACCCGCTCGATGCGTTTTCCGTGCGCAAGCAGGCCAAGGGGCACGGAAAGGGCCGGCGCATCGAAGGCAGCTTCGAACCGGGCCAGAAAGTGGTGGTGATCGAGGACGTGGTCACCAGCGGCGGAAGCGCGCTCGACGCGGCGGCGGCGGTCCGGGAGGAGGGTGGCGAGGTGCTGGCCGTGCTGGCGGTGGTGGACCGGGAATCGGGCGGGCGCGAGGCGATTGAGGCGGCGGGGCTGGCGCTGATCGCGCTGGTGGGGATCGGCGAACTGCTGGGGAGGGACGCCACGGATTGATGGCGGGGAGGCGGGTCCCTCCGAGGCCGCGAAGCCTTGACACACAGCCGCCGAGGCGGTCCGAACCCACACATCGGAACGGCGCGACGGACGTGCCTTGACCAGCAACTCTGGCGATGAACCTTGACTAACCCCGACGGGTAGCGCATCCCTTCCCTTGAGGTCTGTGCCGGGAGTACGATCCCCTTCCCGAGCCTTCGGGGAACTGGTCGACTCCCTGGTGGATCTTCATGAGTCCCACCGAACATGAGTTTGGCCTGACTAACTCGAGCTTCTTCCAAGTGTCAGAAGGAGGACGAAATGACCAGGCGACCCGGGATGCCGGCATTAATCGTCCGACACGGATGGCTCTGCCTTACCATCTGGTTTCTGGCAGCTGAGGCGCAGGCCCAAGGATACGTTCGTCGGGATCCGCTGATCACCCCAGAGGCCGCGCTGGAGATGATGCGGGGAGGTCACCCCCGAGCGGAACAGGTAATCATATTGGCGTTCACCGAGTGGGATCCGCTCGGTGGGGCCAGCGCGTCAGGCAACCTTGATCGCTATACGAGCGCGGAACGCCGCGAACTTCTCGATGGTCTCGAGGAGATCGCGATCAGAACGGATCCGGCGGCCGAGCACGGGAACCCGGGAAGTTCGGCGATGGTTCTGCTCAGCGGTCTACATCTGGATCCCAATCTCATAGCGCCAGAGTTGTTCACGAAAGAACGAATGCTGCGCATTCATCGGAACAGCTCGAACAGAGGTATCAAATATCTTGCCCTGTGGCTGCTTGCCCAGTACGCCGCGGAGTCTGATGATCAGGAGTCGGAGATCATCGACCTTCTTGCGTCGATCGCGGCGGAGCCTCAACGAGTTGACGAGGTCAACCCGTCAATGGCGCTCGCCCTGCTCTTCGATACGTGTGAGAAGGGTACGGATGCGGTTCGAAGACTTTACGAGGAGGGCCGAGCCGGCAATTCTGACGTCCGAATGGGGCTGGTTGGCAAGAGCATGACGGAGTTTGCGCCGAGGCGGGGCACATCAAGTATACCTTGTGGCGTGAGCTGGGCGGAGGCGGCGATGTCCTCCGGCGCGCCATGAGGAGCGCACCCACCTCCATCTGATCGGGGAAGGCGTCCCCTCGGTGGGGTCATCGCGCGCATCAGGCCCACCGGTGCGCGCGGTGATCGTACGCCCCCCGAAATGAGCGAGGGCCGCGCGACCCCGGCCCGATGTTCACTTTCGAAGCGGCCTCACTCCTCCCGGCCCACGACCGGATACACCGCCCGCAACACGGGTCTCATCCCGCGCAGATCCGCTCGTGCGGCACGCGCGTCCGGCGAACCGCTGAGCACCGCCGCGGCCGCGGTCTGCGCGACCCGCTCCGCCGGCATCCCTGTCTCGAAACCGAAGAGGCTGGCCCAGTAGAGCGCCGAACCCAGCCATTGGCGTTCGGCCTCGACCGTCGTGTTGGGCGGAACCGGTGCCCCGAGCGCCTCGGCCTCGCGGCCGGAGACGACCTCCCGCGCGTCGCTGTCCAGCCAACGATCCAGGGCCTCGGCGTCGCGTTCGAGACCGACCCGCTCCTCGGCCGTGAGCATCGCCCACCCGGCGGCCATATCCGCGCCCGTGTAACCGCCGCCTTCCGGTCCTCTCGCGATTTCCAGTGACCCGGGGATCGCGAGCCCGGCGCGCAACGACTCCAGCGCCCGGGCCGCGGCGGCGGGATCGAACGTAACATTGTCCCGCCGGGCGAGCCACCCGGCGGAGGCCCGAATGGCGACCTCGTCCGACACGAGACGCCGCAACACCGCGCCGCGGTCCGCCTCGGCGAGTGGAACGGGACGGCGATCGTCGAGCTTCAATACATGGTATCCGTATTCCGACTGGACCACCCCCGACACCTCGCCGGGCTGAAGCGTCGACGCCGCGTTCCAGAACGCGTCGACCCAGCTGCCGCGACGGCCGGGATCCAGGAGTCCCCCGCGCTGGGCGGCGCCAGGCTCCTCGCTGAACGCGGCGGCGAGCCCGGCGAAATCCTCGCCGGCGGCGGCGCGTTCCGCGACTCTGGTCGCGACAGCCAACGCGCTGTCTCGCTCGGCCCGGGTCGCCCCCGACTCCGCCATGCGCAGGGCGTGCCGTACGGTCAACTCCCATTCGGGCGCCCGCTCGTACGCCGCCGCGACCGCGTCCTCGCCGATGCCGAGTTCCCGCGCGCCGAGAAGATAGGGCAGGCTCTCGAGCCGGGCGCGGAGCGCCGCCCTTTCGGTGATCGGGGTGGCGAGTGAAGCCAGGTCGTCCGCCGCGACGGCGGCGCCGAAGGCGATCAGGTCGGCGAGCCCCTGTCGCTCGGGTTCGGCCAGCGACTCGAACGCGCCCGCCGGATAGGAAATCCCTCCGATGGTGACGACCGGGACCTCTTCTTCGGCGCACCCGACGAGCAGGATCAGCGCCAGGGCCAACGTTCCCGCACGTTTCACGGTGGCAGACGCGAGACGGACGGTCGATTCGATCCGTCCCGACGGAATCCATCCCCCCGACCATCCCCCCGACCATCCCCCTGTCGGTCGACCTGTCGATCCCGCTGTCGATCCCGCCGCTGATTCTCGAGGCGACTCCATTTCGGCCAATCTCATCTCAACGAACGAATCTCTGTTTCAAATCTTCGCGACATCGCGGCCGGGGTCCCTGTCGCGAGCCTTCCAGCGCCCCGGCGGACCATTCCCGATGGGCTGAATATGCTTGCCGCCCCGCCATCGCGCAGCCCATCTTCCGGGAATGCCTTCAACCGGGAACCTGAGAGATCGATGATCAAGACGCTTCTCGTCCTCGCCGTGGCGATGCCGCAGTTGCCCGATGTCCCTCGTGCACCCCAGGGAGTCGAGTACCGGATCGAGGCGCGGCTCGACGAGTCGACGGACGTACTCACCGGTCGCGCCGAGCTTCGCTACACGAACGAATCGGCGACCGCGCTGGATACGCTCTGGTTCCATCAGCACCTGAACGCCTTCCGGCCGGATAGCGAGTGGGCTCGGCGGGAGTTGGCGCTCGGCGTGCGCCGCTTCCAGGATCTCGGGCCCGACGACCACGCGTTCGAGCGGCTGACCGACGTGACGGTCGACGGTGCCCCCGCGCGCCCGGTCTACCCGCTCGCGCCGGACTCGACGGTCGTGGGCATCCCGCTCCCCGGCCGCCTGGCGCCCGGTGCCACCGTCACCGTTCGCATGGACTGGCTGGCGCGGCCCTCGACTCTCCCTCGACGGCAGGGGCGGGCGGGTCGGCATTTCGACTTCGCCCAGTGGTATCCGCGGATCGCCGTGTATGACGACCGCGGATGGCACACGCAGCCACTCATCGCGACGGGGGAGTTCTTCGGCGAGTTCGCGCGCTTCGACGTGACGCTCGAGGTGGCCGAGGACCAGGTGATCGGTGCCACGGGTGTTCCGGTCGAAGGCGATCCGGGATGGTCGCACCGCGCCCGTGAGGGCTTCGACACGATCGTCGACAACCGCGATTTCTACGGCCCACCGTCGCCCGCGCCGAACCTGGGGCTGCTCGCTTCCTCCGCGCCCGCCGGGTGGAAGCGGGTTCGCTGGATCGCCGACGACGTTCACCATTTCGGGTGGAGCGCGAACCCGGAATACATCTACGAGGGTGGGGTCGTCGAGCGAGCGGGACCGGATGGAGGGAGGATCGGCGTGCACGTCCTCTACCAGCCGGGAGACTCCGCCTGGGCGGACGGGGTGGTGGTTCGTCGTACCGAGCATGCCCTCGAGTGGCTGCAATCTCTCCATGGACCGTACCCGTGGCCGCAGCTGACGAACGTCCACCGGATCGAGAGCGGCGGTACCGAGTTCCCCATGCTGGTGATGAACGGTTCGCCCAGCGAGGGGTTGATCGTGCACGAGGTCGGGCATCAGTTCCTGCACGGGATCCTCGCGAACAACGAGTTCGACGAGGGATGGCTCGATGAAGGGTTCACGTCATTCATCGACAACTGGTACTGGGAGGAGCATCCCGGACAGGACGCGGATCTGCTCTGGGGGCAGTCGATGGAGGGGATCCGGAACCTCGAACTGGCCGGCCGGGCGGAACCGATCGCCATGCCCGGCGCGGCGTTCGCCGATCCGAACGTCTATTCGGCGATGACCTATACGAAGACCGCGCTCGTCTTCCGGATGCTGCGCTGGGCGATCGGTGAGGACGCGATGCGCGAGGTGCTGCACACGCTATACGCGCGGCACGCGCTCCAGCACTACCGCGAAGCCGACCTCCGACGGGCCGTGGCCGACGTCTCCGGTGAGGAGTTCGACTGGTTCTTCGACCAGTGGCTTCATACCGTACACCCGCTCGACTACGGGATCGGATCGGCGACGACCACGCGCGAGGGCGACGGTTGGACGACGCGTGTCGAGGTCCGGCGCAATGGCGAGGCCTGGATGCCGGTGATCCTCCGCGTGGGTGACGTCGACGTGCGGCTCGATTCCCGCGAGCCGACCCAGGTCGTCGAGGTGCGGACGGCGGAACGACCCGAGCGCGCGGTGCTCGATCCGGAGGGGATACTCCTGGACCTGGTACCGGGGAACAACGAAGTCGCCCTTTGATCCGCACGGATTCCGCGGCCGGACCACATCGGGGCGTCCGGAACGACCGCGAAAGCGGAGGCCTTCTCGGCGATGCCCGGCCAGGACTTTCGTCAGATCGGGAAGCCCGGGATCCGGCGGAGCCAGGGCAGGAATCGCCCGATCAGGCGGCCGAGAACCCAGAGCAGTACCGTCTTCAACAGAAATCGGAAGATCATCGGGCCTCCCGGAATTGGATCAGAGAACCTTCTCTGATACGAAGAAACCGGACCGTCGGTTTCGGCCACCGCGCCGGGACGCCGATACGACGCTGAACGGATCCGTTCGATCCGAACCCATCCGACACGAGCACATGACCACACCGCTCAGCACACTGACCGAAGAGGAAGAGGTCTTCCGCGACGCGGTCCGCCAGTTCGCCGAATCCGAGATCGCGCCGCGGGTGAGCGAAATGGACGCCGCGGAGCGCATGGATCCCGCCCTCATCGCCCAGCTCTTCGAAATGGGCCTGATGGGGATCGAGATCCCCGAACGCTTCGGCGGGACGGAAGCGACCTTCTTCCTCGCCACCCTCGTCGTCGAGGAGCTCTCCCGGGTCGACGCGAGCGTCGGCGTTCTCGTCGACGTGCAGAACACGCTCGTCAACAACGCTCTTCTTCGCTGGGGATCCGACGCCCTGAAGGAACGCTACCTCCCCGCCCTGGCCGCCGGGACGGTCGGGGCATACGCGCTCTCGGAGGCCGGCTCGGGCTCCGACGCGTTCGCGCTCGCGACCCGAGCCACCCCGGAGAATGGCGGATTCCGGCTCACCGGCCGCAAGCTCTGGATCACGAGCGGGGCGGAGGCGGGGCTCTTCATCGTCTTCGCCAACGCCGACCCGGAGGCCGGTTATCGTGGGATAACGGCGTTCGTCATCGAGAAGGAGTTCGACGGGTTTTCGGTGGGAAGGAAGGAAGAGAAGCTGGGGATCCGCGCGTCGTCGACGACGGAGCTGATCCTGGACGACGTGTTCGTGCCGAGCGAGAACGTCCTGGGCGAGGTCGGCAAGGGATACCGGACGGCGATCGAGACGCTGAACGAGGGCCGAATCGGGATCGGCGCCCAGATGATCGGCCTGGCCCGGGGGGCGCTGGACGCGACGCTCCGCTATGTGGGCGAGCGCGAACAGTTCGGCAGACCGATCCGCGAGTTCCAGGGCGTTCAGTTCCAGCTTGCGCGGATGGCGACGGAGCTGGAGGCCGCGCGGCTGCTCGTCTGGAACGCGGCGCGGCTGAAGGACGCCGGCTCGCCGTTCCTGCGGGAAGCGGCGATGGCGAAGCTCTTCGCGTCCGAGACTGCGCAGCGAGTGACCTCCCTCTGCGTGGACCTCCATGGCGGCTACGGGTTCACCCGTGAGTACCCGGTGGAAAAGTTCTATCGCGACGCGAAGATCGGCACGATCTACGAAGGGACGAGCAACATGCAGCTGCAGACGATCGCCAAGGAACTGTTGAAGTAGAGGGACCTTCGCGGCGGGCCCGATATGGATTGACAGAAGATGAGATTATGATAATTTGAATTATCATAATCCGATTTATCATAATTCATATTTTGTACTGGTCATGGACTTCATCGGACGAGAACGGGAACTCCGGGCGCTCACCCGTGAACTCGGACGGCCGCGCCCCTCGCTGATCGTCGTTTTCGGTCGACGCCGGATCGGGAAGTCCACCCTGCTCCTGCACGCGACCAGAGACCGGCCGAGCATCTACTATCAGGCATCCAGGATCGCCGTTTCAGAGAACATCGCTCTCTTCAAGCGGGCGGTCGTTCGGGCACTGGGAGAGAGCCGGATCCTCGACGGCCTTAACGACTGGCTCGGCGTGCTGAGCTATCTGGTGGACGCCGCGCGGAGCGAGCATCCGGGGCTTACGGTCGTGCTCGACGAGTTCCCCTACCTCTGCGAGACGGAAGTCGGCCTTCCCTCCCTCGTGCAGAAAGTCTGGGATGAGGCCCGGCGCGAGGGCACGTCGCTGAAGCTCATCCTGTGCGGGTCCATGATCTCGTTCATGGAGGAGTTGCTCGCCGAGAAGAACCCCTTGCACGGGCGGCAGACGCTGGAACTGGACGTGGGGCCCCTCTCCTACCGCGAGGCCGCGCGATTCTTCCCCGGATGGTCCGCCGACGACCGGCTGTACGCGTACGGCGTCTTCGGCGGGATTCCCTACTACCTGGACCTCTGCGACCCGGGGGCGTCGTTCGAGGAGAACGTGCGCGACCTGATCCTGGAGACGGGTGCTCCGCTGAGCGACGAACCCAGCCACATCCTGCAGGCCGAACTCCAGATCGTCACCCGCTACGCCACCATCCTGCGGGCCGTCGCCGACGGGTGCACGGAGACGCGCACCATCATCGGCCGGGTTCCGGAGATTCGGGATTCGAGTCAACTTGCTCCTTATGTTCGTAAGCTCCAGGCCCTTCGCCTGATCCGGATCGTTCGCTCGCTGGACGCGACGGAACGCGACCGAGATCGGCGCTACTACCTGAAAGACCCGTTCCTCGCGTTCTGGTATCGCTTCTGTCTTCCCCACCTCTCCGCTCTCGCCTCGGGGCACGCGGAGGAGGTCTACCGCCTCGGCATCGCACCCGCGCTGAACGACCATATGGGGGACGTTTTCGAGTGGGTCTGCCGCGACTACACACGCCTGTACGCGCGGGAGAGTCTCGGTGTCCCGGCAAGCGAAGTGGGGCGGATCTGGGCGGACGACTACGACCTCGACGTGGCCGGGACGCTTCTGAATCAGGAGACCGTCTTCGGCGAGTGCAAGTGGTGGAGGGAGCCAGTGGGAGAGAACGTTCTCGACCGCCTGATCGAGAACGCAGAACGCGCGGCCTACGGCGGCGTGGCGTCGGGCCGGCACTACTTCGTGTTCTCCCGGAGCGGATTCACGAGCGACCTGCGAGCACGAGGCGAGCGGGATCCGCGGGTGCACCTGACGGGCCTGGACCGGCTTCTCGGCGAGTGAGATCGGAGCAGGGTTCGCGCATGCCGAGTCGAGACGGATCCGGCCGACGGGGGAGACCCGCCTCGCCACGTTGGCCAGGAGAGCGCTGGTACCGCCTCGGCCATGACCCTCGCGACCCGGTTGGCAAAGTTTTCGCGACCCGGCGGCCCGACGACCCGACGCGGGTGTCGGGTCGAGCGGGTCGACGGGGGGGAACAAATCGTCCCGATTTCATTACGAAACGGTTTTCGTTCGAAGCGGGAAGGTCGCGATCTCGATGCCGTGCGTGCCCCCCTCCGCCCCGCCCGTGAGTCGGGCGGCCGGTCAGGGATCCCCGGCGTGACCTGAGCGTTCACGACCGGCCGGAATCCTCGAACTCTTTTGTCGGAAGGAACAAGGATGGGATCCAGGAGAGGAGTGAGGAACGCCGCCCGGGTCGGCGCGCGACTCGCGTTCCTGGCATGCGCCGTCTTCGCCTCCGGGTGCGGATCGTTACGTCCGACATACGGAACGGATTCGGGCATGGAACCGATCGCGGTGGCGCCGGAAGAGTTCGTGGATACCGCGACCGGCGCGTTCGTGCTGGTGGATCTCGACGACAACGTGCTCCGGTTCATGCACGGCGACATCGTCGTCTGGGAAGCCCCCGTCGGAACCGGCACGGGATTGCGCCTGGAGAGCGACGACACCGAGTGGCATTTTTCCACACCGCGCGGCGTGTTCCAGGCGGTCTACAAGGAGGAGATGCCGGTCTGGTACCTGCCGGACTGGTACTTCGTGGAGAACAATCTCCCGATGCCGGCCCAGAACCATCCCAGTCGCAGGCTCGAAGGGCGGCTGGGGGTTGCGGCCGTCTACCTGAGCCCGGATATCGCCATTCACGGGACGGACCGGCCGGAGCTGCTCGGCCAGCGGGTATCGCACGGGTGTATCCGGCTCGAGAACAGCTTCGCGCAGCGTCTCTACCACAACGTACAGATCGGCACGCCGATCGTGATCGTCGGGGGGGAGTCACTCGACGCCGCGCCGCCGCCGCCAGCCTCGGACCCGGGGTCGCGCCCCCGGTCTCCAGACCGGCTCGCCGGTGTTTCGTCGGGCTCGATTCTCGCCCAGCTGGAGGAACTCCTCGAGGAGAATGACGATACCGGCGCCTGGGTGCCCCTGGCGAGCCGGTTGATCACCCGGGGGCTGAAGGACGACGCGATCGCGCTACGGGGGCTCCTCGCGCTCGCGGGAACCCCCGCGGATCCGGTGCTGGGCTGGGAGTTCGATACTTTCCTGGCCGACACGTTTTCGCGAGGAGCGCTGCGCGTCGTGGTCTCTCTCGCCCGGATCGACGAAGAGGCGCGCCTCCGCGCTACCCGCTCGATCGTGAACGCCACCATGTCACTCTATCCCGGACGGCTCGACGACGGTTCAGCCCCCTGGCCCACCCGGCGCATGCACAACGGCGTGCTGGGTCCTGAGGGCCGTGCGGGGTGGGATGCTCTCCTGGCGGCCGAACAGAAGTACCGCGAACGAGCGCGCGAGGTCGGACGGAACGCGATGATGCTGGAGAGGTGACGGCTGACCCGTGCGTGCCGGCCCGCCCGATGCGGGATATCGGGACGAGCGGCTATCTTTGCCGAACGTATACCCGGTCCGCTGATTGCACGAACCAGCGAGTCCGATTTCGAACCCGCACCTGACGAGCCGTATGGAAGAGGATCCGCGGGATCCACGGAGGGATCTGGCGAACGACCAACGGGTGGGGCCCGAAGAGGGTTCCCAGGAAGAAGACGCCGCTGACCGGCCGCCGGTGGAGGGAGATGACCGGAGCGACAACCAGCCGGGGTCGATCCGGGCGGATGACATCGAGCCCTACTTCGCCCTCCAGTACGTCGCGCGACTCTTCAAGATCGCGGCGATGGTCGTCGTGGTGGCGTTGACGGCCGAGGTCATCGCCGGGATCGCGCTGGAAGGCGCGGGCGCCATCCTTCCGCTCTTCGCGGAAGTGATTCGTGGTATCGTCCTGGCCGCGATCCTCTGGGGTGCTGGCGATCTGACGGTCCTCTTCATCGACGTTGGTCACGACGTGCGCGCCGCGCGGGTGCTGCTCGGCCGACTCTCCGCGCGGAACGAGGCGCTCGGGACGCGGGAGGAGCGCCCTCTCGATTGAGCGGACGGCGGGACGATCTGGGCAGGATCGTCATCGTACTCTGGGAGACGCAGGACCTGGTCAACATCGCCGCCACGATCCGGGCGATGAAGAACTTCGGCCTGAACCGGCTGCGCCTGGTGGCTCCCGCCGAGTGGGACGCCTGGCGGATCGAGGGGATCGCGCACGATACCCGGGATCTCGTCGCCGACACCGAACTCCACGACGACCTCGAATCGGCCCTCGCCGACTGCTCGTTCGTGGTGGCGATGACGGCGCGCGGGCGGCGCGCGAAGCGAACGATGGGCGGCCCGCGCGAGATCGCGTCCGAACTGCTCGATCGGGCGGCGGCCAACCCCGATGCGCCCGTGGCGGTCCTCTTCGGCCGGGAGGATGCCGGCCTGCCGAACGCCGCGCTCGACCTCTGCCATCGGTCGATCACCATCCCGACCAACCCCGATCACCGGTCGCTCAACCTGGCGCAGGCGGTCGTGGTGATCGCCTATGAACTCTGGATGGCCGCGAACGCCGACGCGCCGCAGGAGTTCAAGCGTCCTCGCCGTGACGCACCGCCGGCGCCCGTCCAGCTCCTCGAACGCATGTTCTCCGATACGGAAGAGGCGCTCTGGGCGATCGACTTCTTCAAGAGCCGCCAGACCGAGAGCGTGATGCGCGCGCTGCGCGAGGTCGCCCACCGCGCCGACCTGGACAACCGCGAGGCCGGCCTCCTGCGCGCGATCGCGATCGAAGTCTCGAAGTACATGGAGCGCATGGAACGGAAGGAGTGACGACCGACCGCCGGACAAGATGGGATTCCCGCACTCCAGCCGGTCAGCTCGTCGCTTCGCGCAGGAGCTCCCAGGCGCGCCGAACGTGCCGTTCCTCCGTGCGGATATTGCCGACCGCCAGCCTCAGGACGAACCGGCCGTTGAGGCGCGTGCGCGAGAGAAACACCTCCCCCGAGCCGTTCACCCACTCGAGAATCGCCTCGTTCCGTTCGTCGTTCGCCCCGTCGTCCACTCCCGGGTCGGTGTGGCGGAAGCAGACGGTGCTGAACGGAACGGCGGCCATGACCGTCCATCCGGGTTCGGCGGACACCCACTCCGCGAAGAGGCGGGCGAGCCGCATATGCTCCGAGAGGCGGTCGGCGAGCCCGGAGCGGCCGAAGTAGCGCAGGACCATCCAGAGCTTGAGCGCGCGGAAACGGCGGCCGAGCGCGGGTCCGAAGTCCATCAGGTTGGTGGTCACCCCGGCCTCGGGGGTGATGAGGTAGTCGGGGACGAGCGAGAACGTGGCGGCCGCGCGGGCGGGATCGCGGAAGAAGAGGACCGAGCAGTCGATCGGGGTAAAGAGCCACTTGTGAGGGTTCATCACGATCGAGTCGGCGCGTTCCCAACCGCGCACGAGCGAGCGCATCCCGGGGACGATCGCGGCGGGTCCGCCATACGCCGCGTCGACGTGCAACCAGATTCCGTGGCGCGCGCAGATGTCCGCGATCTCGGCGACGGGATCGACGCTGGTGGTCGAGGTCGTGCCGATCGTCGCGACGACGGCGAGCGGGCGGACGCCGGCCGCGAGGTCTTCCTGGATCGCGTCGGCGAGCGCGGCGGGCGGAAGCCGGAACTCCGCGTCGGCGGTTATGCGCCGGACTCCGGCAAGCCCGAGCCCGAGTGTGATCGCCGCGCGGTCCACCGACGAATGAGTCTGGTCAGACCCGTATACGCGGAACCGGGGCAGCTCCCGGCCGGCGAGACCTTCACGGCGAACGTCGAATCCGGCCGCCTCCCGCGCCACCGCGAGCGCGACCATGGTGCTCGTCGACGCGGTATCCTGGATATGCCCCGCGAAGTCTTCGGGCAGGCCGACCATCTGACGGAGCCAGTCCGTGACGCGTTCCTCCAGTTCCGTGGCGGACGGGCTCGTCCTCCAGAGCATCGCGTTCACGTTCAGCGCGGCGGTGAGTGCTTCTCCGAGAATCCCCGGCGCGCTGCCGCTGATCGCGAAGTAGCCGAAGAAACCCGGGTGATTCCAGTGGGTGATCCCGGGGACGATCACGTCCCTGAAATCATCCAGGATCCGGGCGAAGGGGACGGGAGACTCCGGCGGCTCGGCGGGGAGTGCGGTGAGCGTGTCGCCCGGAGAGGATCGCGCGAGTACCGGGTACCGTTCGACCTCGTCGAGGTAGCTGGCGATCCACTCCGCCACCTCGGCGGCGTGGGCACGAAACTCCTCGGTCGACATGTCTCCAGACCGCGCGGTGTTGTCCATGGTCGGTAATCGGCGGAAATTGGGTCGTTCGTCAACGCCGCGAACGCGGGTCGAGCTCGTCGTCCAGGAACCGACTTGAAGATACTCCGAATCTCTCCCGAGGTGGAAACGGCCCTGTCTGAAGAACGACCGGTGGTCGCTCTCGAGTCGACAGTACTGGCGCACGGGCTGCCGCGCCCCCGCAACCTGGAAGTCGCGCGGGAACTCGAGGCCCTCGTGCGAGCGAGAGGCGCCGTGCCCGCCACCGTCGCGGTGATCGACGGCGAGCCGCGGGTGGGGCTCGGGTCGGCCGAACTCGAGCGCATCGCGACCGAGGACGACGTGGCGAAGCTCTCGACGCGGGAACTCCCCATCGCGATCGCGCGGCGCGCGGTCGGCGCGACGACGGTCGCCGCCACCGCGTTTCTCGCCGCCCGGGCGGGCATACCGACGTTCGCGACCGGCGGTATCGGGGGCGTGCATCGCGGGACCCCGCGCGATGTCTCTCCCGATCTGACCGAACTCGCGCGAACCCCGATCATCGTCGTCTGCGCTGGCGCCAAGGCGATCCTCGACCTGCCCGCGACCCGGGAATCGCTCGAAACTCTCGCCATCCCCGTGCTCGGCTGGCGAACCGACGAGTTCGCTGGTTTCTACTCCCGCCAGACGGGGCTGAGCGTCGACGCGAGCGTGGAGAGCGCTGAGGAGGTGGCGGAGATCTGGCGCGCGAGGGAGGACGCGGGTGTGCCGGGAGGCATGCTGCTCTGCGCGCCGGTTCCGACCGAGGCGGCGCTGCCGGCGTCCGAAGTCGCTCTGGCGATCGAGGCGGCGATCGAACACGCGAGAATAAACGGGATCCGCGGCAAGGAGGTCACCCCGTTCCTGCTACGGGAACTCACCTCCGCGACCGCGGGAGCGACATTGACGGCGAATATCGCGCTGCTGCGCAACAACGTCTCAGTGGCGACAGAGGTCGCGGCGGCGCTGGGACCCCGACCGAGACGGATGCCCCCACGATGAGCCGGTCCCACGAAGACACGGAAGACGTCCTTATCGGAAAGTCACCGAAGGGCGCGGGCGGCGGGAACGGAGACAAGGCCGCCCTTCGCGCCGAAGCTCGCGCTCGCCTGCGGGCGATGGCACCGGGAGCGCGCTCACTCGCCAGCATCGCCATCGCGGAGCGACTCTGGACCGTTCCGGAGGTCGCCGCGGCCGGCTCGATCCTTCTCTTCGCCTCGTTGCCCTCTGAAGTCGCGACCGACGCGATCGCCGCCGAGGCGCGTCGACGAGGAATCCGTGTCGTCTATCCCCGATGCCTTCCCGAGACCGCCGCGATGCTGCTTCACGCGGTCGAAACAGCGGACCTGCTCGGCGTCGGCTACCGGGGGATTCGCGAGCCGCTCCTCGACTGTCCACTCGTCCCGCTCGCGGAGATCGATGTCGCTCTCGTTCCCGGTCTCGCATGGGATGACACGGGCCGCCGGCTCGGCCGTGGCGCGGGATACTATGACCGATTGTTCGCGCTGCCCGAGAAACAGCCCTTCCGCGTCGGTGTGTATTTCGAGACGCAGCGGATGCCGGCGCTTCCGGCGGATCCGTGGGACGCGGCGCTGGACGCTGTAGTCACGGAGGCCGGGGTGTGGAGGAAACGGTAGGGGGAGGATCGACGAGGGATTCGCCGCGAGGGGGGCGTCGGGAACGACGATTGGCCGCCGGGTCAAAACCGCCGAACCACCAAGACCACCAAACTTAACGCGAAGGTCGCCAAGGTTTAAAGGAAAGACGCGAAGGTTCGGTCGCGGGGCTCATACGGACCGCTGAATGGGGGCGGGTGCTAACGGATCCTGATCGATGTCTGGCCCGGAGGCACGGTTTCAGGACGGTCAATGTTGGTGGAGAATCCCGTTCCCCTTCCCGTGTATAATTTGGTAATGTATTACTATGATTTTATTTACGGTGATTTATGGATCGCCTTTTTCGATGTTCTTGGCGTCTTTCCGTTAAGACCTTGGCGACCTTCGCGTTAAGGTTGGTGATTTTGGCGGCCTTGGCGCTCGTGGCGGTAAATTCCCGGCGGTAAAACGTCGTTACTGCCCGTCCCCGCACGCCCCCCCCGTCAACACCTTCGTCCAGGAACCGTCGCGCATCGACAGGATATCGTACCAGGCCTGGGTCGCGCCGTATACCTCCACGACGATCTCGGCCGAATCGTCGCCATCCATGTCCACGTAATCGACCGCGCGCGGGGCCGCCGATGGCACCCGACGGTAGTCGCGCACCTCGGAGTAGACGGGCTGATAGCCTCGCTGGGTCTCGTAGTCGGCGATATAGAAGACGCTGTATCCTTCGGGATCGGCCGGACCGATCGCGAGCTGGTCACCGACGAGGTAGGTCGCCGCCATCTCCGGATGCGCGCCGGGCATGACCTCGATCGACTGCAGGTCGCGCTGGGCGCCGGGCCAGCTGCGCGGTCGTGGCAACCCCGCCTGCAGGATCAGGCGTTCCGCGACGATCGAGGCGTAGGTGCGGATCGACCCGGTGATCTGCGGCGGGGAATACTCGCCCCGCACGTTGGGCGCGAGCCCTTCCCGGAAGGCCAGGTAGTCGGAGGCGCCAACCGCGGCGGCGACGACGGTCGTGGTCCCCGTGACGGTCGGGACACCGCACGTCGTGATCGGCCCGACGCCCGTGGCCGTGAAAGTGCCCACGCGGGTACCGCGTCGATAGACGGCGAACTGGGCACCGATCGGGGTCACGGTTTCGCGAAAGCGAGTGGCGAACGCCTCGACCGAGACCTCCGGCGGCCTGCGGATCGGGCGGATCACCCCGGCGCCGAGTTCGCCGACGGGGACCAGCACCGAGGCGCCGTCCCGCTCGGCGATATGGAAGACGACGGGTCCGGTGGGCAGACCGAACTCGGCGAACACGCGTGCGTCCGGCTCGATCTCGATCGCCGACTGCGGGGGTGGCGGCGGCACGATCTGGATTTCCGTGCCGCCCCAGAAGAAGTTGTCGCACCCGGAAAGCGCCGCTACAATCAGGAGCGGAACGCTCCGTGCGAGTCTTCGGCTGGGCATGGTCAGAGTTCGATGATGATGCCCGTCGTCAGGAGCAGGTCGTTGGGGTCCACCCCGGTGGGCGGTCGCGAATCGCGCCGGGTCTGGTGCTCGACCAGCAGCGAGAGTCGCTCGGTCAACATTACGTTGAGGCCTGTGTCAGAGCGGAGCAAGTAGTTGGCCATCTCGTTCCAGATGGGTTGGTAGAAGGTCGTATGGGTGAACCTCACGCCATCGCGCGGTTCGAAGCGGATGCGGCCCCTCAGGCTGTATCGGGCGACGTGGGCGGAAGTGACCCCGACGGCCACGTCCGGTGGGTCGATCCCATCCTCGGTCATCGGCGGCGCGATCCGCTCGTATGACCACAACGCCGCCAGTGAGAGCGACACGTCGTCGTTCCCTCGGCTGACGAACGTCCGCTTGACACCGGCGCCGGAAGAGACGCGAACGTCGAGTCGTTTCAGTTCGTCGCGTTCGGCATCCGCGAAGAGGAAGGGAGACCAGCGATCCTCGGGTCGAAAATCGAACGCGACCGCGGCGTTATGATTGAAGGCAACCAGTTCGCCCTCGCTCTTCCCGTAGCGGGTCGTCCAGCCGGCGTCGAATTCGAACTCCTCCTCGCGGAGATGGGAAGCGGAAAAGCCCCCGGTGAACAGGCGCAATACCTTGTTCCCGCTCTGGCCGGTGTAACTGAGCCGGCCGGAAACCTTCCATTTGTCTGGTTCGGCGGGATCCTGTGCGTGAAGCGGAACGATCGGCGCGAGACCGAACGAGAGTACGACGGCCATGGCGAATGCCGCCGGCCCGTGAATCCGGAACGTTGCATGACGAGAGCTGATCGTAACCTCCAAAGATCGATGCGAAAGTTCCCGAAAAGGTATCTTCGCCGGAATCCGGAAACCAGCGAACCGGCCGCGTACGCTCGCCGACATGGTGAGGAGGCATGAGCCCGGGCGGCGGCAAAGTGGAAGCATCCCATCCCCCGGAAGATCGCGCGAGACGGATCCACGGCCTGCATGCGGGGATCGCGGGATTCGCCTGGGGCGCGACGGCCTTCGTCGGGTCGTCGTTCGCGATCGACGGATCGACGGCGGTACCGGAGTGGGTGGCGGTCATCGCCGTCTCGGCGCTCGCGTTCGCGATCGGGGTCTGGGCGAGCGCGCCCGGTATCGGGGTCACCGACCCGCGGATCCGCGATCGCTGGCTCGCGGCGGGTGCGCTCACGGCGATCGGCGCCAGCTACGGGACGTTCGTGTCGCCCTGGTCCGACGCATTCCCCGACATCCCCTGGAAGATCATCGGCCTCCTCCTCTGCGTGGCGATTCCCGCGTACGCGATCGGCCGGATCCCCGCCGCGCTCGTCACGGCCACTCCGGAGTTCGACGCCGACGACGACCCCTCCTCCATCGGCCGGTTCACGGCGGGCACGATCGTCCCCGCGATGATCGTCGGCCTGGTTGCGTCACTCCTGGTCGTCGCCCTGGCCGTCCCCGCCGATTGGGGCCGCGGCTCGGTGCTCATGCTGGTCGCCGCCCTGCTCCTCCTGCCGCTGGTCATCCGCGCGCCCACGACGGTCGGGCCGGAGGAGCGGATCCTCGTCGAGGTCGGCTCGCCGCTCGGGGTCTGGACGGTTACGGAGGTCGTCTACCCGGGCGAGCGCCAGCCGGAGCGACGCCTGTACCTGAACGAGGAAGAGGAATCGGGTGAACTGGCTCGCAGCGGGGCGCCGACGCTCGCGTACGTCTCGGCCGCCGAGCAATGGCTCGTCACGAACACGCCACCCGGCGCGGACTATCTCTTTCTCGGCGGCGGCGCCTATACGCTCCCGCGCCGAATCGCGGAGCGTGACGCGAGTTCGGCGATCACCGTCGTGGAACTCGACCCCGAGGCGACCCGCCTCGCGCAACGGTATTTCGGGCTCAAGTCTCACCACGGGATCCGGTCGGTCCACGCCGACGCCCGCGCCTGGCTCGAGTCCGACGCGCTCACACCCGTCGACCGCGTCTACGTGGACGTGTATGGCGGGAGAGAGATGATTCCCTACTCATTGGTCACGCGGGAGGCCGCCGCACGGATCGCCTCAGCGCTCCGGCCGGGGGGGGTGATGGGGATGAACGTGATCGGGACGCTGGGAGGAAAAGAGGCCGCTCAGTTCTGGTCGGTCATCCGTACCTTCGGCGAGGTATTCCCCGCGATGGAACTCTGGGCCCACAGGGGCCGTGACTTCCCTGATCCGCAGAACTTCCTGCTCGTCGCGTCAACGGCGCCGATCCGTCAGGGATCCCTCGCGCTCGGCACCTTCGAACACTGGCCCCGCGACGAGTGGCCCGACGAGGAAGGTACCGCCGTCTTCCACGACCTTCCGCCCGCCGAACGGGCTCTGCCGATCCCGCGAGTTCGCCTGGGAGCCGACAGCTGATTCGCCGCGGGCAGCGAGAAGGCGCTACCACCCGTTGTCATCCCGAGAGAGGCGAGAGGGATCCGCATTTCGGGTCTGGCGCCGCAGACCCTGCATGCGGATCCCTCGCACCGCTCGGGATGACAGCGCGGCCGGGCGGGGAGGCTGATCGGGATGACAGCGCGGCCGGGCGGGGAGGCTGATCAGCGCCGCCGCTTCCGCATCTCGTCGATCTGGCCCTGGTAGTGCTTCATCGCCTGTTGCCGATGGTCCAGGTGCCGGCGCATCTGTTCGGTCTGCTTCAGCTTCTGGCCCTCGACACCGCGATACCGCCGGTAGCTCATCCCCTTGTTGACGAGACGCAACATCGGTCCGCTGACGTACCGCAGCATCCACGCGCGGAACCACTTCCCTTCCTTCTTCTGCTGCTCGATCACGTACGGCAGCGCCATCACCGAGTCCTGGATCTGGCGATGGGTCGTTTCCGCGGACCGTTTCTTTTTCTTCTTCTTCGCCGGCTTCGCGACCGGCTCCGGCTTCTTCTTTTCCGCCATGGTCCCCCCATCCTTCTTTCGACTATCCATCCTGAGTCGCCGCCAGGCAGATTACCGTTCGGCCTGGTCCATCCACTCCTGGTACCGTTCGATATTGCGATTCACCTCGTCGCCATTGCCCGCGCCTTCCTCGGCCGCGGCGAGCGCGAGATAGGTATAGGCATAGTAGCTCGGAATCCCCCGGGTGGCATCGTCGACCCACCGGCTCCAATTGGGCAGGTCACGGTAGACGAACTGATCCCAGAGGAGCGTCCGGGTGCGCTCGATATCGACGTAGGGACCGATCACCGAGCCCCATGGATGGTCCGGCGGGATCGCGAAAAACCGCCCCGCGGCGGCCTCTTCCGGCGTCAGCAGCCGGAGCGCCAGGCCCTGTCTCCCGACGTGGTCACCGAGACCGAGGTTCCGGTGCGCCTGAGTCGTCATCGCGAAGTATACCGGACGATCTCCCCACGCATTCTGGATGATGGAGAGGATGAACTGGTCGGCCGCCGTCAGCACCGTGCCGGCGGGAAGCGTCGCCCGAAGTCCACGCGCCTCGAACCCGGCGTCCTGCGGGAGTCGCATATAGCCCTGGCTGGTGACCGCCTCGATCTCCTCGTCGGTGAGAGGAAAGACCGATTGAGTCGGGCGCGGGACTTCGCCATAGATCGGTGCCGATGACTCCGGGTCGAAAGGTCGTTGGCAGAGGATCCGTGTGGGGTCGGCGTCCGCGTCGCCCGGCTCCCGGCACGGCCGGGTGATATCCCTCAGCTGCTTCACGTACCACGGTGTGTTCAGGTATGACCAGACCATGACCGTCACGTCACGGCGAATCCCCTCGACCTCCTGCAGATACCAGAGCGGGAAGGTGTCGTTGTCCCCGTTCGTCACGAGAACACCGTACGGTTCCACGGAGTTGAGCAGATTGTACGCCCAGTCGCGCGCCGAGTAGTCACCCGACCGGGTCGCGTAGTTCCAGTTCAGGATGAGGGGGATGAAGGCAAGCGCCATCACCGGCGAGGCGAGCGCGAATGAGCGGGGCCCCGTACCTCGCGAGCCCGCGTCCTCGCTCCGGCTCCCGATGAGACGAGCGATCTCCAGCCAGAGGGCGGTAAGGCCGACGCCAACCCACAGCCCCCAGAGGGAGAAGGAGACGATGAAGAAGTAATCCCGCTCGCGCACCTCCGCGGCCTCGATCCCCAGGCCGAGCGCCAACGACTGGTTGTACCCGTACTTGAAATTCAGATAGATGACGAGGCCGATCGAGAGCGTGGCGAAAAGCGTCGCGATATACGCGAAGCTGACTCTGTCGCGCCGCCGGTGGGCCCAGGCGCCGTAGAGGCCGAGTCCGAGGAAGAGCAGCGTGAACGGCAGCCTGCTCGGCGCGAAATATGCCATCCGGCCCTCGAGCGAACGGGACCACTGCCAGTCGAAATACTGGACGTAATTCATGATCTGCGCCGAGAACGGCGCCATTCGATCCGAGATCGGGGGCTTCGCGTACTGCTCGCGCGCCAGCGCCGACGACAACTCCTCACACCCGCTCGCACCCATCGTGACCACGCTGACGAGCGCTTCGGCGAGCGAGCCGCACGTCGGGTCCGCCTCGTTGATGATGGGGTCGAGGCCCGCCCGGATCGGCAGGTAGAGGTGCACCGACAGGCCGATGATCGCGAACACCAGCCCGAACGCGTAGAGCCGCCAGTTCAGCAGAACCCGCGGCTTCACCATCAGGAGGAGAACACCGATCGCCGGCGCGGCGAGAAACGCCATCAAGTGGTTGCCCACCGAGAGCGCGAGGAGGAAGAGCATCAGCACGAGGATGTTGTCGTCGTGCCACTTCGTGTCCGGCGAGGCACCGCGGTGCTCCTCGACATGGTCACGCCAGAGGAAGGCGAGCCACGAGAGCGCCGCGATCGTCAGCAGACTGACGGTATAGACCTTCTCGTTGACGTTGCTCTGGTACCAGACCGTGAAGGCCGTCGCGGCCACCAGGACCCCGGCCCCCGCACCGACCTTCCGGACCAGCTCACTCTCGGTGAAGAAGGTCAGGATCCGGTGTACGACGAGGAACCAGAAAAACGACGAGCCCGCGGTCATCAGCGCCGAGAAGAGATTGACGCGTACGGCCACGGAGAGCCCGGTCGGCGCGAGTATCAGCTCCCATGCGCGGGCCATCAGCACGAAGAGCGGGTTCCCCGGCGGATGCGGGATCCCGAGAATGTGCGCCGTCGCGATGTACTCGCTCGCGTCCCAGAACGCCGTCGTCGGCGAGAGCGTGATCGCGTACAGGATGAAGACGCATGCACCCGCGATCGCCGCGGTTCCGTATGGCATTCGGGTCATTCGGCGCGAAGTCTGGTGACTCGGAACGAACTGTGAAAATTATGCCGCGCGCCGCTGGTTCGGTAGTAGGGGGGGAGGCCGGGGGGGGTCCGGAGCGCCAGGAACGGCGAACTTCTTTACCGCCAAGAATGCCAAAACCGCAAAAGCTTCAACGCCAAAACCGCAAAAGCTTCAACGCAAAGATCGCCAAGATTTTAACGGAAAGACGCAAAGAACTTCGAACGAACACGATCTATAAAATCGTCATAAGTCAACTCATGATAATATTTTGTAAGAGTGCGACGAATGAGGGAAGGCGGAATTCTCCTTGGCGTTCGAGTGTCCGAATTCGCGCCGCCAGACGCAGTCTCGGAGCCGTCGAACGTCCGCCGCCACCCAGCGGTCGGTATGAGCCCCGCGACCGAACCTTCGCGTCTTTCTGTTAAAATCTTGGCGATCTTTGCGTTGAAGCTTTTGCGGTTTTGGCGTTCTTGGCGGTAATGAAAACGAACGCCCGGCCCCCCCGGACCGCTACAGCCGAATCTCGAACCCGAGGTTCACGAAGATCTGGTTGACGAGGCCGCCGTCGTTGTAGTTCGAGATGTAGTCGTTCGCGCCGTAACGCACCGCGAACGCCGGGGTGAGCTGCAGCCCGCTCGCGATGCCGAGATTGACGGCGAAGTGATTCGGACCGTCTTCGTAGCGGACCTGGCCGAGCCCGGCTTCCAGGAAGAGCGGGATCATTCCTTCCGCCCCGCCTCTGGGGATGTACGAGAACTCGACACCGGCGCTCCAGTGATCGACGTTGAGTTCACCCAGATCGTCGTCGGTGCCTTCGAGGGTCATCGCGGGGACGGTGCGTTGATAGTTGGCGAACACCGACCACTGGTCCACGACGCTGTATGCCGCCCGGGCGCCGAAGCCGGGTGCCGCCTCGAGTGTGATGTCTGACTCGGGCAGGTCGCCATAGAAACCGTAGGTGACGTAGGGCTCGACCGAGAAACGGCCGCCGCCGAACTGCGCCATGGCCGGGGTGGCGATCAGCGCCGCCATCAGCACGCAGCCGCCGAGAAACCGATTCTTCATTTCCGCTCTCCTGAAGGGTGTGTGTCGACGAGTCGCCACCGAGCGCCCGTGTTCGCGGCAAGACGGAAGCCACTTCGCCGTGACCCGCGAATCTCTTGCGACGCCGCATGTTGCGCCGAAGAGGGCGGAGTGAGCGCGCGGTCGGTGTCCACTCGAGAGGTCATCGGTGGACTCCTTTTTTCGCCCGTGTATTTGACAAACGTCGGGGGAAGGGGTTTCACTTTCCGGTTTTCGGTCTCCTCTGACCAACCGGCGCGTGGGTCGATCGGAGGGATCGTCACCGCCGATTCATTCCTGGCGATCGCCGCCCGCGATCGCGGCGAGTTCGCTCGACCGCCGGGCCGCCACCAACCGAAGGCTCCATGATCTCGTTCGCCGATTTTCGGACGCTCGCGAGGGACGCGACGTTCGTCCCCGTGTACCGGGATCTCCTTTTCGACACGGAGACCGCTGTCTCCGCGTACGCGAAGATCGTCCGGCCACCGTTCGGTTTCCTGCTGGAATCCGTCGTGGGCGGAGAGACCTGGGCGCGGTACACGTTCGTGGGAACCGAACCCCGCGCGGCGTGGCGGCTGGTGGGGAGCCGGGTCGATCGTTGGTCGCCGGAGGAAGGGTGGACGGAGGGAGCCGAGGTCCCCGACCCGCTCGCGGACCTCGACGCGATCATGTCGCGGCACCAGCCGGCGGAGGTGCCTGGACTCCCCCGCTTCTGGAGTGGGGCCGTCGGATTCTTCGGCTATGACATCATCCGGCACGTGGAGCGGCTGCCCAACTCGCCCCCGGACACGCTCGGTCTTCCCGACGCGCTCTTCATGCTCACCGGAGCGATGCTGGCGATCGACAACCTCTTCGGTCGCGCCAAGGTCATCGTCGGTGTGGATGTGGAAGACGCGGATGAAGCCGAACTCCGACGGCGGTACGAGGACGCGACCGCCCGGATCGACGGGCTCGTCGACCGGTTGCGCGCCGGGGAACCACTCGCGCCGCTCGACCCCGCGACCGCGCCGGCGAGCGACCCACCCTTCACGAGCAGCGTCACGCGCGCGGACTTCGAAGCCGGAGTCCACCGCATCCAGGAATACATCGCCGCCGGGGACGCCTTCCAGGTCGTCCTCTCCCAACGACTGAGCGTACCCCTCGACGCTTCACCCTTCGATCTCTACCGAGTGCTGCGGTCGCTCAACCCCTCACCGTACCTCTTCTTCCTGGATCTGGACGGGTTCCAGCTCGTCGGCTCCTCGCCCGAGGTGCTCGTGCGGGTGGAAGAGGGAACCGTCGTGGTCCGCCCGATCGCGGGCACGCGGCGGCGGGGTGGCTCGGCCGCCGAAGACGCGGAACTCGCCGCCGATCTCCTCGCCGACCCGAAGGAGCGTGCCGAGCACCTCATGCTCCTCGACCTGGGGCGGAACGACGCCGGCCGGGTCTCCCGCTACGGAACGGTCCGGGTTCTCGAGCGGATGATCATCGAGAAGTACTCGCACGTGCTGCACATGGTCTCGACCGTCGAGGGCGACCTGCGCGATGGGGTGACGGCGATGGACGTCCTGCGGGCGTCGTTCCCCGCCGGGACGGTGTCGGGCGCGCCGAAGGTCCGGGCGATGGAGATCATCGATGAGCTGGAAACCGTTCGGCGCGGGCCCTACGCCGGCGCCGTCGGCTACATCGCGAATGGGGGGCGGACGATGGACCTGGCGATCGCCATCCGCACGATGATCACCGCGCG
The DNA here is from genome assembly GCA_964634395.1 of uncultured Gemmatimonas sp. Taxonomy (GTDB): domain Bacteria; phylum Gemmatimonadota; class Gemmatimonadetes; order Longimicrobiales; family Longimicrobiaceae; genus WHSP01. The sequence goes on along the minus strand of CAZWJE010000025.1, from coordinate 4,904 downwards.
CGGGGAAGCCCACGTGCAGGCGGGAGCCGGAATCGTCGCGGACTCCGACCCCGCGTCCGAATACGAGGAAACGCTGAACAAGGCCCGTGCGCTCCTCCGCGCCACGCAGATGCTGCGCCCCGCTGACGACTGACGCGCCACCCCGTTCGCCATCGCGAGGCGGACGGCGTCGGCGCTCCCCGAATGACGGATCCCTGAGGCCGGCCCTCGGCATGGGCGGGACGACGTCCGCTCGCGTCCTTCGAAGCCTCCTTTCCCCGCTCGCCAAGGCGGTATCCGCCGTGACCCGGTGGCGGCCTGTATGGGCACGCTCGTTCGCCAATAGAGCGGCCAGACATGCCGACCCGCCGACCGCTCCACGACTCCACTCGCACCACCCCGTCGGCCCATCGTTCAGGTCAATCCCTGTTCGACGCGCGGGGGCACTGGTCGATCAGGCGCTCCCCATTGCGTTTATCGAACGCTCGTTCTATATGATATTTCTATTGTTACGAAACACGGTCAGGGATTTGACCGAAACCGTATCCCCCCAAAAGGAGGAGGTTGCCGTACATCCTTCGGCGCCGAGCGCGAATCATCGTCCGCGCGAGCCGATACTCCGTACCGTGTGCCTTCGAATGGGAAGGACCTCGCGGTCCGCGGTGCGGTCACCGGGACGAACGACGAGTGCCGGTGAGGAGTCCTTCCGAAACGGAATTCGAGGTCATCCGAACAAGGAGGAGGATGGGGTCCAGCAGTCGTTGTGGAGTTGTATGCATCCGTTTTCGAAAATGAACGGAACCCTTGCGCCGGAACACTCATGAAACCGGTGTCACGTGGAGAGAAATTCATGGAGAAGCTAATCAGAACGATCGCGGTACTGGTCATCGTCGCCGGGTTCCCGGCGCTGCTGTCGGCGCAGGCCGGCGGCACGATCAGCGGTCAGGTCGTGGATTCAGGCACGGGCCAACCGCTTTCGAACGTGCAGGTCTTCGTGTCCGGCACGAGCCTGGGCACGCTCTCGAACGTACAGGGTCGGTACACGCTTTCGAACGTGCCGGCGGGAAGCTTCGAGATCCGGGCCTCGCGCCTGGGGTATGCGAGCGCGACACAGACGGTGACGATCGCGACCGGCGCGACGGCGACCGCGGACTTCCAGCTGTCGACCTCGGCGGTCGCGCTGGACGCACTCGTCGTGACGGGTACGGCCGGCGCGACCGAGCGGCGGGCAACGGCGGCGGTGGTCGCGAGCGTCTCCGCGTCGGACATCACCGAACGGGCGCCGGTCTCGAGCATCCAGGACCTGCTCACGGCCCGGGTTCCCGGCGTATCGCTGACCGCCTCTTCGGGCTCGACCGGCACGGCGCAGCAGATCCGCATCCGTGGCGCGGGCTCGATCTCGCTCTCGAACGAGCCGCTCGTAATGATCGACGGCGTGCTCGCCGACTCGCGAACCCAGTCGGACAACGCGGGCGGCGGCCTCTGGCTCGGTGGCCAGGCGCAGAGCCGACTGGCGGACCTGAACCCGGCGGACATCGAGTCGATCGAGATCGTGAAGGGACCGGCGGCCGCGACGCTCTACGGGGCGGACGCGTCAGCCGGCGTGATCCAGATCATCACCAAGCGTGGCCGGCTGGGCGCCAACCAGTTCGTTCAGGGCCTTACGGTCGAGTACAACGACATCAATCCGAACTTCGACCCGCTCACCAGCTTCCTCCGGTGCACGCCGACCTCGATCGCGCCCGTGGCGCCGGGTTTGCCCACGAGGCTCTGCACGGGTCTGGCGGATTCGACGGTCGTCACGGACAGCCCGCTCGCCCGCAATGACGTCTTCCGCAGCGGCCACCTTCGTTCCATCGGCTACAACGCGCGGGGCGGCGGCAGCAACTACGGCTACTACGTTTCGCTCGGTGTGGATGAAGAGGTCGGAACCCTTCCGAACAACGAGATGGACCGGAGGACGGCCCGCCTCAACTTCAACTTCACGCCGAACTCGAAGGTCTCGGTCGATGCGGCGCTGGGGATCGTGGACAACGACACTCAGCTGCCGATGAACGACAACAACGTGTACGGCTACCTCGGTATCGCGTACCTCGGCAGTCCTTCCAGCGTGCTGGTGGACTCGCTGGGGAACAAGACCGGCGGCACCTATGCCTCACGCCCGTTCGAGGCGGTCAAGGCGATCGAATCGGTGAACAAGAACCTCCGATTCACCCCCTCGCTGCAGATCAACTACACGCCGACGACCTGGTTCACGAACACGCTGACCCTGGGCGGTGACCTCACCAATAGCCGGTCGTATCAGTACTTCCCGATCAACACGCTGAACTGGTACCAGGGTGACACGAACACGGGCGACCTGGAAGAGATCCGCGTGGGCAACCAGATCTTCACCCTCAACTACCTGGGCACGATCCGGAACCAGCTGACCGAACGCATCGGGAGTTCGTTCTCGTTCGGCACGCAGATCAACACCGAGGAATATGAGCGGCTGACGAGCAACGGTGTCGGCTTCGTCACGACGGCGAACCGGGTGATCGATGCGGCGACGCAGATCAGCTCGACGCAGGGCTACGCGAATACCAAGCGCGTGGGTGTCCTCGGTCACTGGGATCTGAGCCTGGACGACCGGCTCTACCTCAACCTCGGACTGCGCGTCGACAAGAACAGCAGCTTCGGTTCCGACGCGGAAGCGTTCTACCTGCCGAAGTTCGGCGTCAGCTACGTGATCTCGGACGAGGGCTTCTGGGATGGGCTGTCCGGTGCGATCCCGTCGCTTCGACTGCGGGCCGCGTGGGGTCAGACCGGCCGCTCGCCGAACCCCGGTGCCTCGCTCGAGACCTACGAGCCGCGTCCTTTCGCGATCTACGGAGGCAGCGGATCGGGCGCCGGTGTGCAGCCGTACAACCCGGGCAACCCGAACCTGAGGCCCGAGCGCGGAACGGAGATCGAACTCGGGTTCGACGCGGGCCTTTTCAATGACCGCATGGGTCTGGAACTGACCTACTTCGACAAGACGAACACGGACCTGCTCCTGCAGGTGCCGGTCCCGCCGTCGTCCGCCGCCACGTCCAACCCGTGGGCGAACATCGGTGAGGTGAAGAACACCGGAATCGAGTACCTGCTGCACGGCACGCTCGTGAGCACGCCGGACATCGAGTGGACCGCGCAGATCTCCGGATCGACCCTCAAGAATGAACTCACCGACCTGGGCGGCGTAGCGCCGTTCGGCACCGTGGCGCGCTTCGACGAAGGGTACTCGCTGGGCTACCTCTCCTCGCGCAAGATCCGCGAAGTCGTTCTCGAGGCGGGCGATTCACGTTGTCCGATCCCGGCCGGCGGGTCCACTCCCGCGCCGTGTGTCATCGTCGCCGACGACAATGAGTTCATCGGCAACTCGCTGCCGACCTACGAGGGCAACTTCAGTTCCTCACTCACCCTGCTCGGCAACCTGATCCTTTCGGGATCGGTCGACTGGAAGGGCGGGAACCGCATCTACCACAACACGAAGCAGTTCCGCGACCGGTCTTTCGGAACGTCGGAACTCGCGGTCAAGCGCGAGGAGATCGCGTCGAAGGAAGAGGTGATGCGTCGGTACGGTCCGTTCGTCCAGGAATCGCGGGACGCTGCGGGCGGCCTGATCCAGGTGGGTGTGGCTTCCGTTCACGAGGAATACTACGAGAAGGCCGACTTCGTCCGCATCCGGGAGGTGGCGGCGACGTACCTGCTGCCGTCGGATCTGGCGAACCGGTTCCGTGCGTCTTCGGCCTCGTTCACGATCGGTGTACGTAATCTGGCGCTCTTCACCGACTTTACGGGCCCTGACCCGGAGGTCCTGAGTGGGGGCAGCGCGGGCACCGGCACGGGAGCATTCGTCCGTGAGGAGTTCTTCACGGTTCCGCAGCCGCGCCGCCTGGTCGCGAAGATGAACCTCTCCTTCTGATCGGGGACACGAGATAAATGCGTAATCGATTCAGGATTCTGGGGACGGCGGCCGCGTTCGCGGCCACCGTCGGGATGACGGGGTGCGACGAATGGCTCGAGGTATTGACCCCGACCGTGATCGACGCCAGCACCGTCGACCCATTGAACGACGCGCCGATCTTCGCGCAGTCGGCGCTGAACAACTTCTTCGACGCGTTTGACGACGTGATCGTCTATGGTGCCTGGTTCAGCGGTGAGGCATGGGAAGGGGATTCGTTCCCGACCCGTACCGACATCGCTCGCCGGACGATCGACTTCACGCCGGGTGTCGGGACACGGAACACCTCCGTATCGCCCGACTTCTACGCGCCGCTGGCTCGCGCCATCTCGACGGGCGAACGGATCCAGGAGATCCTCGCGGACGTGGAAGACGCGGCGAGCAACATCAACATCGCCCGCGGCGCGTTTGCCTCGGGCTACGGGACGCTCATCGAGACCGAACTCTTCTGCGAGGTGGTGGTGAGCAGCGGCCTGCAGAACCTGGGCTCGCCATTGACGCCCGAGCAGGGCGCGGCGGCGGCCGAGGCGCGGTTCCGCAAAGTGATCGCCGTGGCGGGTGCGTCCTCGCACGCAACGGCGGCCAACCTCGTGACGGCGGCGCGTGTGGGGCTGGCGCGGGCGCTTCTCTTCCAGGGCAAGAACGGGGAGGCGGCGACCGTCGCGGCTCAGGTACCCGAGGACTTCGAGTTCATCGTCCCGAAGGTCGATGACCCGTCGAACCGGGCGGCGCTCGGCAACACGGTGTACAGCTTCACACTACAGCGCCCCGTGTTCGTGGTGCCGCCGTACTTCCGTGCCCTGAACGACGACCGGGTCGGGAGCATCCTCCAGGTGACGCCGGAGTTCCCGGCGAAAGCCCAGGATGGATTCCTCGACTTCCACCGTCAGACGAAGTATCAGGACTGGAACTCGCCGATCCGGCTCGCGTCGGGTCTCGAGGC